>NZ_CP082780.1:2077500-2770000 GCF_019915265.1 Bacillus aquiflavi
GCTTGTTTATGACCCCATAGACGGACTTCATGGCCATTATCTGCTAACACAATTGATAAAGCCGTCCCCCAGCTTCCTGCGCCAATAACTGCTACTCTTTCTTGTTTATGCTGCATACGATCACTCCCTTTTTATCATTTACGTGCCCTAGCAAATATTTTAATTGGTGTACCTTTAAAACCGAAGGCATCTCTAATCTGATTCTCTAAAAACCGCTTATATGAAAAATGCAACAGTTCTGGATCATTTACAAAAATAACAAACGTTGGCGGTTTTGTAGAAACTTGTGTCGCATAATAAATTTTCAAACGTTTCCCTTTATCAGTCGGTGTCGGATTCATTGCAACAGCGTCCATCATAATCTCGTTTAAAATGTTAGTTTGAACACGAAGAGCATGGTTTTCACTTACAAGATTAATCATTGGCAGCAACGTATGAATCCGTTTTTTTGTTTTTGCAGATAGAAAAACGATTGGGGCATAATCTAAAAACTGAAAGTGATCTCTAATATTTTGTTCAAATACTTTCATCGTTTTTTCATCTTTTTCAACTACATCCCATTTATTTACGACTATTACAATCGCTCGACCTGCTTCATGAGCATAACCAGCAATTTTTTTATCCTGTTCTATAATCCCTTCTTCGCCATTTATAACAACAAGGACAACATCAGAACGTTCGATCGCTCTCAATGCTCTGAGAACGCTGTATTTTTCAGTATTTTCATAAACCTTTCCCTTTTTTCGCATACCGGCTGTATCAATGATCACGTACTTTTGACCATTAAACGTATAGAAGGAATCGACGGCATCTCTTGTCGTACCGGCAATATCACTGACAATTACTCTTTCTTCACCTAAAATTGCGTTTACTAGTGAAGATTTTCCGACGTTTGGCCTGCCAATTAAAGAAAACTTAATAATATCATCCTCGTAATTGTCTGAATCAGTTTTAGAAAAGTGAGCTGCGGCTGCATCAAGTAAATCACCAAGTCCTAAACCATGAGCACCTGAAATTGGATATGGTTCACCAAATCCTAACGAGTAAAACTCGAAAATTTGCTCACGCATTTCTGGATTATCTACTTTATTTACCCCAAGGACAACTGGTTTATTAGATCGATGCAGGATCTTTGCCACTTCTTCATCAGCAGCCGTAACACCTTCCCTACCGTTCGTTACAAAAATGATGACATCCGCTTCATTAATCGCAATTTCTGCTTGATGACGAATTTGCTCAAGAAACGGTTCATCTCCAATCTCAATTCCTCCTGTATCAATTATATTAAAATTGTGTGTTAACCATTCGGCAGAACTGTATATTCGATCACGGGTAACACCAGGTGTATCTTCAACAATCGAGACCCGCTCACCGACAATTCGGTTAAATATTGTTGACTTTCCTACATTTGGACGTCCTACGATTGCAACAACTGGTTTAGCCAAATCGTTCATCCTTTCTAGTATCTCAATAATTTAAAGCTGTGAACTGGTTTTCATTCCATAGCGTAAACCGCTTCTTAAAAAAGAGGCTCTGTTTTGTTTTAAGCTCATTCGTGTAAGAAAGTCGTCTTACACGCCTTTCAGCTATGCTGAAAGGTCTTGAGTTATCTAACATAGCCAAATAGTAAAATGAAAACCCTTCTTATCATAATAGAAGGGTCTAACTCCATTAGTTTATCAAATGCCGATTGTTCCTACAATGAAAAGCGCAGTAAAAGATTGAAAAAGAAATAATCCGAAACTAGATTCACTTAATGCTTTACAATTATAATTAGCTCTTCAGTCAATTTATGAGCAATCCCATCTAAAATCGCTTCTAAATTTGCACTAATAGATTCCATCTCTTCTTTTGAAGAACAAAGAAAAACAGCTGGACCATTCATGACTTTTTTCGGATTTGTTGTAATAACTGATAAAATATACTTTTCTAGCTCCATATATTTCAACCTTTCATTTCTTTATTCCATTCGGTAGGCATTCTTATCGCATTCTCAAGGGTCGGTACTTCTGCAATTATTTTTAATGCTTGATCAATATTTTTTTCTTGCGGCAAAAGGAAAATACCAACTCTCCCATCATTTAAATCCCGTTTGGCAAGCGGGACTAATGCCGGTGTGCCCGAATCACGATAAACTCCCAATGCAATAGAAACATCATGTAAAATCGCCTGCCTTTGTCCCAGGTTTGCGATTGTTGAACGTGCATTAAAATTTTTTGGTTTTAAAATAAATCCCATTCCGTATTGGAGAATTTCTTTTTGCCTCTCCTCAAGTCCAATATTCATAATATATATGTTATCAACATATAATCCTGCCCCCTCAAAATGGGGCTTTATATATTCAATGGTTACAATATCTTTTAGCGTTCCGCCAGACATTAAAAATTTTGAAATTACAATTGAGATCATCCCTGAAACTATACCGATCCAAACATTAAATATTAAGTAAGCAAGTGTTGTGAAAAGAGAAACGAAAATGACAAGGTAATTTCGACTTTCAAAGGCAATCGCAATACCTTCAATGTATGTTTTTCCTCTCGGAACAAGTTCAAATCGATCTAATTCAGTTAACGTGTTTCTTTCCATATTACGTACTTCACGAAATTGAGAAGCAGCTAAAGTTAAAAAGGTAATCGCCGTAAATTCCTCTTCCATAATTGCAGGTACAGCTACTGTTCCTAAACCTGCGGCAATAAATCCTAACGCAATATGAATAATCTTTCCATGTAAGTACGTTGGATATTGACGATAATCCGTTCTTAACATATAAATTCGTGCAAAGGTGCCAAAAACCATTCCCGTTAAAATTGGCAAAGTATATTGATTCATAATAGTTTTTGCTTCTCCTTTTCTAAAGAGGTAAAATACTGACTTAAACTTGCAGCTGCTTGTTCAATCGCATACCAAGCAAACAACAATGTAATAATAACTGCGATTAAGTCGATAAAAATTAGGGAACCAATTGGATAGGAGATCGATAATCTCTTCATCACGATTGAATATAACATTTCACCTTGAATAGTACCTGAAAAAACAACAATAAAACGATTCATATTTTTTTTATGAAGAAAAACAGCTAAAAATGTAATAATAAAAGAGAGCATCCACTCTCGTTTGAATATGAGCCAAATTGGAGCATACAGTTCAAATAAGTTAAAGCTCACGTAAGCAATTGCAATAATAAAAGAAGAAATAATAAAATATATAATTGACAACTGCTTCAATTTTGCTATATACGTATAGGCGATTACGATCAATAACAGGCTTATAAAGTAAACATCATACTCATATACCGAAAAGTAGTAAGGGCTAATGATAATTGCTAATAAAATGATGATTGACTGTTTTAAGCGCAGTGGACACTTCCTGCTAACAAAAAATGTTGTAATCGTCCAATAAATCCATGAAAACCAATAAAAAATTTGACCATCCATACTATTCACCCCTATCATCTCCATTATGTCTAGTCCATATGTACTTTAATCTTTTTTGCATGAAAATATTGGAGTCGCTACATGTTAAGTAAAGGGAGGTGATAAGATGGGGAAAGATCGTCAAGAAAGAAAGTTAGCAAAAAGTAATACAGTCGAGTCTGATCGCGACCAAGCCCTTCACTATAAAGGAGCTGCAAAATTAAGTAGCCCAGAAGAAGCACGAAAATTAAATGATAATAAATATAGCTAATTAATATTGGCGGAAAATCAAAAAAGCCTGATAAAGAAAACACTCTTTCTTTATCAGGCTTTTAGTTTTTTGAGGTTACGTCAATCAATATATTGCTTCAGGCTCATTCATATGGAGCCCAGTCTCATACAAAATAGGCTAATAAACCAACATCTTTATAAAACGCCTTATATTAAATAAGATCCTATCCATTTTTTATTTTTCTTCTACTATACAACGTTGTATCGATTCCGCGTTCAGTTAACCAGTGATGTGTTTCACCAGTAATCACAAGCGGGATATTTTGCAATTCGGCAATATTTTTCACTCCAAGCGCTGTCATCATGAACTTCAGCTCTTCATTTAATAATTGAATTTCTTTTATAAGTCCTTCAGTTCCTTTTTCAACTAACAGTTTTAGAAAAAAGCCGGCTATTCCGACTGCGTCTGCACCAAGACTAATTGCTTTTGCAATATCCAAACTCGTCTGAATTCCTCCAGAAGCGATAATAGTAAGTGAGTTGGTTATCGTTTTTGCCTCTACGATCGATGAAGTCGTCTGAATGCCCCACTCATTAAAAAAAGTTAGCATCCTTGCTCGCCGTTCATTTTCAATTTCAGCAAAATTCGTACCTCCATAACCCCCGATATCAACTGCACAAATATTCAATGCAGACAAAAGCCTAACTGCTTCCATACTCAACCCAAAGCCAACTTCTTTTACAATTACAGGTACGTTTACCGATGTAACGATGTCATTAATTCTTTCAAATACACCTTTGAAACAGCGATCTCCTTCTGGCATCGTTAATTCTTGAATAACATTTAAATGGATTTGCAATGCATCGGCACCGATCATATCTATTGCCATTTTTGCGTGATCGACTGTTGCTTCCATACCAAGATTACCGATTACAATTCCATTGGGATTTTGTTCTCGTACAACTTCAAATGTTTTACGTTCAGATTGATCCTTAATTGCTGACATTTGTGAACCTACTGCAATTGCTAATCCTGTTTGACTAGCAACAAACCCGAGCTGTTTATTAACTTCATACGTCTTTTTTCCGCCGCCACCTGTCATTGCATTGATAAAAATTGGCGAACTTAAAGAAAGTTCGCCAATCCTACTGTTTAATTTAATTTCACTTAATGATGATTCAGGTAAGCTATTATGAACAAAAGTAATATCCTCAAAACCAGACAGACCCTTTTGTCCTTTCTTTAAAGCGTAATGTAAATGATCCGACTTTCGCTTCTTCCTTGACACTTTAACCATCACCAATTATTTTTTTAAATTTTTTAGCTTATCACCAATTACTTCACCGAGCTGAAATCCTGTTGATTCTTCCGGAAGTTCATAATTAGCTGATACTTGCTGTTCTCTTTCTTCAAGCTCCTTTAAGCTTAAAGATAGTCTTTGTTCTTGTTCATTTGAATCCAAGACTTTAACCTTCACCTCTTGACCCTCGCTTAATACTTCATGAGGCGTTCCGATATGCTTATGAGAAATTTGCGAAATATGAACTAGACCTTCAACGCCTGGAAGTACTTCAACAAAAGCTCCAAACGGTACAAGTCTTTTTACAACTCCTTCTAATACAGAACCTTTAGGAGCTTTTTCTGCAATGTCAGTCCATGGTCCAGGAAGTGTTTCTTTAATCGATAATGAAATACGTTCATTATCACGATCAACTGATAAAACCATTACATTAACCTTCTGGCCTTCTTCAACGACATCAGAAGGCTTTTCAACATGCTCGTGTGCTAGTTGGGAAATATGGACAAGTCCATCAATTCCACCAATATCAACAAAAGCTCCAAAATCAGTAATACGTTGAACTGTACCTTCTATTACTTGACCTTCCTGTAATGAATTCAAAATATCTTGTTTTTGTTTTTCTTGTTCCTCTTCAACGACAGCACGGTGTGACAAAATTAAACGGTTTTTCTCACGATCTAGTTCCACAATTTTGAAAGTGAGCTTTTTACCTTTATAGTCGCTGAAATCTTCAACAAAATAAGTTTCAACAAGTGAGGCCGGTACAAAGCCGCGTACACCAAGGTCAACAACTAGACCGCCTTTTACGACATCATTTACTTCCGCTTCAAACACTTCCTGATTAGTAAACTTATCCTGTAAAGTATCCCAAGACTTTTCTGCATCTACTTTTCGTTTTGAAAGGATTAGAGCATCCTCTTCAACTTTTATTACTTCAAGCTCAAGCTCGTCTCCCTCAGTAACAACATCTGAAGCTTTCTCTACATGTAGACTTGATAACTCACTAATCGGGATAATCCCATCTAATTTGCTACCTTCAACATTGACAAGGACTTGCTTTTCTTCAACCTTTGTTACTTGTCCCTTTAACATATCGCCCACTTGAAAATTACTTACTTCTACATTATTCATGTCTTCTGCCATATGTACTCCTCCTTAATCCAATGACTGCTGCAAAATAATATTAAAAATGTGATGAAAACATCACAGTTATCAAGAGAGTGAAGAAAAAACGTTATAATAAAAAAAAAATTAAAAAAGTTCTTTTTACTAACTTCTTACAAATAGTTTGTTTTGTCAAGAACATCTATTTATATTTATTAATTAGTTTTTGAATTTCATTCATTATTAATTCAGTTGTCTCATTTGCCGATGCTTTATTCTTTTTTAATTCGCTCATATTAATTGGTTCTCCATAAACGACGATTAACTTCTTAAACGGTTTATATGGACCAATAATTGCACACGGTACAACATCCGCTTCCGTTCGCAACGCAAAAAAGCCTGCACCAGCTAATCCTTTTCCAAGCTCTCCCGTCCTACTCCTTGTCCCTTCAGGAAAAAGACCGAGAACATTACCGTCTTTTAAAATTGAAAGACCAGTTCGTAAAGCCTCCCGATCACTCATTCCTCTCTTAACGGGAAATGAGTGTATTTTGGGAAGTATATTTTTTAAAATCGGCTTTGAAAATAGCTCAGCTTTTGCCATAAAATGAACAGGACGCGGGGCTGTTATCCCGACGACAGGAGGATCTAGGTTACTAATATGATTTGAGCATAACAACACACCACCTGTACGAGGGAAATTTTCTAATCCAATTGTTTCAATTCTATAATAAGGCTTTAAAATAGCTTTTACTACTGATTTTGCAAATGAATAAAACGACAAAGTCATCTGATCCTTTCTTTCACAAGCGACATTATTTTTTCAACTACTTCATCAATTGTCTGTGAAGTCGTATCAATTTCAATGGCATCCTTTGCTTTTTTCAGCGGCGCTACAGCCCGTTCTGAGTCAATTTTATCCCTAAGTTCGATCTCTTTTTTCAACTGTTCTAAATCGGATGAAATACCATTAGATATATTTTCAGTATGACGGCGTCTAGCTCGTTCTTCAACACTTGCCAGTAAAAATATTTTTATTTCCGCCTGTGGTAAAACATGTGTTCCAATATCTCTCCCGTCCATTACAACCCCACCTTTTAAAGCAAGTTTTTTTTGCCGGGAGACCATTTCTTCACGAATAGATTTATGTTTCGCAACAATTGAAACTGAATTTGTTACTTTAGGACTACGAATTTGTAAAGTAACATTTTTCCCATCTAAAAATACAAGCTGGCCTTCTTTACCAGGATAGAGGTCAATGTTTGTATTGGCCAGTACTTTTTTTAACGCATGTTCGTCTTGTAAATGGATATTTGTTTGCAAAGCTTTATATGTTAAAGCCCTATACATCGCACCTGTGTCGACATATATGTATGATAGCTTTTCAGCAACGATTTTGGCTACAGTACTTTTACCAGCTGCAGCTGGACCGTCAATAGCTATTGAAATCTTTTTGCTCATAATTCCTCCTATTGTTTTCCAAATCGCATTAAATTAATTACTCATCTCCTATTTTACCATAAGAGCGCTAATCTCTCTGTTTTTTTTATTGAACATTCGTAACTTAAAAAAGGAAGCAGGCATTTTGTAACACCTACTTCCTTTTATCGACCATGAAATGTTTCAATGACTTCAGTAAAATTATCTTTGCCAACCCCTTCATACTCAGTTATTTGTTTTAATTCAGGAAATAAATTCATTTCGTGAAGAAAAAGCTGTGCTAATAACAAAAAGAAGAGTTGAACAATCATTAATTTGATTAATATTCTCTCAATAAATTTCATCTTGATCTCCTCGACTTTATCTTTTTACTAATTATTATGACTAAGTCTTTCGCATCTTATTCATAGAATAGTGATGAAGCTTTGCAATTGAAAATTAGCGTACCGAGCACACTCCATAAAAAAAATATTTTACTCTTATTATTTATTGCAAACGAGGGGAAAAAATGAAACTTAAATCTAGCATGCAATTATGGATACTCTATCAAGCCTGGGGTGATTTCTTCTATTCTAGCCCAATCAAACAAACATTTAATCTGCATCTGATTATAGCACTTAATCTTTAGCACCCCAGATTCTTTCGTGTTCTTTATTGTCATACATTTTATAAAATTATTTGTTCCAAATCCATTCATTACTATATCATGTACTGGATAAAATGACATTTTCACATATATAACGTTCCACGCCCGCCAATGTTTGGGCTTATTTTGCACAATTTCCTTTGTCATGAACGTGAGCAACATAATTGGGATATTCCTTTTAAGCTGCACCTCCAATATCTCGGAACCATTAAAACGAGGAATACACCCAAATATGCTAGTTAATGCTTGTGGATTTATTATTTTCATTTCACTAATCATTTTTTTTCTCCTAACTATTTTTATTTTGTTTTCCAAATGATGAAATAAGCAGCTGGAACAACAAGAAAGTCTGGATTGTTTCCTCTTGTTCAACATTTAGGGAGCACACATTTTTTGAACTTTCAACAAAATTTTAACGTTCTTCAGAAAAGTTTCAACTTTAATCTTATTTAGTTTCCTTTAAAGGTAATGCAAAAGCCCTCTATAAAATCGAAAGGGCTATTTAACCTCCCCTACTCTCAAAACAGTTAAAATGGGAAAAACGGATTATATTTTAAAGAAATAAGAGCTTTTTATGTAAGGGAGGGAAGACTTTTTATCCTATATAACAAATTAATTTTATAATACATTTTTTCACTTTCTTTTCGTTATAAGTGATTGAAAAAAATAATGAAAATATATTCATAATACCAGGAGGTGAAAGGAGGAAGTGGAGACTTTGTTGTACTGTTATTTATATTGGGCGTTTTTGGTAAAATATAACATTTTCTTACTACTTCTAGCAAACAAATAAAATTAAACATGAAGAAAAACAATTTTTATTTTTCTCGTTTTATTTTAATCGAGTAGAGGGGAAAGTTAAATACTTTTCGTCCCTCTCACACCACCATACGTACGGTTCCGTATACGGCGGTTCAATTTATATTTCAGTGTGTACTTTTAAGTAGTAATCTAAGGCGAAGGGAATGCCCCTTTGTCTTAAGCGTTTATTTGATAATGCTCGTTGAACTACTTTTGATAGTCCAATGAAGCGATAACCTTTTCGACAGTAAACTAAGCCTTTTGCTTGATTGCTTAAGATTTCTTCTAGAAGCTCCACACTCGTTTCTTCCTTTCCTTTCACGTGACGGTAAGATACTTCTCTTTTGAGTATCCTCTAAGATATGCTCATACTTTCCTCATTAACACATTCTGAAGTATATCTTCCGTGCATTCATGGTGTAGAAACATTATAAATTGTTCAGCCCTTCATGATAAGTATCACTACTATGGCTTCGGCTAACTTCTCACGATAAACCTTTTTTCGACCAGCTATCTTACCTCTTTTACTCGCCTGATTTACTCGATAGGATTACGCACATCTTTGGGACTTTGACTTGTTATGGAGCCTTATCCACCTATCGAGCCTTCGGATCAGATTTCTGTTCGTCAAATCAAGAATTTGATACACGCTTCCTTCAGCACTTACCTCGCGATAAGGACCTTGCGCTTCTCTAGTGGTTGGTCGATGTGTACCCCCACAGTGTGGACTTTCACCACCTAGATAGCCGCCATGCCTGGCGCAATCGAGTAGGAGACTAATCATTAATTGATTAGTCGACCTCTCACACCACCGTACGTACGGTTCCGTATACAACGGTTCAACCTTTTAAGTATCGATTATCACTAATACCATTGTTAATTCAATAACCCTTGTGAGACCTCCCCAGGTAAGAGTTATAACTTTCCTCCCATGTAACCGCTGCATTTACTGTATGGAACTCGTGCAGTATCGGACTTTGTCATGTTTGGCAGACTCGTCCATTCCAAGTCAACCTTGTATACAGTTTCTGTTCGTCAGTTTAGGAGTTTGCTTCCAGCTTCCTTCAGATTCCATTTCACAATGGACACCCTTGCTTTCAGCTAACAGTTCCTACTGCCAAGCCTGTAGTGGACTTTCACCACCAAGTTATAACCCATGCCTGGCACACTAAAAAAAGGAAAAGCGTGAGTCGCTTTTCCTTACACAACATCTTCAAAAATCGGTTCCGCATTTTGCAGTTTCTCTATTTTTTCTTCTCCCCCATTTTCGGCGTTAATAAAAATTCGGTACGTATCATTTCCTAACGTTCCAAGGAATTCATAACATAGCACTTCTTCATTTACTTTATTTAAAATTATAGCCTGGCTTTCTTCCATTATTTTAACGTTTGGATTGATTTTTGATCGGGCTTCTTCCAAAGAAATGGTCGGTTTGGAAACGCTCCGTGAACGATTAGACTTTAAATAGTCTCCAGCGGAAAAGCCGATTATGTTTCCGTTATCAAGGGCAACTTTAACCTTAATTAAATCTGGGTAAATTCTTACACCATCTATATTCGTTACAAATGTGAACAGCCCTGTATGATCATATTGAGTGCTTTCAAACAGATCTAAGTCTTTATAGCCATTTTCTTTTAAAAATGAAATTGCCGTATTACTAGCATCATTTAAACTAATTTTCGCTTCTTTTATGTCTCGATTTACGATAAACCAAATCGGATATCCGCCTTTTTTTGTAATATCCATATTCGCTTGCTGACCATTTTTTTGATTAAATATCGATACACTGTAAAATCCATAATCAGATCCATCACCATTTTCAGTGACCTCTACTTCTTCATTCCCGTCTATTTTTGCAAACTTTTTAGCAATTTGGGCAGCTTTTTCTTTATTAATTTCTTTACCTTTTAAGTTTTTAAAATTTTCATCCTTCTTTTGCGGATTTGTAAAACCCGGTCCGAAATCTGTTTCGCTATATCCTTCTACTGTTTTCTCTACAGTTTTAAATCCATCAATTATCGTGTTGTCAGCTGACTCTTTTCCTGACGCAAGAGCCATTTCTACATCCATCCAGCGAAGGTTGTTTTTTAATACTAAGTGCTGAACTTGTCTTAATTCATTTTGAATGTCACTTGCTTGTTGATAAAGCTGTTGCAATGCTGTTGTTTCTTTTTGAGATAACGGTTCTTTATCTAAATCCCTAACGGCTGTTTGATAACTAAAGTCACCAATTTTCGTCAAAAATTCTTCTGTTTTATTAAATGGTAAAAGTGTTAACGGCAACTGTCCGACATTATTATGGGCTTCTGATGTGATCCGCCATACTTCTGCCAATTCAGGTGAGAGGGACTCTCTAGAATTCATTGCCAACGTAGTACCGATTTTGTCATGTAAAAGATCAATTTGATAAGTTAAGTCATGAAACGCTCGTTGGTAATTATTTTCCGCATTGATAAGGATCGCATTTTTTTCACGATGTTCTTGATAACCCCAAAATGCTGTACCAGCTATTCCTACTGTTAATAATGCAATAATGATGCCTCTAATCAATATGAACTCACCCCTTTACTTACAAAAAATATGTTTACCGATTTTTTTAATTTGCGGTCTTGTCCAAATCCACGGACTAGTTGCTGTATCAGGATTAAAATAATACAATGCATACCCTGTTGGATCCCAGCCATTAATTGCATCAAGTACAGCTTTTTGTGATGTTTCATTAGGTGTTAGCCAAATTTGTCCATCCGCGACTGCAGTAAATGCACCTGGTTAAAAAATAACACCTGACACGGTATTAGGAAATGTCGAGCTGTTAAGTCGATTTAAAATAACAGCAGCTACTGCAACTTGTCCTACATACGGCTCACCGCGGGCTTCACCATGTACAGCATTCGCCAACAACCGTAAGTCATTTTGAGAAAAACCATTCGGTGTATTCGTTGCAGTTGGTTTCGGTGTTGTTGGTGCCGTTTGTGGCTTGGCACCGCCTCCTTCTTTACCAGCACTTGGTTTTCTTTCTGTTGTAGGTTTTTTACTTGGTTCAGTCTTTTGAGGCCCTGTCTGTTTTTGTAAATTCACTCCACCGTAATGCGTGAATTTTTTTCCTTTATTAATTTGATTGTGTACATAACTTTTGTTATACTTTGAAGCATTTTTTAGTTTTTCTTTCGTTTCATGGCCTGCTAACCCATCAATTGGTAAGCCAAATTCATATTGGAAGTTTCGTAATGCCCAATATGTTCCCCAACCAAAGACACCGTCAATATTCCCATTGTAAAATCCAAGATATTGTAGACGTGCTTGTAATTCAATCACATCCTCCCCAACAGCTCCTTGCTGAATCACTTGGTTTGTAAAAGCATTTACTCTATGAGCGTGATCATCACTGTTTAATGGAATGATTACAATACATAAGGAGATTATAACGGCTAACTTTAACCAATGTTTTTTAAGTTTCATTTTAGTAACCCCCATCTTGTAAATCTTTGTTTCATTTAAACCTATTTTTTGTAGAGAATAGGTTTTTATACAATCATATTTCAAGTTGAGAAAATTTAAGAAAAATGAACAGAAAAAAACCCTTCATTTAAATTTAAATGAAGAGCTTTTTTACAGATCGTATTGATTTTGAAAATGTTCCGAGCTTAAAGTCCGCGCCTTTTTTACCTTTCTCAATCCCATCCACCATAAAAAAATCATAAAAGGTACCATATATACTAACCAGTTTTTTTGCGTTAATAAAATATAATCGTACATTCCATGAAATAGAAATGGGATTATAAATGAATATGTAAGCCACTTACGTTTTAATGAGGGGGAAAATTTTCCTTTACCTAAATAATATCCCATGATCACACCAAATAATGCATGGCTAGAAACTGGCAATAACGCCCGTCCAATTGCATGTTCTAATCCATGTGCTATTAAATAAAGAATATTTTCCACTGTTGCAAATCCCAATGATACAGATGCCCCGTAAACAATCCCGTCATATGGTTCATCAAATGAAACATGGTGATAAATTGTATAAATTAATATAAACCATTTAAAAAATTCCTCTAATAAACTTGAAGACAAAAATGCATCAACAAAGCTAATATAAGTATATCCTTCAACTTCAAGTACATATTGAATGAACATGATCGGAAAAACGAGCAAAGCTCCAAATAAAAAGGTTTTAAATACCATTAAAACTGGTTCAGAATCGTACTCATCTTTTAAATAAAAATAACTTAATAATGCTAGACCAGGAGCAATCCCTGCAGATAAAATAACTAGCATGAGCGTTCCTCTTTCCAAGCTGTTTCCTTAATCGTATCATGTATTTAGTAGAAAGAAAACGAATAATTATTTTAAAATTTTGGGGGATTTCATGATGAAAAAAAACATACTTGTTATTCATACAGGCGGAACGATTTCAATGAAAGAGGATGTTATGACTGGTGCTGTTAAACTAGATCAAAAAAATCCATTAATAGAACAATCAGCTCTTCTTTCAAAGTTTGCTCATCTCGTAATTGAAGAACCTTTTAATCTTCCTTCACCTCATATTACGTTAAATGAAATGCTAGAACTTAAAAATATGATTGAAGAATATATAGAAATACAAAAGATAGATGGAGTCGTGATTACTCATGGAACTGATACTTTAGAAGAAACTGCTTACTTCCTTGATTTAACAGTTAAAACAAACATACCAATTATCGTGACAGGTGCGATGCGTTCTAGTAATGAAGTTGGTTCTGATGGACTATATAATTTAATTTGTGCTCTCCGTGTCGCTGAAAACGATGCCTCTAAAAACAAAGGGGTGTTGGTCGTTCTTAATGACGAAATACATACAGCTAAAAACGTGACGAAGACTCATACAAGCAATGTATCAACATTCCAAAGTCCTCAATATGGACCAATCGGTATTATAACGAAACGCGGTGTTTTCTTTCACCACGAACCAACAAAAAAGGAATATTATCAATTAAACGATGTATCAAAAAAAGTTGCCTTAATAAAAGCACATGCCGGTATGGATTCGACTCTTTTGTACGCAATTAGAGATTTGCAATATGACGGAGCAGTGATTGAAGCTTTTGGTCAAGGTAACCTTCCTCCCGCAGCTTTGGATGGGATCAATGCTTTACTGTCGAAAGGAATTCCAATTGTCCTCGTCTCCCGCTGCTTCAACGGAATCGCACAAGATGTTTATGGGTATAACGGAGGAGGTAAGCAGCTAAAAGACTTAGGTGTTATTTTTTCAAACGGATTAAACGGACAAAAAGCTAGAATCAAGCTACTCGTTACTTTAACACATACTACTGATGTTAAAAGGCTGCGGAGTATGTTTCAAATTTAAAAAACGATCCTTTTGGATCGTTTTAACATTTGAAGCTGTCTCCTTTAAAGACAAGCTGTAAACGCTCGCTAGACGGGCCCAAAGCACATTAGCTTACAAAATGAAGTGCAAGAGAACGATGAATGCGAGCGTTACGCAGCAGTCTAATTATGGATCGTACTTTCTAAAGCGATCATTTAAGCCCTATTTTTAATTGCTTGTGCAATTTGTTCTCCATGAAATCTTCCATTTTCAATAAAAATTTCATTTGCATTATTCCCAGCAGCAATTACACCCGCAATGAATATCCCTTCTATATTTGATTCCATCGTTTCAGGATGATAAATTGGCCGGCCTGTTGCTTCATCAATTTGAATACCCATTTTTTTTAAAAATTGATGATTTGGATGATATCCAGTCATGGCAAATACAAAATCATTAGCAATTTCTTTTTTTGCTCCGTCTTTTTCATAGACTACTTTATCTTCAGTTATTTCTTTTACATGTGCATTAAATTCCATCTTAATCATATTATTTCGAACGAGTGACTCAAATTCGGGAAGAATCCATGGTTTAATACTTGAGGAGTATTCGCTTCCCCTATACAAAACTGTCACCCGGGCTCCAGCTTTCACTAACTCTAACGATGCATCAACACTTGAATTTTTCCCGCCAATTACCGCTACATCTTTATCAAAATATGGATGTGCTTCTTTAAAGTAATGCGATACTTTAGGTAAATCTTCTCCTTTTATCTTTAAATAATTTGGATGGTCGTAATAGCCTGTTGCTATAATAACATAACAAGCTTCGTACTCATTTTTATTTGTTAAAACTGAAATTTTTTCACGGTCGATTTTTTTTACTGCGGCAACCTTCTCAAATGAATGAATCCTTAATTGTTTCCGTCTAACTACCTCACGATAGTATACTAATGCTTCATTTCGTTTTGGCTTGTAGTTTTGTGTAATAAAAGGCACTTCACCAATTTCTAATTTTTCGCTCGTACTAAAAAATGTTTGATGGGTAGGATAATGATAAATAGCGTTAACTACATTTCCTTTTTCAATAACTAAAGGATTCATTCCAATCTCTTTTAATGATATAGCTGCAGCAAGCCCGCACGGACCCCCGCCAACAATAATCACATCTTCACGTTGCATTCTCTTCACTCCTCATTATGTAAACCGTTCATATAAAGTGAAACCTTAAAAGGGAGAGTTTTTTTAAACGATCCGGTCTTTTTATAGGGATTATTAGTATCACAATAAAATAGTAAGAGTTAAATGATTAATATTCCAATTAAAAACAGATAATCCCTTCGGACACTTATTTTGTGAACTACTCGCCGCTTATCAATTTTCACCAGTTGTTTCTTGTTCTTTTAGCTTGTACTCTAAAAAAGTAATGAACATACCCCAACCATTAAGATGAATTTTTCCAAATTAAAAATAGGAAAATAGCAGTACTGTATAATTGCAAAAAAGAAATCTGATAAAAGTCCGATATGTTCGATATACTAAATAAAATCTCCCATCATTAATGATAGGAGATTTTTCACTTTACTTCAATAAAGAAACTTGGTACTTTTAAATAAGAAATGTGAGAAACGCTTTGCCAACCGCTTTTTTAGTACAGTCGGCTTCGCTTTTATTTTTTCTAGCTACGCCTCCTAGACGCTCAAGACGCTTCGCTTCTTCTGTCGAAGTCTTTTGGGACTTCTCTGTCTGAAGCTCCAGCGCTGGACGCGTCTATACAGTCGGCTTCGCTTTTATTTTTTTTTTCTAGCTACGCCTCCTAGACGCTCAAGACGCTTCGCTTCTTCTGTCGAAGTCTTTTGAGACTTCTCTGTCTGAAGCTCCAGCGCTGGACGCGTCTATACAGTCGGCTTCGCTTTTATTTTTTCTAGCTACGCCTCCTAGACACTCAAGACGCTTCGCTTCTTCTGTCGAAGTCTTTTGGGACTTCTCTGTCTGAAGCTCCAGCGCTGGACGCGTCTATACAGTCGGCTTCGCTTTTATTTTTTCTAGCTACGCCTCCTAGACGCTCAAGACGCTTCGCTTCTTCTGTCGAAGTCTTTTGGGACTTCTCTGTCTGAAGCTCCAGCGCTGGACGCGTCTATACAGTCGGCTTCGCTTTTATTTTTTCTAGCTACGCCTCCTAGACGCTCAAGACGCTTCGCTTCTTCTGTCGAAGTCTTTTGGGACTTCTCTGTCTGAAGCTCCAGCGCTGGACGCGTCTATACAGTCGGCTTCGCTTTTATTTTTATATCCAGCCTCTGAAGCGTGATGCTTCTGCCATTTTTCGCACGCCTACCATGTAGGCAGCTAAGCGCATATCAACTTTGCGTGTGTGGGCTGTATTATATATATTTTCAAATGAACTAACCATTACTTTTTCAAGCTTCTCTTCAATTTCTTCTTCCGACCAGTAATAGCCTTGATTGTTTTGCACCCATTCAAAGTAAGAAACAGTAACACCGCCAGCAGAAGCAAGGACATCTGGAACTAATAAAATGCCGCGTTCTGTTAAAATTTGTGTTGCTTCTAAAGTTGTTGGTCCATTTGCTGCTTCAACGACAATTTTTGCTCGAATATTATGAGCATTTTCTTCGGTAATTTGATTTTCAATTGCGGCCGGGACCAGAATATCACATTCTAATTCAAGAAGTTCTTTATTTGTAATTGTATTGTTAAATAATTTTGTGATTGTACCAAAACTATCTCGTCGATCTAATAAATAATCAATATCTAGTCCTTTTGGATCACAAAAAGCACCATATGCATCTGAAATACCAATAATTGTTGCACCAGCGTCATGCATGAACTTAGATAAAAAGCTACCTGCATTTCCGAATCCTTGTACAATAACACGAGCACCTTCCATATTAATGCCTCGCTTTTTCGCAGCTTCGCGAATACAGATTGTCACTCCTTTAGCAGTCGCAGATTCACGACCATGTGAGCCACCAAGTACAAGTGGTTTACCAGTTATAAATCCAGGAGAGTTAAATTCATCTATTCGACTATATTCATCCATCATCCACGCCATTATTTGTGAATTAGTAAAGACGTCGGGAGCAGGGATATCTTTCGTAGGACCTACGATTTGACTAATTGCTCGAACGTATCCGCGGCTTAGTCGCTCTAGTTCACGGAAGGACATTCCACGTGGATCGCAAATAATTCCACCTTTTCCCCCTCCGTATGGGAGATCAACGATGCCACATTTTAAACTCATCCATATCGAAAGGGCTTTTACTTCTTTTTCCGTTACATTAGGGTGAAAACGGATTCCCCCTTTTGTAGGACCTACTGCATCATTATGTTGAGCCCTATAGCCAGTAAAAACTTTTACAGTGCCATCATCCATTCGCACTGGAATTTTAACTGTCATCATTCTGATTGGCTCTTTTAATAATTCAAAAACTTCTTCAGGATAGCCAAGTTTATCTAAAGCTTTGTGAATAACTGTTTGAGTAGATTTTAAAATATCATGCTTATCCTCAAGATTTGTTCCTTCAGTGCCTTTGTCGGCCACCATTTGTAACCCTCCTAAACAATCGCTTTTACGTTTGTTGTCCGCTTTCATGACATAGTATACACTTTCGGTAAATTTATTCAAGGAGTATAATGACCTTTTCTACATTTTATGGTTTTCTTCTGAAAACGCTTTTATATCACATTAAAAAGACAGAATAAATTGTAATTTTAATCCACCTTTCTAAAATTTTATTCAAATAAAATAAGGACTCTATATTGAGTCCTTAATATAATGTACAAGTGTTTGGATTGTTTTATTTGTTATAATTTCCTTTCCATACTCCTTCATACGGTGAATGCTAATAATGGAAGGATCGCCATACTCGGCAAGCAACGAGATCGTTTTTTCAAGATCATTGATTGTATGATTGTCAAAATAAAGATAAAAGCGTCCGTTCAGGGAAAATAAAGTGCCTCCTATTATATTTAAAGGAAATAATCTGTGTGCTAACTGAATGAGATGTTCTATGCTCTCGAACTCAAATAGAATATCATCATTTCCTTCAACAGTGACTTCCATATCAATAAATCCATCAAGAAGCTCTTTTTCATCGTTCACTTCCTGTAAAGTAACGATCATAATCATGCCCTGTGCTTGTAACGAAAATATCTCAACGGTAATCGATCCTTGAAAGTCAATTCCCAATTCTTTACTTGCTTCTTCAAGCATTTCATGAAATAGTTGACGCCACTTAAGAGAGTCTTTCCATATATCTTCCTTCGATAACCCTCGTTCCGACAAATCATCCGACGTAAGAAATATTTTAATTTTATTATTCATTAATCGTTCTAACCGCATGATTACGCCTCCTGCCGTGAACAAAGCTGTTAACTTATTTTATGTTAAAGAGACCAATTGGTGATTTGTCTAAGGATGATTGATTAAATTGCCATACTGTTCGTATTCACTCATATGTAATAAAGCTTTTTACAAAAAACTAAGCTTCTTCATTATTAATTTCAACAGCTAGATGATTATTTATTTCCTTCTAAAAAAGACATGAATTAAAATCTAGATCATAAAATAGTAATAACGCTTTTTTAAGGAGGGCAACTATGTTTACACATCAAAAAGTTTACTATCCTTACGTAAGTCCTTTTGATCCTTGCAAACCTATAAAGGTTAAAACGTATTCAACCCCGCCTCATTTATATATAGGCTTCCAACCACCAAATTTACCACAATTCCCACCAAATCTTGCTTTGTTCAAGGGGACTCTTTGGAAGGCTTTTTATGATCCTTACTTTAGTCCATATGAAATTCAAAGAGAGGAGGATCTTTCTTGAAGAAAAAGCAGCTTCCTAAAGAGTATTACAAGTTACTTGAACAATTGCAGACAGTTGATTTTGTCCTTGTCGAATTAACCCTCTATTTAGATACTCATCCTAAAGATTTTGAAGCTATAAACCAATTTAATCACTTTGCAAAAGAACGAAAACGCATAAAAAAATTATACGAAAGCAAGTATGGGCCTTTGATGCAGTATGGCAACAGTTATTCAAGCTATCCATGGAATTGGAACGACTCTCCTTGGCCTTGGCAAGTATAATTTTTTTAGAGAGGAATGAAGGAAAATGTGGGTATATGAGAAAAAACTGCAATATCCGGTGAAGGTAAGAGAATGTAATCCGCGGCTGGCTAAATTTTTAATTGAACAATACGGTGGCGCTGATGGAGAATTAGCTGCCGCATTACGTTACTTAAATCAACGATATTCAATCCCTAATAAAGTAGTCGGTCTATTAACAGATATTGGTACTGAAGAGTTTGCTCATTTAGAGATGATTGCGACAATGGTCTATAAGTTAACAAAAGATGCAACACCTGCTCAAATGAAGGAAGCAGGGCTTGGAGCACATTACGCAAACCATGAGAAAGCATTATTTTATGAAAATGCTGGCGGTGTACCATTTACTGCCACTTATATTCAAGCTAAAGGCGATCCAATTACAGATTTGTATGAAGATATTGCTGCTGAGAAAAAAGCTCGCGCCACATATCAATGGATTATTAATATGAGTGATGACCCTGATTTAAATGACAGTTTGCGTTTCTTAAGAGAACGTGAAATCATTCATTCACAACGATTCCGTGAAGCAGTTGAAATTTTGAAAGAGGAACGCGGCAAGAAGAAAATCTTTTAAGGCATTCATGAACCCGAAATGAAAGACAACTTCAAAATTGAAGCAAATTCCTCAGACTTGTTGAAAACGCGTATAGCACGAGGAGGAAGCCTTTTATAAGCTTAATATCGAGTGCTTATCAACAGTCTGAGGTCATGTTAACATACCTTTTAGCATGTAGATGAACATATTCTTTTATCCGGTTATTTAACTCTTTACAAATCTTCTTATTTGGATTAATTATTCTAATTTCTCAATAGATTATTTCTTGAATTCACCGGTATATTCCCCAGTTTTAAAGAATCAACCCCTTCTCAAAAACTGATTTAAATGCTAATTCATTAATATATCCTATAAGATAAATGTACATCATAAGCTAAATCAAACTCCTTCACCGACATCACTAACTAGCGCAAACAACTACTTGATTGCCAGTACGATAATGTAATACGCTATTTAGCGTAGCCAATAGCTAGGGAATATCAATTGGAATATTATTTTGGATCATAAAAGATTGTGATAAAATTAACCGCAGGAAAGGGAGATGGGGTGAACAAAAATATCGTGGCTATAATAGGCGCTGCGCTTGCTAAAAAATATTCCAACTTAGGCTATCATATTTGTTTACTTGGACGGACTCAAGCAAGGCTTGAGCAAACACCAAAACTTTAGATTCCTCCGTATGTGCAGTACAAAAAAATTGCTAAAAATCTGATTGGCTTTATGCGTGCAACCGAAATAACGGTGGACAAGGTCGACAATTCGTACAATCAGCATATACACGCGATTTGTGCGGGTTTGTCAATGCTAAAAATTAATCAACCAAAAACAATGGATAAACTTTTGGCTAAAAGCCATGAAGCTAGATTATGACCTGTTGCTCATGTTCATATTGTGCAAGCGCAAAACGGACATTGAAACAGAGGTGGCTGAAACAGTAAAATATCCCGTCAAAGATACCGATTTTCGGACAGATGACCAAGGAAAAAACCTAAAGCGTGTGGCTGATCTGGAAGAAGGGCTGTACCGGAAACAGTTCATTTCCTACAGCAGATTACTGTAAGAAATTCATAAAAAATTAATTTTGGATAATATCGAGAACGGCGATTTATTCACGTTGACGAGGAAGTAATAGAATCGTCTCAAGACGCTAACAGCATTATAGCTTATTGGAATTGGAAGCGTGCGAACTATCTTATCAAAGGGTAGTTCCACAAACGGGCCAGATTGTTGAGTAAATTAAAAATAGCATAGGAGTAATATGTATGTTTCCCTTGATGAAAAACGATACCAAATTGATAGACATTGAAAAAGAAATCATGAATTCAAATATGGATTATAACTTAATCGCATATAATAAACAATTTCTTAGCAATGAACATATTCTAGAAACATTCAAAGAAGCTGATGAACTACAGGTGGAGAGATATTTAATAAAAAAAGATGAAAATTACATAGCAGTTTTAGATTACGGAATGTCAAGCCCCCGTTTTCAAAAACCTTGGTTGAGTTTACTTGTCGTACACCAAAAATATCAAGGTTTGGGATATGCTGAAAAAATATATATGGCTTATGAAGAATTAATGAAAAACCAACAAGAAAGTTATATTCAAATTGCGGTTCATTCTACAAATAAAAAAGCATTAAATTTCTGGGCTTCTCTTGGGTTTATTAAATTTGATGAGAGAACTCACGAAGGTAAAGTGTTCTTTAGTTTTGAAAAGAATTTAAGTTACTAATTGTACTGGTGCAACTTATTCAACTAACGAGCGCGATTGTGTAATAAATCGCCACCCTATTCTTTTGGCTTTGACGGGCATGAGAGGAAAAAGGGTGGACGTGGTGTTTGTCAATACTGTGGAGCGAAGGCGGTTTTCCCGAGTGAGCATAAGAAGCGAAATGGCGTTGATAACGGGCTGTACACGATCCCTCTTGGCATTGTCGAAACCTTTTCTGATGTTTTTCCTAAACAAAAGGTCACTCAAATAATTCAATCTTTACAAAATAATGTTGGATCAATCGAATTACTAATTAATAACGCTAGTGTTGGCTTTTTTGATTATGCCGAGAACTTAAGCGAAGATTCAATTCCCAAAATGATTGATATTAATTGAAAAGGAACCATTTTTTGTACCCAAGAAGTATTAATATTAAAAGGAATGAAGAAATATCATAAAGGAACAATTGTAAATATTATTTCAACACCTGGTAAAGAGGAAAAAATAACCGAATCCGTTTATTAAGCAAGCAAATTTTGTGTAAGAGGATTTACAGAGAGTCTAGCACTAGAATTAAAAGAATCACTTATTAATATATTTGCGGTATATATGAGTGGTATGAAAACAGAGTTTTGGAATGGTGTATTTTCAGAAGAACAATCTTGATGGATTGCGGTCATATTAAACCAAGAAAATCATTAACCGTGACTGAAGTTGTAATTAAAAATCAACAATAATCGTTGGAATTTATATAATTATAAATTAAAAACGTTGATATATGAACATTCTATAAAAAAGGATTATCCAATAACCGAAAATCGGCTTATTGGACACCCCGTTTCTAGGCAATCTTCGCTATTTTTGAAAAGAATCGTTATTTACTCTCATGGTATAAATTAATCCCATAATACTTTTTCATCATCTCAAATACGAAGTGGCGATTCCCCCACGCATCATCCTTTTTCCACAGATCTTTACTTTTATCTATAATTTCACATCTTAACTCATGATACTCTGTTTCTGCCTTCTCTTTTTTATCACGCAGAAGATTCATTAATCCATAACTTCCAACCGCTATAACAAGAAAGTATAAGTTCATTGTATGATTGACAAATGATGAAAACATTGCCGCAAAAGAATAAGAATACGGTTTAATAATTGTATAATATAAATAAGCAAGGAAAAAGAAGGAAATTAACAGTGTGATCCATAAAATAATGAGATGATTTCGCTTATAAAGATCAAATTTTTGCTTTTTTTCAACAACCTGTTGAAGTATTTCTTTTGTCGCTTGATCTGTTCGATCATCAAGTTCTTTAATCGGTAATTCCATATTCTTATCACACCTTTCACTCAATTGTATGAGCTTGGAATGCAAAAATATGTTTACAAAGAGACAATACTCATTCAACTAGAGTGAATTATCTTCCAAGAACAACAAAAGGCGCTCTTGCGCCTTTTATCTACTTTGTACCCCATTTTAAATGAACAACTAGGGTTTGTTTTATACCTATTTTGGAATTTTCAATACTTGTCCAACCTTAATATTATTTCCTTGGATTCCATTTGCTTTTCTTATAATATCCATTCCAGCTTGAGATTGATAATAATTCATTGAGATTCTAAATAAAGTTTCATTCGGCTGTACCGTATGATAGATCATCTCTTTCTTTTCTTCTTGTGGTTCTGGCGTCTTTTCTTCTTCTTGAGGTTCTGGTGCTTTTGTTTCTTCTTCTTTAGGTTGCTCTTCTTCTTCTTTAGATGAAGAAGAAGTCTGATCTTGTTGAGTATTTTCTTCTGTTTGGTTTGATGATGGAGGATGCTCTTCACTGTCTATCTTTTGAATATCACTATTATTTACATTTTCTGCATCTTGCTGTGCTTTACTTTCTTTGTCCTCTTTTTCTTCCTTACCTTCTTTATCATCGTCTTCCCGGACTACATATGAAGTTTTTTTATTTTTATCAGCTATGTCAACTGTTTCAAATCCATTACTTTCGGTGCTAGCTTGTTGAGCTTTATCATGTTTTTGATTTCCGTTATAAGAGTAAACACTGTAAATAACAATCGGCAATAAAACAAAAAAGAGGGCTAACAACTTGATCACGGGATATTTTATCTTCCAATTACTTTTTTGTCTTTTTTGATTGTGCAGTTCACTTCTAGATGGTAATGATGATTTTTCTTCGTGAGCATCGTCCTCTATTAGCTGTGCTTGATCGTTTTTATTAGGACTTTCTTTATTCATTGACATCCCTTCCTATAACCTGTTTCTTTTCTGATTTAATTTTAATAAGTAAACCAAGTAAAAAATCAATTATAAAGTGCATAAAAATCGTTACGAGCAAATTTTCAGTCCACTCGTAAATTAATCCGATGAAAAAGCTCAATACAGTAATGTTTACAAATAAAAACCAATTAAATAAATAGCGAAAATGAACACCTGCGAAAATAAGGCTTGCTGCAACTAATCCAAAATGAGTTTGAATCATACCGCGAAATAAAATTTCTTCACTAAATGCAACGATTACTGCGATAAAGGCAATATGAATTGTCGCTCTATTTTGAAAAACTTTCTTATTTAATCCGCCATCATCATAATAATCAGAGGGGAGCAACCTCATTAATACAATATCTATTATGACAACAGCCAGTCCAGCGCCGCCACCAATATACAATATTTGCGGATCATCCCAAACAAAAATGCTGAAAAATGCTGAAAAATTTCCAAACAAGATCATACATAAAAAGAAAGACACAGCTAAGAGTAAGATTTGGGTAGCATATAAATGGAATAATAGCTCTTTTTCAGAAAGCTGTTTAATCAAATCTAGTTGTCGTTTTTTCATTTCTTTTGTTCACTCACTGCTCTATCTCCTAATTTTTCATCATAATAAAACAATGCTAAAAAGTGAAACTTCTATTAATCATATTAAAGCAATAAATCTGTTAATTCCTTTTTCCAATCAATCTCGATTTGTTGTTTAGATTGATTTAATTGTTGTGACCTTTTCTTATAGGCTTCATTTGTCAACCCGCATTTGTCGCAACAATTCTTTATCTCTATTCTCCTTGTTTCCCCAAAATAATTCAAGATTTTTTCACGACGACAATATCTTGTATGCACCCATTTACCTATTTCGTCAATTTTTTTTTTTTTAAATATTCGCCGTTTGCTTACATATTCCTTTATTTTCATAAAAATGTCCAAAAAATCATCATTACTTTTTAAAAAAGAGCGTAAAATTCGCCATTGTACATCAGAAAATCCGCATAAGTTTTGTAAACTATCAATTTGATTGATCCCCTTTCCTTCCTTCAAATGAAAAAAAAGAGTGTTGATTTGCTCCTCAGCTGGAAGTTCACTATCAATCAATTGGTGTTGGAGCTGTTCATCCCCCGGAGCATATAAAAGAACGGCGATACTTTGTTCCCCGTCTCTTCCAGCCCTTCCGATCTCCTGTAAATAAGATTCTAGCTGCAAAGGAGTATGGAAATGGATAACAAAACGTACATTTTCTTTATTTACTCCCATTCCAAAGGCACTTGTTGCACAAATAATATTTAATTGCCCGTTTAAAAATTGCTGTTGGATAAGAATACGTTGTTCATTTTCCATTCCTCCATGGTAAGCCATTACCCCTTCAATTCCTTTTTCCTGAAGAAAGGATGCTACATGTTCAGCAACTTTTTTACTTGAAAAATAAATAATCCCTGGCGGAGAAAAGCGTAGAACAAGTTCATAAACCCTTGCAAGTTTATGATGATAGTCTTGTAAATGCACGACAGAAAAAGCAATATTAGGTCGATCAACAGTTGAAATATATTCAAAAGCATTAGTTAGCTGAAGCAAATGCTTTATATCCTCTCTAACATCTTGAGTCGCCGTTGCAGTCAAGGCTAATGTTGTCGGATCACCTAATATATTGCGTAATCGTCCCAACGCTAAGTAATCTGGTCGAAAATCATAACCCCATTGAGAAATACAGTGAGCTTCATCAATAACAAAAAGTGAGATTTGCAAATTTTTCAATTGATAAAGAACTGATGGGACATTTAACATTTCAGGAGAAATATATATAAACTTATAACGATGAATGTTCGAAAATACTTGTTTTTTTTTTTTCACTTTTACTTAAAAAAGAATTAATCGCAACTACTCGTTTTTCGCCTCTCATCATCATTTGTTCAACTTGATCCTGCATTAAAGATAAAAGCGGCGACACAATCACTACTTGACCTTCTAGTATATAACCAGGCAGTTGAAAACAAAGAGACTTTCCCGTACCGGTAGGAAGCATCGCTAATGTATCTTTTTTAGCTAAAATCGATTCAATCACTTCTTTCTGACCATCTCGAAACGACTGATATTGAAAATATTTTTTTAAGACTGTCTCTAGCTCCATTGTTCATCACCTAATTTTGCTAATACTAACCTAATTTCAAAATAGCTTGCATTGTCGACTTGCTCTTTAATGTATTTTAATTGCTTTGTTCTCTCTTTATTTGCAACATGTAAAATTTGCTCCTGCTTCCGTTCATCTACAAATGGTAAAATATTAAATTGGTGGTCATTTAATGCTATTTCAACAAGATGATCCTCAATTGTCCCTTTTTTCAAGTGACGAACGTGCATTATTTCATCGATCGAATAACCTTCTTTTAAGAACTCGTACGTCTTTCGAGTAGAGTTTGTAAACGGCATCATTATTTTTCCATTCAGTGTATGTAAAATAATAAGTCTATCCTTATGAATTGTACTTTCTGCAATAAGATAGTGAAGAATATTTAAAAAATGAAAGTGGAACAAAGTTATATCCATTTGAAGCTTTTTCGCTGCTTGCTCTGGTGTTAGGCCATTTTTTTTTTTATAGCCGGTCAGTCTTAAAACAAACGTTCGTGGATCAAGATCGATTTTATTTTCCATACTATCTGTTAACTCAACATATAATTTTTCCGCTAGCATGTTTCGATCACAAGGAACTGTTTGTAAAAAGTTTTTAATCCATTGTCTTGTTTGGCTGCATTTTTGGATTGGAACATAACGGTTTTCTTTTTTAATAAGATAAGAACAAACTTGAATAAGTAAAGATAGCCTTTTCCAAAACCGATCTGTCATATGATGGTAACGCCACCCATTTAAATATTTTGGAAACGGTTGCTTCTTTAAAGAAGAAAGTAGTATTTCTTCCCCTTTATTCGTGAGTGCATATGATTCAGTCGAATAAGCATCAATCCATTTTTTATCCTTAAATAACTCAACAGCGTGTTCCAAAACAGTTCTGTCTAATGAAGGAATCGTCTAAAATAAAAATGTTAATTGATATAGATGAGCATCTTGAATTGTTTGCGAAGACTTCTTTCCTGTAAGCAGGTGATAGATGGAAGATATCGTTCTTTCACCCTTTAATTTATATAAGCAATATAAAATTACCGTTTGTAAATAGCTAATAGTCATCGTTATTCACCCAATATTTAATGACATGAAGAATTTATTATATTTCTTTAAAAAATAATATTTTAAAAAAATATTGGTTTAGCAAATTCATTTTTTAATTCGAATCTATTTTATCATGAAAAAAGTAACAATTATCTTTTTTTTGCTTAAATATAGACTAACTCTTAGAAATACTTATATGAAAAGTATTCTCATTGCGTTTTCTATTGAAAAGTTTTTCAATCAGTTTTAAAATAGGGAATGAGGAATCCGTTTCCATTCATTTAATGGAAAAAAATAAATATCATTGTTTATTTCATTGGGAGGTTTTTTTAATGGCAAAGTATACAATTGTTGACAAAGAGACTTGCATCGCTTGCGGTGCTTGCGGAGCAGCTGCACCGGACATTTATGATTACGATGATGAGGGCATCGCTTTTGTAACACTTGATGATAACCAAGGTATTGTGGAAATCCCTGACGTTCTTATCGATGACATGATGGATGCTTTTGAAGGCTGTCCGACTGATTCCATAAAAGTTGCTGATGAAGCATTTGATGGTGACGCAACAAAGTTTGAATAAAGATAAACATGAATCAGTGGGAGATCGTTCTCCCGCTGATTCAATTTTTAACCAAAATCATTATTCTTCAGACAAACAATCTCAAAGTTAAATGCTTAACAGTCAAAGCACGAGGTGAAAGCGAATAGAACATCTCATTCATGAGCTTACAACAAAGTGCAAGTAACGAAGAATGCAAGCGGTTTGTCAACAATCTGAAATCCCGCACATATGTGAGCGGGATTTACATTTTAAAAATGAAGCTACACTAATCCAAACAGTCTTACAAGCTGTGCAGTGATGAATGTAATAACGATTGCGATGACTGTTGGAATTGCAAAAGCAAAAAAAGTCCACTTCTTACTTTTCGTTTCTTTATAAATATTAACCAATGTCGTTCCGCAAGGATAATGCAACAATGAAAATAGCATCATATTTAAAGCGGTCAACCAAGTCCAGCCTTGATCTAAAAACATTTGCTGTAGTGAAGCCAAATCTTCTACCTCAATCATTGCTCCTGTAGATAAGTACCCCATAAATAAAATCGGTAATACAATCTCATTAGCAGGAAGTCCAAGAATAAATGCAAGCAAAATATATCCGTCTAAACCGAGAAGTGTTGCAAATGGATCCAAAAACTGAACTGCATGCATAAATATACTCGTGTCACCAATGTAAATGTTTGCCAAAATCCAAGTCAATACTCCAGCTGGTGCGGCAACAACAACTGCTCTTTTTAACACATTCCATGACTTATCAATCGAAGCTCGTACAATCGTATTCATAAATTTTGGTCTGCGATAAGGCGGAAGCTCAAGTGTATAGTGAGTTGGAATTCCTTTCAATAATGTTTTTGATAATAACCACGAAACAAAAAGTGTTACAAATACCCCAAATAAAACAATTCCAACAACGACAAGTGCGGTAACGAGTGTTTTTGCGCCTCCGCTGTAGCCTACTGCCATAAATAATGATGAAAGAATGATTAATACCGGCCAACGGCCATTACATGGTACAAAATTATTTGTTAAAATAGCAATCATTCTTTCTCGGGGAGATTCGATAATTCTAGTTGAAATGACTGCTGCTGCATTACAGCCAAACCCCATCGCCATAGTTAATGATTGTTTTCCGTGAGCACCAGCTTTTTTAAACATCCGATCCATATTGAATGCTACACGGGGTAAATATCCGTAATTTTCTAAGAGTGCGAAAATTGGGAAAAATATTGCCATTGGAGGAAGCATAACACTAACTACCCAAGATGTACCTCTATACAATCCAAGAACAACTACCCCATATAACCAATCTGGAGCATGAATAAATTGGAAAAACCTCGTAATATACCGTTCTAACCATCCAAAAAAACTAGCAAGCATTTCAGATGGGACGTTTGCCCCTGCAATTGTAATATAAAAAACGATCCCTAACATTAAAAGCATAATCGGAAAACCAAAAATCGGGGAAGTAAACACTTTATCTAACTTTTCAGTTTGAGACTGCTGTTTTGTTTTCTTAAATTCAACAGTCTCTCGACAAATTTCCTTTGTCGTCTTAAAAATTGACTGCACTATGTCATCTCTCGTATCGTGTGAAGAAAGCTCATTTGCTTTTTCCGCCAACTGCTTAAGTGCCTTGTTATGAATTGAGGCTGCATTCATAAGTCTCACCTTCTATTAAGACAGAACGATTAAGCAATTTTTCCATCTCTTTTATCATCCCTTCATCCCCGTCTAACAATCTAAGTGCAACCCATCTCGCTGGAAACTGATGACCAAAAATCTTTCTTACCTCAGGCTCCAATATGCGCAACTGTTCTTCAATTTTATTAGATTATTTTATTTTATATGGTTTAAGTGTAATTTTTCCATCCATTACTTGTTCAACAGTAGTTAAAAGCATGTCTAATCCTACTTTGTTTCGTGCTGATATTTTAACAACTGGAACCCCTAGCTTAACTGATAATTTCTTATCATTAATTAAAATGCCTTTTTTCTCTGCTTCGTCAATCAAATTAATAGCGATAACAACTTTATCTGTCATTTCCAATACTTGAAGCGCTAAGTTTAAATTTCTTTCAAGTGAAGTCGCATCAACGACGACAATCGTAACATCAGGCTTGTTAAAAATAATATAATTTCGTGCTACTTCCTCATCAGCAGAATTTGAATATAAAGAATAAGTACCTGGTAAATCTATAACTTTATAATTCTTTTCATTAAAAATAAAGTTTCCTACTGCGTGAAGAACTGTTTTCCCCGGCCAATTACCAGTATGCTGTTTTAAACCGGTTAACGCATTAAATAAAGTACTTTTTCCCGTATTTGGATTTCCAACTAAAGCAAGTGTATATTCAATACTTTTAAAATCCATATAATATCGTCCCCCAAATTTTTGAGCTTTCTTCTTTTCTTAAAGCAATTGTTGTTTGACTAACACGATAAGCAACAGGGTCTCCAAGCGGACTTTTTTGTAAAACGATAATTTCTCCCCCAGGAACAAATCCTAAATCTAGAAGCCGTCTTCGCATCATTCCGTCTATGTCTATTTTTTTTATTAAGAAACGGGAGCCTACCTCTGCATCAGATAAAGGAAACAAGTTTGCTTCTGTCATTATATTTTCAACCCCCAAAGTTTATTAGGCTAGTACATATAAGTTGGTCATAGGCAAATATCTATACTTATCTTATTCCCCTCATTCTAAAATGTCAATAAAAATATTTTTTTCTCTTAAAAAAGTTCACAAAAAAACAAATTGTAAACAAAAAGGGTTCGGAACAGTACATTCCGAACCTCTTTTTGGCAACTTTTTTGGATTTTTCGATCTATCTTCAAGTAACTAGGCCCCTCTTAGTCTCATTTATTGCACCATGAATGGAACTTTCCAAGTCTAGTTGGCCATGTTTTTAAATTTTATATTTAACGAAAGCAAGGATTGCCTGAGTCCCCCTAACGTTGATCTACGCATACCATGCTTTTCTTTCGAATCAGCGAATTATATAGGTTTTACATCTTTGTGATGATGAAGATGAGCTTTTTCCTCCATTTACTCTTGTCAAATATGACGTGTCACCACTTTTTGATGATCCATACTCTGTGTCCACAGCTCCAGAAATGGACAAATGGCGCAAATCTGCTTTGGTAATTGATACTGACTATGTTCTTCTTTCGGCGTAGTCGAGTACGTCAAAATCTTACCTGCTGGACAGATGTAACAATTAAAGTGTTCATTATTAACATATTCGTATATTCGAAAGAAATCGCTATTTTGTAAAGTGGTCTAGTGTATGGTAATAGAGGTGTCATTTCGTGATCAATAAGATATTTTGTGTGATGACAGGTGTTTTATAAACTACGTCTCCTCAACAGCTTCAAGCTTTTCGATATCAAAAGAATGATAATAGATTCCAAAGTCAGAAATTAGCGATCGTAAAAACTCGAAGAAAGATAAAGAAGCCAAATAAGCATGTTAACTAAGTAGAGATGAATTTAATTATAAATAAATGGTTAAAAGGTCATATAAGAACCTCGTTTCTCTTTTTTTAAAACAAGAAAATTATGGTGAATATTAATATTTAATTAATTTAATCACAATCATCCAATGCTAGTGATACACAACTTTGTGTATGGGGATGTCTTTAAGGTTTAACGTTTTAGATCACCCTCTAGAAGATTGTGAAAAAATAAGAAACAATAATACGAGCATAGCAATATCTAAACGGGCATTAAAAGCAAATTGAATGAAACCGGAATGCAAAGTAGGAATCTTAGTTAACAATAAAGCGGCTAACATAATCACCATTAATGGAATCGTTGCGATTCTTGTCCATTTATTAAATAGAATAAAAATGCCGCAAATCATTTCGATGAGTGCGATTACATACATAGTGCTCATCGGGCTTGGTAATGGGAGGCTTATAAAAACTTGCCCCAGTTCTGGACTTATGAACTTCATCAGCCCTGAAATAATAAAAACATAGGCAACAATATAACGGATCCAACTGATTGTAATTACCCCCTTTTGAATAAGTATATGAATCCAATGGAATAAAAATATACCAAACTATGGATTTCTTATCGCTTATTTAAAAAAGGGAAGGTTTACTTTGAAATAATGTCAGTTTAAAATATAGACATCATAAACACATTATTAAAGTTGCAAAATTTGCAACTAGTTGCCTCTAGATCTTCACAAATCCTTTTTATTAAATTGTTTATAACCGTCATTACGCTTGCCATACTCACACCAAAAATACAACCTTTTTCATGATTTCTTCTCCCTTTTAGCCCATCATCGAAGTCTTTACAGTGTCTTATCGATTCCATTTTCTTATACACGATCTCTTTAGACCAAGCATACTAGACTGATTCAATTAAGTGTGTGGAGTTAGCCTTTTTTTTTGTATGGATTTTAAGGTTCCAAGGCCATTCGACTTTCCTTCATTTTTTTTACTAAAAAAAATAGTAGTACAAACCTTAGTCTAGGTCTGTACTACTTATGTTAGTATGATTTTAATATTCTAATAAGAAGCTTGTTTATTGATCCAGTTTGACAGTTTATTAAATAAAAGCATAAATACAATTGTGATAAAAAAGCCTTTTACGATATTAAAAGGTAAAATGGCTCCAACAACCATTTGCCGCGTTTCAGGTGCCGACATCGCTTGTGCATTCAAGAACAGAGTGTAAGCTGGTAAAATGACATAATAATTTAATACACTCATAAAAATGGCCATTATAATCGTTCCCGCCATTAACCCGATCGTCATCCCTTTTTTTGATTTAAACTTTCGATAAATGTAATATGTCGGTAAAATGTATGTTATACCGGCAATAACGTTGGCAATGTGGCCTACTGGAACTCCAGTTGGGCTGCCTTTCATAAAATAATCTAAAATATTTTTAATAATTTCAACTAATATTCCAGCCGCTGGTCCATAAATTAACGCTGCTATTAAAGCGGGTATATCACTAAAGTCAATTTCAAGAAAGACCGGGAATGGTGGAATCGGAAAGTTTAATATCATTAAAACATAAGCAATACTACTTAACATTCCAACCGCTGTAAACGCCTTAATACTTAACTTCTTCATCTTCCTCTCTCCTTTTGAGATCCATCTCGTAAGAAGAAAAGTTCAGCAAAAGCATTCCTTTAAATAAAAATCCCTTGAGTCACTTAACTCAAGGGAGATTTTTAAAGGCACGCTTAATAAACATTCATTAAAAGTATTTTTGAACGTTCGCAGAACCTCCATCTTCTCCCATCCAGACTGTACTGTCGGCTTTGGATTTCCACCAAATCCTGCTCTTATACAAAGAGCTCGCGGGCTTAAAGAATTAACTTTTCACCGCCGGTCGGGAATTTCACCCAGCCCCGAAGATAGATCATATATCATTTTATAAAACTATTATCATTTAAATTTCATTATACTAAAACAGAAAACAAATAGCAAAGCCTTTATCTCAGCATCCTTTAACGCTTTTCATATGAAGCAACTTTATATAAATCTAAAAATTTATTCCTAATATATAAGCTGAAGGACCCTTTCAACAAACTAAAAAGGATGTGAGACTAAAAGTAATTTAAAATATAATTAAAAGTTAAAATTAGTAAAAACATTAAGTAATTATTTGAGAATCGGAATCGTTTTTTAGTTCTTTTTTTGTTCTAAACTTATCCTGACAAAAATATTTATCATTTATAATGTAACATTTCAATTGAAGAAAATTCGCTCGGCAACTGACTTGTTTGCGACTTACCTACTGTTCCACTATAATTAAAAGGCAGCTGTACATCGTTTTAGTCATTAAAGGAGGAGCAAACATGGCTTTTGATAATAAAATCGTGGAAGCTTTTGTAGAAATTCCAACTGGAAGCCAAAATAAGTATGAGTTCGATAAAGAACGGGGAATATTTAAATTAGATCGAGTATTATTTTCCCCAATGTTTTATCCTGCAGAATACGGCTACTTAGAGCATACTCTTGCCTTAGATGGTGATCCACTGGACATTCTCGTTCTCGTGACAAATCCAACCTTCCCAGGGTGTATTATTCACACTCGCGTCATTGGCTTTTTAAATATGATTGACAGTGGCGAGGAAGACGCAAAGTTAATTGGGGTTCCTGTCAATGACCCTCGTTTTGATGATATTTATACGCTTGAAGATGTTCCAAAGCATAAATTAAAAGAAATATCTTATTTCTTCGAACATTATAAAGATCTGCAAGGAAAAAAAACAGAAGTTGGTGATTGGGAAGGTCCCGAAGCAGCCGCAAATTTAATTGAAGAATGCTTAGTACGTTATCAGCAGCATAAATAAAGAGAAGTTTTCACTTGAAATTTTCCTCTTTTTTTAAAAAGGTGATCTATAATGTATAGATTAAAAAGATTGTTTTTTTTTTTTTATAAAAAACATACTTTTTATTTTTATCGTAAAGATTATTGAACCTTATCGCATTTAAAGCGTTTTCATTCAAAAGATGAACATTTTTTCAAATTGACATAAAATCATTCGTCTTGTAAAATAATCAGAAAAATTACTTCTTACAGGCAGGTGCAAATTTAATGTATTATGTTTTAGTAGCAGATGCAATTAATGAAGTTGGTTTACAGCCATTATTAGAAATGGAGAATGTAGACATTATTCAAAAGAAAACAGATGATCCAACAGTCCCACTAGATAAGATTGATGCCCTTTTAGTTCGAAGTGCAACAAAGGTTGATGAGAAGCTACTTGAAAAAATGCCGAGTCTAAAAATTATTGCCCGTGCGGGCGTTGGTGTTGATAATATTGATATTAATGCAGCGACAAAACACGGAATTATCGTCGTTAATGCCCCTGATGGCAACACGATCTCAACTACAGAGCATACATTTGCAATGATGGCGTCATTAATGCGTAACATCCCACAAGCGCATCAGTCAATTAAAAACCTTGAGTGGAAAAGAAATGCGTTTGTTGGTACTGAATTATATGGTAAAACACTTGGGATTATCGGATTAGGGAGAATTGGTTCAGAACTTGCTAAACGCGCAATGGTATTTGGGATGAATGTTCGTGTTTTCGATCCATTCCTTACAAAAGAAAGAGCGGCAAAATTAGGAATACAGCCAAATACACTAGATGAGCTTCTCGGCAATTCTGACATTATTACCGTTCATACCCCATTGACAAATGAAACGAAAGGGCTAATTAATGAAGAGAATATCAGCAAAACAAAAAAAGGTGTCTACTTCTTAAACTGTGCACGCGGCGGTATTATTGATGAAGAAGCACTTGCGAAATATATCGGAAACGGTCACGTTGCTGGTGCCGCCTTAGATGTGTATGAAACAGAACCGCCTGGAGAACACGTTTTACTGAAATATGATAATGTTATTTTTACACCTCATCTTGGAGCATCAACAAAAGAAGCACAGTTAAATGTTGCGACTCAAGTTGCTGATGAAGTGAGATTATTTTTAGAAGGAAAACCGGTCGCTAATTCAATCAACTTACCTTCAATGTCCAAAGATGTATTCGAAAAAATTCGTCCATTTCATCATTTGGCGAAACAAATGGGAGCCATCTTGTCACAATGTATGAAAGAAGTAATAAATGAACTGAATGTAACTTTTTCTGGAACTGTCGCTGACTTGGAAACAAATTACTTAACAAAAGCATTACTTTCTGGATTTTTTAAAGATCGAATCGACCTTCATGTAAATGAAGTCAATGCAATGCTTGCAGCAAAAGAAAGACATTTGACAGTAAGAGAAAAAATCTCTACAAACACGTACGGTTACGCCAACTGCATTACTGTAACCGGTAAAGGCGAAAGACATTCATTTACAATTCGCGGTACATTTATTGATCATTATGGTCCAAGAATTGTCTTTTTAAATGATTTTAATATTGATTTCTTACCTGAAGGAAATTTACTTTACGTTCAACATATGGACCGTCCTGGAGTGATTGGCCGTGTTGGAAGAATACTTGGCGATCATGGTATAAATATTGCAACAATGCAAGTTGGACGAAAAGAAGTAGGCGGAGAAGCAATTATGATCTTATCATTTGATAAACCTCTTTCAGAAGAGAATATTAAAACACTTTTACAATTAGATGATATCGTTTCAATTAATTCTATTTTATTATGATGATTAAAAAAGTTCGGAGCTTGCCCAGCTTCGGACTTTTATTTCTTTTTATGACGGCTATTATTTGAGGAATAAACCCGTTAGAAGCATTCTATACCCTCAATATTTCATTCGACTTTTTTCCGTACAATGATTGTTCGCCTGAACAATTAACGTTTGAGGAGAATCTCCCCGCTTCATTTCGTTATCTCTTCAATAGATGTATTGATTGTATAAACATGATCCTTTAATAAAACGACCGTTAATTTTTGTCCAGGAATAAGAAGATCACTTTGCAATTTGTTTCTTTCCATGATACTCCTTACTGTTACATCATGTTGCTTTGCAATCCCCCATAATGTATCGCCTAATACAACCTCATATTCTATCTCAACAATTTCTTGTTTCCTCTTTTCTTCTGTTGAACTCCTATCCTCATAAAACTCATTTAATCGAGTTGTAACTATGGAAGCATTTTTATCCGTATTTGCCTCTTCCTCAGTTAGTTTAGCTTCTTTTTTTTCTGCTACTGTAACTTCTTGTTGTCTATTCATTTGTTCAGAATCACTTTGCGTTGTTGCTTTTTCAACACTAGCTTGCTTTGTTACTTGTATTTCCTGTCCAACCTCAACACCACCGAGGATGACAGCTGGATTAATTGCGTTTTCTTTATTATAAGTCCAATTCGTTTGGTGAATTTCAAAATGAAGATGTACCCCAGAAGAATGTCCCGTATTCCCCATTTCACCGATTACTTCACCTTGATGAATCTTTTGACCATCATTTACATTTCGTTTATTTAAATGAGCATAAACCGTCTCATAATCCCCTTTATCATGCTATAAAAAAACAACATGGCCATAACTTTCAGAGTAATAGGATTTACTAACAGTTGCATCATCAACAGCATAAATGGGTGATCCAAGCCCACCGCCAATATCTATCCCTTTATGAGTTCCGCTCCTTGTACCAAATATATCTGTAATAATCCCTTCTGCAGGCCAAATCCAATTCGCATTTTGTTCAATCGTTTCTGCTTGAGAGTGCTTTCCGCCGAGAAAAAGCAAACTGACACATAAAGCCACGATTCCTGCAATTAAGAACCTTTTTAAATAATCCCGCATTTTTTTCCTCCTTAGTTAGCTTGTACTCTCTTTTTAATTCATATGATGGTTTAACGCCGACTAGAACTTATTTTTTTAAGAAATGTACAAAAGAAAGAAGCACTGCTGTTATTATTACGTGTTTAAACCCTTTTATATGAAAAAAAAACAGCCATTTCGGCTGATATATTGTTAGACATTTTATTTTTTATGATTTTCTGCAAGAAAACGCTTATTTGGCGATAATGGTACTTTTATTGGTTCAGATAAGTTAAAAGGTCCGATTTTTTCAATTGGAGCATTTTCAAATTTAACAGTATCGTAGCCAAAATCTTTTGCAGTCAGTAAAATGGCTTCAATTGAATATACTGTATTTTCGTCATTTTCTAGTTGGCTATCTTTTGTTAAATAAATAATTAACAATTGATCCTTCTCAACAATGCGCTCAATCTTTATATTTTCAGAAATCGATTGCATAAGTTCGTACTCAGGTATCGGCTGTTCCATATCTTCAAAGGCATTCTGAATATTATCGTATGATTTTGGGTAAGGTACTAAAAATGGTTTTTTATTATTAATCGGTTGAAATAAAAAATATCCATTGTTATTTTCTTTTTTTATAGGAAGTTCTGTAATAACTGCATCATGACCTTTCATTCCTGGTTGACCTTCTGTTGAAAAGATTATTTTATCAATTGGTACTTCCTGCGATGAAAATGTTTCATTTAACGACTAAAAAAATGTCTCAGCTGCAGCAGATCCTTGTCCGTAATTATGGTTCGCTGGTAAGTCGACCTGAACAGTAGAATCCTCATAAGCTATTACGGCGTTTAAAGGATAATAATTTGAAAGTCCCCATTCTTGTTCAGAGAGACTTGAGGACATTTCCATGAATTGTTCAAACCAGTTTTTTGCCTCATCTTTATCAACTAGTATTGTAACAGGAACGATATTTTGAATATTTTCATCAGGAATTGCGTAAATGATTTTATCATATTTTTTCAAATCCTCTTCATATACAGCGGTAATCGCTTGTTCAGTAGAAGTTGGCTTCATATTTTCATTCTCGTTAGACAGCTCCATATCTTGTATAACTTCCATTTTCTCTGTAGAAATGGAGTGATTGTCGCTCGTTTTACTGATTAAATCATTATTAGCTTCATCTTTTGCCTCTTGATTAGCAGAACGATTTAAATCTAAAAAACCTGGTGTTAAAATTAAAAATAAAAGTAAAGAAACGGCACCAGCAAAAGCTGGCATCATCCAATTTTGCTTTTTACGCTTTTTTATCTTTGAGGAAATATTTTGATAAATGTCACGCGGATCACGATAATCGGTCACTTTCGGCATTTGCCTTAATAGTTCCTCAAGCTGTTCATCGTCCCACTTTGACTTTTTCATCAGCTATTCCCTCCTTTTCACTTAGTTCTTCTAAATGTTTTTTAAGCATTTTTAAAGCTCGGTGTTGGGTTGTTTTTACTTTACTTTCTGTCCATCCTAAAGCAGCTGCAGTTTCAATAATCGATAAATCTTGAAAATACCGCATAATAATAACGATCTTTTGATCAACTGTACACTGATCAAGACAGCGGTATATTAATTGAATTTCATCATTTTTTGTAGCAATCTCTTCTGGAAGCGGCTGGGTATCATCCTTTACTTGTTGTGTAGACCAATCAAATCGTTCGAATAAAACCTTTTTCCAGCCTTTTTGCCTTCGAAAAAAATCGATTGCTACATTCCTTGCAATTGAAAAAAGCCATGTTTTCTCACTACTCTTCCCCTCAAAGCGCCCATATGATTTTAAAACACGTATATATACTTCTTGAACAAGGTCTTCTGCTTGCTCGCGATTTTTCACCATATAAAAAAGAAATTGAAAGACATCATGATGGTATTTTTCATAGAGCTCTTCAAAAACGGAGTCCAATTCATCCCCCTCCCCGTTTAGTCAATTAGTCGAATTTGTATCAAAAAAAGTTACACATCAAATGATAAATGTTTTGAGTAAAAAATGGAAGGTATTAATTTTATTTTTTTCATAATAAAATGAAACTTTTATTCACTGTAACAAAACAGTCAGAAATAGGAGTTCATCGATCTTTAAACTAAAGAAGTTTTTCTAGTTGTAGATACTTTAACTATTACTTTGTTTTTTCTATAAAGTTAAAAAAAGAAGCTCATCCATAAAACAGATGAGCAGATGGATTAATTTTTTAATAAACTTTTGTTTCATAAGGAACAAGATTTTTCCACACAATATATAATATTATTCAGTCTTTCGTGGGATATAAAAAGAAAATGTCGTACCTTGTCCGAGTTTACTCTGTACAGAAATATGGCCTTTATGTGCATCGATTATGTTTTTAGCAATTGCTAAACCAAGCCCAGTTCCTGATCTCCCCCTCGTTCTAGCTTTATCTGCTTTATAAAAACGTTCGAATACGAATGGTAAATCTTCTTCAGGAATACCAGAACCAGTATCTGTAACTTCCATATAGAGGCCTCGTTCATATAATTTAACCGTTAGTGTAATTGAACCGTTTTCCGGCGTATGTCTAATCGCATTAATAATTAAGTTTGTTAAAATTTGTTCAATTCGATCGGGGTCGAATCGAAACATTGATTCTTCATCTTGATAATTTACGAGTAAGTTGACGCCATTTTCCTTTGCTAATCCTTGAAATTTCCGAATAATACGATTAATATACGGTTTAATTGCGACTTCCTCAACATTTAAAGAAATATGCCCTGCCTCCATTCTAGCGAGGTCTAATAAATCATTTACGAGTCGACCCATTCTTAACGACTCGTCATAGATTACTTGAGCAATTTCTTTTTTTTCTTCATCAGTGCTAGCAATATCATCAATAATTGCTTCACTATACCCTTGCAGCATTGAAATTGGTGTACGCAATTCATGAGAAACGTTTGCGATAAAATCACTTCTTAACTTGTCCAACCGTCTTTCTTCAGTCATATCTCTAATAACAGCTACTGCACCCCTTATAAACGTATTGTTATAAAGAGGGCTAACGAGCATAACCCACGATCGACCCTGAAACGATATTTCACCGACTTGCTCTTTTTCTGTATTAACCGCAAGCTGAAATAACTCCATTACTTTTGAAGGAACCGCTTCAGTATTTGCTTCAACTAGTCCCTTTTCATAAAACCAACACTGTAAAAACCGTTCAGCTGGAGGATTTGTAATCAAAATAGTCCCATCCCGATTAAAGGTGATAACCCCATCGGCCATACTGCTTAAAATACTCGAAAGCTGCTCTTTTTCTTGACTTAAGGCGTCAATATTAAATTTCAGCTGCCGACTCATTTGGTTGAACACAGCCGCTAGTTCACCAAGCTCATCATTTGTTAAAATGGGTACTTTCGTATCAAATTTCCCCCGCATTACTTCAATAACGGCCTCCCGCATTTTACGCAACGGCGCTGTAATACGTGTTGATAAGAAAAATGCAAAAAATGTTGTCAGAACAATTGCTACTCCGGCGGCAAGTAAAATAAACTTTGTTGTTGAACGTGTTGTTTCTTGCATGACACCTAGAGATTGGTATATAAATACAGCTCCATTTTGTTCATCTAACTGATGTATCGGGACTCCGATTATTAAAACAGGATCATCACTTTCTTCGCCGGTTTGTTCAGGGATAGAGGTAACTTTGGTTACGATCTTGTCCTCTTTAAAGACAGCTTTTAAGTCTTTATCTTTTGTTAAAAAGCTCGTCGGTAAATCAATAGCATCATTATTTGGCGAATAATAGTAATGATCGGAATCACGGACGACGATTACTTTCGTTACATCGTCAACAAGCTCCCACGATATTTCAAGAGCCAATCTCAATTCTTCGTTATTATGGGTTTCAATTATTTTTGCTATTTTTTTTGCTGTATTCGTCAACCCTTTTTCTGTTTCATTTATATGATAATTCTCAAAGAATTCCAGAAGCATAACAGTTAAGATAAAAAGGACGAACGAAACAAGCAATATAAAGGTCATCCATAATTTACCAACTAAATTACGCCATAGTTTCATTCATTGATAACCTCAAATTTATAGCCTACTCCCCATACTGTAACAATCATTTTAGCAGCACTTTCAGATACTCTATTTAATTTTTCACGTAAACGCTTAACATGTGTATCGACTGTTCTCAAATCTCCAAAAAATTCATAATGCCATACTTCTTTTAAAAGCTGTTCCCTGTCAAATACTTTATCAGGTGTTTTAGCAAAAAAATAAAGTAATTCGTACTCTTTTGGAGTCAAGCTTACTTCTTTTCCGTCTGCAGTCACACGATGTGCGTCATTATCAATTGTTAAATGAGGAAAGACGACTACATCTTTTGTCGTTGTATCAGTTTGCAAATAACTTGTTTTTGAGGAACGTCTTAATAAAGCTTTGACACGAAAAACAACTTCGCGTGGACTAAAGGGCTTAACTATATAATCATCTGTCCCTACTTCAAACCCTTGTACGCGATTAATTTCTTCGCCTTTAGCTGTTAACATGATGACAGGTGTTGACTTTTTTTCTCGTAATTCACGGCATACTTCAATTCCATCTTTTCCTGGCATCATTAAGTCCAGCAGTATTACATCATAATCTTTTGCTAGCGACTTTGTTAATGCTTCATTTCCGTCTGCTGCTTCTTCAATGGAATAGCCTTCTCGTTCTAAATACATTTTTAATAAACGCCGAATTCTTTCTTCATCATCAACCACTAAAACTTTAACATCCTTTTCCATTTCATTTCATCCCCCTTGCTCATTATTGTACATAAAGTTTCTTCTCTTATCTATAGTGTTGTTAAATAAGCCTTCACTATGTAAAAGTGAAGGCTTAAGACTTATTGATAAACGCTCGCATTCTTCGTTATAACCTTATGAACGATGACTGTTTATTCGCGTAGGGTAGCTCGATAAGCATTTTCAAATAGTCTTTCGGGCATTTATTCCAAGTCAGCTTAACACAATATTAAGCATAAGAATGCAATCCTGCAAACACTAAATTGACTGCAACAAGGTTAAAAATGATAATAGCAAAACCAATCACAGCTAGCCAAGCTGATTTTTCACCATGCCAGCCTCTTGATAGCCGAAGATGGAGAAAAGCAGCATAAAATAACCACGTAATAAGCGCCCAAACTTCTTTTGGATCCCAACCCCAAAAGCGCGTCCAAGCAATTTGTGCCCATATCATCGCAAATATTAATCCACCAAGCGTAAAAACAGGGAATCCGATTAATACAGAGCGATAACTTATTTCATCAACTAACTCAAGGTTCATATTTTTTACAAAAGGTTGGAATATTGCTGCAATACGCTTTCTGAAAATGAATCTAAACAAAATATATAAAACAATACCTGCTCCAAAGGACCAGATAACTGTGTTTAATTTTTTTGCATTTACAATCGCAGGCATTTCGACTAAAGGTTCAAGTCTATCTTCAGTAAGAAGCTCCCCTTCATGCGGACCTACAAGTGCAGGCATTGTAAATACTTCAACCGTTTCTGCACCATTTTTGTTAATCCAATTAAACTCCGCTTCATAATTCATGAAAGCAAAAACAGATGTAACGATGACAAAGCCTAATGTAGTAATGAGACCAAACATAACTGTCTCTAGGAAAAAAGTTTTTATGCTAAATTTTGTTTGATCTACCACTTTTACTAGGTAAATAACACCTGCTGCAAAACTAATTGCTAATATCGCTTGACCTATAGCCGTAGTAGTAACGTGAATTTGCAGCCAATAGCTTTGTAAAGCTGGAATTAGCGGTGAAATCTCCTTCGGAAACATACTTGCATAAGCAATGATCAGTAATGCGATCGGTAATGTAAACAAGCCAAGAACAGGCGTTTTATAGATAAAATAAATACCGATAAATGCTCCAACAAGCATCATGCCGAAAAACGTAGTAAATTCAAACATATTACTTACTGGAGCATGACCCGCTGCAATCCATCTAAAAATAAAATAACCTAATTGTGAAATAAATCCTGCAATCGTTAAAATAATCCCAATGGTGGCCCAGCGACTACCCATGTTTCTTTTTTTTTCTTGCAAGCTTTTTTTTTTGAATAATCGTACCACCAAAAAAAAAAGCGTAGCAATTAAATAAAGAAAAAAAGAAACAAAAAATAAATTACTACTTAACGCTGCCATATTATTACCCCCTTATCCATTCTTATTACTTTTTACTTGATCTTCCGGTTCACGAATGGACGTGTCTTTTAAAATTAATTCGAGTTCTCGTTTTAAACCATGCCAGTTTTTGTTTGTATGAGCCGCAATCCAAACATCATTACCTTTACGCTGTAGCCAAATACGGCGATGATTCCAGTAGGAACCTTGAATGACTCCGATCATAAAAATCGCACCGCCTAACCCAAGAACCCAAAGGGTTAAATCCTTTCGAACTATTAAACCAGAAACATTTTTTGTTTCTACACCTGCAAAAGCCATCTTATAAGTATTATCTCCAAATGGTTCAATCGTTTGACGAATGGCCACAAAGCTAATTTCGCCTTCTTTTTTATCAGGAGTAATAATTTTAAATGCAAAAGCTGGATTATTCGGTGTACGAGATTTTGTTACTGGTTCTTTATTTTCATTGAATTCAAAATCAGGAAAATACTCGAGAATTTCGACTGCATAGCCGTTTGGTAAAGGGTATTTCTTATCTGGATTATAAAGATCAATTTTAATCGTTCCAAAAGATTCTTCGGTTTCTTTATTCATTAAATTAAAAGACATTTTATTTAACTCATCTAGTTTATATTCAACTTGATATACTGCGTATTGATCAAATTTTAAAGGTTCATTTACTACAATGCTGTAGTCTTTTACTTTTTCAAGTTCAGGTGTCGCCCCGGCGATCTTTTCGCCTTTTCTTTTATAAAGAACCGCATCTGTTTGGAAATTCTTTGCAATCATTCCGGAACGATCAAGCGCCTCTTGGAAAACTTCCTTGTCTTTCTCTTTATCATAAACTTCAAGGAGAAAGCGTTCACTTTTTAAGTAATATTCCCCATCAGTACCGGGAATCACTTTTGTTTCACCTTCACGAACCCATAAAACTTCGTCAACATACATTCCTGGAACGAAACGGAGCATGCCTCCTATTAAAAAAATGATAAGACCAATATGGTTAACGTAAGGACCCCAACGCGAAAATCGTCCCTTTTCCGCAAGAATATTTCCGTCTTTTTCACTCACTTTATATCGTTTTTCTGCCAGCTTTCTTTTTACGATATCTAATGATTGTTCATCTTTAATGTTTTCTGTAATACCAAAAATACGCTGTTTTTTTAAAAATTGTTCATGGCGATCAATCCGCTGGTTTTTTAATGCCCTATATAATGGTATTACCCGATCGAGACTACAAATAACTAACGAAATACCAATTGAGGCAATTAAAACTAAATACCACCAAGAGCTGTACAAATTATGAAAACCTAGTTGGTAATATAATTTTCCTAAAAAACCATACTCTTGTTCGTAATGTTCTGCTGCAGACACTGTTGGCGGGATAAACGTTTCTTGTGGAAATATTGTTCCAAATGATGAGGCAATAAGCGTAATCACGATTAACCACACACCAACTTTTACCGAAGAAAAGAAATTCCATATTTTATCAATTATCGTCTTATTATACGTTTGTGATCGTCGTGCACTTCCCTCATAACGCATATCAATCAGCTTTTTTTTGTTATCTTCTTCCGTTAGTATCTTTCCGCATGATTCACAAAGAACTGTGCCCAGTGGATTAACATGACCGCATTCACATTTTACTTCATTCATGTTAAAAACTCCCTAATTTCATGGTTTTATTTGCTCCATAAATTGTTTTATCATTTCCTCCGTTAGTTCACCTGTATGCATTTTGACGACTGTTCCATCTTTGTCAATCAGAAATGTAACTGGTAAAGGATTTACACCGTATGCATCTTGTGCTTGATCGTCTTTATCAATGACAACCGGAAAAGATAATTGATGCCGCTTTACAAATTGTTTAACAGATAGCTCAGATTCACCAACATTTACTGCTATTGTCTGCACACCTTGATCTTTAAATTGTTTATATTGATTGTCCATGAAAGGCATTTCCTTTTCACACGGTTTACAAAATGTTCAAAAAAAATTCAATAATACACCTTGACCTTCGTAATCAGAGAGCTGATGTTTATTTCCTTCTAAATCCTCTAAAATAAAGTCAGGTGCTTTACTACCGATTTTCACCTGATCTACTTTATCTTTATTTTGATTAGCATACAAAGTATAGACAACGGCTCCCGCTAGTACGAGTAAGATAATCGTTCTGATTACAAACCGCTTTTTTTTCATCTGCACACCCCACAATCATCCCTGTTTTAAAATTTACATTTATAATAAGTATTATATCGGAATTATTATAACATTTTTCACCATGCTCACACTGTTAACATTATGAATGAAATGTGACAGTTCAAACTAATTTTTTATTTCAAAGCAATAGTGCGAAGCTGCTTCACTTCATGCGGAGTTAATTCCCTAATGTCACCTGTTTTCATGCCGTGTAAAGTTAAAAAAGCGTACTGCTCTCTTTTTAATTTTAAGACAGGATAACCAAGCTTTTCAAACATCCTGCGGACTTGCCGATTCCTTCCTTCGTGAATGGTTAATTCAACAATGGCTGTTTGTTTTCTTTTATCTAATGATAATAGTTTAGCTTTAGCGGGTGCTGTTTTTCCGTCTTCAAGATGTACTCCTCTTTCTAAAGTACGCAATATCTCTTTCTGCGGAATGCCTTTTATTTTTGCAACATAAACTTTCTCTATCCCTCCTCTAGGGTGCATAAGTAAATTTGCAAACTCACCATCATTAGTTAATAAAAGTAAACCAGATGTATCATAATCGAGTCTTCCTACTGGGTATATCCTTTGATCCATTTCAGGAAAATAATCAGTTACTACCTTTCTTCCTTTATCATCTTTTACACTTGAGATCACACCACGAGGTTTATAAAATAAAAAATAAACAGGCTCTTCCTTTTCAATGGGGATCCCATTTACTTCGACGCGATCTGAAGCCGAAACTTTAGCACCTAGCTCTGTCACTATTTTCCCATTTACTTTTACTTTACCATCGATAATTAATTGTTCTGCCTTTCTTCTTGAAGCGACTCCTGCATGAGCGATTACTTTTTGCAGTCTTTCCAAATACATTCATCCTCTCTTTATCCTAGTCCAAAAAACAGGATAACAACTAATTGGTTATAGCATAGGTATGTTGATTGATTGCTTCATATTATCAGAACGACCTTTTCCACTCTTAAGTTGAAAACGCTTGCCAGTTAAGGTGACAGCACAAAAGCTCTTATTCATAAACCTCAGACAAGCGTTTGTCAACATTGTAATATGTAAAGAATTATGACATAGTTTCTCTCATTTTCAAAGAAACCTTATTGTTAAGCAGTTCAAATAACAGTCATTTCAATTTTATTAAAATAGTATTGTCCTTTAATTTTACTTTAAGTATGATAATAAAAAAAAAAAACAAAAAAAAACACCTTTATAAAAAGGTATTTTATCATTTTCATTATTAATTTGTACCAAAAACAAGTCCGGCAACAATTATTGAAGCAATAATTCCAATTAAATCTGCTAATAACCCAACCTTTAATGCATCTCCCATCCTTTTTATCCCGACTGCTCCAAAATAAACAGTCAAAATATAAAGTGTTGTATCTGTACTTCCTTGCATAATTGAAGCTAATCTTCCCAAAAACGAGTCAGGTCCATAGGTAGCTATTATATCAGTTGTCATGCCTAATGCAGCTGTACCTGAAATAGGGCGAATAACTGCGAGAGGAACAATTTCTGCTGGAATTCCAACTACCTCAAGTGCTGATCGCATAAAACCGACAAAAAACTCGAGTGCTCCTGATGCTCGAAAGATGGAAATTGCAACAAGCATTCCAACTAGAAACGGAATGATTGAGAAAGCAATTGAAATTCCTTCTTTGCCGCCTTCAACAAAGCTTTCATATGTTGAAACACGCTTCATTGTCCCATATAGTAAAATAAATCCTATTAAAATTGGAATTAACCAAAGTGAAAGTGTAGCAATAATCTCCATTCTATTCACCCTTTGTTGCTTCTTCTAAAGTGAAAATACCGGTCGATAAGAATCGCGCCCATCGTAGAGCAAAATGTTGCAATAATTGTTGGTGCAACAATGTCTGTTGGAGCGGCAGATTGATAATTCATTCGAATCGCAATCACGGTTGTAGGAATTATTGTAATACTCGATGTATTTATCGCTAAAAAAGTGATCATCGATCGGCTTGCTGTATCTTTATTTCCATTCAAAGCTTTTAACTGTTCCATCGCTTTAATTCCAAGCGGCGTTGCTGCATTTCCAAGTCCAAATAAATTTGCCATCATGTTAGACAAAATATAACCCATTGCTGGATGATGGGGAGGGACTTCGGGAAAAAGTAATTTTACAAGCGGGCGAAATAATGCCGAAAGCTTAGTTAATAAACCTGCATCTTGAGCAATCCTCATTAAACCAAGCCAAAAAACAAGGACACTAATAAGACCAATACATAATGTGACGGCATCCTGTGCCCCCTTGAAAATTGCTTCATTAACCGCTTCCATCGTTCCGTTTACAATTGCAAAAATAATACCTACTATCGTCATAAATACCCATATATAATTAACCATCATGAGTCACACCTATCACAGAAGAAAAAAGACTTTTAAAGAAGTCAAAAAAAGACTTTTTTTCTTCCTTCTGCTCATGTTTAAAAAACAATGGAATTTCCTTTATTGGTTTTTCTTTAAAGTAAACGACTGCAACCCCAATGACATTTGGGACATCTTCATCTTTCGTCCAATCTTTATTTGGTTTCAGCACTTTATAATTAATTTTAAATAAATCCTCTTCTTTTTTCGTTACAGGGTATTTAAATGATGTTTTTAAAAAAACTTTATTTTTATAAAAAGAATCCTTAATTATCTTCGCTTTAGATGCTCTAACTACTTCAACCATATCGTAATTTTTAAAGCCCTGCTCAAAAAGATAAATATGATCATTCCAATCATCTGGAGCATTTAATGTTACTGCAATTAAATGAAGATCGCCTTTCGTCGCCGTTGTAACAAGAGTTCTCTTTGCTCGCTTCGTAAATCCCGTTTTTCCCCCAGTACAATGATCGTAAAGCTCTGTGAGAAGTCTGTTTTTATTTTTCCAACCTTTATAAGACTTCGTTCCAGAAATTTTTTGATAAGTTTCATTCATCATTGCATATCTAGTTAAGAGGGCCATATCATAAGGAGTTGAATAATGATCTTCATGATCGTCAAGCCCGTGTGGATTAGAAAAAATCGTATTTTTCATTCCAAGTTCTTTTGCTTTTTCGTTCATTAAAAAAACAAAACCCTCAACACTTCCGCCGACATGCTCTGCAATTGCATTGGCAGCATCATTACCTGAACGAAGCATTAATCCATAAACTAAATCCTCTAATTTTACTTTTTCTCCTTGTGTTAAATATATCGATGATCCTTCTACTTTTACTGCTTTTTCACTTATTTTAACCATTTCTTCTAATTTGCCTGACTCAATGGCTAAAATAGCAGTCATGATTTTTGTAATACTTGCAATTCTTTGCGGTTCATGTGCATTCTTCTCATATAGAACTCGCCCTGTTTGCTGCTCGATTAAGATTGCACCGTGAGCACTTACCGATTCGGCAGCATCAACTTGTTTAGAATTCATGATCGCAAACATTGAAACTATGAGGGAGAAGGTGATCATGAGTTTAAAGACAACTTTCATTCTACTAACCTCGTCTCCTTTTTAGTTCAGCTTTCATGCTACAACATCTGGTCAAAAAATTAGAATAAACATGATTGCTTTTTTTATTAGTTAATTTGTACAAGTTTATGCTGGACAAGGATAGATATGACAATGAAAATCTTTCATACGAATTAAAAAGAGCTAGAACCTTCAGCTTTTTGGCTCTACCTCTTTTTTACAATTATTTGTTTTTAATAAGGCTTCCACTTAAGCTCACTCGCTTTTTCAAAACGGCTTTCAACGTCTTTCCAATTCACAATATTCCACCAATTTTCTACATATTCACCGCGGTTATTTTTATATTGCAAATAGTACGCATGCTCCCAAACGTCAAGAACAAGAATTGGAATTGTATCCCATTGTGTTAATAGCATATGTCGTTCAGATTGAAGCACCTCTAAATGCCTTGATCGTGGCGACCATACGAGCAGCGCCCAGCCAACTCCTTCTACTTGTTTTGCCGCTTCAGTAAAATGATTTTTAAATTCTTTAAAACTTCCAAAATAACTTTCAATTTCATTTAATAATTTACCTTTTGGTTTTCCGCCTCCATTCGGACTCATATTGCCCCAGAAAATTGTATGCAAATAATGACCTGATCCGTGAAAGGCAAGCTCCCGAGACCAATGCTTAACTAACGAAAAATCATTTTGTTTTCGGGTTTTTTCTAATTCTTTTTCCGCCTTATTAAGTCCAGTCACGTACGAACGATGGTGCTTACCATGATGCAATTTCATTATTTCCTCATTAATATAAGGTTCTAAAGCATGATATTGATATGGTAACGGTGGCAATGTATGTTTTCCTACTGGAACGCTTCGATCCTTTACCCAAACATAACCGAACTTATGACGATCATCAAAATAGTTTTCTACTTCTTCATGTAATTCATCAACTTTCATTTGCAAATTTTTCAGTTGATTAGGAGTTAGTTCACCTGATGCCTCCTCTAGAATATTTGTCACGACATCAAGCCTTTTCCATATTTGCTCGTCCTTACATACTTGTTCAGATTCTAAAAATGATTTCATCTGTTCGTTATACTGAAAAACATCTTTTACATACTCTTGAAAACGATTCATCAGCATCCCTCTCCCTACCTTATGTGATGTCCCATTTTTAGTAATTCATTCGCCCAATTACAAGTTTCACTTTTTTTTATGATTCACTTTTAGAGATGTTTCCGCTTATTTAGATTCATTTTTTAAAACAAAAAGGAACTGGCCACTATATGTAAACCAGTTCCTTTTAAACTACGATCAAGGTACAAAATATCACAACTGCAAGTTAATATTAGAAGGGTCTCCCTCTTTTTCATCTTTCAATATAGAAGAGGGTCCAAATTTAGCAATTATTTTACTTTATAACCACCGTTGTTTTCTATCGCCTCAAATACTTCAGGGAGCTTTTTTTCATTAAAGTCTTTAAAATACGACGCAAGTTCTTTTTCAGAATTAATATACACTCGTTTTCGATGTCTGAAATCAGGATTTTGTAAAAGACATACTAATCCAACAATATCTTTAAAAAATATTTGCCTTGAACCTGCTTCAAAGAGGGGGTCTTGTTCAAAGGTCGTAAATTCATTAAATTTTTCATCAAAATAACGAACGTAAAGAACACTTAGTACTTTTTCTTTCCCAGCCTCTATGTACGTCACTTCGCTTCTGTTGAAAAAATCCTCAGATGTATTCTTTTTTCTCTTTTTCTAATTCGTATCCACTACATTGTTTGATTAACAAGTCAACATCCTCCCTTTTAAAACACCAATTAATACTTTTATATTACCATACGTTTACGAACAATTGTCTCGTTCAAGATGAGTGACATTTACTTTTATTCATCATTTGTTTCATGAAAGTTCTCAAAAAATAAGTCAGCCTCTTCAAGCATAAAATCTTTTTCTGTTTTTTCTTGTAATGGCGGAAGCTCCTCTAAGCTCTTTAATCCAAAGGAATCTAAAAACTCCTTCGTCGTGCCATATAAATAAGCTCTCCCCGTTCCTTCCGCTCGTCCCACCTCTTTAATGAGCGCTTTCCCCATTAAGGTTTGTAACGGTCGTTCTGTTTTTACACCTCGGATTTCTTCTATTTCTGCTCTCGTAATCGGCTGCTTATAAGCAATAATAGCTAAAGTTTCAAGTGCCGCTTGATATAACGTTGTTGTTTCAGGAGACTCAATAAGCTTTTGTAAATAAACTGCATGATCTTTTTTCGTTGCAAGTTGGTAAGTTCCTGCAAACTCTACAAGATGAATACCGCGTCTTTTATTATTGTCATATTCATCTCTAAGTGCTTCAATTGCCTCAATAGCCTCATTTTCACTAATCTTAAGAACTGCTAAAATTTGTTTTAAAGAAAGTCCCTCATCTCCTGCTGTAAATAAAAGACTTTCTAATACCCCAAGCAAATTAGAGTCAACCATTATATATCTCCCTACCCCTTTTATTCCTCTCTACAAATATTTCAGCAAAGTTATATTCTTGTTCAACGATAATTTCATTGCGTTTCATTAATTCTAAAATCGCTAAAAAAGTAACAATAATATGTTCTCGTTCTGCTACTGGAAAAAGCTCATAAAAGCTCGTCCTTCTTTCTTCATTTTGATTTAAATAAGCTGAAATCTCTGCCATCCGTTTTTTAAGCGAAATTTCTTGGCGAGCAATTTTTGTAGCTAATGGTCGTTGGAGTTTTTTTCTCCTAAATAGCTTTTGTAATGCACCAAGCATATCATATAATGTAACATTTAAATCTAATTCTTGTATTGGTTCTTTTACAAATTGGGAAAGATCACTCGGCGGCTTAGAAAACATAAGACTTCGTTCTTGTTCCATTGATTTTAAATCCATTGCTGCCTCTTTATACTTTCGATATTCGACTAATCTCTCGATCAATTCTTCTCGCGGATCTTCCCCAATATCAACTTCAAATTCCACCTCTTGTAAAGCATCCTCTTGTTTCGGTAAAAGCATTTTACTTTTTATTGCTAACAATGTTGCAGCCATTACTAAATATTCACTTGCAATATCAAGCTGCAATTCTTTCATCGTATGAATGTAAAATAAATATTGCTCCGTTATCTCTGCCATTGGTATATCATATATGTCAATTTCAAGACGATTAATTAAATGTAGAAGTAAATCTAACGGACCCTCAAATGCATCAATCTTTACATTATATTGCTCCATATTCCTCACCAAAGTTTCATTTTTAATTAAATTATTCTATGTAATTTCCGTTATTTTTTTGGCTCTTTCTAAGCGAAAGAAGCTATACATAGTATAGAGGATTCATCGTACTTATCCAATAAAAACTTGTACATTGAATGGTTTAGGGATGATGTTGTGAACTTTTATTTTCACATAAAAAACAGGTCGAGAGCCCAAACCATTTTTTTTAATCCACATACAATGAGAGTGAAAATACAGACATCTAGGGGGGATTAAAGTATGTCTGGTGGATATGGATGGGGAACAGGATTTGCGTTAATTGTTGTCCTGTTTATTCTATTAATTATCGTCGGAGCTGCTTGGATATACTAAGTGGGCAGCATTGAGGCTGGGACATAACTAAAACAATCAACTCTAAAAACGAACGATATGCTCATTCAGCGGAGAAAATATACGTAGACTCCTGCGGGAAAAGCAACAGCTGAAAATCCCGTAGGAAGCGGTTTTTGCTTCCGAGGAAGTTGAGGCGTTACCCGCGGAAAGCGAAGTATATTTCCGGAGCGGGATATAAGCACTAACTATCTCATTGTTCGGATTTATCTTTGATTAAAATGGTTTTGTCCCGACCTCTCTGACACTTGAAGTGAAAGTTTAATTCTCCAAAACGAAAGCCAATTCACCTTTCGCTTTTGCTTCTACTAAGCTGTTAAAATACATAATCAAAACGTTTATTATTGCTTTATGATAAACTAAGTTTAGCCTTTACTCTCAAGGAGTGAAAAAGTTGAAATATCCAAACGAATATATTGATTATCTCATTTTCTTTCACGGTGAACGAGATTATTTTGAATGCCATGAAATTTTAGAAGAATATTGGAAAAAAACTGAACAAAGTAAAAACGATTCGATTTGGGTTGGACTAATTTTACTTGCTGTTGCTAACTATCATTATCGTCGTAATAATTAAAATGGAGCGAAACGAACGTTAAGAAAAGCAATCGACCTATTTAACAAAGAATACCGGCAAATTAGCTCCCTTGGTCTTATTGATGACGAATTCATTTCATTGATGCAAAAACAATTAAATAAAATTGAATCTGGTGAAAAGTACGAAAGTATTCAACTGCCTATTGCTGATTCAACACTAAAAAAATTATGTCAAGAAAGATGCACTTCCAAAGGTTGTAAATGGGGAGCAGCAAGTGATTTAACGAACGACTTTCTTATACATCGCCATACATTAAGGGATCGAAGTAATGTAATTCAAGAGAGGAGAAAACAATTATTGAAAAGAAAAGGCAACGAATGATCATTCATTATCTTAGACTATTGACAAATGGTCGCATTCTTCGTTACATACACTTCATCGGAAACTATCAACGACTATTTTATTCGATTTCGCCTTGTGCTGCGCGCCTCGAAGGACAAGCGTTGCCAAGCTAGTCTTTCGGGCATTTATTTGACATTGTCTAAAAAGCTTAGGGAACGAATATTTCATTCGTTCCCTTTAGGTATATCGTCATCAAACTTACAACAGTTAAGAAACGGTGCTGTTTCATCACATGGCTTAATTTCCTTTTCTGTGTAAAAGTCATGTAATGCCTTAACCATGCATTTTCCCTTTCCTTGCTTACGATGGGAGGGATTTACCGATATGTGTTGAACTTCAACAATATTAGGATCTTTAAGTAATACACCAATTAGGCCAATAAAATCTTCTCCCTCTCTCCATAAAAACAATTGTCTGTCGTCTTCATTTTCATATTGATTTATTGTTTGTTGAAGCTTTTTCAAATCTTTTTCATTTGGCATGAACGATAATAAGCCCATTGCTATTTTTTCAAACGCTTTTTTGTAACGAATTAACATGTTAATCCCTCATTAATTTCGTAGAATCTCTTTGTATGTTTTATTTAGTATCGATTTCCATTTTTAGTTAATTATAACTACTCTTTTATTATATGCTTCTCTGCACTTTTATACTCATTTATATCGAATAAAATAATCATACTATATACAATAAACTAAAAAAACCACGATTCAAAGTCAAACTTTTCCAGGAGCAATAACAAACCAATAGATTAAACCCCAAATGATCGATATCGCTAACAATAAGATGAATACAATCCATTTTTTCATCTAATCTCTTCTCCTCCTAAATATTATTCTCCTCTTTTAGTAAGAGAAAGGGAAGTTTTTTCGAAAAGAAACAATATGTTGACATTTTTAGTTCACTTTAAGGACACAATCTCTTTTTTCTCATCGCTTTAACTTGAATTTTCCTTGATTGGCAACAAAACATTTATTCAATCACAATATTTAAAAAAAACATTTGCCAAACCTATTATAACAGTTTTTATTTTTTTATTTAAGGAAATTTCGTTCTAATAAAATCAAGCTGCCAATATTCGGCAGCTTCACTCGTATTTTCACTTCGTTATAAGGTCATGAACTACATCGTTCTATTCGATCCCACTTATGCTATGTTTTAATATATGGTTCAATCATCAACCATTCAAGAGATGTTTCTTGAAATATTGACTTTTGTCTATAAGCTAAAATTCCCAGAACTCAGTATTTTTTAGCCTTTGATTTTTTCTTTTAAAGGGATGTCTAGGCGGACAAGATCTTCATAAGTTTCTCTTTTGACGACAAGAGCTGCTTCTCCATTTTCAACGAAAACAACAGCGGGTCGAGGAATTCGATTATAATTATTAGCCATTGAGTATCCGTAAGCACCTGTACTAAATACAACTAGTACATCATTGCTATTTACTTTTGGGAGTGGTAAATCCCAAATAAGCATGTCTCCAGATTCACAGCACTTTCCTGCAATAGATACTGTTTCTTCATGTTTTGCATACGGTTTATTTGCTAAAACTGCTTCATATTTTGCTTGATAAAGTGCTGGACGAATATTATCACTCATTCCACCATCAACCGCAATATATTTTCGTACGTTCGGAACTTCTTTTCTTGAACCAACTTGATATAATGTAATACCCGCATCCCCTACTAATGATCGCCCTGGTTCAATCCATATTTCGGGCATAGACATAGAAAATTTCTCCACTTGGCATTTTACTTCATAAATAATTTCCTCAACGTATTGGGAAGGAGAAAGAGGCTCATCTTCGTTAGTATAACGGATCCCAAAGCCACCGCCTAAATTAACAACTTTAGGTTCGTAATTAAATTTTTCTTTCCATTCATTTAGCTTTTCATAAATTTTTCTTATAGCTAATAGAAATCCTGTTGTATCGAATATTTGTGAACCTATATGACAGTGAATACCGAGAATATTTAACCACTCTGACTTCAATGCCATTTTGAGAGCTTCTTCTGCTTGGCCATTTTGTAAGTCAAAACCAAATTTCGAATCTTCCTGACCTGTTAAAATATAATCATGTGTATGTGCTTCTATTCCCGGTGTAACGCGAATTAAAATGTTAACCTTACATCTCTTTTGTTTACAAATATTTATTAACATGTCCAACTCATGATAATTATCAACTACGATACATCCAATATGATATTTTAACGCCATCTCTAGTTCTTCAAAACTTTTATTATTACCATGGAAATGAATTTTTTCAGGTGGAAATCCTGCAACAATCGCTGTATAAAGCTCTCCACCTGAAACTACATCGAGTGAAAGACCTTCCTCATTAGCTAATTGCAGCATTGCAATTGTTGAAAAAGCTTTACTTGCATAGGCAACTTGCGCTTTAACTCCTAACTGTTCAAATTTCCTTTTAAAATCTGCAGCCCGCTTCCGAATTAAAGCAACATCATAAACATATAAAGGGGTTCCGTACTCTCGAACCAAATCAATTGTATCAACGCCCCCAATTTCTAAGTGACCTTGTTCATTTACTTTTGCTGAACCTTGCAAATACATGAGATCCCCTCTAATCATAAAAAATAATTGAAAGAGACAGTCATCAATTAATCACTGTCTTTAGACTGTTGACTAACGAACTTATGAACGGCTGTTCTATTCGCTTTCCGCACTATGCGCCTCGACTGACCAGTCAAGAAATGAATTCAATCTTGACTTTGTCTGCAATCTAGACAGTAATAGGTGATGACTTCTATTTATTGTTGCTATCCTTTAACGCTTTATTTAATTGAAATAAATTTAACATAAAAAAAAAAAATGTGCAATTATTATTAACCCGCTATCTCAGCCGCTTCAAATTCCCCATTAATATTTCCACATACAATAATAGAATGCCCATAAAACATATCTCCATCAGAGTAATATACTTCAAAATCACCTTCTGGATAAACACATATAGTGCTTAACTTCATTGATTCGATGAAGATTTCCTTTGTGATCTCATCGAACTCTGCTTCCTCATCATCCTGCAGCCAATCGTTTGCCAACTCGACCAATTCTTCCGCAGCATACTCTTTCATTTTCTGACTCCATTCATCCTCCTGCTTGAAAAGGGCATAGGCGGTTTCTAATGCAGATTTCATCTTGTCATGATCTTCATACCAATCGAAAGTCAAGCAGCCTTCTTCACCTGTCCAAGAAATCTTCCTTTCGAAAATTTTAACACTTTTAATTAGCTCAAACTGCCCCAATACCTCATCATGATAATAAACGGGCTTTAAAGATTCTTGAAGTATCTCTTCCAATTCGTTATCTCGATAGGAAGTCTCCAGAACCTTAACAAGCATCATGGAATTTTCTCCCCTGCGAACTTGTAATCTAACAACAGAATTTGCTTTCAATAAATCTCTTTTTCTTTCAAATTCTTTATCATCAGCCAGCCATTGCAGCCGTAGTTCTTCTTTCATAACAGGTTCATGACGATTTAAGTTTTCCCAAGCAATCAAAGGAATAGACACGTGCCACAATAGATCTCCCCCGGCTCTCCCTGCGCCAACACCTGATGCACCTATCACTGCTGCGACTTCAATTACCTCCTCGGTAAATTTCTGTTCAAATCTGCTGATTTCATTCAATTCACTCATCTCACACACTCCATTTACTCCACTCATGCACAAATCAGATTGAAAGTGCTCGTTGTTTTTTAAAAAATTTTACTTGTAAACCTATGTACAAAAAACATTTCTATCGTTCTAATACTTTAACTATGTTAGCAATAAAAAAAGTGCTAATGCATTATGTTATATATAAATGTTACCCATAATAGATCAAAACAGGCTAATCTAATTGATTAAAAGTACCTGCAATTTAAATGATAAAGGATCACTTCCGCATTGTCTTTACCTTTGTTACCTTTTTAAAATTTCACTTGAGTTCACAAGCAGTTACATCTCAATAAAAGGACAATTCAGCATATCAACTGAAAGAGCATATCGAAATACTCCTCGAAAGTTCACCCTGGCTATCTTTGTACTCTGCTCAAATATTAACATAACTACTTTGGAACGTTATTTTTTATTGTACTTATTAATGCAACGTCCATCGATGAGTCGGAGAGAAGGCATAACGTCTAGTGCAAGTAAAACTCAGCACGTAAAACGTGTAAAACAAGAAAAATTAGCACTGGGGTCCAACCAGCAGTTTTGAAAAAATATTTTGCAATGTTTTATCATTCTGTTGATTTATTGGCTTATTTTCCTTCTGACGATATGAATGAAAGAGAAAGAGCTTTCTTTCCCGTTCCATATCGTCAGAAAGACCTTTAAAGTGCATCTACAAAGGCATGCAAATCTTGTGCAAATGAGCCCAAAAAATACTGTTTAACAGAGCCAAACATTTTTTACTATGAGTTTGACGGTTGTTTAAAGCGATTTTGTGCATGAACGATACTTGGACGAATTTTTGCCCCTGGCGTTGCTGTTCTAATAAGAATTTGGAGAAATGCTCCAGGATTAAATGGAAGAAACGGCCATAAGTATGGTGTATTTAATGAACGAATATTAGCAAGTAAGAGCAAATATAATGTTGTCCCTATCACTAATCCAGGGTTTTTGAATAACGCTACAGCAACTAATAGCCCCATCCTTGCTAGCTTATTTGCTACACTAAGCTCATAGCTTGGGGTTGCAAATGTTCCAATTTGTGCTATAGCAATATAGAGAATGACTTCTGGAATGAATAGCCCGACACCAATGGCAATTTCTCCAATCATTACTGCAGCTATTAACCCCATTGCAGTAGATAACGGTGTCGGTGTATGTATAGCAGCTATTCGCAAAAATTCAATTCCTAAATCAGCAAAAAGGATCTGTAAAAATATAGGGATATTTGATTTTTCATTCGGTCCAATAAATGAAATTTTTTCCGGCAATAAGGATGGATCTAGTACGAATAAATACCATAGCGGTACTAATAAGATCGAGGTAATAATTCCAATAAATCTTGCCCAACGGACAAAAGTCCCCACTGCTGGAGATTGGCGATATTCTTCAGCATGCTGTACATGATGAAAAAAAGTTGTTGGCGTAATAATAACACTTGGAGAAGTATCAACATAAATGACCACATGTCCTTCGAGAAGATGAGTTGCAGCCACATCTGCTCTTTCTGTATAACGAACGAGCGGATAAGGATTGTAGTTTTGTTTTAATAAAAACTCCTCAACAGTTTTATCTGCCATTGTCAGCCCGTCAATTTTAATTGTTTGAATTTCCTTTTTAATTACATTAATTAAGTCAGGGTTTGCTACATCTTTTATATAACCAATTGCAATGTCTGTTTTCGATCGTTCTCCTATTTTGAGCATTTCAAAACGTAATCGTTCATCACGAATTCTTCGTCTAGTTAAAGCTGTGTTAACAATAATATTTTCTACAAATCCATCTCTAGACCCTCGAACAACTTTTTCTGTATCGGGCTCTTGCGGTTCTCTTCCCGGATAGGCTCTAACATCTACCACCAACCCAATATTAGAACCTTCGGTTAAGATCACGATTAAACCAGAAAGGACTTGGTCAACAAGCTCATCTAAAGTTTGAATACGTTCAACTGATTGGTGAAAGAGGCGATTCTCAATAATTTCCGACAATTTTGCTGAAAGCTTTTCCTGATCATTAATATCAATAATTCCTTCTAAAATTTCAATAATGAATTGGGTATCACACAATCCATTAACGTAATAAACATGAACATCTTTCCTTAAGATCTTTAATTTTCTTACACCTAAGTCATAACTTTCTCCAAGACCGATTCGTTTTTCCATATAGGATTCTACTTCTGTTAATGATTTAGGGATCGGCTTATTTTTACTCATTATAAACCACTCCTTTCTAATATTTAATCGACTTGGCATATTTAAAGATCAATTAAATAAAGCCACTGAAATAATGAGCCAAATATTTTCCCAAAGACAATAGCCATGAGTAAAATAATAATTTTCCCATCAACCCTCACTCTTTTAGCTAAAATTGGTAATACATTTAATACTTCTGTTAAAGCTGCCGCAATCATTCCGATAAAAGTGCCTCCAAACAATCCAAGTGGTATTAACAAAAGTGAGGTTAAATGAAATTCTATCTCCCAAAGTCCGACAATCGTACCTGAAACGACTCCGAGTACAACGGCCCATTCATATGAATGAATCATTTTCATCGTCTTTGACAACTGTGTCAGTCTTGGAATAATTCCGAGTACAGTCAAAAATGCTACGAAACCAGCTCCAACAGCAAGACCTCCAGCAAAACCACTGAAAATAACAAATAAAATCTTAATCGTCATCAAGCTGTTTCATGCTTTCTTTATTTTCGTTCATTATGACGTATTGATCTAAATCTTGCTGGTAATTAAACATTTCGACTTCTAACGGACTTGGTTCTTCATTAATTAATTCGCTTTTTAAATACGTGGTAAAAAAAAAACAAAATCATCCCTAATCCTAATCCAAGCGAATACGGAATTTGAAACAGGAGCGGCTTTTCACTCATTTTTCCTGTAATGATTGTATAAAGACGCTGATGAACTTCTTTCATACTTACATCTACATGAAAATTCATAATGGTTAGAGCAGCACCAAAAAATAGTAAAAACCAAATGAGCATAAATAACGGAAAAGAAACATTTTTTTTCTTAAAAATGACTTCAATAATCGTTTGGGAAGGCCCGATTGTCTGTACTTCAATTTCTTTAAATTTACGAGTTATCAAGTCAACTACCTTCATTGCATCAATAATAATGATATTCTGATCTTGATCAGTTACTTTATGAACAACAATTTCTTTCAGTTGCGAACAAATATGATCCTCAGCTATTATTAACGCAACATCCTTTAAAAAAACTGAATCATGGGGGCGCACTTGAACGCGATGACGCATGCGAATATAAACCTTTTTTTCCATCACTTTCACTTCCCACACAATGTTTTCCTCGTATACGTTAGTATGACTTTAATCTTTCATTTCATGAAACCCAAATGTTAGAAATTCCCCAACAAGTAAAAGACTGTATGGATTAAATCTCCATACAGTCTTTACACTGTTGACTAACGCTCGCATTCTTCGTTGTAACTTTAAACACTCGTTCTATTCGTTTCCGCCCCAGCTGACAAACGTTTTCATCAGTCTGAGGAAAGCAATTCTCATATTGTTTTTAATTTTTTTATCTACAATCTTTGACCGGATAAATTATATTTCCATACGGTCTTTCATTTGCTGCAGAATCTTTTTCTCTAGCCGAGAAACTTGTACTTGAGAGATCCCAAGTCTTTCTGCTACTTCAGATTGAGTTTGATCTTTATAGTATCGCAAATAGACGATAAGTCGTTCTCTTTCTTCCAGTCCGCGTATTGCCTCTTGAAGAGCAATTTGGTCAAACCAAGACCCATCATTTCCATCTGCGATTTGATCAAGTAAAGTGATCGGATCGCCATCATTTTCATAAACAGTTTCATGGATAGACGATGGAGAACGCCCTGCTTCCTGCGCCATAATGATATCTTCAGCAGGAACATCCATAAACTCTGCTAATTCCGTTACTGTCGGAATTCTACTTAGTTGTTTTGAAAGTTCATCTTTTGCTTTTCTAATTTTATTGCCAAGCTCCTTCAAAGAACGGCTCACTTTTACAGTTCCATCATCCCTTAAAAACCGTTGAATCTCTCCAATGATCATCGGAACTGCGTATGTTGAAAATTTTACATCATAAGAGAGGTCAAATTTGTCCACTGACTTCAACAGGCCGATACAGCCAATTTGAAAAAGATCATCTGGTTCATATCCCCTGTTTAGAAACCGTTGAACAACTGACCAAACGAGACGCATATTTTTTTCAACGATGACATCTCGAGCAATTTGATCTCCTTGCTGGCTCTTTTTAATAAGATCCTTTACCTCATAATCCTTTAAATACGCCTGCTTTTTTTCGTTTTTGACATCCACATCCATAGGCAAAAACTCCCTTAATTACATAGCATTTTGCTCTTAGTTAAATGCTTAATGAGTCGAATTTTGGTCCCTTTGCCCGGTTGGGAATCAACCTTTACTTCATCCATGAAGTTCTCCATGATCGTAAAACCCATACCCGAACGTTCTAATTCGGGCTTTGTTGTAAATAACGGCTGACGGGCTTCTTCGATATTTGAAATGCCAATACCATTGTCTTTAATTGTCAAATCAATGATTCCATCCTCAATGACAACAGAAATATAGACGACTCCGCTTGGATCACTTTCATAACCGTGAATGATCGAATTTGTGACCGCCTCAGAAACAACTGTTTTAATTTCTGTTAGTTCATCCATTGTCGGATCAAGTTGGGCAATAAAGGCAGCTACTGTTACACGAGCAAACGATTCATTTTGACTTAATGCGCTGAACTGAAGGTGCATCTCATTCTTCATTGTTATGCAACCCCCAATCTTTTTAATGCATACTGTTCTGTCGGATCTAGACGGATAATTTTAAATAAACCTGACATCTCAAACAATCGTTTTACAGCTGGAGAAATTGCACATACAACCATTTCACCATGCATTTGTTTAATTTGTTTGTATCTCCCCAAAATAACACCAAGTCCTGAGCTGTCCATAAATGATAATTGCTCCAAATTAAGTACAATATGGCGAATTTCATATTTTTCAATTGCTTTCGTTGCTTCGTCACGAAGCTTTTCTGCAGAGTGATGATCTAACTCTCCACTAAGGCGAACACATAAAACATCATGTCTCACTTCCATATCAATGTTAAGACTCACTATCTACAGCCTCCTTTGTCTGTCATTTAGTGAGTCAATTCTCTTTTTATCATGCGATTTCCTTCTTAAAGACAAAACAAGTGTCAAATCTCTATAAATAGTCAAATATTTGCTTGTTGTTCGACATTTATCATCCAGTTTACTTTATTCACCAGGTCTTGTGAACATTCCTAGAGAGCGCTTAAACAATTCCCACCAATTTGCCTTTTTTATTTCCTCTTTAGCAATGAGCGAACTCTCGAGCAGCACTTTTCCATCCTTTTTAAATGTGATCGTACCGACTTTATCGGTTTTTTTTATTGGTGCATTTACATGACCTTGCACCGAAATTTCTTCTTCTATGTTTTTAATGTCTTCCCCTTTTTTTGTTAATAATGAGATTGGTTCACTTGTAACAGCTTCTACCGTCTTCTTTTTCCCTTTACTAACAGATACTTTACCAACGGGGTGATTTCGTTTGTACATTGGGTGTGTTTTATACAAGCCAAAAGCATAATCAAGCATCTTTGTTATTTGTGCATTTCTATCTTTAGATGTAGGTGAACCAAAGACAACTGCGATCACGCGCATACCATCTCTCTCAGCAGTAGCATTTAAACAATATTTCGCTTCTTTTGTAAAACCTGTCTTTAGGCCATCTACTCCAGGATAAAATCTGACAAGTCGGTTTGTGTTAACTAACCAAAATTTATCATCGGTATCTTCACGTAAATACGATTCGTATGTACCAGTGAATTTAGTAATTTCTTCATATTTCAATAGCTCTTTTGCCATAATGGCCATATCTCGTGCTGAACTGTAATGTTTGTCAGCTGGAAGACCCGTTGAGTTTTGAAAAAAGGTGTTTTTCAACCCTAATTCTTTTGCTTTTTTATTCATCATTTCGGTAAACGCTTCCTCTGAACCTGCTAACCGCTCTGCCATTGCAACGGATGCATCATTACCAGAAGCAATTGCAATCCCTTGGAGCATTTCTTCTGTTGTCATTTCCTCTCCTGCCTCAAGAAAAATTTGCGATCCTCCCATTGACGCAGCACGTTCACTTGTACGGATTTTTTCATTCATCGATAGTTTACCTTCGTCAATTGCTTCCATTATTAATAACATGGTCATTATTTTTGTCATACTTGCCGGCGGAAGTTTTTCATCACTATTTTTTTCATATAACACAGTGCCCGTATCACGCTCAATTAAGATTGCGGACGTTGCATTTTCAACTAGCTGTGCTCCACTTCCTTTTTCTTCTGCAAAACTAACAGGAACGCCAATTAAAAAAATAATAAAGAATATAAGAAAAAATGTGATTATACGTTTCATTACTTACCCTCCCATCTTTATCTCAATTAGTAAAAACGCTAACTTGCTCCAATTAATGATGTATAACACTATTTATAAAATTCATTTTTTCCAAACTTATTTTTTTTATGCAAATAATCCCATTTATTTTTTTAAAGATTAGTTGAAACTCCATTTTGAAGGATCTATCTATGTTGCAATAAAATAAGGCGTTGAAGAATTTCATCCTCAACGCCTTCAAAATGTTTGTCAGTTCGTGCACTTTCACGTGTCTCGACTGAGTCTTTTAAAAGTTCTTTTTCATAATATCTTATTTATAAAATTTCCTCATAAATCAGTTTAGGTGATTTTACTTTATTAAGAGAAATTTTAATATTAGCATCTAATTGACTCTTTATTTCTGAGACATCTTCAAAATTGCTATAGATAGTAACTAAAGAGTCGCCTTTTGTTACGTAGTCACCAATTTTTTTATTTAAAACAAGACCAACAGCAAGGTCAATTATTGATTCTTTCGTTGCTCGTCCAGCTCCTAATAACATCGCCGCATGGCCAACAGCGTCTGCAACAATTTCTGATACATAACCTGATTGTTTTGCTTCGAGTTCAAATGTATACTTTGCTTGGGGAAGTTTTTTCACATGATCAACAACTGTTGCATCGCCGCCTTGTGAGCTTAAAAATATTTTCATCTTCTCAAGAGCACTTCCGCTGCTAATTGCATTTTCAAGCTTTTTTCGTGCTTCTTCTAATGAGCTCGCTTTTTGAGCAAGACAAACCATGTGACTGCCAAGTGTTAAACAGAGCTCGGTTAAATCAGCTGGCCCTTCTCCTCTTAACGTCTCTATCGCTTCCTTTACTTCAAGTGCATTTCCAATTGCGAAACCAAGTGGCTGGCTCATATCTGAAATAATCGCTATTGTTTTCCGACCAACATTGTTCCCGATCGACACCATCGCTTTAGCAAGCTCCCGTGCATCGTCGATACTTTTCATGAAAGCCCCATTGCCGGTTTTAACATCTAAAATGATTGCATCTGCACCAGCGGCAATTTTTTTACTCATAATTGAAGTTGCGATAAGTGGAATGCTGTTAACTGTACCGGTTACATCTCGCAACGCGTAAAGCTTTTTATCAGCAGGTGTTAAATTTCCACTTTGTCCAATTACAGCAACTTTATTTTGATTCACAAGTTTAATAAATTCGTTGTTTTGAACTTCTACATGGAAACCAGCAACCGATTCCAATTTATCAATTGTTCCGCCTGTGTGGCTTAAACCGCGACCAGACATTTTCGCTACTGGAACACCGACGGATGCAACTAAGGGACCTAGAACGAGCGTTGTTGTATCTCCAACTCCACCAGTAGAATGCTTATCAACCTTTATCCCGTTGATGTTAGATAAATCAATTTTATCCCCAGAATCGACCATCGCCATTGTTAAATCCGCTCTTTCAGTTTGAGACATTCCTTGAAAATAAATCGCCATTAATAGAGCGCTCATTTGGTAATCAGGGATCGAACCGTCTGTATATCCTTTAATTATAAATTGAATTTCAGCTGTTGTTAATTCAAGACCGTCACGCTTTTTCTCGATTAAGTCAACCATTCTCATCATTTATCACCACTTTATCATTTTATGTAAGCTCTCGATAAACTTTTTTATTTGGCGATCGCTTTGATTAGTTCTTTTACGTACATTAAAAAGTCAGCCTTCACCTTTTCTGTTGTCTCAATCACTTCTTTATGTGTTAACGGTTTGTCTAAAATTCCCGCTGCCATATTTGATATACAAGAAATCCCCAACACTTTCATGTTCGCATGGCGTGCCACAATAACTTCAGGAACTGTTGACATTCCAACAGCGTCTCCGCCTAAAGTCCGGATCATTCGAACTTCCGCTGGTGTTTCATATGAAGGACCAGTATTTCCGAAATATACCCCTTCTTTCACATTAAAGTTTAAAAGAGCTGCTGTTTCTTTTGCAATTTGTCGAAGTTCTTTACAATATGCTTCCGACATGTCTGGAAAACGAGGACCAAGCTTTTCATCATTTGCACCAATTAATGGATTTGATCCCATGTTATTAATATGATCAGAAATAAGCATTAAATCACCTGGGGTAAAGCTTTCATTGACCCCTCCTGCAGCATTCGTTACGAGAAGCTTTTCGACGCCAAGCTCTTTCATCACTCGGATTGGGAACGTTATTTTTTCAAAGCTGTAGCCTTCATAAAAGTGAAATCTTCCTTGCATTGCTGCAACGGTCACACCATTTATTTCACCAAATACGAGCTGTCCAGCATGACCTTGTACCGTTGATACTGGAAAACCGGGAATTTGATTATATGGAATTTTTGTATCACCTTTAATTTCCTCAGCTAATACACCAAGTCCTGACCCTAAGATCAAGCCGATTTTAGGTTTGTCTTTTATTTTTTCTTTAAGAAATAAAGCTGCTTCTTCAATTTTCACATTCATTTTTATCGCTCCTATTGCAGATCATTTAAAAAACTTTTCCCGTTTTTCGGCATTTTAACGTTGAAATTTTCCGCAATTGTTGCCCCAACATCAGCAAATGTTTCTCTTACTCGTAATTCTTTGCTATTATTCATTCTTTTAGAATACACTAATAATGGCACGAACTCTCGTGTATGATCTGTACCGTGATGAATAGGATCATTTCCATGATCAGCCGTAATGATGAGTAAATCGTCATCTTTTAATTTGGAGAGTATTTCTGGCAACCGAGCGTCAAACTCCTGCAATGCTTTTCCATAGCCAATTGGATCGCGGCGATGCCCAAACATTGCATCAAAATCAACTAGATTAACAAAGCTTAATCCGATGAAATCCATATCTATTGTTTCAATTAACTTATTTACTCCGTCCATGTTTGAAACTGTGCGCAATGATTTTGTTATCCCTTCACCATCATAGATATCAGCAATTTTTCCGATAGCGATCACGTCAAGACCTGAATCTTCTAATTCATTCATAACAGTTCTTTCAAACGGTTTTAACGCATAATCATGCCGATTTGCTGTCCGTTGAAATTCGCCTGGTTTCCCGATAAACGGTCTTGCAATTACTCGACCAACCTTATATTCATCTTTTAAGGTAAGTTCTCGGGCAATTTTACAAATTGTATAAAGTTCTTCTAATGGAACTACTTCTTCATGAGCGGCAATTTGCAGTACAGAATCAGCGGATGTATATACGATAATATGACCGGTTTCCATATGAACTTCTCCAAGTTCTTCGATAATGCCTGTTCCACTGGCTGCTTTATTTCCGATCACTTTTCTCCCGGTTCTAGCTTCTAACTCATGAATAAGTTCCTTCGGAAAACCGTTCGGGAATACTTTAAATGGTTTTTGTATATGTAGGCCCATAATTTCCCAATGCCCTGTCATCGTATCCTTACCTTCTGAAGACTCTTGCATTTTTGTGTAATACGAGAGTTTTTGTTCTTCTTTTTCAATCCCATTAATGGGGCGAATATTGCCTAAACCGAGCTTACCCATATTCGGCATGTGAAGACCGTTCATTTTTTCGGCAATGTGACCTAATGTATCCGCACCTTTATCGCCAAACTTTTCGGCATCAGGAGCTTCTCCGATTCCAACTGAATCCAATACTATTAAAAAGACGCGATTATATTTATATAAGCCCATCTATTCTCCTCCTCTTTTTACTGTAAGCGTTTTTAATTTCTTTTAGCCATATCGTTCCCTCACCTAGTAACCATATACTAAAGGAAATTTCACGTATGATGGTTATCATCATGATTGGCACTTCCAATGTCGGAAGTCTGACAACTATATTTTACTAAAGTTCTCCTAAAAAAAACAAGGAATAGCCGTTAAAATTTTTAACAGCTTTTCAACAATTCTATGAAAATAATATTTTTCTAGCTTTTTTCAAAAATACTCAGCTTTAAGCTCGCGGGTGAAATTTACTATACACGTCCTTTAAACGTACTTTCGTCACATGAGTATATATTTGTGTTGTCGAAATATCAGCATGGCCAAGCAACTCTTGAACAGACCTTAAATCAGCACCGTTTTCCAACAAATGAGTCGCAAAGGAATGACGAAGTGTATGCGGTGTCAGTTCTTTTTTTATTCCAGCCTCTTTTGAAATTCCTTTTAAAATTTTCCAAAAGCCTTGACGGGAAAGTCTTCTTCCATGATGATTTAAAAATAATGCTTCATCCCTGTATTTTTTTGAAACTAAACGCGGTCTTCCCGTTTGTAAATATTTTTGAAGAGATTCAGTCGCAGTTTGTCCTATTGGAATGATCCGTTCTTTATTCCCTTTACCGATACAGCGAACAAACCCCATTGTTAAATGAACATCCCCTATATTTAGACCGATTAACTCACTTACACGAATTCCAGTTGCATAAAGAAGTTCAAGCATTGCTTTATTTCGGATTCCAAAATGATCACGATTGTTCGGATGTTCGAGTAACATTTCTACTTCTTTAAAACTAAGTACTTTCGGCAATGTCCGCTCTAACTGCGGTGAATCTAAATGGACAGTTGGATCTTGATCGACTGCTTTTTCACGTAATAAAAACTGATGAAACGACCGGATTGATGCAACATGTCTAGCTAACGTCCTTGCTGACTTTCCTTGATCTTTCAACGACGATAAAAAATGAATAATTTGTATCCGTCTAACATCAGTTAAATTTGAAATGTTCTCTTCTTTAGTTATGTACTTTATATAATTTTTTAAATCACGTTCATATGCAACTATCGTATTTTTTGCTAAGCCTTTCTCAACAATTAAAAAATGAAGAAAGTCATGTAAAAGGTCTTCCATTGCATTACTCTCCTATTAAATAAAACAAAATAAGCCGATCAAATAATGAATAATTTATATCGCTTGTTTGAGAAGTCACTTTAATTGCTGATCCTTTCGGTTCATCATAACGACGATAACCTTCGTACTCTTCATTTATCCATATAATCCCATAATAAAATAAAATTGTGCACGCTGTAAAGAGAATAAATACTTTGATCGTTTTTAATGATAATTGAAGCCATTTTTTCATTCGCTTGTTCCCCCTAGAGCTCTTTCATTTTATTAAAATGTATGCCAAATAGGACAGCTTTTATACATGTTAGACTATGAGTATAAGGGGAAAATAAAAAAAGTCTGACATCAAACAAAGTTTAGCGGCTAAAACAATGAATTCGTCAGACATAATAAGCGCAAAATTTATTTCATTCTTTTTCTTGGCAACGATGGCAAATACCATGGAATGTTAATCGATGATCTTTAATCTTAAACTTCCAATCTCGTTCAACGATTACCTCTACGTCTTCAAGTAAATCTTCTTGAATTTCATCCACAGATCCACATTCGATACAAACTAAATGGTGATGAAAATGAACGGCTCCTTCCTGTCTTAAATCGTATCGGGAAACTCCGTCACCGAAGTTAATTTTATCAACAATTTTCAATTCCGTTAACAGTTCTAACGTTCGATAAACTGTAGCTAAACCAATCTCAGGCGATTTTTCTTTTACAAGGAGGTATACATCTTCCGCACTTAAATGATCCTCTTCATGTTCCAATAAAACACGAACAGTTGCCTCACGCTGCGGTGTTAACTTATAGCTTGAAGAATGCAATTGTTTTTTAATTCTTTCGATTCTGTTTTCCATTTAAAAGTCCCTCCCTCGCCACTATCATTTTTATTATAACAGAAGGAAGGACGGTTGCAAAATAAAATTATTATAAGAAAGAAACAATAATCTATATTATATAGTAAATATTATAATGAACCTACTGAACTAATAACAGACTTCATAAGAACAGGTGATAAGTAAGCTTCTATTCCTGCAGCAATTGAAAAAAACATGACTGCAATCACAAATGAAAAAAAATAGCGGACAAATAATGGAGCAACAGGCTGGTTGTATGTTTTCATAAATTGCTTGCGAATCATTTTAAGTGATAAAGTGATAGACAATGATGCAGTTACAATAAAGACTGGAACAATAATTAAATTTTGCGGCAATATAGATACAAAGGCGAGCCAAAATCCGCTCCAGCCCATTTGATTTACGAGAAAACCTACTGTAAAGCCAACAACCATTCCTTTGATAAATAATAAAATGAGAATAACAGGCAAACCGATGACTGAAACACCTAATATCCACATCAAACCAATAAATTTACTATTATGAAAGAGGCTTTGCAAAAGCAATTCTTTATTTGACGCTACTTCTCCATTAGAAACTTGTCCAAAAAATTGCGATAAATAATAAAACAAATCTTCTTTTTGGGTAAAATTTAAACTATTAACAACGACTGCTCCAAAAATGACCCCGATAGAAAAAAGGACAACTACAAATAAATAAATTGAGGAATGTTCTTGTATATGATCTGCAATAAGATTCTTGTATTTACGTTTCTTCATTTTATTTCCTCCCGCTGTTTCTGTTATTAAATTGTATGCTTGTCTAGTAAATCTATGACTTTCATTTTTAAATCTTCAAAAATAGAGTAGAGTTAATCGAAAATGAGGACCGTTTAGCAATTGTGCTCACGGAACTAATAAAAGATGAACAGAAGGAGAGTTTTACAGAAGGTTAAAAAGATTAAACGAAAAAAATCAATCTAACCAAAAAGAGTCGGAACAAAACCATTTTAATCAAAAATAAATCCGTACAATGAGGTATATATACCGCTCCAGAAATATACTTCGCTTTCCGCGGACAACGCCTCAACTTCCTCGGAAGCAAAAACCGCTTCCTGCGGGATTTTCAGCTGTTATTTTTCCCGCAGGAGTCTACGTATATTTTCTCCGCTGAATGAGCATATCGTTCGTTTTTAGAGTTGATTGTTTTAATTATGTCCCAGCCTCTCAAACTGTTTGACGAACGTACTCATGAATGACAATTTTATACGCTTCCGTCCTCGTACAATACGTCTTGATTGACAAGCGTTTTTCAGCCAGTCTAAGAGGGAATGGATGACAATAATTGAATGAAGCTTAGGATTTAATCCAATAGGACTTTTACTCATTTGAGATTTTTCCGTACTTTCCTCCGCCTCCAGCTTCAAGATGGAGGTTGCCTAACCGGGCATTAACAATGAAGTCAGCTATTTTTCTTGGGACAACTTTTCTTAACGCTTCATAAGGAACATGATGAAGCACTGCCATTTCTGTTCCAAAATGAGCAAGAAGCGTATCGAGCATTTTCGGTCCAAGCCCTGGAATAAATTCTAATGGGATTTGATGAATATATGGCGGTCTGTCTTGTAATAAAGAATGTGCTGTTGTTAATTCTTTTATCCGTTCAGAAACACCTTTTATGATTTTTGTGCTATTACAAGATGGACAAATTGCCTCATTATTTGTTAGTAATGTAAAGCATTTAGCACAAACTGTCCGATGATATTTTCCTAATAGTGGATCAAGCCCGAAATTGGCAGCAATCCTTCTGCCTCCTTTTTGCATTAATGCCTTTTTCAACTCAACAAACGTAGGTCTTTCCATTTCAATCATTTGATATTCCCGGGCAATTTTTCCAAGAGAATGTGCATCTGAGTTAGATAAAAAAGTATATTGACGAAGTTCAAGAAGATGATCAGCCATTTCTGTATTAGAACTAAGGCCAAGCTCAATTCCGTCAATAAGCTTAGGATCAAACACTTCAGTTAATGATTTACTTACCCCTCTTCCGTATAAACTTTTAAATGGAGTAAATACATGAGCTGGAATAAACAAACCTGAAAGTCCTTTTACTTTTCTTTGTAATTCTTTTCCTGTTATATACACTCTTTGCGAGCTTAAATGAATATTCTTCAAATAATTTGATAGCCATTGCGAAAAGCTTTTCATTTGAGCCAATGTTGGAAAAAAGCATAAAACATGAATGGGTCCTTTACAATGCTCATCATAAATTTCCAATTCTGACCCTGGAATGATTGTTACATCTCCATATATTATGCCTCCCTCCTCATGCTCAATGAGGGTCCCACTCTCAATTAAGTTCTCCATCTCAACAATCACTTCAGGTGAATGGCAATCAATAATTCCGATCATCTGCAAGCCTTTTCGGACTTTAGCGGTTTCAATAATATTTGAAAATGTTAATGTTTTGGCACCCGTTATTTTTACCGCTTTCCCAGTAAATGTTCTGCCGATATGAATGTGCAAATCTGCATAATAACGGTTCATTTTCCTTCCTTTTCCTCTATTAATTGTAAATATTGTACTGCGTAAGCTGTTTTCGCATCAAAAATTTTTTGTTCCTTTATATAATTAAGCGCCTCATCAAGGGTCAATTCTACAATGTTGACAAATTCATCTTCGTCAAGGGTAGCGGCATTTTCTTTTTTACTTAATCCTGTAGCAATATATAAATGAATGATTTCATCAGCAAATCCTGGGGATGTATAAAATGAGATTAGCCACTCCATGTTGCTACACTCATATCCAGTCTCTTCCTCAAGCTCTCTTGCAGCACATAAAGCTGGCTCCTCATCTTTTTCTAGCTTACCAGCCGGAATTTCAACGATTGTTCGTTCTAACGGCTTTCGAAATTGCTCTACCATGACAATTTTTTTATCATTTGTTATGGGTAAAATAGCAACAGCTCCAGGATGCTTAACAATTTCCCGTTTTGACATTTTTCCATTTGGAAGCTTCACTTCATCCACTTGAAGACTAATCACTTTACCTGTAAAAATTTCTTCAGATTTTATTGTTTTTTCTTCTAAATCATTCATTTTATTCAAACACTCCTGTTCGTCTAAATAAATCATTTACTTATTTTATCATATTAAAGGCCATCTTAAACAATATTGTCGTGAATCCTTTAGTCATACATGATACTCCGACGAAAATAAAACTTTAATTAGTAGAAATAAACCATTTTAGGAGGGGGATCGGATAAAATGATGATAAACTTAATATATCTACCAAAAACATCGGAAATATGAATAAGATAAATGAATAGAAAATAGGAGTGAAAATGATTGAAGAAACGTCGCTTAGGAAACTCAGATTTGTTTGTTAGCGAGCTTGGGCTTGGCTGTATGTCACTTAGGATGGATGAAGGAAAAAGTAGAACAATTATTGAAGCTGCGCTTGAAGAAGGCATCAATTATTTTGATACTGCTGATCTTTATGATTATGGGGAAAATGAACAGCTTGTCGGAAAAGCGTTAAAGCATGTGAGAGATAAAGTTATTATTGCCACAAAGGTCGGAAATAAGTGGACTGATAAGAAAAACGGTTGGAGCTGGGATCCATCGAAACAATACATAAAAGAGGCGGTAAAGAAAAGCTTGCGCCGTCTGAACACAGATTATCTTGATCTTTATCAATTACATGGCGGGACAATCGATGATCCAATGACAGAAACAATTGAAGCATTTGAAGAACTTAAAGAAGAAGGATATATCCGTTTTTACGGTATCTCATCAATTCGACCGAATGTTATTCGCAAATACGTAAAAAAATCATCAATCTCAGCTGTCATGATGCAATACAGTATACTTGACCGCCGTGCAGAAGAAGAAATATTGCCATTATTACAGAAAAACAATATTAGCGTCCTCTCAAGAGGAAGCCTTGCTAAAGGCCTGCTAACTGAAAGATTAATCGCTAAAGCTTCTCCTAATGTAAAAGAAAACGGTTATTTAAATTATTGTTACAACGAATTAACAGAGATTTTGCCAAAATTAAAAGAAGCATTATCATCCGAACGAACTTTTACAGAAGTCGCTTTACAGTATAATTTAGCAAATCCAACAGTCGCTTCTGTTATAGCTGGTGCAAGCTCAGCCGATCAAGTGAGAGAGAATGCCCGTGCAATTAAAGCGAAGCCGCTAACGGTTGAGGAAGTAGAGTGGATTAAAAACAATACAAAAGCAAATCGTTATGAACAGCATCGTTAAAAGCACTCCTGTTTGAGAGCATTCAACAACTCGAATGCTCTCGCTCTCTATTTTGTAATTGCTACTTAAATTCCCGCCAATCTAGGTTACTATCACTTAATAATTCTTCAAATGACTTATTTTTCTCACGCTGCTTTCGTTCACGACGCTTTCTTTCTTCCGCTAACTTCTCTTGCTGTTCTTCCTTTGCTTTCAATTCAAGTTGCTTTTCTTTCAATTGCTTCATTAAATCATCACTAATCATATCACTTAATGTTAAGTCATGATCTTTTTTTTGCTGAGAACGTTTTTTGTCCATAAAAATCCTCCCCATCCCCTTTTGAAAATGAATTTCTTCCATTTTAACATGACGAGCTTTATAACATAAATTTGTTTATTTGACTTAGGCGATAAAAAGAATCGGCTGATAAATCATCTAATGAAATATATGTATCCTACTAGCTTCACTTTTTTAAAATTGCCACTTTTTCTGATCCGCTTAATCCAAGAAGCAAAACATTCATCGAAAAAGGAAAACGTGGCATCACTAACTGCAAACCTCGTAAACGTGGCGGAAATCCAAACATAGAAGAATCAGCACGAACAGGTTTGTGTACTCGTTGCCAGAGACCAAACAAAGATCACTGTTTCCAAAGTTACTTGTATGGGGCGTATTGTGAAAACAAAAGTCAATACTTTAACTGGCTCAAAACTTTCTAAAAAAACGTGATTGTAACTAATGCTTGGGGAGCCTATAAAATCTATGGAAAAGAAAAAGATTTAGAGCATTATCGAATTAAATCAGATGATGGCAAACATATAATCAAGGGATTGTATCACATTCAAAATTTCAACGGTCTTCAATCACTTTTAAAACGTTGGATAGACCGCTTTAAAGGTTTGACTGCAAAATATCTTGATAATTTATATTGCTTCGTTCTTATTTGTCGATAGTCATAGTAACAAAAGCACTAAACAACATATTAAAGACCTTCTATTAACATCATTTATTTTGAAATGACGGATATATATGATAGCTTACGACTATCAAAATTCAACTTATAGTCCTCCTTCAACTAAAGGAGCAAAAGAGAAACTTTAATTTTTATAATTCGTATATAAGAATATAAAGATTATATATAAATGATGCTTTAACGGAATAATAAATGTTAAAATTCACATAAAATACAAATTAAAGGGATGTCAAATATGTCTACAGATATTATTACCATTGTAGCTATAGTTTCCATTGTTATTTGGATTGCGGTGTCCAAAGAACTTGTAAAATCTTCAAAAGAGAAGAACGGAAGGAAAATAATCACTTTAATGTCTGTTGGTTCCTTATCAACGCTAATACTGACCATTTCACTTTTTCAAAATATCCAATTCTAAAAATTATGGTATAAAGCAGGCTTAATGCATAGAGGAAAGTATGTAGGAATTTTTTAGGAATTTCCATATTTAGGTGCGTAAGTTGGACAAGAACGGAAAAAACAAATAATTCGATTTGTGCAAGAACAGCTAGGCAAAAGACGATTTAGTGCGATCAATACTTGATTTTGAATCACCCATTCGCTTTGGTCATTAAAACTTTTGATGTATTTAAAAAACAGCTCTATTGCCCAGTGCAGATAATAATATTTTAGTTTACTATCTTAATTGCTTCATCTCATCCAAATGACAGATGCCGAAATAGTAACTGCCGAACAAAAAAAAAAAAAAATATGTTTGATAGAGAAGGGTGATGTAAATGGGACAAATTAAAATTGATCCTGAGCGCATAGAGGAATGATATCAAACACTTTTCGAAGAGCGATTTCAAGCTGAATCGATGATCGGGACGCTCATTCAGTTTAAGCGAAATTTAGAAGAACAAGGATTTGAGCATACAAGCTTAGCAGGCATTCATCATTATGTCGATTCGCTCATTAACTTAATGGAAGTTTTAGCAAATAATATCGTCACACTCCAAGATAATGCTTCAGAAATGGCCACTCAATTTACGAACACAGACGCAGAATTAGCTGCAATGTATCACACATCAAGTTCAGACACAACAAGCTATCAAACTTACGAAACGAAACAAATGGAAGATCTATATGGGAAACTAGATTAGCAGGAGGTGACCCAGTGGGAAAACTAATCGTTCACACAGAAGAAATAGCAGCATATTTAAAAAAGATGTACAGGCATTATGAACAGCAAGCCGAAACCATCGAAAGTCAATTAGCAGTGCTCCGTGAAGCTTCTCATCTTCTTGCCCCAGAAGATCTCGCTGCGGTAGAATATGAGATGGACACGGTTAAGCAAAAAGGGAACGAATTTATCACCGAAAAAATGCCGTCCTTAGAGCAAACCCTTTCTACTGCAAAACCAATCGATCCTTATTTAGAAGCGATATCAAACATTAACGCATTTTTAAGTAAACATAACATTCCAGAATTTAATCAAATGATTCGCACCATTCAGCCTGTTAATCGAACAACACAAGTAAGCGAAGGAATAACGCTTAAGGGCTTTCTTCAAGGAACTGGGGAAGTGATTGGAGTAAACGATCTTTACCGAGCGTTTAATGGGAAAGATCCATTCACAGGGAAAAAACTTAGCTTTCCCGAATGGCTCGAGGCAGTTGGCTGGACTGTTTTAACAGTCGCACCACCTAGTTGGTTTATCAGAACCGGGAGAGCCGGAAAAGCGGCAAAAGGAATGTTAGCATTCCAAAACTCGACTCGAATTCAAGCAAGGAAAAAAAAACTAGCGCAAGTCAGTGAAATGTCAAAACTGTCTCTCCGGACAGTGAAGGATACGGGAAAGCAAATCACCCAAAAAGAGCTAGAAAGAATTCGCCAGTTCATCGATACATATTCCCCATTCATTGGAAACCGCCTCATGCCTGCATATGCGACAGGTGTGGTCGGAACGCGCGGAGTGAGATTAGCTGAAGAGCAAATTTATCGGATTAGCGGGGGCAAAGTGTCGGGAGGTGTGGGTGGAACTGGTAAGAAGACTAGTGGTGCTATGGCCGATGTTTCAGAAGAACTAACGCGGGCACAAAAAAGAAACGTTGAGGCTCTTAACAATGTCATAGCAAATAATTTAAAAGATCACGACTTCTCTGGCACATTAAGAGATTTACAAGGAAATCCCGTTCCAAAGCCTAGTGGTGGATTTTGGGATCATAAAACAGAGATGATTTAATCATATGACGCTCTTCAAGGGGTTAAAAAAGGTTTAGAAGGTTCTTTAAAAAATCCTAATTTAAATTCTGCAGTAAGAGAATTTTTGGAACCAGAACTTGCCAAAGCTAATTTTTATATTAATAAAATTGAAGAACTATTTAAACCGTTTGGAGGAATACGATGAAAACATTAAAAGAACTATATAATTTATCTTATGATGAATCAAATTTTGGTAGTGGATTAATAAAATGGTATAATTTCCTACTAGATAAAAAAATAGGGGAATTAACTGTAACAGATATATCCAAAATGATTAGACAAGATATTTTAAAAAATTTAGCACTAGAAAAATCTATAGATTTATTTATTCTTAATCCTTACGATGGAGAATATCAAGACGGTGAATTATTGAAGTTGATACTTTCGTCTGTTAATATAAATAAATTAAGTATAAACAAATTGAATATGCTAAATGATAAAGTTACAGAGCTAAAACAGTCGTACTTAGAATTTGACTGGGAAGACGAAGATATTAAACAAATGTATGGAAAAAATTTAGATGAACAAAAAGAAAAAATAAAAAAAGCTTATGACAGCTAGCAGTAACCTAATAAAAAAACAGTACTAACTTTGTATAATATATACTGAAATGACCCCAAAAAGTTAGACATATATTTTTAATTAAGCACCCTCTAAGGTCTGAACTCGTATTCTACTAGGCTCAGACCTTTTAACTTTACCTTTATCCTAATGGATATACTTGTCCAATTTTTGTTTAATATGCTCTACATTTTCAAATTTAGTTTAATTTAGTTTATATAAAGGAATTCTAATTTCATCATAAAAAAAAAGTTTTCAATCACTGCATTATCGTAACAGTTGTTGCCTTTGCGTGACATACTCTGTGTAATTCTTCTCTTTCATATGTATAAGCACGCCCTTGTAAAAATGAAAGACTCGCTTGATCAAGTTTCCACAGCGATTCAAACGAATCAGGGGAAAAGTGTCGAGGCATGGGATCAAAAGATCAATCGTTCCCAGGAAAAAATCGAAAAATACGAAACACAAATCAACGATCTTTTGTCATTATTCGAAAATTATGTGGCAGACACAACCGTTTACATTTCCCCGATTGCGAGAAACGCTATGATGCGTGTCGACCGTAATGATATTTGGATTAATCTCACTCAAATAGAAAGTGGCATCACTAGAAACGTGACGAAAGCATTAAACCAAAGCTACGAGACACCCTCTTCCATCTTAAGCTTGTTTGATGATCCAACCGAGGCTGAAAAGGAAGCAAGCAAGATAAATAGAAGAAATATGGAAAAGATTCAAGCGAATATTAAATCAACTAGAAACAAACTTCAAAACAAAATGGATGATCTGTGGGAACTATACGACATGAAAGTAAAAAAATTTGAAAATGTCGATGATGCGTACCATGATCGAGCAGCAAAAATGAAGGGGAAATATACGAACTTCTTTGAAGGAGTAGGAGATGTCGTCGAAAATATAACCCAGGGCGCCACCGATCTCATCAAGGGGCTGGCAAATGGAATCGTCGGGATGGTGACGGGATTGGTCACCGTTGTGGGAGATGCAGGTATAGTGATTCTATCAGGTGTTATTCCTGATGTAATCGAACCGCCTAAATTAAAAGAAAAGGCAGATCAAACGATTGATACACACACAGGCTGCGATACAATTTATCCAAGACCCTATTCGTACAGCGGAATCTGTCGCACAGGTCGTGACCGATTCGGTTGAACAAGAAGGGATCATGTATGCAACTGGTTCTGCCTTGCCGTCTCTCATTCCAAGCACCTTATTAAAAGGAGTAAAAGGTCTTTCTAGCGTAAAAAGTCCTGGAAAATCACCGAAAGTGAATAACAGTAAAACCTTACAGCAAAGAATTTATCCAAGAAAAGATCAACGCAGCGAAAGCAGAATTGGACAAGGTGAAAGTCCCTGTACTTTATCGAGAGCAACTGTCGACAGGCTATTCTTCTCTACCGATTGTTGGAATGGGAACGAAACCGCTCGGAGACATTCGTCCGCAAATGTTTTCGGTGAAGAGTGAAGGTTAGGGTAAGGATAAGGATGTTAATATCGGAAGTAACTCTTCAAAACTAGTTGGTAGAGAAGTTAACCTTGATTGGTTGGGGATAATTATAAGGCCATTGAACTTGAAGGTAGTGTTAAAGTTGGCGGAAAAGAGGTAGATGTTTCAAGACGTGTATATCAGAAAACTGATATACAGTGGAATTATAAGCCGATGCATCCAAAGGCAAAAGGTTTGTCAAATAGAGAACTAGCAGCAAAAGGACGTCCACCTTTTGTAGTCGATAAGAATGGAGTAGAGACACAGATTGAACTTCATCATTTACTTCAAAAAGAACCGGGTGATCTGGTAGAAATAGTTGCCACTACTCATGATGAGTACAAAAAGACTTTGCATGGTTTAATAAAAGATGGCGATAGTTTTAGAAATAGTGATATTTTAGATAAACAATACAATAATTTTAGAAAAAAATACTGGAAATGGCGTTTTAATAATTTAGATTGAGGTGATTGAGAAATGAATATGGAAATTTTAGGGATTATAAATCAATATACTGAAAAAGGAGATTTTTTTGGAGAAATATCAGATGAAAACATAGTTATAATAGAAAAAAATTAGGGTGTACTTTTCCACCACAATATAGAGAATTTGTTAAAAAGTTTGGTTCAGGAGGTATTTGTGGAGTTGAAGTATTGGGAGTGGAAGGAATGGAGTGTGCATCAGTAGTCGATAATACTGAAAGATATAGAAAATTAGGATTACCAGAGAATTATTTGGTTATTGAAAATGTAGATGAATTTGTTTATTGCATTAACACGAAAGATGATTACTATGTTATAAGATGGGATGATATTAGTAAGAAAGAAATAATTAGATACTCAACTTTTGATGAGTACTTAAAAGATAGCTTTCAAGAAGCAATTGACAATTGGGATTAGAAATTAAAAACAAAAAAGCACGTAAGCCAAATGAACGATAGAGAACTTATTGTTGAAGAAAGTAATATTATTAGTTGTGAATTTCTAGAAATAAGAACTGTTTTATAGTTTTCAGGCAGAGGCTATCTAATAAGCCGTTTTTGTATATTTTATGATTTTTAATCCAAATAAATATTTCAATTGGTTTCCGACCAATAACCATTAACTTTTACTTAAAAAGAAAGAAAGCTAATGACCGACTTACATATCCGGTTTTTAGCTTCCTTTTTTCAATGAAATAATATTAATATCAATTCATCAGACCGTATTTTACGTAACCAAAGCTAGCATTTCGTTAATATGCATCTAGCTTAACATCAGCGATAACCAACTCAGGTTCAGTTGAGGCAACGACTTCGTCAATTGTGTAGCCTTTTGCCACTTCTACAAGCTTTAGTCCTTCTTGAGTAACATCAATAACTGCACGCTCGGTAATAATTCGATGAACGACGCCTTTTCCTGTTAACGGAAGGCTGCATTCTTTTAATATTTTTGCCTCGCCACTTCTGTTCACATGCTCCATAATCACGATGATTTTTTGTGCACCATGAACTAAGTCCATAGCGCCACCCATTCCTTTAATCATTTTCCCAGGAATCATCCAGTTGGCTAAATCCCCGTTTTCTGATACTTCCATGCCACCAAGAATTGCGATATCAATATGACCGCCTCTGATCATCGCAAACGATTCAGCACTATGAAAGTATGCGGCGCCTGGAATTGCTGTAACAGTCTCCTTCCCAGCATTAATTAAATCTGGATCGACCTCATCTTCTTTCGGATATGGACCGATTCCGAGTAAACCGTTCTCCGACTGAAGGACAACTTGTTTATTTTCGGAGATGTAATTTGCTACAAGCGTTGGCATTCCAATACCGAGATTTACGTAATAACCGTCATGGATTTCCCTTTCAGCACGTCTTGCAATTTTTTCACGAACTGTTCCTTTAGCAGTCTTCAATCTTAACTCTCCCTTCATCCGTATTTAAATCTATTTTTGTACAGTTAACCGTTCAATTCGCTTTTGCTGATTTCCTTGAATAATTGTTTGAACGTAAACACTAGGTGTATGGATATAGTTAGGATCAAGCTCTCCAATTTCACATAACGTCTCTACTTCAGCAATGGTTACTTTTCCAGCAGCAGCAATCATAGGACTGAAGTTTTGGGCTGTTTTGTTATAAATGAGATTCCCCATTTTATCGCCTTTCCACGCTCTTACCAAGCTAAAATCAGCTGTATATGCTTCCTCTAATAAATATTCTTTTCCATTAAATATTCTAATTTCTTTCCCTTCAGCAATTGGCGTTCCGACTCCTGCCGGCGTATAGAACGCTGGAATCCCTGCACCGCCAGCACGAATTTTTTCAGCTAAAGTTCCTTGAGGAACGAGCTCTACTTCTAATTCACCCGATAATACTTGTCTTTCAAACTCTTTGTTTTCACCGACGTATGATCCGATCATTTTCTTAATTTGTCTGTTATTTAGAAGCAGACCGAGTCCCCATTCGTCGACGCCACAATTATTTGAAATAACTGTTAAGTCTTTAACCCCTTTATCAACTAAAGCTAATATTAAATTTTCTGGAATTCCGCAGAGTCCAAATCCTCCTACCATAATGGTCGCCCCATCATGAATATTTGCGACAGCTTCTTTAAAAGAAGTGCAAATTTTCTTCAAATTTCCTCGCCCCTCTCAGCTTGATTTCGATTTGGATGATATTAAAATGTAGTACGAATTCTACAAAATATTATTCATTTAATTCGACAACTGTCGCTACGCCTTGTCCGCCGCCAATACATAATGTTGCAAGACCTTTCTTCGCATCGCGGCGTTTCATTTCGTGAATTAATGTAACCAATATTCTCGCTCCGCTTGCGCCAATCGGATGACCTAGTGCAATCGCCCCTCCATTTACATTTAAAATCTCTTTATTAAACTTCAGCTCCCTGTCAACAGCGAGCGACTGAGCAGCAAAAGCTTCGTTTGCTTCAATTAACTCTAATTCTTCCATCGTCATCTTTGCTTTTTGCAATACTTTTTTTACAGCTCCGACTGGACCGATTCCCATAATACTAGGATCGACCCCAGCACTAGCATTTGCCTTTATCGTAACGAGCGGCTTGAGTCCAAGCTCTTCAGCTTTTGCCTTGCTCATTACTACAAGGGCAGCTGCACCATCGTTAATACCCGATGCATTCCCAGCAGTGACGCTTCCGTCTTTCTTAAAAGCTGGACGAAGTTTCGCTAGTTTTTCAATCGTTGTGCCTTTTTTCGGATATTCATCTGTATCAAAAACAATTGGGTCTCCTTTACGCTGCGGAATGACTACCGGGATAATTTCTTCTTTAAATTTTCCCCCTTCAATTGCTCTTGCCGCCTTTTCTTGACTTAATGCCGAAAACTCATCTTGTTCTTCGCGGCTAAGATGATATTGTTCACAAAGATTTTCCGCTGTTACTCCCATATGATAATCATTAAAGGCACACCATAATCCATCTGAAATCATGCTATCGATTAATTTTTGATCACCCATTTTAAAACCAGAACGTGCATTTTTTAGCACATAAGGTGCTTGGCTCATATTTTCCATTCCTCCAGCGACGACAATTTCAGCATCCCCTGCTAAAATTGCTTGTGTCGCAAGATGTACTGCCTTTAATCCTGAACCACATACTTTATTTATCGTCATTGCGGAAACGCTTTCAGGAATGCCCGCTTTTAAACTAGCTTGTCTTGCAGGATTTTGACCAAGTCCTGCCTGAAGCACATTTCCTAAAATGACTTCATCTACTAATTCAGGTTGAACACCTGCTTTTTTTAACGCTCCTTTAATTGCAACCGCTCCTAATTCAGGCGCAGAAATGTCTTTCAAGCTCCCGTTGAAACTACCAATTGCGGTTCTAACTGCACTTACAATAACTACTTCTGTTTGCCCCACTGTCTTTCATCCTTTCATGTCTCTTTTTCTTTATTACTATATAATTCGCACAAAATAAAAGAAATCCTCTAATTTTGTCAAATTTTCTATTATTCTTGCATTTTTTATAAAAAATTCCTTTATAAAATAAACTTATGAGAATAGGGGGGAGAAACATGTCATTACAATTACCGAAAAAAGTAACAATTATTGAAGTCGGTCCACGGGATGGGTTACAAAACGAAAAGAACTTTATTTCAACAGCTGTTAAAAAGGAATTTATTTTTGCTTTAAAAAAAGCGGGCATCAAGGAATTGGAGCTTACTTCTTTCGTTTCACCGAAATGGGTGCCGCAAATGATTGATGCGGCTGAAATTCTCTCCGACTGCCTCGATGAGCAAACGCGAAACATCGTTCTTACGCCAAATCAAAAAGGAATTGAGCGTGTTTCTATGACGGATTGTAAAGCTGTTGCCGTCTTTGTTGGTGTTAGTAATACATTTAATAAACATAATATTAACAAAACTACCACTGAGAGCATGAAAGAACTATTACCGATTATCTCTGGCTTAAAGAGCAAAGGATATTTTGTCAGAGCTTGTATTTCAACCGCATTTTATTGTCCTTATGAAGGAAAAATATTAGAGGAGGATACATTAGCTTTATGTCGTGAGTTTGTAGACGCTGAAGTTGACGAACTCAGTGTAGCTGATACAATCGGTATGGCTGTCCCTAGTGAAGCATTTTCCCTTTTTTCAAAGCTAAAACAAGCATTTCCTGGGGTTTTGTTAACTGCTCATTTTCATGATACTAGAAAATTAGCATTAACAAATGTATTCGCAGCTCTTCAAGCGGGGGTCGATCGATTTGATTCATCTGCTGGCGGTTTAGGCGGTTGTCCATTTGCACCGGGAGCAGCAGGTAATGTCGCGACAGAAGACGTTGTCTATATGCTTGAACGGATGGGCATTGATACAGGAATTGATTTAGAAAAGCTGATTGAAGCTGTTGAAATTGTAAAACCACATTTATCAAGATCAATTGAAAGCACTTATTATCAATTACAACATCATCCAAATTAATACATTAACTTTATAAATCATTATTTTTATATAGAAAAAGTATGAGTTGAAATATTAAATATGTGCTAGACAGCCCAGACTGTTGACAAACGCTCACACATTCTTCGTTATCAGCTTATGGACGTTTGACGCGGTTATTAATTCGTCTGAAGAATGTTCATTCAAATATCGACTTTGTCTCCAAGCTGTGCTGTCTGTTCAAGGTAGCTATTTCCTTTTTGAATTAAAATAAATATAAGATCTTTTACGGGGGGAACACCTTTGAAACGATTATTTGCCTTAATAGCCGCCCTATTTCTTTCTGTTATTACAGTTGGAATCTATTTTACTAATAGAGTGATGTATATTAAAAAGAAAGACGATTCTTTGATTATCAATAGGGAAAGAAACGCACGCCGCTTTATTCCCGGAGATTATCATGCTTTGCCAAAAAAAGAGATAACCATTCCCTCCTCATTTGGCTACTCGCTGAAAGCCGTTTTAATTGAGCCTTATGAAACAAACCGTTATGTTATTATTTGTCACGGCGTTACAGAAAATAAAATAAACTCAGTCAAATATATGAATCTTTTCATTGAACGGGGATTCAACTGCCTCATTTATGATCAACGTCGGCACGGGGAATCAGGTGGGAAAACAACAAGCTATGGCTATTATGAAAAATTCGATTTAAAATCAGTTGTTGATTGGTTAAAAGTCCACAAAGGAGATGATCTCATCCTTGGCATTCATGGTGAGTCAATGGGAGCTGTCACAATGTTGCTTTATGCTGGTGAACTAGAAGATGGAGCACACTTTTATATTGCCGACTGTCCCTTTTCTGACTTAAAGGAACAGCTTGCTTATCGATTAAAAACAGAAATGAAGCTTCCGCCAAAGTTATTTTTGCCAATTGCCAACGTATTTTTGCGCATACGTGACAACTATTCATTTCAGGCTGTCTCACCAATTTCAATTATTGATCAAATTAATAAGCCAGTTCTTTTTATTCATAGTAAAAAAGATGATTACATCTTGCCGTCTATGACAAAATCCCTATACGAGCGAAAAAAGGGGCCAAAAAAATTATTTTTTACGGTAAAAGGAGCACATGCCCAATCGTTTAACGAAAACCGTGAAGAGTATGAAAAAGCGATCGATCAATTTTTATTACAGTTTGTTTTTACTGATCATTCTAAAGGCAGTTATTCATTATAAATGAAACTGCCTTTAGAATGATCTATCAACTAGTTTTTTGTGTAGTCTTTAAAGCTCATTCTTCCGTTTAAAATTTGATTCGGACTTTTTAATTGAAAACAGTTTACCGCTTCAGAAAAATCTACTGTCATTTCTTCATCAAAATACATTTCTCTTGATTTCTCTACATATATCGGGATACTGTTCGTTCTTACTTCTATATCATCGTCGGATAGCTCGTTTACTAACGACAATACGGTTACACCGCTTATATCGCATTCACACCCATCTGTGTCATACTCGAGCTTTACATATCCTCTTTGTTCAACAGACTTCTCGGCTAATTTTTCAATTGCAGCTTTCGTTAAAGTAATTTCCACGAATAGTTCTTCCTTTCTTTTGTATATCATATAGTAAAGATTGTATTTTCAGAAAACTTCAATTACAATACATGTAATGTAGTTCAGACTGTTGCCAAACGTTCGCATTCTTCGTTGTAAGCTTATGAGCGACAAGTTCTATTCGGCTTACACCCCGAGAATATCACTTATTCTACAGGCTGTACAATACAATGTAATGTTGAAAGGATGGTATGCACATGTCAAAAGTACAAATTAAAGTAATGGATAACGGTTCGTTCCGTGTTACTGGCGATGTTGAATTAATTGATATGGAAGGAAACAAGTTTGAAACAAAGCAAACTTTTTCTCTCTGCCGCTGCGGAAAATCCGCTAAAATGCCTTTTTGCGACGGTACACATAAAACATTTTTTGAATCGTCCGTTCGCGCCAAGTAAAATATAGAGCGGTTATCCAACGGCGTAACCGCTCTTCTATCATCTCCTTAATTTTCATCAAATTTATTCATCCCGACAATGTAATCAAACTGTAATGACTGTTTATTTGCATACATATCGATCATTTTTAACTCTCTTTGCAACAGATCTACGGAATGTACTTTCCCTTTAAAAGATTTAATTTTTCCATTTTGATAATAAAAAAAGTGTACAAGATAATTCTCCGCCATTGCCTCATAAATTAATTGATCAAATTGTTCATATGTTTGCTCATCTAAAATCGGCTTCTCTACCTTTTCCAAGTTTACTGCTAACTCTCTTAATAACTTAACATGCTCAGGCAACATTAACGAAACCCATTTAATATTTCCCCGGTCGCGAAGCAAGTCCTCTCCCCCTTACATTTTATGGCCTCCAACAAGCTTTGTCCGCTCTCTTGTTGTTCCTCCGCTCGTATAAGAAACAGCGCGCAACAACGCTCCTGATCCGAAACGCTGACGAATTCCGTCAACTACATAGCCAAGCTTTCTCTTTTTCCAGCTATTCTGATCAAAAAGACTCAGCTGAAACATGTTATCATCTGCGATGTTAGCAAGGGAAATGGAAATTTGCCGTACTGTTTTTCCTTCATAATACTCATGAAAAATCTCAAGGCAAACACGATAAAGCTCCATCGTTACGTTTGTTGGTATTTCGATTGATTTTGAACGATGGAATCCTCCGCCAAATTCTTCGTAACTATAGCCAACACCTAAACTAATCGTCCTTCCGGCTTTTTTATGCATTCGAGCTCTCCTAGCAACTTCCTCGCACATTTCGAGAATGACGCTTTTAATTTCGCGTTCTTCTTTGTAATCACGAAGTAAAATTTGACTTTTTCCAAAGCTTATTTGCTCATTCAAAATCGGGGAACCAATCTCTGAAAGGTCTACTCCCCATGCATGATAATAAAGTTGATTTCCCATAATCCCAAATTTTTTCTCAAGTCTCGTTAAATCATAGCGAGCTAATTGACCAATTGTAAAGATTCCCATTCCATTTAACGTTTTTTCAATCCGCTTTCCAATCCCCCACATTTTTCGCAGTGGTGATACATTCCACAGCTTTTTTTGGACATCTTCATATGTCCACTCTGCTATCCCGATCTTTTTTGCCTCCAAATCAAGGCATAATTTTGCCATCAGCATATTTGGGCCAATCCCGATTGCACATGGAAGCTGGAGCTCTCTTTCAATATCTGCTTTTATTTTCCGGGCAATTGTCCATGCATCCCCCCATATTCTTTCTACACCATCTACTTTTATAAAACTTTCATCGACACTGTACGTATGAATCGCTTCTACTGGAACGTAACGATTAAAAATTTTCGTTATTTCCGTAGAAATTCGTAAATACATTGCCATTTGCGGTTCGACAACATGTATCCGCGGATCTTGAGGGATTTCAAACAAACGGGCACCAGTTTTTATCCCAAATTCCTTTTTCATTGGGGGTGAAGCTGCAAGAACAACGCTCCCTTTCCGTTCTATATCTCCAACGACAACTATATAACTTGTAAGCGGATCGAAGCCGAGCATAACAGCAGAACAACTCGCATAAAAGCTTTTCATATCAATACATAAAATTTGATTTTGAGGCATTTTGCTGTAATCAATCATGTTTTTTCGCCTCCACAAAAGAGAACGTTTGTTCCGTTATAGCATATTCACATTTTAAAAAAATATACACTTTATTTCAATGGAAATTTATGAAAAATCATATTTCCATTGGATTATAAACGTTTATTATTTATAGGTTTTTAGACCTATTACTAAATAGTCCTTATTCACTAAATAAAAAAAGAAGCTACAAACCTATGTAAAAGGTTAGCTTCTTTTTTAAGAATTCAACATTACTTTTTAAAAAATGCTTTTTTACCTAGCCTTTCAACAAGCTGCGGGAAAAGAGTATAAAAAACACTCCCGATATTCATCCAGCGCGGCAAATTAATTTCTCTCGTTTGCGTTAACATGCTGTTCACTATTTTTTTAGCTACATCATGAGGTTGAAGCATATATTTGCCAACATTTTTTACATATGTACCTGACTGATCGGCGACTGTAAAAAAATCAGTTGCGATCGGACCGGGATTCACGGCTGTCACATATACGTTTGAGCGTACCATCTCCATCCTTAAGCTATTTGTATACCCTAGTACAGCATGCTTTGTGGCAGCATAAACACTTGATTTTGGTGTGGCCATTTTGCCAGCCTGTGATGCAATGTTAATAATATGGCCTGAACGTGTAGCGATCATTTTTGGCAATACCATTTTTGTGCAAGCCAGTAAACCGATTACGTTAACAGCAAACATTTCTTTTATTTCTTTTACTTCCGCTTCATGGGCTTCTCGGAAAATCCCAAATCCCGCATTATTAACAAGCACGTCAACTCGGTCGATTTGCTTAAAAACTTCTTGAAAAACCTCCTCAATTTCAGTTGTGTTGGAAACATCGAGTTGACAAGCAATGACATCGACTTGAAAATGGTGCTGAAGCTCTTCTTTTAATGCGATTAGCTTATCAATTCTTCGAGCAAGTAAAACTAAGTTTGCACCTTGCTGAGCACATAAGCGGGCAATTTCAGCACCAACTCCACTCGAAGCTCCAGTAATAATAATATTTTTTCCTTTTAATCTTCTGTCAGCCACAACTCCACCTCATTTTTAACAATAGAAAATCTGTCCATTCTCTTCTAATTTATGAATCTGGTCTAGCGACTGCAAATAATCAATTTGGGCAATTGTTTCTGACATCGTTAATGATAGCTCACGCTCATAGACTTTCGGGAACAAACGTTTGCAAATTTCAAAAGTAGTTAGCGGCTTTTCGTGAATCATTTCCTTTACTTGCATCGCTCGATCATGTTGACGGGACAATCTTTTTTCAACAAGCTCATGAATGTTTAAAACATCAGGACCATGACCAGGATATATTTTTTCGATCGGATATGAAAGCAGCTTTTTCAATGATTCATTGTACTGAAGCTGAGGCTTTGGCCGCTCTGCTTTCCCTGGAAGAGGCGGTTCAAGTAACGGATTAGAGGAAATATGAGCTAAAAGATGATCTCCTCCGATAAAAAGCCCTCTTCGTTCATCCAAAAGACCTATATGGCTTTGGGCATGACCGGGAGTTTCAATAACGCTCCAGCCATACATGCCTGGCGGAGTGTCTCCTTCAAGCAATGTCCCTGTTAATGAACGATTACATGCAAATTGTAACGTTTTTTTCATTTGTTGAATCTTTGGAAATAGTCGATCTGGCACACCAGAATCCTTAAATAACTGTAGGTAAAACGCATCATATTGTTTCATAAAATCAGCAGTTCGATTTATCCACCTTTCATTCACCGGATGTCCGTATACTTCCAAATCAGGTAAAAAGAAATCAAGCATACCGATATGATCTGGGTGATGGTGTGTCAGCACAACTTGTTCGATATCTTGCGGGATTAGCTTTAGATCTTTTAGTTGATGTTTAAAAGCTTCCCAGGCAGCAGGTGTTTTTACACCGGCATCAATAAGCGTCAGCCGATCGCCTTTTATTACATATACATGTACATCACCGACAGCAAAGGGTGTCGGCACTGTAATTTTTGCAATTCCATTTATCCATTCGACCATAATCTCTACTCCTTAAAAATTATACTTAAATAACATGAAAAAATGCCACTCGTTGAAAGAATGTGTATAAAGTTAAGTTTACATTTATCATTAACAATTGTCATTATTTTCACATAATTTTTTAATCATAATTTAAAAAAGATGAACATTTACCACTTGACAGACAAGCTGTTTATGAAGCATAATCACAATTAAAATAAATGAATGGAAAAGCAATGAATAAGACTAGTAAATGGAAAATGACGCCAGAGAGTGAAGTTCAGCGGCTGAAAGGCTTCACCGTCCTCTTGACCATTGAACCTATCTTATGAGCAGTTAGGTAAACCTAGACGCATACCCAGCGTTAACGGGGTTAGAGATCGCCTTTTTTAATTTAAAAAAAGGTGAATAAGGGTGGTACCACGGAAGCAAGATCTTTCGTCCTTTACAGGATGAAAGATCTTTTTGTTTTTTACAAATAAAAGATTCGGAGGGATATGTATGAAAAAGTTAGCAATGATCGGGGCAGGTTCAATCGCAGAAGCACTTATTGCCGGCTTAGTAGAAAATCAATTACTTCCTGGCGGAAATATTTACGTAACGAATAGACATGATAAAAACAGGCTGGAGCAGTTATATAACCAATATGGCGTAACAACAACGTATAATTTAACTGAGCTTTTCTCAAATGCAGATGTCGTTATTTTAGCAATGAAACCAAAAGATGCAGCCACAGCACTTCAGAACATTAAAGAACATTTAACAAAGGATATTTTAATCGTCTCTGTATTAGCAGGTGTATCAATTAAAAGTATTGAAACACTTGCAGGAAAACGACACTCGATTATCCGTGCCATGCCAAACACATCAGCAGCTATCGGAAAGTCAGCTACTGCTCTTGCGGCTAACGACAAAGTGAGCGAAATACAAAAAAATGAGATTAAAAAAATATTTGAAACAGTGGGGCTAGCAACGTTTGTAGAAGAATATCAGCTTGATGCTGTAACTGGACTGTCTGGAAGCGGACCAGCATATATTTATTATCTTGTTGAAGCAATGGAAAAAAGTGCAATGGAAATCGGTCTTGAACAAAAAACAGCAAAAGAATTAATTATTCAAACGTTGCTCGGGGCTGCAGAAATGCTTACAAAGTCACCGAAACCGCCACAACAGCTGCGGCGTGAAGTAACAAGCCCAGGCGGGACAACTGAAGCTGGGATTCGTATATTAGATGCCCATGGCGTCCAACGTGCTGTTATTTCTTGTATTAAAGAGGCTACTGCCCAATCTAAACGGCTAGGATCAATGTTAAGTACAGAAATCAACAAAAGCAAACAACTTTCTTAACTTTTAATTGCTTTTTCTTTACAATTAAAGCAAAGCATTAAAAGGGAAGTGAGTAAGTGACTACAATGACAATCATTTTGCTTAGCTTAACAGCAATCGTTTGGATCTTCATTTTAATTGAAACAGCAATCGGCTTAAAGCGATTACCTAGTCTAGATGATGAACCGATTCAAACTAAAGGTCCCCTTCTATCCGTCATTGTTGCAGCAAGAAACGAGCAGGATCATCTCGAAAGCAGTATATTAAGTCAGCTTACACAAAGCTATCAAAACGTTGAATGGATTCTTGTTAATGATCGTTCTACTGATGAAACAGGTCTCATAATGGAAAAACTAGCAGCACACAATCCCCGAATTAAAGTCGTCCATATCAAATCTTTATTAGAAGGATGGCTCGGTAAAAACCATGCACTTTACGTCGGAACCCAAATGGCTTCTGGTGAACTACTTTTATTTACCGATGCAGATGTCCGTTACAATAAAGATGCATTCGCAAAAGCAATCCATTATTTTTTGCATCATCAATTAGACCATTTAACAGCTGCTCCGGGAATGAAAGGGACTGGGATTTGGCTAAAAGCGTTCATTGCGTTTTTCTTATTTGGCTTTTCTTATTATAAAAGACCATGGCGTGCAAATAATCCCCGTTCAAAAGTAGGAATCGGAATCGGCGCATTTAATTTAATTGCGAAAAGCGCCTACCAGGCGTTCGGTACACACGAGAAAATTAAAATGAGACCTGATGATGACCTGCAACTCGGAATCAAAATAAAACAAGCTGGCTTTAAACAACAGTTTGTTACCGCTCTCTCTTTAATTAAAGTAGAATGGTATACAACATTAAAAGAAGCGTTTATTGGTTTAGAGAAAAATACATTTGCTGGACTTCATTACCGTTTCAGTATGGTTGTCTTTGCAATTATCGGCACTTTTTTATCACAAGTATTTCCATTTATTATGTTACTTTCAAATAACCATACAGTCTTCACTTTAAGTATATTAAATATCCTTCTGTTAGCTGTACTTTATACAATCATTGCGACTCGAACAACCCAATTTTCTCCGTTGCTGTTTATTTTATTTCCAATTTCAGCTTTAATATTTATTTATGCGATTGCACGAGCAAGCTTTTTAACATTCAAACGAGGCGGAATTGTTTGGCGAGGAACAACGTACAGCTTAGCTGATTTACGAAGAAAAGAATCACCTTAATCGATTAGCATAAAAAAGATAAAAGAAATGTAGAGGAACAAGATAACATCGTTAGCCTTCTTTACTTAAGGCGAAAAGATGATTGTTGAGACGACGATTTTTCTCAACATCATAACACCATTTTAGGTAAATTTAAACATTGGGTTGATTAGGTTAAATGCATCGATCCTCACATAAGTCGCTTCATTTAAAAATCTTTCGCTGCCATAATACAAACTTGCTCTTTTCCTAACATTCGTTAGGAAAAGAGCGCTTAAAAACGTCGCAAATTAGACACGTTCATCCCATATCCGGCGAAGGATTGGTTGATTTTTAGAAATAACAACTTCAAACACATCTGGATTTGTCATTTCCATTAACTCATGATAACCAAACTGTTGATTAAAATAGCGCAAGAGGAGTGTCGTTAAGTTTCCGTGGCTAACGAGAATAATATGTTGATGTTTTGCAGCCAAAACGTCCTCCAAAATAGAGACGGCTCGCTTCATTCCAGAAGCTTGTGTTTCACCGCCTTCAAAAACAAGTTCAAAATCTGCAAAGCTAGCTTTGAGCTTTTCCTGCCAATCTGAAAAGCTCGTATTACTTAAAACTCGTTCACTAAGGCGGTCATCCTCAATTATATTAAGTTTTTTATTTTCCGCAACAGGCGTGATCGTTTCAACGGCTCGCTTATACGGACTGCTGTAAATTTTGTCCACTTGTCGGTCCTTAAAAAAGTCAACGAGTGCTCTGGCCTGCTCACGGCCCTTGTCAGTCAATGGAGCCGAAAAGGGCTGTCCCTCTGCCTTCCCATGACGTACTAAATAAATGGTTTTCATTTGCATCTCCCCATTCATATGCTTGCTTATTTTACTAATGGTATATGAATCTCTTTAAAATCTTCAGCAATTTCACTATTTGCAAACACTATTTTTGCTTCTTCACCTAACTGCCGCCACGCTTCTTTTTCATAGCGAGAGCTAATATGTGTAAGGCAAAGCTGTTTTACATTAGCTTGTTTTGCAATCTCGGCTGCTTGGACAGTTGTTGAATGAAAATATTCGTACGCTAATTTTTCTTCGTCTTTTGAAAACGTCGCTTCATGAATAAGAAGGTCAGCATTTTCTGCTAAAATGACAGCATTTTCACACACCCTCGTATCACCTAAAACTGTAATCACTCGTCCTTTTTGCGACTTGCCTACAAACTCCTCTGCTTTTAAACGGCGCCCATCTTCTAACGTGATATCCGTCCCGTTTTTTATTTTTTTATAAATAGGGCCTGGCTTTACCCCTGCTTCACGAAGTTTATCAGCTAAAAGAACACCCGGCCGATCCTTTTCAATAATCCGAAAACCGTACGAAGTTATCCCATGATCAAGTAAACGTGCTTCTACTTTAAACTTTTCATCTTAAAAAATAATGCCTTCTTCTATTTCAATTATTTTTAACGGATACTTTAAATGCGTTTCCGTAACGGTTAAACTGATCGTTACATAGTCATAAATTCCCTTTGGGCCATATAACGTTAATTCAGATTCTCCCCCTTGGAAGGAGCGACTTGAGAGGAGGCCGGGAAGACCGTACAAATGATCACCATGTAAATGAGTAATAAAGATTTTTTCAATTTTCCTTGGTTTCAAGGTTGTATGTAGAATCTGGTGCTGGGTTGCTTCACCACAATCAAATAACCAAATAGATTTCCGTTCCTCTAGTAACTTCAATGCAATCGAGGAAACGTTGCGATGTTTAGCCGGAATACCTGCACCTGTCCCTAAAAACAAAATGTCCACTAGTTAATCCCCTTCCTTCATAAAAACGTTACAAAATCCAGTTATCATATTTTCCTGACATTCTTTTTACTATACCATAATCATGATGTGTATTACTCCTAATGAGAGGGCGGGGCAGATCATTAGGATGACTCATTCTTTTTTAAATCATGGAGAAAATCTTTATTAAAGCTTGTCTCAGCTCCAACTAGTTTAGTTGGTGACGCCTTATTCGTTTTCTCAACAGCATTTTCGATAATGCTTTCTCCATATTTTTCGCGAAGCTTCATTACGGTCTTAATAAGCGGCTCTTTTTTTGCTTCTTGTTCAAATGAAAATAGATCAAGCTGTTCAACAGCGTGAGATTGATCAATTAAATCAAATCCTGTAATGCCAAGTAAACGAATAGGATCACCATTCCAATGTTTGATCAATAACTGTTTTGCGATAGCGGTAATTTCATCCTTTTGCACTACTGGATTAAGCAGCTTTTTACTTCTTGAAATTGTTTTTCTATCTTTATAGCGGATCGTAATCGAGATGTTAACAGCTAATACTTTTTTTTGTTTCATTCTAATTGAAACTTTATCTGCCAGCTTCTCAAGGACAGTAAATAATTCGTGCTGATTTACCGTATCTTTTGGAAGTGTTGTAGAATTGCCAACACTTTTAAACTCAGCTACTGCTTCTGGATCAACTGGTCGTGTATCAATTCCGTTTGCCCGCTCCTTAAGCTTTATCCCATTAATCCCAAGAAGCTTGCGCAACTGGATCTCATTTGCCTTTGCTAAATCACCGATCGTGTAAATATTTATTTTTTTCAGCTTCAAGGCGGTTTTCTCACCAATTCCATGCATCTCGCCTACTTGTCTCGGCCAGATTATATTTCTTATTTCCCGCTTTCGCAAAATGGTGATTCCCATAGGCTTCTTCATATCAGAAGCTGTCTTTGCCAAAAATTTATTTGGAGCAATCCCAATGCTGCAAGGAAGATCGAGCTGGTTTAATAATCGTTTTTGAATTAATTGAGCAATTGTAATAGGTGATCCCAATTCGTAGCTGTCCGTTATGTCAACATAACCTTCATCAATAGAAACAGGCTCAACAAGGTCAGAAAATTGGCGTAAAATTTGAAACATACCGAAAGAGGCGGCTCGATATCGTTCAAAATTCGGCTTTTTAACGATTAATTGCGGACAAAGCTTTTTTGCCTCCCACAAAGGCATTGTCGTTTTTACACCGAATTTTCTTGCTTCATAACTGCATGTCACAATAATCCCTCTGCGTTCATGTGGATTTCCTGCAATCGCTAATGGTTTCCCTTTTAATGTCGGATCATATGCCATTTCTACTGAAGCGAAAAAACTGTTCATATCAACATGTAAAATCACTTTCCCGTTTTTAGGATACATTTCTTTCATGTCGACACTTCCTCGTTCCATTAATCCTTTTAGTTTATTTTATCAAAAAGCGTAGGTTGTACAATATCCACTAAGATAAAATTTCCAACGTTTAATAGAGAAATTGGAAGTATTTTAGAGGGGGTAAGGTATAATGATTAACTGCTAGTCCCTTTATGTTCTATTTGTAAGTGGTTTTTTAAGAGGTGCTGAATTCTCTCCTTTTCTTCATCTGAAACGATGAAAAAATATGTAGAGTTTATCTTCTTTCCTACTCCTTTTAATTGGTGATGCTCAATTTGATTACTCGCCGCCTGATAATTTTTTTGGATATATGTCATATCGTTTAGCGTTAAGTTTGTTTTAATATTTTTTTCAAGGGCTGAAAGGATTGCATCATATTTTGTTATTGAGCCGAGACTGACACCTTTTTTGATGATCGCTTCTACAATCTGCCTTTGTCGGAGCTGTCTTCCAAAGTCTCCGCGTGGGTCTTCATATCTAACTCGAGAGTAGATTAATGCCTTATCGCCATTTAACGATAGCTCACCTTTAGGGAAATGAACACCTTCAGCCGTAAAATCAAGATCGTTCATAACTGTAACTCCGTTGAGTGCGTTCACAATATCTTTAAAACCGTCCATATTCATTTTAATATAATAATCGATTGGAATATCGAGAAAATGTTCAATTGTTTTTATTGACATATCCACTCCACCAAAAGCGTATGCATGATTGATTTTATCTTCATATCCTCTACCAATTATTTCTGTTCTTGTATCTCGGGGTATACTGACCATTTGAACAGATTGCTTTGTCGGATTAACGCTTAATACAATCAATGTATCTGAGCGACCTTTATCCCCTTTCCGCTCATCGACTCCTAACATTAATAACGAGAAAGGATCTGTCTTCTTAAAAATGACCTCCTCCTTTCTTCTTTCAGTATGATTTCTTGTAATCGGTTCATGGATAATTTCAGCGGTTTTTTCCAAAGATTGATAAATAGAGTAAACATATATTGCTACACCAGTAAATAAAAGTGCAATCATTGCACATATTGATATGATCAGCTTTTTACGTTTGAACCCCATATGATAACCCCCATTAAAACTTCAGCTATTTTGTTTATTATGAACAAAAAAAATAAAAATAAGCAGTAAATTTTATGAAATTCAATTATTATAGTAAACTATTTAATTGACACTTTTTATACTTTTATGAATACTTGTTACAAGGTTACTGAAACCGTACGATCATTTTTGGAGGGGAATAATGAAAAAAACAAACATAAAGACAGTGACGATTGCCATGTTTGTTGCTACTTTTTTAACAGCTATTGAAGGGACAATCGTTAGTACAGCAATGCCTATTATTGTTAGTGATTTAAAAGGAATCGAATTAATGAATTGGGTTTTTGCTATTTATTTGCTCACATCCGCTGTTGTTGTTCCTATTTTTGGGAAATTATCAGATTTGTTTGGTCGAAAAATTATTTTCACGATCGGAACAACAATTTTTTTAATTGGGTCTGCTTTATGCGGGATTTCGCAAACAATGGAACAGCTTATTTTATTTCGGGCGATACAAGGAATTGGCGCTGGGGCAATTATGCCTGTCACGATGACGATTATTGGCGATATTTATCCATACGAAAAGCGGGCAAAAATGCTCGGGGTTATGGGGATGGCTTGGGGCATTGCTGGTGTTATTGGTCCTTTAGTTGGCGGATTTTTCGTTGATCAGCTTTCATGGCACTGGATATTTTTTATTAACGTGCCGATCGGGCTCGTTGCAATGATCATGGTAGCAGTATCGTTGAAAGAAACAATTAAAAAAACGAGAAAAAAAATCGATTATTTAGGTGCAGTTATATTCTCTCTCGGAATGCTCGCTTTTCTTTACACCTTACAAAAAGGCGGTGAGAGTGAACAATTGTTATCATTCTCCTTGCTTGCACCTTTGTCCATTTCTATTTTATTCATTGCACTTTTCATTTTTATTGAATCAAAAGCTGAAGAACCGATGATTCCTCTCACGCTTTTTCGTCTTCGTTCTATTTCAGTTGCAAATGCAATCGGATTTTTAATTAGTTCTGTCCTGATCGGTATTATGGTATATATCCCTATGTGGATACAAGGAGTTCTCGGTTACGGTGCAACAATCTCTGGATTAATTTTAGCCCCCACTTCGCTCACATGGATGTTAGGGTCATTTATAGGCGGGAAAATGCTTCTTACAAAAGGAGAGCGTTTTACAGTTGCTGCAGGAGTTGTCATTTTACTTATTAGTACAGGCTGGCTAACAACTTTTTCTATGTCGACACCAAAGCTATCATTTTATTTTTTATCAGCAATATTAGGACTAGGTTTTGGAATTGTTGTAACGATTACAACCGTCATCGTTCAGTCTGCTGTTGACTGGACGATGCGAGGAGCAGCAACTGCATCTATTACATTTTTTCGTACGTTAGGGCAGACAATTGGTGTTGCACTATTTGGAACTTATTTCAACTCAAAGCTTAACACAATTTTTATAACAAATAAGAAATATGGTGAGCTACATACAGATGAATTGAATCAATTAATTAATCCACATATTGCAAATGAACTGCCAGATGCAGTTCGACTATTATTACGTGAAGTATTAGTTTCAGGTTTACATTTTGTATTTATAGCAATGGTCATAGTTGCTGGAGTTGCATTAGTCACGTCATTCTTTCTACCTCACAGCAAGGCAAAAGAACAGCAACAAGCATAGAAAAAAGGTGGAGACAATCATGCTCCACCTTTTTTGTTTGCACTTCGTTATAAGCTGACGACTAGCATTTTATTTGCTTTAAATACTAGCTTTGCCCAAATAGAGAATATAATTATTCTGCTACTTCTTCAATAATTGCGATAACCATTTCCGCAAGCTTAGTAAGCTCTTCGATTGGAATCTTTTCGTTTGTCGTATGAATTTCTTCGTAACCTACCGCTAAATTAACAGTTGGTACTCCAAAGCCGGCAATAACATTCGCATCACTGCCTCCTCCGCTTTTAAGAAGTTTGCATTCACGGCCAATTTTTGTTGCAGCTTTGCGGGCAATTTCAACAACTAAGTCCCCTTCTCCGTATTTGAATCCAGGGTACATCACTTTAACGGTTACGTCTGCTTTTCCGCCCATTTCTTTTGCTACCGTTTCAAAAGCATTTTTCATTTTTGTTACTTGGGCTTCCATTTTTTCTGGAACAAGTGAACGAGCTTCTGCTAGGATATCTACACGATCACAAACGATATTCGTTTGTTGTCCGCCTGCAAAACTGCCAATGTTAGCGGTTGTTTCCTCGTCTATTCGTCCTAGCGGCATTTTTGCAACCGCTTTTGCTGCAATTGTAATAGCAGAAACCCCTTTTTCAGGAGCAACACCGGCATGAGCTGTCTTACCTTCGATCACCGCTTTAATTTTCGCTTGTGTTGGAGCGGCAACTACAACATTCCCTACTTTTCCATCGCTATCTAAAGCAAAGCCGTATTTTGCTTTTAATAGCGAAGGATTTAATGCTTTTGCTCCAACAAGTCCAGATTCTTCGCCAACTGTAATGATCAATTGAATTTCACCGTGTGAAATATTTTGTTCTTTTAACACCCGAACTGTCTCAAGCATTACTGCTAGCCCTGCTTTATCATCAGCTCCTAAAATAGTTGTTCCATCTGTCATGACATAACCATCCTTTATTAATGGCTTCACACCATTACCCGGAACAACTGTATCCATATGGGACGTAAAGTAGATCGGGTCAACACCGTCCTTTGTCGCAGGAATAGTACAAATTAAGTTCCCTGCTCCATGTCCTGTTTGCTCAATTGTATCATCTTCAAATACTTCAACTCCAAGTTTTGAAAATTTCTCTTTTAAAACACGCGCAATTTTTGCCTCATTTTTCGTTTCTGAGTCAATTTGAACAAGCTCTAAAAATTCATTCAACAAACGGTCATTATTTACCATTTAGTAAAAACCCTCCATCTCAACAAACTTCAATATTCTATTGATAAAAAAAGAGCGAATGGAACATATCGTACCACTCACTTCTTTAGTATACATCTTTTATAAAATTATCGGCAAATAATCCTTCCTCTTACAATGGAATATTAGCATGCTTTTTTTGCGGACGGGATTCTTTTTTGTTCCGTAGCATTTCAAGAGCTTGGATAATTTTAATACGCGTTTCACGCGGATCGATGACATCATCAACCATTCCTCTACTTGCTGCTACGTAAGGATTTGCAAATTTTTCCCGGTACTCGTCAATTTTTTGCGTTCTTGTTACTTCAGGGTTCTCACTATTTTGAATTTCTCGTGCAAAAATAATATTTGCGGCTCCTTGTGGCCCCATGACAGCAATTTCAGCGTTTGGCCATGCAAACACTAGGTCTGCGCCAATCGATTTACTATTTAAGGCAACGTAAGCTCCACCGTACGCTTTTCGTAAAATAACAGTTAATTTTGGCACTGTTGCTTCTGAATATGCGTATAAAATTTTAGCACCGTGACGAATTATTCCCCCATGCTCCTGCTTAATACCAGGGAAGAATCCTGTTACATCTTCAAATGTAATAATCGGTATATTAAATGCATCGCAGAAACGAATAAAGCGAGCAGCCTTATCAGAGGAGTCGATGTCTAAACCGCCTGCCATAAATTTAGGTTGATTACAAACTAACCCAACGACTTCCCCTTTAATTCGTGCTAAACCAACAACAATGTTTTTAGCGAAATCTTTATGAACTTCCATAAAGGAATTTTTATCAACAACCTGTTCTACGACAACACGCACATCATATGGTCTTACTGCATCAAATGGAATTACATCTGTTAAATCAGGTCTATAGTCATCCTCTTCATCAGCTGTTAAGCGCGGAGGTTTTTCTTCATTGTTTTGCGGTAAATACGATAACAGATCACGTACTTGCTGGATAACAGCCTCTTCTGATTCACCACGGAAATGCGCATTACCACTAATTGAGTTGTGTACTTTTGCACCACCAAGATCCTCTGAGGAAATTTTTTCGCCCGTTACCGTTTCAATAACCTTTGGTCCAGTAATAAACATTTGGCTTGTTTTTTCAACCATAAAAACAAAATCAGTAATTGCTGGAGAATAAACTGCTCCGCCTGCACATGGTCCCATAATCACTGAGATTTGCGGAATAACGCCAGAATAGATTGAGTTTCGGTAAAAAATATGTCCGTAACCATCTAATGAAACGACACCTTCTTGAATTCTCGCGCCACCTGAATCATTTAAACCGATGAATGGGGCGCCATTTTTTGCAGCTAAATCCATTACATTCGCTATTTTCTTTGCATGCATTTCCCCTAACGCACCGCCGAAAACAGTAAAGTCTTGCGAAAACAAATAAATAGGCCGTCCATTTACTTTTCCGTCCCCTGTAACAACACCGTCTCCAGGTCCTTTTTTTGTGTCTAAGCCAAAATCAGTGCAGCGATGTTCAATAAAAGGATTTAATTCAACGAATGTTCCCGGGTCAACGAGTAAATCGATTCTTTCTCTTGCCGTTAACTTCCCTTTCTCATGCTGCTTTAAAATCTTGTCATCTCCACCGCCTAATTCAATTTCTCTTCGGCGATCATACAATTCATTAATTTGTTCATAGATGTCTGTCATCCTTATTCTCTACCCCTTTTTTTCACATATTTCGTACAGGACTCCGCCTGTTGATTTTGGATGCATAAAGGCAACTAAAGCTCCCCCAGCCCCTTGCTTTGGCTCATCTTGAATCATCCGAATTCCTTTTTGCTTTAATTCTGCTATTCTCTCTTCAATTGAATCGACTCCAAGCGCAATATGATGAATCCCTTCCCCGCGCTTTTCGATAAATTTTCTGATCGGACTGTCTGATGCAATCGGTTCAAGGAGCTCTAATTTTGATTCGCCAATTTTCAGAAAAGCAATTTTTACTTTTTCACTTTCGACCTCTTCAATTGCCAACAATTGAAGCTTTAATACTTCAGTATAGTACGGAAGCGTTTGCTCAATTGATTTAACGGCAATTCCAATATGATCAATTTTTTTAATCAAGCTTATCCCCCCTGTTCTAGTACAGATTATATTATACTATGAACTTGTCAAAAATGTCGAAAATCTTTTAATAGTTGAATAGTTGTCCGAACTTCTTTTTCAGTGTAAAATGGAAGATAAACAATTGTGCGAAAAAGTGAAGTGAAAGGAGTTATATGATTCATGTCTAGCAAGAAATTCCAGAAAATCATTGTTTATATTATGATCTTTGCAATGCTTGCCTCTAGTCTCCTTGTTGGATTAACAATGTTCTTTTAAATTGATATAGAAGTAATCGGTATTGATCACCAATTACTTCTATGTTTTTTGTTATTACTATTTTTCAAATAATAAGGGATTGATTGGGGGGGAGTAGATGGCTCCATATTCCTTTCCTAATTGTTCAAAGCTTTTATTAGTTGAAATAATTAACACTTTTGTACCTAATGGAATTCGATCATAAAATCGCTCCACCACGTCATTATGAAGTCTTATACAGCCCTGTGAAACGTATTTGCCAATTGAATTAGGATTGTTCGTCCCATGAATACCATAAGTTCGCCCGTCTGTATTTTCTGCATCAAAGCCAATCCATCTCGTTCCGAGAGGATTGTTTGGGTGTCCACCCGGTATGTTTTTCCTACGATAATATGGTTGTTCAACTTTCACTGTTATTGTATATAATCCTTCTGGTGTCAAATCGTTCCTTTTCCCCGTTGCAGCTTTAACAACAGATTGAACCCTTCCTTCGTGAAAATACGCTACCTCATTTGTTTTTTTATTTACAATAATAAACGGATCACCTGGTAAAGGATTTTGTCCTAATGGCCAAAGCGGGGAAAAGGTAAAAGCAAGAATAAAAACAGAAATAAAAATAAACTTAATCATCTGATCACCTGCCAACAAACTTTCCTTTAGTTTGCTTCGAGTGTCCTCATTCAATTCAGTTAAAATAAGCAGGTAATCAAATTTATATATAAATTTTCTTTATAAAACTTTTCTTAAAAATTCTTGCGCCCGTTTACTTTCTGGTTTTGAGAAAAACTCATCAGGCTTCGCATCCTCAACAAGTATACCGCCATCAAGAAATAGTACCCTATCAGCCACTTCGCGGGCAAAACCCATTTCATGAGTAACAATGATCATTGTCATTCCTGAATGGGCTAGTGATTTCATTACATCTAAAACTTCTTTAACCATTTCAGGGTCAAGGGCTGACGTTGGTTCATCAAAAAGCATTATTTGCGGATTCATCGCAAGTGCTCTCGCGATTGCAACACGCTGCTTTTGTCCACCCGAAAGACGATTAGGGTAATGATCTGCTTTTTCTGTTAATCCAACTTTCTCAAGTAATTCAAGAGCGATTTTCTTTGCCTCATCTTTTGAAAGGCCTTTCACTTTCATCGGCGCATACATTAAATTTCCTAGCACCGTCATGTGTGGGAATAGATGGAAATGCTGGAAAACCATTCCGGCATTTTGGCGCATGTCCCGCTCATTTATTTTTTTATTCGTTTTTTCTTGTTTATTTATCCAAATCTGCCCGCTCGTCGGTTTCTCCAATAAATTCAAACACCGAAGAAAAGTTGATTTACCTGAGCCTGATGGCCCAATAATAGCAGCTACTTCTCCTTCGTTAAATGTTGTTGTGATTCCCTTTAAAACAGATAATGTTCCGAAGGATTTATAAAGATTATCAATTTTAATCACTATGTCTTAATCTCCTTTCAATTATTTTCCCTAAAAATGTTAAGGAGATAACCATTAAATAATAAATCACTCCAGCAAATAAAATGGGTTCAAAATACCTAAACTGGTCTCCTCCAACGATATAAGCCCGGCGCATTATATCCGCAACCCCGATAACTGTAACAACAGCAGACTCTTTTGTTAATGTAATAAATTCGTTCATTAAAGCAGGTAAAATATTTTTTAAAGCTTGTGGCAAAATGATATCTTTCATCATCTTTTTATATGGAATTCCTAACGCCATCGCTGCTTCTTGTTGTCCTTTATCGACCGCTAAAATTCCCGCACGAATAATTTCTGAAATATATGCAGCTGAATTTAATCCGAAAGATAAAACGGCAGCAGTAGATGCTTCAATATCAAGTCCAGTTAATTGTGGATAACCAAAATATATGAGCATAAGCTGTAGAACAAGAGGTGTACCACGAAAAATGGAAGTATAAGCATTTGCGAACCAAACTAACGGCTTAAATGAGCTAATTTTAAAAAATGATAAAATAATACCGAGAACAAACCCCAAAATAGCCGCTAATGAAACAATTTTGAGCGTAACTCCAATCCCTTGCAAAATATAAGGCATAGAGGGAATGATCTTGATAAAATCTAACTCCATCTATTATTCCAATCCTCTCTTTAAAAGATTTAAGTCTTATTTTTTTATCATTATGATGTACGAACAAAGTTAAAAAAACGTTCAGGAGAGAAACCGCCTGAACGTTTCCTAAATATCTTTACTCACCTTGTAACCTTTTTTTCTCTAATTTTTCTAATTCACCATTTTCCATTAATTCTTTTAACGCTTTATTAAACTCTTCTGTTAACTCGCTATCTTTAGGAAAGGCAATAGCATATCCAGCCTCTTCACTATCTTCTTCAATTGTAAATCCAACTAAATCTTTATTTTCTTTTAAATATCCATTAGCAATTTTATCTTCAATGATGGCGGCATCAAATCGACCAGCTAAAATTTCTTGTACTAATTCAGGAATTCTATCTCTTTTTTCTACTTTTAATTCAAGTGATTCTGCTAACTCATTCGCCTTTTCTTCTTGAATTGAAGCCAACTGAACACCAAGTGTTTTTCCGTTTAAATCATCTAAAGTTTCAATTTTACTATCTTTTTGAGATACAATCATATGTTTTGCTTCGTAATATACATCACTGAAATCAACACTTTCTTTTCGCTCAGCAGTTGGTGTCATTCCAGAAAGAACAAGATCAAGCTTTCCTGCTTGCAGCGCTGGAATTAATCCGCTGAAATCATAATCTTGTACTTTTATTTCATAACCTAGTTTGTCACCAATCATTTTTACTAAATCGATATCAAAACCGATGATTTCATTACTTTTTGCTGTATCAACAAATTCAAATGGCGGATAATCAGAGGCTGTCCCCATCTTTAGGACTTTCTTCTCTTCTTTTCCTTTCTCTTTTGCGCTTTTTTTACTATCGTTGTTTGTTCCGCATGCTGCTAATATCCCAATCATTAGCATACTAATAACGAATAAAAAAATTCCCTTTTTCATCCTAATGTTCCCCCTGTATTTATTTATTAAGCGAGATATATTATTATTATAAAAAACAATTCTTTTTATAATTATACACTATAATGTATTTTAACACATTTTTATCATTATTCAATACTATTTTTTTCTTGAAAAAAAGCTCCGTTGCTGGAGCTTTTTAAAGTAACTATATTTCTTCACAATATTGATCAAATGCTTGCTGAAGCTTTAAGACGACTGCTGCTGGGTCATATCCCTCAATTTCATGGCGTTCAACCATTGTGCAAATTTCCCCATCCTTTAATAAAGCAAATGACGGGGAAGAAGGTGGATAATTTGTAAAATAGGAACGTGCTCTTTCAGTGGCTTCTTTGTCCTGTCCAGCAAAAACAGTTACTAAATGGTCTGGACGCTTATCATAATGAACAGCGTGAAGAGCAGCTGGTCTTGCAATTCCACCTGCGCATCCACAAACAGAATTAATCATCACAAGCGTTGTTCCCTTCTTTGAAAGAGCCTTATCTACTTCCTCTGCCGATGTCAATTGTGTATATCCTGCCTCAACCATATCTTCACGAGCTTGGCGAACAACATCGTTCATAAACAAGTTAAAATCAATATTCATCTATAAACACACTCCCTTGAAACAATTTATTTAATTAATAATAACAATATGCCTATATTGTTTTCAACATAAAGAACTTTTTTAAAAAAAGTGTTTAATTCTGTTTTAAGGGGGAAATATATATTTAGGCTAGATCCATACCCCTAAAAACTCCCTAGTAATTGGATAGTGTTTAAACAACGCTATCCTCTTTTTTTATCTTAATTGTAATTTTTTCCATATTTTCATCTTAAAATACCTCCCCTAAAACGGGGAGGTTGAATTTAAAATTTTTTTTGATATTCTTGAAATAAAAAATTGACGGCCGAAGTAACGGTACGATCACCTGCGATTACTTCATTCTCTATTTTCGGCAATAACATTTTTATTTGTGGGTGATAGAAAAAAGACGCTTGTAGATGATCAGTGATCATAGAATAGATCCACTGTTTTGTTTGCATTCTTCTTCTTTGATCGAATACTCCACTGCTTTTTGTCGTACTTTCAAATGTAGTAATCATTTTCCACAATTCATCGATTCCTTCATGTTTTAATGCCGAACATGTATGAGCTTGCGTCTGCCATCCTTTAGTAGCTGGTTGTAAAAAATGAAGAATGCGATTGTATTCCTCTTTTGTTCTTAGTGCATTTGGCAAATTATCTCCGTCAGCTTTATTCACAACAATTCCATCTGCTAACTCCATAATGCCTTTTTTCATTCCTTGTAATTCGTCTCCAGCACCTGTTAATACAAGAAGCATGAAAAAATCGACCATATCGCGAACGATTACTTCACTTTGACCAACACCGACCGTTTCAATGAGAATTACATCAAAGCCAGCTGCTTCACATAATAACATCGTCTCTCGCTTTTTTCGATGAACACCACCAAGTTTTCCTTCTGAAGGAGATGGGCGTATAAAAGCCCGGCGATTTCTCGCCAGCTTTTCCATCCTTGTTTTGTCGCCAAGAATGCTTCCTCCAGTTAAACTTGAGCTTGGATCAACAGCTAACACAGCAACTTGATGGCCGTTATCACATAAATAGCTACCAAATGCTTCGATAAAAGTACTTTTACCTGCTCCAGGAACTCCAGTTATTCCAATTCTGATGGCATTCCCTGAATGAGGCAGGAGCTTTTGAAGGAGTTCTTGTCCCTTTTGAAAGTGGTGTTCAGCATTACTTTCAATTAATGTGATCGCTCGGGCAATCATCGTCCGATCACCTTTTAGCACACCTTTGTAAAGTTCATCGACACTAAGCTCCGTCTTTTGCTGCTTTTGAAAACGAGTACCCTTTTGAAAGCTTTCGTTTGCTGATGTCGTTTCTATTCCTTTCCGAACAACACTTGAGAAATTTTCCGGATGATTCGGATCAACCCATTCAGGTTTTTGCTCAGTCATGCTATTGCACCACTTCCTCATAGCCAAGCCGCTTATAAATTTCGCGAATGACTTTTTGAGCAGCTACAGGAATAATTGTACCAGGCCCAAAAATTGCGGCCGCACCATTATCAAGTAAAAATTGATAATCTTGGGCAGGAATAACGCCTCCAGCAACGACAATAATGTCCTCACGACCGAGCTTTTTCAATTCCTTTATTAGTTCCGGCAAAAGTGTTTTATGACCTGCGGCAAGAGAACTCATTCCGATCACATGAACATCATTTTCGACAGCTTGTAATGCCGTTTCCGCTGGAGTTTGGAACAATGGCCCGATATCAACATCAAAACCTAAATCTGCAAATGCTGTTGCAACAACTTTTGCACCACGATCGTGCCCATCTTGACCCATTTTTGCTACTAAAATACGTGGTCTTCTACCTTCATTTTCTAAAAACTCCTCAGACATTCGCTTTACTTCTTCAATTTCTTCTTCATTAGAAAAAGCAGAGCCGTATACACCGCTGATTGAACGGATAACAGCTTTATGACGACTTGCTACTTTTTCAATTGCATCTGAAATTTCTCCAAGTGTTGCTCTTACTCTAGCAGTTTGGACAGCAAGCTCCAATAGGTTTCCTTCTCCGGACTCTGCTGCTTTTGTAATCGCATTTAATGCATTTTGAACAGCCTGATCATCTCTAGAAGCCTTTAATTCAGTCAGTTTTTCGATTTGTTTTAAGCGAACCGCTGTATTATCAATATCAAGTATGTCAATTGGATCTTCTTTTTCAAGTCGATAACGGTTCACACCGATAATCGTTTCTTTCATTGAGTCGATATGAGCCTGTCTGCGAGCTGCTGCTTCTTCAATTCTCATTTTTGGAAGACCTGTTTCGATCGCTTTTGCCATACCGCCTAGGTTTTCAATTTCATTGATATGAGCCCAAGCCCGATTCATTAACTCGTTTGTTAACGTTTCAACATAATAAGAACCTGCCCACGGGTCAATAACGTTCGTAATTCCACTCTCTTCTTGTAGAAACAATTGCGTATTTCGGGCAATACGCGCTGAAAAATCAGTCGGCAGTGCAATAGCTTCATCAAGAGCATTTGTATGCAATGACTGCGTGTGTCCCATCGCTGCCGCATGGGCCTCAATTAATGTTCTAATGACATTATTAAACGGATCCTGCTCTGTTAAACTCCATCCCGATGTTTGTGAATGGGTCCGCAATGCCATTGATTTCGGATTTTTTGGATTAAACGATTTCATCATTTTGGCCCAAATTAACCGAGCTGCTCTCATCTTTGCGACTTCCATAAAATAGTTCATGCCAATTGCCCAAAAGAATGACAGGCGAGGTGCGAACGAATCGATATCAATTCCGGCTTTTAACCCTGTGCGAACATATTCAAGTCCATCCGCAAGCGTGTAAGCTAATTCAATATCTGCAGGTGCTCCTGCTTCTTGCATATGATATCCTGAAATACTAATACTGTTGAACTTAGGCATATATTTTGATGTGTATTCAAAAATATCTGCAATAATTTTCATCGACATTCCTGGCGGATAAATATAAGTATTTCGAACCATGTATTCCTTTAAAATGTCATTTTGAATCGTCCCAGATAATTTTTCTTGGCTTACACCTTGTTCTTCGGCTGTTACGATATAAAAAGCCATTACCGGGAGAACAGCTCCGTTCATTGTCATGGAAACAGACATTTGGTCTAAAGGTATACCAGCAAATAATGTTTTCATATCAAGAATTGAGTCAATCGCTACCCCTGCTTTTCCGACATCACCAACTACTCGCGGATGATCAGAGTCATAACCTCGGTGTGTAGCTAAGTCAAAAGCTACAGAGAGACCTTTTTGACCCATCGCTAAGTTACGGCGATAAAAAGCATTACTTTCTTCTGCCGTTGAGAAACCGGCATATTGTCGTACTGTCCACGGACGATTAGCATACATCGTCGGATATGGACCTCTTGTGTAAGGGGGCAGACCAGGCTTATCATCAAGATGATCCATCTCGGCTAAATCTTCATTTGCATAAAGTGGTTTTACATTAATTTGTTCATTCGTTTCAAATAAAAGCGCATCAATTGATCGTTCAACCTCTGCTTCTGCTTTTGTTTTCCAGTCATCAATTGAAACAGATTGTTCTTGATCAAAAAGGCGAATGTTTTTAAAATTAGGCTTATTTTGCATCTTGTTCCGCCTCCAATCCTTTTAGCAGGTTAGATAGAGTAGCATAACAATTACTCTTTACATGAACAAATTCATCTATGCCTGCTGCTGTTAAGTTTGCTTGTTCTTTATTATTAGGCTTACCAGCCATAAAAATATGAATATTAGGATACTTTTCTTTGATAAACTTTACTAAGTCAGCGCCATACTGTGCATATTGCTCATCACTTCCACATAAGGCGTAATGACTATATTTCGTTTCTTCTATGAAAGATAAAACATCAGAATTTGCTTCTAAGCCAGCACTTCTATCTGTCTTAATACCGCCAGCGGCAAAAAATCCAGCCATAAAGTCAGCTCTTGCTTTATGCTTTTTTAATTCCCCGATACAGATGAGACCTACAACCGGATGAATTTTTTCTGCTTGCTTCCGCAGTCTCTCATAAGGTTCTGCAAGTCGCTCTTGCAAAATTGGCTCGACAGTTTCACGATAAGCCGATTCTTTTTCCTCTGTTTCTGTTCCTAAATGAGATGGGGTTTCTTCGGATAGATTTGCGTATATGTTTGTACCGATAATACTTTGTTTTCGAGTAAAGACGTCTTTCATACGCTGTTCTTTTATTGATAAAATTTCACCTTGAAGCCAACCGGATTTTAATACAGCAAAAATACCTTCATTTTCTTCAATTTCAAGGAACATTTCCCATGCTTTTGTAGCCAGCTCAGTTGTTAAATGTTCTATATAATATGAACCTCCTCCTGGATCAACGACTCGATGGAGATGAGATTCTTCTTTTAAAATTAATTGCGTATTCCGAGCAATTCGTTCTGAAAACTCTGTTTGCTTATTGAATGTTTCATCAAAACTGCTTACGTGCAAATATTGAACGCCGCCTAAAACAGCTGCAAATGCTTCATTTCCCGCTCTTAACATATTTACATACGGATCGTATACAGTTTTTGTAAAACGAGAAGTTTCTGCGAAAATAACCATTTTTCCTAAACTTTCGGAAGCGCCATATGCTTCGGTTACTTTCCGCCAAATTAATCTTGCTGCTCTAAGCTTAGCAGTTTCCATAAAGAAGTTTGCACCGATTGAAAATCCAAAAACGATCTTTGACAAAATCTTTTCAATCGATAAACCGCGCTTTAAAAGCTCCTCAATATGGTAAACACCAGTAGCTATCGCTGCGGCAAGTTCTTGAACTGCATTTCCTCCGCCATTATGATAGACTGTACTATCAACATAAATTGTTTTTAAATGTGGAAATTGTTCCGACGCTGAGCTTATCACATTTGCCCAGTCATCATAAGTTTCTGAAATTGTTTTAACAAGCCCGCCTTTTTGTACTAAAAGACCGATCGGATCGCTTGCAATAAAACCAGAAATCTTAGCTTTGTCCCCTTTGTTTGTTTCAGCTAGCTTGCTTAAAAAACTGAGAATCTCTTTTTGCCATACTTCAGCATGAATACTGAAAGGAAACTTTGTGTAAATATCTTTTAGCAACTCAGAAAATGACTCAACATTTGTTACAAGCCCTTCATTAAGCTGAAAGGAGATCGCATTCTGTCCTTTTTTCAAAGCTTGATACAGTTTATCTTTTAAATCGCTTACATTCTCAGTAGATAATTTTTGAGCAATTTTCCACGGTGTAGATAAATAGCCAAGCGGCGATATCCCTCGCCGAAAATCACCTAACCCCGGATATTGTGTATAGTCATTACTACTGTTCACATTTTCTCTCGTATAAAGAGGATTAAGTTGTATTTGCTCATATGTTTTCCTTTTTAAGGAATCAACTGTTTTTCCTTTTAAACTTTCTTCCGCTTTCTTGTTCCATTGTTCATATGAAACAGATGGAAATGATTGATTTTTCATTGATTCTAGTTTCATCACGCACTGTCAAAGTCGACAGCCTAGCCTCCCCTCTATTCGATAATCAAGTTGTATTAAAATTCAAAAAAGTGTATCCCTTTATTATTTTATTATACATATTTCAAACAAGCAATAATGACTTATTATCATGATGATGATTTACAATCCACAATTAACTGAAATTTTATTCAGTACGAACCGAAAAAATCCCTTTTCTATATTAAAGTACTAAATAAATAAAATTTTTTTAATATAAAAAACAAGCTAAAATTTTACATCTAGTAGGCCTTTCGCTTCTTTTTCACTAGATTCAAATAAATATAAAAACCGAGTAGGAAAGGATGACTTCCACCAGATTTCCACACCATTGTACGTGAATCTGTCTAACAAGCTTACTTAAATTGTATATTTATTATATGAGTCGAATTCGTTCATCTTGGGCTATGGAAACAGAAGCAACTTAGTGCAGTCGATCCAAATAATCGTATTAGGGGATTTTAGATGCATCTGATGAGCATAAAAAACGCCATAGATAAATTGTATCGCAGCCTGTGTGTATGTCCGTTTTATCTTTCTTTTCTTATAAAAACAGCACACTATTTTAGATTTATCATATAGGTTAATTTGGAATAATATATATGAAATAATGAATAATCAACTATTGTTTTATGCAATTTATATCAAATTCATTTTCCAAATTTGTAAAATATTTCAATTACTAAAAAACCTCGAAAGGCATATAGCCAATCAAGGTCAAAGTTTGAATACAACTATTATTTATGTATTTCCCCTTTCCCATACTCTCTTTCCGTCGGTTAAATAAACTGCACTTGGCGGATCATTATAGAGAGAAATTTCAACCAATGAACTTTTCTTTTGTCTTAACCAATTATATACACTGCCTTCGTTAGTAGTAGGATGGGATAAAATATGATTTACTTGAAATGCGACTGCATAATATTCGTTATAATTTATATCATCCTCATCCAATCCATTGTCCGTTTCAAAAAGTGTGTCCGGTTCACCAATAATCTTTAATCCACTATCCCACTCTATTATCAGGTCACTCCCTTTATTCTCTTTTAATGCTTTTATTAAAGGATCATATCCCATTTATATTCTCCTCTTTTTATTTTTTTAATGGTTCTGAAGGCACTATATGTGCACCGGCTTTTCCGTAATGAATTATTCCTCTAGTAGTCTCAATGTATTCACCAGTATCATGATCATAGTATTTCCCTATTGGTTCACCAAAATCTACTCTCTCTTTATTTTTAGTAACAGTGGTTCCTTTTCCTGCAAATTTATCAAGTAATTCTTGCGCTTTTTTATTATCTCCTCCAGAAAATACTTTTGTTTTTTCCGTTTGCTAATTCTTGTTTATAGTTTGGTGTACCGAGAATATGCTTTTCTTGAGCTCCAGCTTTCACTTTTATTGGGAAACCATTTACTTCACGATATGAACCTTTAGGTACAGAATCTTTTCCATAAGAAGGTCTATGATTACCCGTACCCCTACCTTCCTTACTCTTCACCGAAAACATTTGAGGACGAATGTCTCCGAGCGGCTTTGTTCCCATTCCAACAATCGGCAGAGAAAAATAGCCTGTCGACAGTTGCTCTCGATAAAGTACAGGGACTTTCATCTTGCCCAATTCTGCTTTCGCTGCGTTAATCTTTTCTTGGATAAATTCTTTGCTGTATGGTTTACTGTTGTTCACTTTCGGTGATTTTCCAGGACTCTTTACGCTAGAAAGACCTTTTACTCCTTTTAATAAGGTGCTTGGAATGAGAGACGGCAAGGCAGAACCAGTTGCATACATGATGCCTTCTTGTTCAACTGAATCGGTCACAACCTGTGCGACAGATTCCGCTGTACGAATAGGGTCTTGGATAAATTGATACTACGTCAAGAGTGTAGACACAGATTTTTTCTACCGCGCTTACGCTTGGTGGCCTTGATAAAAAAGTTTAAATAAAGAGCGATTTAAACTTTTTTATCAAGGTAAAATCAGGATGCAGATTCCCCATACATTCGTTCAAATTCGTTTGGTGTAAAGTATCCCAATGTTGAATGGATCCTCTTGGAATTGTAGAAGAACTCGATGTACTCAAACAACGATTTCTTAGCTTCCTCTCGCGTCCTATACTTCGATTGATAAACTAGCTCACGCTTAAGAATACCGTGAAAGGACTCAATACAAGCATTGTCGTAACAGTTCCCCTTGCGGCTCATGCTGCCTATCATTTTGTACTGTGTTTATAGTTTCTGATACTCGTGTGAGGCATATTGAACACCTCGGTCCGAGTGATGAATAACGCCTTCCTCTGGACGTTGGCGCTTGTAAGCCATTTTTAATGCGGAGATTACCAATTCCTTTGTCATGGTTTTATCCATTGCCTAACCTACTATTTTACGAGAATATAAGTCCATTACGCTCGCCAAATACAACCAGCCCTCATTGGTCGGAATATACGTGATATCCGTTACCCAAAACTGGTTGGGTTTACTAGCTTAAAATTGCCGGTCTAGAACGTTTTCACTTACTGGATGTTGATGCTTGGAATTGGTTGTGGCCTTATATTTTTTGACTGTACAAGACTTCCATTGGTTTTTTGTCATAATGCGGGAAACCGTCCGCTCACTTACTTCTACGCCCCGTTTGTTAAGGGTTTTAGCGATCTTAACGCTGCCGTATCGTTGCTTGAATTCTAAGTGGGTCTTTAAGACCTCTTGTGGCAATTTATCATGCTTCTTTTGTCGGTCACTTTTTGGTCGTTTTAACCATTTGAAATAACCACTTTTGGAAACTCCCAGGACTTTGCACATCTTCTCCACTCGGGATTGGGAGCAGTGTTCTTGGATGAACTCATATTTTACCGAGGGCTTTTCGCGAAGTAGTGCATCGCCTTTTTTAAGATTTCATTCTCCTCCTTGAGATCACGAATTTCTTTCTGAAGGGCTCTTAATTCAGCTGCTTCTGAAGAAAATGTTTGGACAGCCTTAATTTCAGGTTTTTGAACATACTTCTTCATCCAGCCATGTAAAGTATTTGCGTTCACGCCAACTTCCCTTGCTACTTGAGCAATAGGCTTATTGTTTTCACTGATATACTTTACTGTTTCAATTTTAAATGCCTCGTCGAATTGCCTTCCTCTTGCCATACAGACACACCTCGTTATAGTTGATATATTTATTATAACAATCTGTGTCTACTATTTAGTCTAGCATCACAACAGACTGTGGCACCTTACAAACGCTCAAATGACACGTTAGAGGACACAGTAATTCACCTATTTAAAAAGGGCATTACGATGGCTGAAATTGCAAATTTAATAGAGAAAATGTATGGTCACCACTATACGCCACAAACGATTTCGAATATGACAAAGGCTGTTTCTGAAAACGTGAAAGCGTTTCAGAATCGTCCGCTGTACAATCGCTACGTGTGCGTGTATTTAGATGCGACATATATTGCCGTTCGTCGTGATACAGTTTCTAAGGAAGCTGTTTACATCGCAGTTGGCATTCGTGAAGACGGCTCAAAGGAAGTACTGGCCTACACAATCGCACCAACAGAATCGGCTTACAACTGGAAAGAGCTGTTAGAAGAGCTAAGGGAACGTGGTGTTGAAGACGTCCTATTATTCGTTTCAGACGGTTTAAAAGGCATGTCTGACGCTGTTTTTAACGTGTTCCCTAAAGCGAAATATCAAGTGTGTCTTGTACATGTTGGGCGTAATATTGCCCATAAAGTTCGTGTAGAAGATCGCCACGAAATTTGCGAGGATTTTAAAACGATTCACCAAGCAACAGACGCAGAATTAGCTCAAACAGCACTTCAAACGTTCTGCGACAAATGGGGAAAATCGTATAAAAAAGTCACGAAAGGATTACTTGAAAACCCTTATTTACTCACATTTTATCAGTTTCCAAAGGATATTTGGCGAAGCATTTACTCGACGAATTTAATTGAGTCGTTTAATAAACAAATCAAGAAGTATACAAAGCGTAAAGAACAGTTTCCTAATGAAGAATCGTTGGAACGTTTCTTAGTGACGCAGTTTGAGGATTACAATGAGCGTTTCGCCACACGGTGTCACATCGGTTTTAACAAGGCCCGTGCAGCACTGGAGAAATGTTTGAAGAGCTACAGGAACCCGGCAAAGTAAGTCGGACGCGCCAGTGCGAAATTTGGATGTGTAGGAAAGGGCTAGCCCTTTCCTACACATCCAAATCAAACCTTCAAAACAAGTTCACTTGAATACAGAAGTGACGTTCTACCTGAAAGGGTTAAAAAGTCATTTACACAAAATTATTGACACTGCCTCTCCTTCTGCAATACACCATAGACTAAAAAAATAACCTATTTTAAATAAAATGCCATAGTTATTCATACAAATTCTCAATCTCCGTAACCCAAAAACATTCCTCTTCCATACACTTGACGTCAATTCTTTTTAATTCTTCTTTTAACCAATTAATCACATATTCTGGTATATCATTATCAATAAAGGCATCCTCACCATTTATCTCTATTGCCTTATCAATCATTTTTGAATACACTAATAAACATTCTGCAAATTGGTTTATAGAAGAATTAATAAATACTTCTTTATAATTATCACTATTATTAAGAAATACTATATTTTCTTGTTTCTCAATTATACATATCGGATCGCCAGAACTAGTTGATCCCAGAAACCAATATTTTTGAAACTCTTCTGGCATCTTAAATACATTTGTAATAGATCTTATTAAAGATTGTGACGTGGTAAACTCTAAATATGGTGGCGGAGTTTCTGGTAAACCTCCTATAGACAAAAACTTCTTTCATCATCATCAAAAAATTTGTGCTCATTAAATCTTTGGAATTAAATTTAATTAGTGGACCATATTTGTTAACATCCCATTTATCATTAAATTCCTCTGGTAACATCATCTTTTCACCTTCTTAAATTATTTATAAAAGTTTCTAATCTAGTTGCAATTTCATCATCTATACCAGTAATCCCCCATTCCTTTTCTACATTATGAATACCACCATATCCAGGATGCAAACTTTTTGGTAAAGCTATAGCTTGACCACCTTCTCCTATATGATGATGCCTCATTGGTTCTTTTATATACTCCTTATACTGGGGAAAATGTTTTATAAATTGTTCATCAACAATTGGAACTCGACCTCTCTTTATCAAAGCCGTATTTTCTACACTCCAAAACTCCGGATTACTTTTAAGTAATGTGTTGAAAAACTTTTTTGCATTTCTCTCCCATCCTGCAGCATTAGTTCCTGAATTAGTTTTCCCTTTGAAGTTCATTTCAACTACAAGTCTAGGGTCAACTAAATACTCTTCATCATACTTTGTCAGGTCTCTACCTCTGTATCCCCTAACCTTATCATATTTGCCATCATTACTCCATTTAGGAACAGTAAAGGTTTCCTCCTTATTACCCGTATCCTTAGTTATCTTCTCCCTACCTTCACTCTTCACCGAAAACATTTGCGGGCGAATGTCTCCAAGCGGTTTCGTTCCCATTCCAATAATCGGCAGAGAAGAATAGCCTGTCGACAGTTGCTCTCGATAAAGTACAGGGACTTTCATCTTGCCCATTCCCGCTTTTGCTGCGTTGATCTTTTCTTGGATAAATTCCTTGCTGTATGGTTTACTGTTGTTCACTTTCGGTGATTTTCCAGGACTCTTTACGCTAGAAAGACCTTTTGCTCCTTTTAATAAGGTGCTTGGAATGAGAGACGGCAAGGCAGAACCAGTTGCATACATGATCCCTTCTTGTTCAACCGAATCGGTCACAACCTGTGCGACAGATTCCGCTGTACGAATAGGGTCTTGGATAAATTGTATCGCAGCCTGTGTGTATGTATCAATCGTTTGATCTGCCTTTTCTTTTAATTTAGGTGGTTCGATTACATCAGGAATAACACCTGATAGAATCACTACACCTGCATCTTCCACAACGGTGACCAATCCCGTCACCATCCCGACGATTCCATTTGCCAGCCCCTTGATGAGATCAGTGGCGCCTTCGGTTATATTTTCGACGACATCTCCTACTCCCTCAAAGAAGTTCGTATATTTCCCCTTCATTTTTGCGGCTCGATCATGGTACGCATCATCGACATTTTCAAATTTTTTTACTTTCATGTCGTATAGTTCCCACAGATCATCCATTTTGTTTTGAAGTTTGTTTCTAGTTGATTTAATGCTCGGTTGGATCATCAAACAAGCTTAAGATGGAAGAGGGTGTCTCGAAGCTTCGGTTTAATGCTTTCGTCACGTTTCTAGTGATGCCACTTTCTATTTGAGTGAGATTAATCCAAATATCATTACGGTCGACACGCATCATAGCGTTTCTCGCAATCGGGGAAATGTAAACGGTTGTATCTGCCACATAATTTTCGAATAATGACAAAAGATCGTTGATTTGTGTTTCGTATTTTTCGATTTTTTCCTGGGAACGATTGATCTTTTGATCCCATGCCTCGACACTTTCCCCTGATTCGTTTGAATCGCTGTGGAAACTTAATCAAGCGAGTCTTTCATTTCTACAAGGGCATGCTTATACATATGAAGCTGTCCAATCATGTCATCTAAAATCCCATAATTTATTTGTAAGTCACGCTTCACGACCGATCGCCCCCAATTGCCTCTCCAAGTTCTTCATCTACTTGTTTCATGCTTTCTAGCAATGTTTTGCCAGCTTGATAGATTTCTTGGAGCTGTTTGATTAAATCTTGATTGACATCATTATTCATGTTATCGAGGAGGGCATCGACTTTGGCGATAAAATCGGAATGAAAGTTTTTTAAGCGATCCCTTGTGTTCGAGCGAAAGGTTGTCGTGTAGCTTGTAAACTCATTCATCCCAGTTTGTAATTGATTTAATGTTGTTTGAAGCTCTTCGAGATGTAATTTAATTTCTTGTGTTGATCCCATGAAAAACTCAACTCACTTTTTCTTTTATATTGTCTATATCAATCATAATGTTAAATTCATCATCCATTCTCTATACATCTATTTTCCTAGTCTTTTATGTATTTTTTTTAACTAATAAATACTTAAATAGAACTTTCAACCTAAAAATGATATTATCCGGATATATAACTTTAAACATGAGCTCCTTGTTATTTAGAAGGGGATTTGATGGGGATATTCATTGTGGATGATTATCAACATTCGAAGAAACTTCCTTAAAATATTATGCAGTCAACAAAACAAAAACGATAATCTAGTATTATTTACTCTTACATATTTCGTTACGATCCTGTTAATTTCATACGATAGTTCGTCTCTAAATTTTTTTATTATTCCGTTTTTTTTTTTTTTCAAGAAATTTAGCGATTAATTGTTTGACAACAACTTTCGTTGATTTTATAAAAAGTTTCCATTCATCATTTAGGGATTTTGCCCTTGCTTCCTTTAAACTAGAAACTTTCTCCATTTTTCACCTCAATCCCGTAAGTGTCTTTTCACCAACAAATTATATCTTATACAGGACACACATCGAGTAGGAGGGGGTGATTAGCCCCCGACCTCTCACACCACCGACATACGGTTCCGTATACGGCGGTTCAATTAAGATGAATAACGCAAAGTTTCGTAACGAATTTGCAGACTTTTCAGCCCTTGGCTTTCCCAGTAGGAATTGTCAAGGGTTCTGTGTAATATGGGGCTTTTTGAAATGCGCCAGTACCCTTTCCGGGTATTCCCCCACTCATATGCTTTTCCGTATGGGATGTTTAAGCGAGTGAGGTTTCTGACTCTTGTCCGAGGTTTCTTCCAATTCTTCCATAGACACATTCTCAATCTTCGTTTAATCCAACTATCTAACAACTTGAAGATACTTGGTGTATCTGCTAGCGCAAAATAACCACACCATCCAATTAAATATTGGTTTAATTGCTTGATTCTGTATTCCATAGAGTATGGCATCTTTCTAGAGGTAATTTCTCGTATTTTCTTCTTCATTCGTTGGAGACTTGTTTTCGCAAATGCGAACCTTAGGTTCTTTATGAAATGTAAAGCTAAAACCCAGGAACTTTCGTTTCCATGGTCGGTCTACTGACGATTTTGTTTCATTTACTTTTAATCGTAGTTGTCCTTCAATGAATCGCTGCACACTTGCCATTGTTCGCTTTCCTGAACGTTCACTTTTTTACATAAATATTGCAGTCATCTGCATAACGAACGAATTTATGTCCACGTTTCTCTAACTCTTTATCAAGCTCATCTAATACGATGTTTGAAAGAAGTGGACTTAAAGGTCCACCTTGAGGTGTTCCTTTATCTGTACTCGAAACGACTCCGTTTATCATGACACCAGCTTGAAGATATTTGCGGATCAGTTTTAAGAGTGGTTTATCTTGAATTCTTTTCGCTAATGTTGCCATTAGTCGGTCATGATTGACTTTGTCAAAGAATTTTTCTAAATCCATATCTACTACCCAGCGATACCCCTCTTTTATATACCCTTTTGCTTTTCGGACAGCGTCGTGGGCGTTCCGATTTGGTCGGAATCCATAACTGTTATCCGAAAATGTTTTGTCATATTCCTTCGATAATATCTGCGATATGGCTTGTTGAATTAAACGGTCTGTCACGGTAGGGATGCCTAATAAGCGCACACCGCCGTCTGGTTTCGGGATTTCGACTCGACGTACTGGTTGCGGTTCATAGGTTCCCGTTAGAATCTGCGATTTAATGGTTGCCCAATTTTCGAGGATGTGCTGACGTAAGGTTTGTACGGGCATCATGTCTACTCCATGGCTTCCCTTATTCGCTTCTACTCGCTTTAATGCTCGTATCATGTTCTGCCGTTCCAGAATTTGATTCAACATTACCATTTCGTTCCTTCCCGTGAATAGCTTATCTTCTTTTGCCCAGTTGGACTACACCCTCCGCAAATACCCTCGTGGGATTCACCACTACTTTCTAAGCGTGAGGTTTCTCTGTTTTCTGTGTTCATTCATCCAAACTGGAAAGCCAAGGGGGCTATTCTTTCTTAATTGTTCAGTCCTTCCAAGTTGTTCTAGACCAACTCGTACTATGACCTCTGCTGACTTCTGACAGTTCAGTTACTTGTCACCAAGTAGGTTATGAAGGGAACTTCACGTTTCTGTCAGACCTCCCCGGGTAAGCGCATCCACTTTCACACCATCTATCCGCCTCATTTACTTGATATGACCTTCGACAGAAAGAGCTTTATTTTTGTTTGGCAAACTCACTCAATCATATCTAGCCTTGTATGAGATTCGTGTTCCTCGGATCGGTGTTTTGCCTCCAGCTTCCTTCAGATTCCATGTCACCACGGACACCCTTGCTCTTGGCTAACCTCTACTTCTGTCTTCGGGGTTCGGGACTTGCACCCTATAGTTCATGCGCATGCCGGGCACCAAAAAAAAAAACCGCCGCAAGTACTATTTGCAGCTTTTTTTTTTATTAATATATTGAAGTGTTTTCCGATGAAATATTTTCAATAATTTCTTTTACCCGTTTAAGGAATTGACCACAAATGAGTCCATCTAATACACGATGATCAAGAGACATACATAAATTAACGATATCTCTTACTGCAATCATCCCGTTATTCATCACCACTGGTCGTTTGACAATTGATTCTACTTGTAAAATTGCCGCCTGTGGATAGTTTATAATCCCCATTGATTGAACTGAACCGAACGAGCCGGTATTATTTACCGTAAATGTGCCGCCTTGCATATCTTCTGGAGTTAATTTTCCTAACCGTACTTTATTGGCTAGCTCCGATATCTCCCGAGCAATCCCTTTAATTGTTTTTTCATCTGCATCTTTTATGACAGGAACGAAAAGAGCATCTTCTGTCGCAACTGCTATTGATATATGAATATCTTTTTTCCTAATAATTTTATCGCCAGCCCACATTGAGTTAATTTGTGGAAATTCCTTAAGAGCTTGTGCAACTGCTTTTATAAAAAATGCGAAATATGTTAAATTAAAACCTTCTCTCATTTTAAACTCTTCTTTTATTGAGTTTCGATATTCAACAAGGTTTGTAGCATCAACTTCTATCATTGTCCAAGCATGAGGGGCTTCATGTTTACTGCGGGACATGTTAGCTGCAATCGCTTTACGCACTCCTGTAACTGGTATTTCTATATCACCTGAAGCTACTGGAACAGTTGTTTGTCCAGGTGTAGCTTTTGGAACTTCTATTTGCTCCTCATTAGCTTGTTTAACAACTTCAGCTTCTTGTTTGCTTACTTCTTGAATGTTTCCAGATTCAATTATTTTTAATAAGTCTTTCCGCGTAATTCTTCCGCCTGCACCTGTTCCAGTTACTTTTGTTAAATCAATGCCGTGTTGTTGAGACAGCTTTAATACAGCTGGAGAATAACGACTTCTAGCAAAGTGATTATGATTTGCTGTCGTTTCCTTTTCACGTTCTTCTATTTTTACTTTCGCAGTTTCTTCTATACTGCCCGCAACTTCAATAACGCAAATTGCTTCACCAACTGGAAGTGTATCTCCCTCTTTGGCTATTAACTCCTTTATCACACCAGTATATGAAGATGGAATTTCTGCATTTACTTTATCAGTCATTACTTCTGCCAGCGGATCATATTTATTAACTTTATCCCCTACTGAAACAAGCCACTTACTAATCGTTCCCTCTGTAACACTTTCTCCTAATTGAGGCATTGTAATTTGTTTTATCGCCAAAACGAGTAAACCTCCTTATTCATTCACGTAAAAATCTATTAGCAAATACCGAACTAATTTCGGCTAAAATTGAGCTAATTCACGCATTGCTTTTTCAACTTTATCAGGATTGACCATAAAATACTTTTCCATCGTTGGCGCGTACGGCATTGCAGGTACATCTGGACCAGCTAGGCGCTTTATTGGAGCATCTAAATCAAATAAGCAGTTTTCAGAAATAATTGCAGCTACTTCACTCATAATGCTTCCTTCTTTGTTATCCTCTGTTACGAGTTATACTTTTCCCTTTTTTGAAGCAGCGTTAATGATTGCTTCTTTATCTAATGGATAAACTGTTCTTAAGTCAAGGATATGAGCTGACACTCCATCTTTAGCAAGGCGCTCAGCAGCTTGTAAAGCAAAGTGTACACATAATCCATAAGTTATCACTGTAATATCATCACCTTCACGTTTTACATCAGCTTTCCCAATCGGTAAAACGTAATCCTCTTCAGGAACCTCACCTTTAATTAAACGGTATGCCCGTTTATGTTCGAAAAAAAGTACTGGATCTTCATCACGAATGGCTGCTTTTAATAAACCTTTTACATCGTAAGGAGTTGATGGCATTACAATCTTTAATCCAGGCTGATTTGCAAAGATAGCTTCTACTGATTGAGAATGATATAACGCACCGTGAACTCCGCCTCCATATGGAGCACGAATGACAATTGGACAGCTCCAATCATTGTTGGAACGATAGCGAATTCTGGTAGCCTCAGAAATAATTTGATTGACAGCTGGCATAATAAAGTCAGCAAATTGCATTTCAGCTATTGGACGCATTCCATACAGGGCAGCGCCGATCCCAACACCAGCAATTGCTGACTCTGCAAGCGGAGCATCAATTACTCTTTCTTCACCAAATTGATCATATAACCCTATTGTTGCCTTAAACACTCCGCCTTTTTTACCTACATCTTCTCCTAATACAAAAACTTTCGGATCTCTTTCCATTTCTTCACGAATAGCCGTTGTAACGGCATCAATATACGAAATTACAGGCATAATCGCTCCCCCTTACTTCTCGGCATATACGTACTTTAATGTGTGTTCAGGCTCAGCATATGGTGCTTTTTCCGCCTCATCAGTGGCCTCGTTTACAAGCTTCATGACACGATCGTTAATCTCTGATTCTAATGCATCATCCAGCACACCTGTCTCCTTTAAATACGTGGCAAATGTAAAAATAGGATCCTTTTGTTTTGCTGCTTCAACTTCTTCGCGATCACGATATGCGCGGTCGTCATCATCAGATGAGTGAGCCGTCAGCCGATATGAAACCGCTTCCACTAGTGAAGGACCTTCGCCTCGCCGACCACGGTCTGCTGCTTCCTTGACAACTCGGTATACTTCTAGCGGATCATTTCCATCAACTGTGATTCCTGGCATTCCATAACCTGGGGCCCGATCTGATACTTTTTCACATGCTAATTGTTTCTCAATTGGAACTGAAATTGCATATTTATTATTTTCACACATAAAGATAACTGGCAACTTATGGACTCCCGCAAAGTTAGCTCCCTCATGAAAATCTCCTTGGTTTGATGAACCTTCACCAAAGGTAACGAAGGTAACGAGATCCTTTTGCTCCATTTTTCCCGCTAGAGCAATTCCTACCGCATGAGGTACTTGTGTTGTAACGGGAGAAGAACCAGTTACGATTCGATTTTTCTTTTGACCGAAATGTCCTGGCATTTGTCGGCCTCCAGAGTTCGGATCATCTGCTTTAGCAAACGCGGAAAGCATTAATTCCTTCGCAGTCATACCAAAGGTTAAGACAACCCCCATATCACGATAGTATGGAAGGACATAATCTTTTTCTCGATTAAGCGCAAACGCAGCTCCTACTTGGGCCGCTTCTTGACCTTGACATGAAATAACAAATGGTATTTTACCTGCACGGTTTAACAGCCACATCCGCTCATCAATTCGACGGGCTAGTAGCATCGTTTCGTACATTTCTAGTACATTCTCATCACATAAGCCTAACGTTTTATGACGATTTTCAGCCATATGAATACCTCCTAAAATCTGTTTTTATCGTTTTTATGAATGAATGGCTTTACCATCAACAGCAAGAGCAGCTTCACCGATCGCTTCTGATAATGTTGGATGAGGATGAATCGTATTTGCGACTTCCCACGGGGTTGCATCTAATACTTGAGCTAGGCCTGCTTCTGAGATCATATCGGTAACGTGAGGACCGATCATATGAACACCTAAAATGTCGTCATTTTCTTCATCCGCAACTATTTTAACGAATCCGTCCGTTTGTCCAAACACAAGTGCTTTTCCAATTGCTCGAAAAGAAAATTTACCGACTTTTACTTTATGACCATTTTCTCGTGCCTCATCCTCTGATAAACCAACACTAGCAACTTCAGGATTACTGTAAATACATTTAGGAACGAGCTTGTAATGAATGATTTCAGGATTTTCATTAGCGAGATGATGAACAGCAGTTATTCCTTCATGGGAAGCTACATGAGCGAGCTGTAAGCCGCCGATTACGTCTCCGATTGCATAAATATGGGATTCTTTCGTTTGATAATATTCATTTGTAACGATAAATCCCTTTTCTACTTGAATGTCCGTATTCTCTATACCTATTCCTTCTATATTTGCTTGTCTGCCTACCGATACAAGCTATTTTTCTGCTATAAATTCTTTTTGTTGCTCCTTCACTTCAGCACTGATAGAAACATTTGCTCCTTTTTGTAATGTTTCTGGAAGCACCTTCGCACTTGTAACAATTTTAATCTTCTTTTTCTTTAATAAGCGCTGCATTTCCTTAGATACTTCCTTATCTTCCATTGGAATAATTCGGTCGGCATATTCTAACACTGTTACTTCAACACCAAAATCTGCGAGCATTGAAGCCCACTCAATCCCAATTACCCCTCCTCCTACGATAATGATTGACTTTGGCAGATTTTCCATCGCTAACGCCTCATCAGATGTCATCACATATTTTCCATCAATTTCGAGTCCGGGAAGCGTGCGGGGACGGGAGCCAGTAGCGATGATGACATTGTTTGGAATAAGCATTTCGTTTTCACCGCCACTATTCATCTCAATAGAAATCGTTCCTGGCATCGGTAAAAAAATGGACGGTCCTAAAATTCTCCCAATTCCCTCGTAAACATCAATTTTACCTTGCTTCATTAAATGTTGAACCCCTTTATGAAGCTGGTTAATTATTTTGTTTTTTCGTTCTTGAACTTTAGCGAAATTTACAGAAACATCGTTCGCAATTACACCAAATTCTTCACTTTTTTTTGTCGTTGCAAATACTTCTGCACTTCTTAATAAGGCTTTACTTGGAATACAGCCAGCGTGAAGACATGTACCGCCAAGCTTCCCCTTTTCAACAATGGCTGTTTTTAGTCCTAGCTGTGAAGCACGAATTGCTGCTACATAACCGCCTGTTCCACCACCAAGAATAACTAAATCGTATTCATGAGCCATTTTCTCTCTCCTCCATTCATTCCTTATCTTAAGTTAAACCTTTTCGGTCAGAGCATCACTCATTTGCGGATACTCTTTTGCTTCTTCTTCACATCGTAAAACTCTAAGCGCTCCTTGTGACAATGCTTGCAATTCATTTTCACCAGGACGGACAATTGTTTGGGCGATCCAGCTTACACGATTGATAATCATGTTTACAAATTCTTTTCCGTACGCTAACCCGCCTGTTAAGATGATTGCATCTATTTCACCGGCTAACACCGCACTTGCTGCACCAATTTCTTTAGCTACTTGATAGGCCATTGCCGAATAAATGAGCTTTGCTTTTTCATTATCCTCGATAATCATCTTTTCGACTTTTACTGCATCGTTTGTTCCGAGATAACCGACAAGTCCTCCTTTACCGACTAATTTCTTCATCACTTCTTCACGATAAAATTCTCCTGAGTAGCAAAGTGTAACTAAATCTCCCGCTGGAACTGTTCCAGCACGCTCAGGGCTGAACGGGCCGTCGCCATGAAGACCATTATTGACATCGATCACTTTTCCTTGTTTATGGGCACCTACAGTAATACCGCCACCCATATGAGCAACAATAAAATTTGCGCCTTCATAACTTTTTCCAAATTCCTTTGCAACACGACGAGCTACCGCCTTTTGATTAAGGGCATGAAAGATACTTTTTCGTTTAATAAGTGGAAAACCAGATATTCGTGCAATTGGTTCAAGCTCATCTACGACAACAGGATCAACAATAAAAGCAGGAATATTTAAATTAGAAGCAATTTCATAGGCTAAAATTCCGCCAAGGTTTGATGCATGCTGACCCGCATAACCGTTTTTAAGATCATCTAACATTGCCTCATTTACAAAATAAGTTCCTCCTTCGATCGGACGAAGCAAACCGCCGCGACCGCAAACAGCACTTAAATTCAAAATATTAATTCCTTCTTGATGAAGAGTTTCTATAATGAGTTTTTTTCGAAATCCATATTGATGAATCACATTTTTAAAGGAATTAATTGTTCCTGTATCGTGGCGAATTGTTTTTTCAAATATAGAAAATTCATTTTCGAAGACGCCAATTTTTGTTGAAGTTGACCCAGGGTTAATAACGAGAACCCTATATTTCTTCTCTTCTAACATATAAGCCCCTCCATATTATTTAGTTTCTTTTTCTATTGCAGGAGGAGAAGCCAGATAGTTTTTTGGTCCCAGACTGTTGACAAAGTAGCTTATTAACGACTGTTCTATTCGCCATCACCTAGTACTACGTGCTTCAGTTATCGTAAATACTTGCTTTGTCTAACAAACTGAGACCAAGTGGTTTTTGGCGCTACATTATTTGCGGCGACTTAAAATATGATGCTCATTTAGTAAAAATTGACTGCGAGAACGACGTACTTTTTCTATCCTTTCTTCAGCCATTCGATCAGCCGCTAAATATGTAGGAATATTGTCGCGTTTTGATATTTCAATCACTTTTTCAATGTTATCATAAATTGTTTCGACCTTTTTTAAAGCACGTTCTTTGTTGTAGCCTAATAGTTCGTCTGCGACATTAATTACGCCTCCAGCATTAATAACATAATCTGGGGCATAAACAATTCCCATTTCATGAATGATATCACCGTGGCACGTATCTTTTAATTGATTATTTGCAGATCCAGCGATAACTTTTGCTTTTAATTGCGGAATTGTGTCATCGTTAATTATTGCACCTAAAGCACATGGCGCATAAATGTCACATTCAACACGATAAATATCGTCTGGATCTACAGCTTGTGCACCAAACTCTTCAACAGCGCGCTGAACAGCTTCTTTATTGATATCAGTTACAATAAGCTTAGCACCCTCTTCATGCAAATGACGGCATAATGTATAAGCAACATTTCCAACACCTTGGACAGCAATCACTTTTCCTTCTAACGAGTCTGAGGCAAAAGCTTCTTTTGCAGCAGCCTTCATTCCACGATATACACCGTATGCAGTTACAGGTGATGGATTTCCTGATGAACCAAACGCTGGAGAAATTCCTGTTACATAATCGGTTTCCTCATAAATTAAATCCATATCTGCAACGGTAGTTCCGACATCTTCTGCTGTAATATAACGACCATTTAAACCTTGAATATAACGGCCAAAAGCACGAAACATTTCTTCATTTTTATCTTTCCGGGGATCTCCAATAATAACTGTTTTTCCACCGCCAAGATTTAAACCGGCCGCAGCATTTTTATATGTCATGCCACGCGCTAATCGAAGTGCAAGTGCATCCTCAATCGCGGCTTCTTCTGATTTGTATGTCCACATTCTTGTTCCGCCTAGTGCTGGGCCTAGAGTGGTATCATGAATCGCGATAATTGCCTTTAAACCTGATTGCTTATCTTGACAAAATAGTAATTGCTCATAGTCGTTTTTTTCCATATATTTAAAAATTTCCATCTATAATACCTCCTATTTATTTTTCAATCATTTTTCTGCTATACAAAGAGCTAATCCGAGTGAATTTAATTTACTTTGTGCAGAATCTGCTCTAGAAGTTAACACAATTGGTGCTTTTGCTCCAACAATCACAGCTCCAACATTTGCTTTTGCAAAATAAATTAGTGATTTATATAAAACATTGCCAACTTCAATCGTTGGCACTAATAATATGTCTGCTTTTCCAGCAACTTCATTATGAATCTCTTTATGTTCTGCTGCAAAAGCTGACACTGCATTGTCTAAGGCAAGTGGACCATCAACTACACAATTTTTGTTTTGGCCCCGTCTATTCATTTGTGTTAATAAAGCAGCATCTACTGTGGCTGGCATTGCTGGATTTACAACCTCAACGGCTCCTATTGGCGCAACTTTAGGGGTTTCAATTCCAATACAATTAGCAACGTGCACCGCATTATGAATAATTTGTACTTTTTGCTGTAAATCTGGTGCAATATTCATTGCGGCATCAGTTACAATAATTAAGCGATCAAACCCTTGAACTTCAAATAAAGCAACGTGAGATAAAATTTGTTCAGTTCGCAAGCCATATTCGTGATGAAGGACTGCTTTTAGTAAAATGGCTGTTGAAATATTTCCTTTCATTAAAACATCCGCTTCATTAAGCTTTACTGCTTTAACTGCTAAATCAGCAGCTCCGGCTTTTGTATTAGCATGGATAATGGATATTTTTTCATTTTTTGCTAACTTGGGATATTTTTCAGAAATTAAGTGATAAATTTTATATTTATCTCCAAAAAGCAAGAAATTAGCAAGGTTACGTTGTAATGCAATCGCGATAGCTTCGATCACGTTTTCATCCTCTGCAACCGCGACAGCGACTGTTTTTTCACTATATTGGGTTGCTTTTTCAATAAGAGATTCTATTTGCATATATTTTTCAAGTCCTTTCTTTTCAAATAACAGCATCCCAATATCACAATAAATATTAATGCAACTTTTGTGCCAATAGTTTATTTATGAAAACGCTTTATTGTTACAGTTTTGTGTCTGCAAAAATTATCATGGTATGAAATTTATTGCGTGTCATTCTTTGCAATACCATATTTATCTAGTTTGTAATATAAGTTTCGAACTGAAATTGCAAGCGCTTTTGCCGTTTTTGTTTTGTTCCCTTTATAAAAGTCTAATGTTTCTTTAATAATTTTTTCTTCATATTGATTTAGCATGATCGCTAATGAAGTTTTTTCTTCAATAACAGATAAAGGAACATCTTCTTGTAACGTTTTAGTTGTACCATCGCTTTTTAATTGCGGAATATGTTTAGCGTGTATATGGGTTTCATTATACTGCATAAAGATCATTGCTCTTCCTAAAATATTCTCCAACTCACGGACATTCCCCGGCCAATCATAGCTCATTAAAAGTCTTATTGCTTCCTCAAGTACTCCTTCAACATTTCTTCCGTAATCTTGATTAATTTTTTCAATCAATCTGTCACATAAGTACGAAATGTCTTCCTTCCGTTTTCTTAAAGGTGGAATATGTATCGGCATTCGATTTAAGCGATAATATAAATCTTCTCGAAAAGTACCGCTTTTAATCTCTTTTTCTAAATTAATGTTCGTTGCAGCAATAACGCGTACATTGATAGGAATCGGTTTTGTGCCGCCAACTCTAACAATTTCTTTTTCTTGAAGTACTCTTAAAAGTTTCGCTTGAGTATTTAAAGAAAGTTCTCCAATCTCATCTAAGAAAATACTTCCGTTATTTGCTTCCTCAAATAATCCGCGTTTTCCACCGCGTTTCGCTCCAGAAAAAGCACCTTCCTCGTAACCGAACAGTTCACTCTCTAATAACGTTTCAGACAATGCAGCACAATTTACACGAATAAACTTATTAAATTTACGATCACTTCCGTTATGAATCGCATGAGCAAACAGTTCTTTCCCTGTTCCTGATTCACCCCGTAAAAGAATAGTCACCGGTGTTTTTGCGGCTAATTTTGCTTGTTCGATAGAAAGCGTCATTTCCTCTGATGGTCCAATGATATCTTCAAACGTATACTTCGCTTCAAGTGTTCTAATTCTTTGTCTTGCTTTATTTAATTCTTTTGTTAGTGTTTGAATTTCTGAAACATCATGAATGACTCCAACACTGCCTTTTAATCTCCCATCTACAATAATCGGAGCAACATTGACAATGACTTCTTTCTTTTTCGGACCAACCCTTAGTGCTGTACCACGAATAGCTTGTCTTGTTTTTAGCACCTTCATATGCATGCTTTCCCCTTCAGAAATATCAGCAGTTGCCGGTTTTCCAATTACCTGTTCCTCTGTTAATCCAGTAATTCTAGAATAAGCACGATTAATTAAGATTCCTTTACCCTCTTCGTCTACGACCGAAATCGCATCATCACTAGATTGAATGATCGCTTTAAGCATCGTTTGAATTTCTTTTAAATTTGTAACTTCCTCTGCCAAGTTGACTACGTCGGTTATGTCTTTAAAAACCGCGAAGGCTCCGATCAACTGTTTATTTTTATCGATTACCGGAATTCTTGTTGTAATGATTTTTAAGCCATTTTCTAGCACAAGCTCCTGATTCATTTCCATTACGCCTGTTTCTAAAACCCTTGGAAGTTTACTTTTTGGAATTAACTGAAGAATATGTTTCCCAATTGCTTCTTCTTGACTTATGCCAGTCATTTTCTGTGCGCTCCGGTTAAACAGAATGACTTCACCTTGTTCATTCGTCCCTATCATTCCATCGCCAGTTGAATCAAAAATAAGATCTCGTTTATACGTTTCATTTTGAAGTTTGCTAATGAGTTCTTCTTTTTCTTCCATTAATTGAGCAATAAGATAAGCAACGCTGCCAGGAATTAATACCATTTTTTTACTGAGGGTGTCACGAATTTGCCGAAAAACGTTTGGATCACCTGTTACTTCAATGACAATATCAAGATCATCAGTCAAAAAGTGATGCCAGTCAGTTCCGACTTGAATACCCATGTCGTTTGCCAATTGAATTCCGAGTGCATTCAGATTTTTATCAACAACCGCAATTACCTTTAATACCGCTGTTTCAATTAATATTTTAAGAATGGCGCTTCCTCCTTTACCTGCGCCGACAATCATCACTTTTTGCAACATATCCCTCATTTCTACGTTTACTAAGAAAATGCAATTTTTTTCATGTTCTATTTTATCGCCAATCATCTTTCTTGACAAATTTCCTTTATCATATATGATTTTTGTGAGAAGGTTTATTTCGAAAGGATAAATTAGACATCATGCAACGATTAATCGCCTTAATTATTTTATTAATCCCTGGAATGATTGCCGCAATTGGTATTAAGCTTATGAGAGATATGTTATTTGGAATACTTCAAGCGCCGTTTCCATTTTTATGGTTGCAGTTTTTAGCAGGTCTATTTATGTTTTTTATCGGCTTAGGTTTTATCGGCGGTTTTATTTTACATCGTGATCGAAAACAAAATAAAGTTCAGCCCCTTTTTAAAAATAGAAGACCATGACATTTAATCACTTGGTCTGGGCTTGTTGATAAGTTAGTATTTGATACTTGCAAAATGCGCTTGTCAGTCAAGGCGCCGAGCAACAAGGCGGAAGCGAATACAATAAGCGTTCATAAGCTTTACAACGAAAAATACAAGCGTTCGATAACAGCCTTAAGACCATGACACTTGAACAAATTGTCATGGTCTTTATTTTATTGTTTTCTATACTGTACTGCTTTTTTTAGTTCATCAGTAATAATTGCTGAACAGCCTAGCGAAAATAGCCGTTTCATCTCTTTTTCATTATTAACTGTATAAGGTCTTACTTTAATCCCATGTTTAAGGGAACTTTTAATAATAAAATCAGGGGCTACTTTGAAATTTGGGTGAATGGCTTTAGCATGAATTGCACCCGCATATATCCACGGCATATAAAGCCCTTCTCGATACAATGGCGCAATTTCAACTTCCGGTGCAAGTCGATAACTATGTACAATGCTGTAATGGTTAAAAGAAGAGACGATGATTCTTTCACTCATTCGATATGAACGAACTAAATAGATAACCTTCTCTACTAATTCTTCGTATGAAGTACCGCTTTTCAGCTCAATATTACAATATAAATGGTTCGACTGAAGCCATTGAAGTACCTCTTCGAGTGTAGGAATAGGGTTTCTTTTCCCGAATTTCTTATAAGTATAACTTGCATCAAACTTTTGAAGCTCAGCAAGTGTATAATCTTTTACAAACCCTTTCCCATTCGTCGTCCTGTCAATCGTTTCATCGTGAATAACGACAACTTCGCCATCTTTCGTTAATTGAACATCAAGCTCGATCCCATCAGCACAAAATTTCTCCGCCTGCATAAAAGCTAACATCGTATTTTCTGGATATGCACCTGAATAGCCACGGTGAGCAAAAATGAGCGTTATTGCAAAAACCCCCTTCCGTCTCTATTTATAATAAAAACCTTCTCATTTTACATTATATAACTGGAAATATGACAAATGACATATTTTTTAGGGATTTAAAAAGAAAAAACCCTATAAACAACAATGTTCACAGGGTCATACTAAAAATTTTATTGTCTATTTTTAAAAGTCCTTGCCCTTTCAAGAAGCTTTATGTTCTAGTCTCAGCTTATCGGCTACCATTGCGATGAATTCTGAATTAGTCGGCTTTGCTTTAGACATGCTGATTGTGTAACCGAATAAAGACGAAATAGAGTCGATATTCCCTCGACTCCATGCTACTTCAATTGCATGACGAATCGCCCGTTCTACACGGCTTGCCGTTGTATTGTATTTTTTAGCAATATCGGGGTATAGCACCTTTGTTATTGACCCTAACAATTCGATATCATTGTATACCATTGAAATGGCTTCGCGTAAATAAAGATAACCTTTAATATGAGCAGGAACACCTATTTCATGAATAATACTCGTAATACTGGAATCTAAATTTTTCGGTTTCTCTTCTGTATGAGTACGATAAGGAGTTGAAGTTTGTTTAATAATTGCATTCATTTTTCCGCTTACTTGTCTAATATGACTTGCCAAATTATCCATATCAAATGGTTTTAAGATAAAATAGGAAGCACCAAGTTCGACTGCCTTTTTCGTAACATCTTCTTGACCAAAGGCTGTTAACATAATGACATTCGGAAGCGGTCTTTTTGATTCACGTATTTTTTCTAATACAGCAAGCCCATCTAAATGGGGCATAATAATATCTAACAGCAGTACATCCGCTTCGATTCTTTCAAGCATATTTAAACATTCTTGACCATTATGTGCGGTACCGACTACTTCCAGATCATTTTGCTTAGATAAGTATTCTTCTAATAGGATGACTAATTCACGATTGTCATCAACAATAAAAACTTTAATTTTCTTCACTTCACGTTTCCTCCTTATTTTCCTCTCCATTTTCAAAATTATCTATCTTCTTTATATTCTAATTGACAAATTCGACAACGCAACAGTAATTCCTTTTATTTTTTTATTTTTTCTAAAAAAAGTAATGATTTCTTATCTTATCTTTGTTTTTCATACTTTTTCGACTTAAATCGCTAGTTGACAAATTTTTTCTTTTATATTTGTCGAATAATCTTTATAGTTTTATTTTAGCATATTTTTAACGGATAAAAATGAAAAAAAAGCGAGGAATTCCCTCGCTTTTTAAGGTTAACTTGCTTTTTCTGCTGTTTTTTCATATATGTCAATCTCTGCTTCATTTAACATCCATTCAATATGCACACCGTATCCTGATGTCGGATCATTAACAAACACATGTGTGTCACAGCCCCGATAAGTTTGCCATCTTGGATAATTGGACTGCCGCTCATTCCTTGAACGATGCCGCCTGTTTTTTCAAGCAACTTAGGATCTGTTACTTTAATAACCATTCCCTTTGTAGCAGGAAATTTTTGTGGTATCGTACTAACGATTTCAATATCAAAAAGATTCACTTCATCTTCATTCACTACTGTTAAAATTTGTGCCGATCCCTCTTTTACTTGATGTGAAAGAGCGACGGGGATTGGCTTATCCATCATCCCGTTTTTAATGTTTTGATTTAACGTACCGAAAATCCCGAAAGGACTATTTCTTTTTATGTCTCCTATTACTTCTCGATCGGAAGAAAAACGAGCAAGTTTTTCTCCAGGATCACCAGTACTGCCCTTCTCAATAGATGTAACGGTTGAGCGAACAATTTGCCCGTCATCAACGACAATTGGCTTTTTCGTATCCATATCTGAAATGACATGACCAAGTGCACCGTATTTTTTCGATTGGGGATGATAAAATGTCATCGTCCCAATCCCTGCAGCTGAATCACGAATATAAAGACCAAGCTTATACGTATCTTCTTGCTTATCTTTTAATGGCATTAGCTTAGTCGTAACCTTTTCATTTTCACGAGTTATGACAATGTCTAACGGTTTATCAGTGTCTCCTGACTCTTTAACAAAAGGGGCTACATCAGTCATTTTTTCAATCTTTTGCCCATTTATTTCTGTAATAATGTCTCCTACTTTTATTCCTGCAACTTCTCCTGGTGATATTTTTCCCTCATTTGTATCAACTAAATGATGTCCTACAACAAGGACACCGATTGTATTTAGTTTAACACCGATAGATTGACCACCAGGTATCACCTTGAGATTTTTTAGTACATTTACATCGACCTTTTTAATTGGAAAACCAGCTAATTCTAAAAACACTTCATTATTTCCAGTTTCCATCGCTTTAATTGAAACAGATTGTTCATCTTGTCGAAGTGATACATTTGAATTAGTTGCAGCTGAAACTGGTTTTCCTTTAGAAAACGTAAATTTTTCACCTTCAAACATCGTTATTTGCTTTGGTATGGAAAAAAATTGTTGAAGTGGTTCATAAAAACCAATGGATAATAATGAAACAAGGAGAATTCCACCAATTATTTTTCTTACATATTCCCTTTTCAAAAATCTTCACTCTCCTCGCTTCTTGTCCACATATATCTTTAAAATGGCTACATCTTTAATTTTGCCTGTAATAGCCGCAATTATAACTATAGATGTGAAAAAAATCCTCCCCTGTTTGGGAAGTTTTATAAAAAACATCACTCCGTTGAATTTTTTCACAAAGAAAAGGTGAAATAAAAACAGCACCTATATGAGGTGCTGATGATTGTAAACGAACTAAATTTTGCTCAGATGATTGAAAACACTTGATTCAAGGCGCACAGAAGCAAATACGAGAAGTCGTTTATGAGCTGAATACAAGCGTTTGGCAATAATTTGGGCTAGACAGATGCTTATAGATTGTTGACAAATGTGCGCCTTTATTGTCTCTAATACAAATTCAAAAATTTTTAAAATGGGACAATTATGCAACAAATACAAAACCAAATGATACGCCAATAATAATTAAACATATAACAACGTAAATCCACGTTAATGATCGAATATTGACTTTTAACGATTTTACTTCATATTCTCGAGACCTTAAAATTTCATTTTGTAGACTGTCCCCATTTTTTTCATACTTTTTAATTGTTTTACTGACATCTTTCACAACAAAAAGTGTCATAATTAAAGCAATAACAACTAATACTAAAATGATTAAAATTCCATATAGCATAAAATAGACTCCTTACTCCCTTAAAGGTCTTTTATTATCTAGTAAATCACATTAGTATAGTGAAAAACATGGATAAATAATGGATAATTTGTGACAATTCATTTTAATCTTTTTATTATTTCTATATTTTATTTATTTTTCAATTTTTCGGCAAGCTGAAGTAGCTCTTTTGCATGTTCTGTTGTTAAATCAGTTATTTCTACACCAGAAATCATTCGACCAATTTCTTTTACTTTTTCACTATTTTCTAATGGTGTTACAGTCGTATACGTTCTGTCATTTTTAATCTTTTTAGATATATATAAATGCGTATCAGCCATTGCTGCAACTTGTGGTAAATGAGAAATACAAAACACTTGGGAATGTGTTGAAACCTTATATATTTTCTCCGCGATTGCTTGTGCAACTCTGCCGCTGACTCCTGTATCTACTTCATCAAATATAATTGAAGTAATTCCTTGATTTTTTGAAAAAATACTTTTTAATGCAAGCATAATCCGTGAAAGTTCCCCTCCAGAAGCAATTTTCGATAATGGTTTTAACGGCTCTCCTGGATTAGTTGATAAATAAAATTGCACTTCATCTGCACCACTTTCGGTGAAGCGATTGAAATTTTCATTAAAATGGACGCTAAAAACGGTTTTCTCCATGTAAAGTTCTTTTAATTCACGATGAATTAATTCAGTTAATTTCTTTCCGTATTGATGCCGCAAATCTGTCAGCTGTTTTCCTTCAAGTTCCAAATCTTTTCGTAAGGAGGTAAGTTTGTTTTCTAATTGGCTAACATGAACCTCTCGATTCTCTAACGTTTCTATTTCTTCTTCAATCATCGCTGCATATTCTAAAATAGCATCGATTGTTTGACCGTACTTTCGTTTTAATTGATTAATTTCAATTATACGATTTTCTATTTCATTTAATCGTTCGGGGTTGTATTCTAAACAATCTAGCTCATTTCTAACTGTAGTTGCAGCATCCTCTAGCAAATAGAAGCTCGTTGTAACAGACTCAAATAACTCCTTATATTTTGGATTTAACTCTACTCCATTTTCCAAAAAGCTCATTGCTAACCCAATCCAATCGAGTCCTTTCTGTTCACCTTGGAGAGCTGAGTAACACGATTTTAAAGCCTCAAATACCCGTTCAAAGTTAACAAGCTCGTTTCGTTCTTCAAATAACTGTCCATCTTCATCTTGCTTTAATTGAGCTGTTTGGATTTCATTAAGCTGAAATTGAAGCAAATCAAGACGATGTGCCATTTGTTGTTCATTTTCAGTTATATTTTTTATTTTTTGATTCAATTGTTCATATTTTCGATAAATATGCTTATATTCAACTAGTGCTAGCGCGATCTCTTCTCCCCCAAATTGATCTAAAAGCGATAAATGCATAGTTTCATCCATCAGCTGTTGGTGCTCATGCTGCCCGTGAATATCGACTAACGTCTGACCAATTTCCCGCAAAATGGCGATCGTTACTAATTTTCCATTTATTCTACAAACACTTTTCCCATTTTTTGAAATATCTCGCCGCAAAACAAGCATTCCATCTTCTATCTTTATGCCAAGTTCTTCTGCTTTGTCATAGCAAGGATGCTTCACGTCATCAAGTTGAAAAAGTCCCTCTATTTCAGCTTTTTGTTCACCGTGTCGGACAAACTCATGTGATCCCCTTCCGCCAACTAATAAATGAATCGCATCAATAATAATTGATTTACCAGCACCCGTTTCTCCAGTTAATACAGTTAAACCGTTTTCAAAAGAAATGGATAGGGAATCAATAATTGCAAAATTTTTTATTGAAAGTACACTTAACATGAAGGGTCACCTCTTTCTTTTACAGCATGTTAAGGAGACGTTCAGATATTTGTTTTGCATCTTCTGGTGTCCGGCATATAATTAAACATGTATCATCGCCACATATCGTTCCGAGCAGCTCTTCCCAAGCCAAATTATCCAATAATGCTCCGATTGCCATCGCATTTCCGGGTAATGTTTTCATTACAAGAAAATGACTTGCCGTGTCAAGTTTTACGAATGAATCCATAAGTGCTCTTTTTAATTTATTTAACGGATTGAAACGTTGATCAGCTGGTAAGCTATATTTGTATCTTCCATCCATTAAAGGTACTTTTACTAAATGAAGTTCCTTAATATCACGCGAGACTGTTGCTTGTGTAACCTTGAAGCCAGCTCTTTTTAATTCATCTACAAGTTCATCTTGAGTTTCTATATCATTATTTGTTATAATGTCACGTATTTTAATGTGACGCTGACCTTTTGTCATCAATATCACCTCAAAAATCTAAAATGATTTTCATCATAATGTTAGCCGATTTAGGACAGTTATACAATGTTTTACTATTCAAATAAGCAGGTAGGTGGAAAAAATTTAACTAAATAAACATTCAACAAATTTGATAAAAGGTTTTTAAAAGTAAATCAAATAAATTAGAAATCACCAAAAAATATAACATGTAAGTGATACGGTTATTAGGAGGGAGTATTATTGAAAACTGAATTAAAATTTAGACTGGCTACTGAACAAGATTTGGATAAAATCGTTAAAATGCTTGCAGATGATCATTTAGGTAGGAAGAGGGAGCGTTATGAGCAGCCACTTCCAGACAGTTACATAATGGCTTTTCACGCTATCACATCTGATCCTAATAATGAACTAATAGTAGCTTGTCAGGAGAATGAAATTATTGGTGTTCAGCAAATTACCTTTACACCATATATAACGCATCAAGGAGGATGGCGAGCCACTATTGAAGGTGTAAGAACTGCATCTTCTGTTCGTGGTAAAGGGGTAGGAACTGAGCTTATACAATGGGCAATAAAACGAGCAAAAGATCGCGGCTGTCATTTGGTTCAACTTACAACAGATAAAAAGAGGCCAAATGCTTTACGTCTTTATGAACGATTAGGCTTTAAAGCAACACACGAAGGGTTAAAATTGAAACTTTAATATTTTTTCTTTTTTAAGTAACGAGTGCTAATATTCAATAAGAAATCCCTTAAAATACAGGCAAATTATTTATTGATGTGACAAGTAAAAGTAATCACAACATCCTGTTCTTAATCTTATTGATACGATATCTATCCCTCAGACTATTGACAAACGCTCGCATTCTTCGATATAAGCTCATGAACCTCCTCTGTGCTCTCACGCCTCGATTGACAAGTGTTTCAACCAGTCTATCTACATCTACAAATTCAGGCAGGATTTTAGTGAGTCTAATTCCTGCCTGTTAATTGCTGATGGGCAACTGCAATGATTTCATTCGGTTCTATTTTTAAAAAGTTAGTACCTTTATTTTTCTCCCCATTCCAACGTAAATGAAGTAAAAATTCAATGTTTCCATCCCCCCCAGTAATAGGAGAGAATGAAATATCCATTACATCAAAGCCTTCTTTTAGAGAGAAGTTGATCATTTTTACAAGCACACTTTCATGTACTTTTATATCTCTAACAATTCCTTTTTTTCCAACTTGATCTCGTCCCGCTTCAAATTGGGGTTTCACAAGTGCAATAATGTCACTCCCTTTAACAAGCAATGTTTTTAAAACAGGAAGAATAAGGGTTAAAGAAATAAATGAAACATCAATTGTAGCAAAATTAGGCATTTCCCCTTTTAAATCTGCAGGAGTGACATAACGAAAGTTCGTTCGTTCCATTACAACGACTCGCTCATCATTTCTTAGCTTCCAAGCAAGCTGATTATATCCTACATCTAATGCATAAGACATTTTTGCTCCATTTTGCAGGGCACAATCAGTAAATCCGCCGGTTGAAGAACCGATATCAATGACAACTTTCCCCAAAACATTGACATCAAATACTGTTAATGCTTTTTCTAATTTCAATCCGCCTCGACTAACATACGGTAATTTATTACCCTTAATGGTTATGTTAATATCTCTTTTTACTTTTTCTCCTGGTTTTTCAAGGCGTGTTTCATTACTATATACGATACCAGCCATCACAGCACGCTTTGCTTTTTCTCTCGTTTCAAAATGTCCTCGTTCAACTAGTAATACATCTAAGCGTTCTTTCTTATTATTCATCATTCACTATGCCCTTTTTTCTTTTTTCGGAATTAATGTATAGATTTTCTTTACAACGTTTGCTGTCGTTAGGCCAATCTCCTCTAGTAAAGCATCTACACTGCCATGTTCGATAAATTTATCCGGAACCCCCATTCGATCAATAATGGCGTGATGATACCCATGATCGTGGGCAAATTCAGAAACGGCACTTCCAAAGCCTCCTTGAAGAACCGATTCTTCAATCGTTAAAATTGGCATGTTGTTATTTAATAGTTGAGTTAACATTTGTTCATCTAACGGTTTTATAAAACGGGCATTGATTACTTTTATATGAATTCCCTTTTTCTCTAATAAATTTGCAGCCTCGATTGCCATCCCAATCGTCGTTCCAAATGTAAGAATTGCTGCGTCTTTTCCTTCACGTAAAATCTCCCATGTACCGATAGGAATTGCTTTTAACTGCTTATCCATAGGAACACCGAGTCCATTTCCGCGAGGATATCTTAATGCAATTGGACCGTCATCATATTTTAACGCTGTATATACCATATGTTGTCCTTCGTTTTCATCTTTAGGCATCATAATAACAATGTTTGGTAAGCTCCGTAAGAAAGCGATATCAAAAACGCCTTGATGAGTTTCTCCATCTGCACCGACAAGACCTGCTCGATCAATTCCGATAAATACGTTTAAATTCGGTCGACAAATATCATGAACGACTTGATCATAAGCTCGTTGCAAGAAGGTTGAATATATAGCTAAAAACGGCTTCATTTTTTGCGTGACAAGCCCTGCTGCTAACGTCGCAGCATGCTGCTCAGCAATTCCAACATCAATCATTCTGTCGGGAAATTCGCTTGCAAAACCTTCAAGTTTTGATCCTACAGGCATAGCTGGAGTAATCGCTATAATGCGTTTATCTTCTCTTGCTAACTTTCTAACAGTTTCACTTATCAGTTTGCTCCATGCTGGCGGAGTGTTAACTGGTTTAAGAAAGTCGCCTGTTTCTATTTTGTAAGGACCTGTTCCGTGCCATGTTCCAACCTTATCTGTTTCCGCTGGCTTGTATCCTTTTCCTTTTTTTGTAACAACATGTAAAAAAACAGGGCCCTCTGTTTTTTTAGCATACCGTAAATGTTCAAATAAAACCTCAAAATTATGTCCATCAACCGGACCGAGATACGTAAAACCCATTTCTTAAAAAAACATCCCAGAAACGAGTAAATATTTTAAGCTATCTTTAATCCTTTCTGCTGTTGAAGCAAGGCGTCCCCCAACTGCAGGAATTTTCTTTAATAGCATTTCTAGTTCATCTTTTGCCCATTGATACTTCCCAGCCGTCCGCAACCTGCCAAGTACATTGTGAAGTGCACCAACGTTTGGAGCAATTGACATTTCGTTATCATTTAAAATGACAATCATATTTTTCTTTTCATGTCCAATATGGTTCATCGCTTCTAGAGCCATTCCCCCTGTTAACGCTCCGTCGCCAATGACTGGGACTATAAAGGAGTTCTCTCCCTTTAAATCGCGTGCTATCGCCATTCCCATCGCCGCTGATAATGAAGTGGAGCTATGTCCTGTTTCCCATACATCATGTTCACTTTCAGCCATTTTTGGGAATCCGCACAGCCCTTTATATTGGCGTAAAGTATCAAACTCACTTGCTCTGCCCGTTAATATTTTGTGAACATATGATTGATGACCAACATCCCAAATAATTTTATCTTTAGGACTGTCAAAACATTTGTGTAAGGCAATTGTTAATTCAACAACACCTAGGTTAGGACCGATATGACCACCCGTTTTTGATAACTTTTTAATAAAAAAATGACGAATATCTTCACTCAATGCTTCTAATTCTTTAATTTCAAGGTCGTTTAAAAATGAGGGGTCTTTTATCGATAATAGATCCATCCGGCTCACTCACTTTCATTTCTTTTTGGTTCATAGTCTTTTGCTTCTGTCTCTTTTATTATAATGATATGATATTTTTCTACAACATCATGTATGGCTGTTAAAAAAGTAAAGGTAATGAGTGAAAGAGTAATACTGCTAGTATAATAACAGAAATAATTTTTTCAAACAAAGTCTTTCTTTAAATAAAAAAACATTTGCTATCTAAATATAACAATTGCTTTCAGGTGACGACTGTCTACCTAATCAATAGAATGAAAAAATAGCCGCTTACACGTTGTATCGTGGTAACGACTATTTAAAGTTAGTGACAATTTAATGATCTCGTGTCGCGATTAGATTAGTGATTTCTTCAAGTAATACTGTGTTTAAACCTGTGTTCTGCAATGCCTTACATGCCTCATCTCTATGCTTGGCAAGCGCTTGCTTTGCCCCATCTAGCGAAAGCAGCAGCGGATAGGTACTTTTATTTTTGTCGCTGTCACTTCCTAAAGGTTTTCCAATCGTTGCCTCGTTTCCTTCCACATCCAAAATATCATCACGGATTTGAAAGGCAAGTCCAAGATGATGAGCAAATTTAGTTAACTTCTCCTTTTGTTCTTCAGATGCATTAGCAAGAATAGCACCCGCAAGCACACTAAATTGCAGCAATTTACCTGTTTTATGAATGTGTGTATACTCTAACTCTTGGATCGTTAGTTGTTTTCCCTCTCCTTGAATATCAGCTGTTTGACCACCGACCATTCCTTCAGCACCTGCCGATTTTGCAAGCTGTCTAATTAATTCGAGTTTTGTCTTTTCATCAGCATGCTCATGTGGCATATCCGCAATTAACTGAAAACTGTAAGTTAAAAGGGCGTCTCCAGCTAGTACTGCAAAAGCTTCGCCAAACACTTTGTGATTTGTTGGCTTGCCTCTTCTTAGATCGTCATTATCCATGCTTGGAAGATCATCATGAATTAATGAGTATGTATGAACCATTTCAAGCGCAGCAGCAGGATATACTCCGATGTTTGGATCTTTATTACATGCAGCAATAGTAGCAAACATTAAAAGTGGACGTATCCGTTTTCCGCCTGCTTGCAAAGAATAGTCCATTGCTTCCTTCATAACAGCTGGCGCATTAAGATCATGAATAAATTGTGTTAACTTTGTTCTAAATTTTTTTTATAATGGATCGCAAAAGAGGGAAATGCTTCATTTTGCAATGTTAAACCTCCTCATGAATAGAAAAGCGCTCCGTTTGACCATCCTCTGTCAAAATTTCTGTCAGTTGCTTTTCGACATTTTTTAATTTGTCATGGCATAATTTTGAAAGTTCCATTCCATGTTTGTAAATCGCTATTGCCTCTTCAAGAGGGACATCCCCTTCTTCAAGACGCTCAACGATTTTCGCAAGCTGTTCCATTGCTTCTTCAAACGTTAAATTACTATCAGCTGTCAAAGTGATCACTCCCCTCGATCTTTATAACTTCGCAATCGAGCTTTCCATCCGATAAACGAACACTAATTTGATCAGATTTTTTTATTCCTTTAATATTTTTTACAATCTTCCCCTCACTGGAATAAGCTACGCTATAGCCTCGTTCCATAATCTTCAGCGGACTTAATGCCTCGATTGTTGAAATGAGATTAACGAAATCCTTTTGTTTATGTGTGAAAATGTCACGGATTTCCTTTTGTAATGAGCGAATCACCCGTTGATACTCAGTCTCACATCGTTCTTTCAGTTTTTTTGGATGATTTTTATTTAGTTGTTTCCTCATTGTCTCGTGGTCAAATGTTTTTTGTTCATACATTCTTTTTGTTTTTCGAACGAGCTGCTCGGTTAGTCTGTCTAATTGTTCATATTTTTGTTCATACAGCTTGTGAGGATAACGAAATGCGTACGATTTTTCGAGCCTATTTAATCGTTCTCTTTGGATGCTAAGCTTTTCTTGCATAGCGCGGATAAGTCTGCCCTTGTTTGTTAACACTCTCTCAATCAATTCTTCAAAATGTGGAACTGCTATTTCCGCCGCCCCTGTTGGTGTCGGCGCTCTTAAATCAGCGACAAAGTCAGCAATTGTAAAATCCGTTTCATGTCCAACAGCTGAAATAATCGGGATTTTTGAAGCAAAAATAGCTCTAGCAACAATTTCTTCATTAAATGCCCAAAGCTCCTCAATTGACCCGCCGCCGCGTCCTAAAATTAATATATCAAGTTCATCTATCTCATTGGCCGTTTTTATTGCTTTTACAATTGATGGTGCTGCTTGCTCTCCTTGTACAAGAGCAGGAATAATTAATACTTTTCCAATCGGATAACGACGTTCAATTGTTGTTAATATATCACGGATCGCAGCACCTGTCGGTGAAGTAATAACACCGATTTTTTTAGGGTATTTAGGTAATCCTTTTTTATGATCTACTAAAAAGAGCCCTTCTTTTTCAAGCTTTTCTTTTAATTGCTCATACGCTAAAAATAAATCACCAATCCCATCCGGCTGCATATTTCTAACATAAATTTGATATTGGCCGCTTGGTTCATATACGGTGATTTCGCCTCGAACAAGCACGTTCATTCCGTCTTCAGGCAAAAATTTCATTCTTCTATTTGCACTAGAAAACATCACTGCTAAAATACGCGCTTTTTCATCCTTTAATGTAAAATACATATGACCACTCGAATGTTGCTTAAAGTTGGAAATTTCTCCTCTTACGTATATATCATGCAAATGAGGGTCTGCATCAAATTTTCTTTTAATGTATTTCGTTAATGCATTTACAGTTAAATAACGTTGATCCGACATAAAAATACTACCTCATTTTTATCGTATATGATCTATCTATTCTTTATTTAAAGTGTTTTTTGCTGCCTTGAGCGTATTAAATAACAGCATTGTAATGGTCATCGGGCCAACTCCGCCTGGCACAGGAGTGATGTAACTAGCTTTTTCTTTTACTTCATCAAACGCAACATCTCCACAAAGTTTTCCTTCCTCATTCCGATTCATCCCAACATCAATAACAACTGCGCCTTCTTTAATATGATCAGATGTTATTAAATTTGCTTTCCCTACTGCTGCAATTAAAATATCAGCCTGTTTTGTGTAAGCTTTTAAATCTTTTGTTTTTGAATGACAATATGTAACTGTTGCATTTTTATTTAATAACAATTGACCGGCAGGTTTGCCGACGATGTTGCTTCGACCAACAATTACAGCATGCTTTCCGGTAATATCTATATCAATTTCGGCGATCATTTCTAACACCCCATAAGGAGTACATGGCAAAAGTGTATCCTGACCAGTCATCATTCGTCCAATATTAATTGGGTGAAAGCCGTCGACATCTTTTTCTGGAGAAATCGCTTCGATCATTTTTATTTCATTAATATGCTTTGGTAATGGCAATTGAACTAAAATACCATGAATAGATGGGTCTTCGTTCAATTCAGTAATTTTTTTAATTAGCTCTTGTTCCGTAATAGTATCTTCGTATTCAATTAATTCTGAGTGCATTCCTGTTTCATGACAAGCTTTCTGTTTATTTCTCACATATGTTCGTGAAGCTTGGTTATCTCCTACTAAAATAACAGCCAGACCTGGAGTTACGTTCATTTCTTTTAATTTTTTCACTTCGTTAGCTACTTGAATGCGTTTTTTTCTCGCAATCTCTTTTCCATTTATCAATTTAGCTGTCATTATTTTTTACCCCTCCAATATTTGTATAAAAAACGCATAAAAATTAAGAAGCACTAGCTAAATTATAAAGAAGATTCTAGTGTTTCTTTTATTTTTGAAAGTACCCCATTTACAAAACGGCTTGATTTTTCATCTCCATATTTCTTAGCTATCTCAATTGCTTCATCAAGGGCTACATTTGCTGGAATATCATCACAATATTTTAATTCATATACAGCTACCCTTAAAATGTTACGGTCAACGTTACTTAACCTCTCAAGCGTCCATTTTTCTAAATGATCGATGATTAGTTTGTCAACTTCCTCCTTGTTGTCAATCACTCCTGTAACGAGTGTCGTTAAATAATCACTATTTTCTTTATCATCTAATACATGCTTAATTGCAGCGTTCGGTTCAGCTTCACTCATATCAATTTGAAACAAGGCCTGTAATGCTTTTTCTCTTGCTGTTCTTCTTCTCATCCTATTACTCCTTTAATATGTGTAAATTTATATGAAGATAATAGCATAAAGTACACAAACTTCATAGTCGTGATCGGCTTTAGTTAGTTATAAGTGAAGTATACTCAATAAAAAACCAAAGACAAGTTGTCTTTGGTTTTTTCATTATTTATATTCCTTGCTCTTCATCCGCTTCTGATTTTTGATTCTCAAATTGAATCCCAACGACATGAACATTTATTTCGCTTGCTTCAAGCGCTGTCATATTAAGGAGTGCTTGACGGATGTTATCTTGAATTTGTTGCGCGACAGCCGGAATGGATATTCCAAACTTCATTGAACAATAAACATTAATTTTAATGCCTTCTTCGGAAAGCTCTACTTTTACACCTTTACCATGATTTTTCTTTCCTAAACGTTCAACAACACCGGTTGCAAAGTTACCGCGCATTTGTGCAACACCGTCTACTTCGGAAGCAGCGATACCGCCAATTACTTCAATAACCTCTGGAGCAATTTCTATTTTACCGAGGCCTGAGTTTCCTTCCATTTCCAAAACATTTAATTCACTCATCCTTTGCACCTCCCTCTTTCATTACATCATACATTTCTAAAAATTTAGTATTGAATTCTCCATCTCTAAATTTCTCATGCTCTAACAATTTGATATGGAACGGAATCGTTGTATGAATCCCTTCGATTACAAATTCACCAAGAGCCCTTCTCATGCGTGCAATAGCTTCTTCTCTAGTATCTCCATAAGTGATAACTTTTGCAATCATTGAGTCATAAAATGGAGGGATCATATATCCTGGATACGCAGCCGAATCAATCCGCACACCAAGCCCGCCAGGAGGCAAGTACATTTTAATTGTTCCTGGTGAAGGCATGAAGTTTTTGCTTGGGTTTTCAGCATTAATCCGGCATTCAATTGACCACCCATTAAATGTTACGTCCTCTTGCTTAATGCTTAATCGTTCTCCAGAAGCAACTTTAATTTGTTCTTTTATTAAGTCTACTCCGGTTACCATTTCCGTAACAGGATGCTCAACTTGAATTCTCGTATTCATTTCCATAAAGTAAAATTTACGATTCCGATAATCATAAATAAATTCTATCGTTCCTGCACCGATATAATCAACAGCTTTTGCAGCTTTTACAGCAGCAAGTCCCATCTCTTCGCGAGTTTCTCCATCTAAGGCAGGTGATGGTGTTTCCTCTAGTAATTTCTGTAATCTTCTTTGAATAGAACAGTCTCTTTCTCCAAGATGGATAACATTTCCATATGTATCTGCAAGAACTTGGATTTCAACATGACGGAAATCTTCTATATATTTTTCAAGATAAACTCCAGGATTCCCAAAAGCTGTTGCCGCTTCTTGCTGAGTAATTGAAATCCCTTTTTCTAACTCCTCTTCTGTTCGGGCAACGCGAATCCCTTTTCCCCCACCGCCTGCGGTCGCTTTAATAATGACAGGATATCCTATCTTTTCCGCTAATTCTTTTCCTTCATCAATACTATTAATAATCCCTTGAGAACCAGGGACGATCGGAACGCCTGCTTCTCTCATCGTTTCTCTAGCGATATCTTTTGTTCCCATTTTCGTTATCGATTCAGGGCTTGGACCTACAAACGTAATGTTGCATTCGCGGCAAAGTTCAGCAAAATCAGCATTTTCTGCTAAAAATCCATAGCCTGGATGAATTGCATCACAACCTGTTAGCTTTGCAACACTAATGATATTTGTAAAATTTAAGTAGCTATCCTTTGATGCTGTTGGGCCGATACAATACGATTCGTCAGCAAGTTGTACGTGTAAAGATTCCTTATCTGCTTCAGAATATACTGCGACAGACTCAATACCTAGCTCTTTACATGCGCGGATGACCCGAACAGCAATTTCCCCCCTGTTTGCAATTAACAGTTTTTTTATCATTGTGAAATCGCTCCTTATTCAGGCTTTACTAAAAATAATGGCTGCCCGTATTCAACAAGTTGTCCATCTTTAACTAATATTTCGACAATTTCTCCGTTTACTTCCGCTTCAATTTCATTAAATAATTTCATCGCTTCAACGATACAAACAATTGTTTCATTTGAAACTTTTGAACCGACTTGAACATACGGATCTGAATCAGGTGATGGTGCTTGATAAAATGTCCCAACCATTGGTGATGTTACTTTATGAAGGTCGGACGTATCAATAGTCTCGTCCTTCTTGACTTCTTCCTTTACTGCTTCAACTTTTGTTTCTTGTTTGACCGCTTGAACTTCGACTGCTTTTGGTTTTGCTACTTCTTCCACAACTACTTGTTGAACTGCTGGCTTAGCTTCAACAGTCGTAACAGTAGTATTTTTCTTTAATTTGTTTTTTGCATCATCAATTTCATAAACAAACTCACTAATACTTGATTGATCAACTAATTTTATAAGTTCACGTATTTCTTGAACTTTTAACATTACATACACCCCTTGAAAAAAAGTTATTATATGACTAGCTATTAATAGCATACAATAACTTTCTATGTAAGCTCAATATAATATTTTAAAGAAGTGGGGTTAAAGAATAATTTTAGACTTTTTTTTTTATAAAACTTCACTTAATAATTGTAGAATAGCTTTTAAAAGGAGATAATGGGTTTATTTGTTATATTTCAAACGTAGATAAATATTGAAAAGTAGAAAAAAATGAAAGCGGATATATGTAAAGTACTTATCTTTTATCCTAGTTACATCATAATTAATCAATGTTACTTTACAATTTATTTACCATTTCGAGGCAAGTCATAAAAAAATATTCCTATATAATGATTCGTACTGGATCAATCTAAAGTATTAAAGGGAATTCATTTGAGGATAATCATATATAGGGGCAAGTCTCAATTTCAAGAGTCTTCGCTAAGCATTGGAGAAAAATTATCATGCTTAGCGAAGAAATTAATTTTATTTTTCTGGATGAAATTCAACAGCTACAGGTTGGGTCTCTCCAAGTTCTTTTGAAACAAGCTGGATAATTTCATTTGCTTCTGATGGAGAAAGCTCCTTCGCTTTTACTGTTACAATGACTTCTTCTCCATCGGCACGAACAAGTGCATCATCATATCCAAGCGTCTTAATCATCGTTTCTAAGTAAACCTCTTTATCTGCAATTTTTTTTATTTTCTTGATCTCTTCTAGTGCTTCATTTCGTTCGTCAGCAGTTAAATCTGGTGAACCTACCGCAATTGTTAATTCTTCCTTTTGTTTACTCCGCTTATCTTGCAATTGTAGGCGCAATGCTGTAAACACTTCGTCATCTGCTAGACTGGAAATAATTTCAGCATCTTGATCTTGACCTTCTTTTTCTTGAACGACTTCATTTTTTTTGCCTGCTTTTTGATCTTTTTCATCTTCAACTGTTGCTAATTGATCTCCTGTTGGCTCTGGAGAAGTAATATAATAAACTGATAATACAACAACTAAACTTAACATAGTTAATAACCAAACAGTTTGCTTTTTTAATAACATTTCCTTATTCCTCCTTCGTTTTTTTCGGCATTACAGCTACTCGATGGCTCGGCACATCAAGAACCCTTGTAACAGCTTCGATAATCCATTTTTTCACTTGAATATGATCGGCACCTTTGGCTACAACAAGAACACCTCTAATTTCAGGTTTTTTCGTTTCAAGCACGATTGGTACTTCCTTCTCCCCGTTACGGATAATAACGACTTGTTCGTCCTTTGACTGATCTTCTACTTTCCGTTTCCCTCCTTCTTGATCAGTTTCATCAGTTGTTTGCGATTGTGTCACTGTGTTTTTTTCAAGTACTTTCTTCTCAGTTGCATCGATATTTACAACAACAGTCACATCCTCAACGCCTATCATTTTTTCGAGTGCTTCTTTTAATTGATTTTCATAGGCCTTTTCATAAGCAGTAATGATTTCATTATCTTTACTGTTTTTTTGTCCAAAGGCCGGAAGCTCTTCCTTTATGTCTTTTTCACCTTTTATGACTGGTATATCGTCAGTCGATTTTTGGTTTCCGCTTGGAATTAAATTACCAATTAACATAATTGCTGCTCCAAATAAAATGACGAGAAGTAAGTAATGATATTTGTTGCGTTTTCCTTGTTTAGAATTTGTCAGTTGGTTTTTTAACCATGTTAATGGTCCCTTATCTTTGTCCATCCTCCTTAGCTATCCCTCCTTCTAACACGACTTGGACTATTTTTTCATCTATATCCCATCTTTTTGCAAGGAGTTTTGCAACACTTGTTTCTGTATTTGTTTCCTGTTGTGACTGAAGCGGCGCTTTTGTATTAATATCAATTTTTTTCACGGCTTCAATTGCTCTGTTTCCTTCTTGGGGCTCCTGAAGCAAGACTATTAATTTATCAATGTTTTCCGGGAAGGCCTCACGTTTGCTTTGATCTGTTAAAAAATCAATCTTGACAATCTCTAACCCGTACTGTTTTATCAACTCCTCTTCAACGTCCATTTTTAATTGGACAGCCCATTTTTGTTCTACATATATATGCATGTTGAGAGGCTTGTATTTCTTTTTTCTTCATTTCTATTAAATTTTCCATCCCATTTCCTTTGTTAAGGTCAATTTTGGAAATAGATGCTAATGTTTTTTCAAAATCATTTGAAAATATATTAAAAACAGGTGTAAGAATAACAGCGATCAAAAGTAGACCTGTTACCATTTTTGTATATTTTCTTAAAGCAGAATTTGGTAGAAGCATGTCAATAATCGTTGCTATTAATATAAATAAAATGATATTTGTCACCCATTCCTTAATAACGTCCATCCCCTCTTCCCCCTATCTCACCATCATTGTTAAATTTCCTGCTGAAATAATAACAGTCAAGCTTAAGAAGAACATAAGGGAGACAATAGCCAAAGCAGCAAAAACGTAGAGCACACTTTTACTAATAATATCTAAACAAGAAATAATGGCTCCTCCTCCTAACGGCTGTAAAATCGCTGCGGAAAATTTATAAATAAATGCAATCATTAATATTTTTATCGCAGGGAAGGCAGTCATAAGAAGGAGTATGATCATGCCGACAATTCCAATTGTATTTTTTAAAAGGACAGAGGCGTTAACGACTGTATCAGTTGCATCAGTAAACATTTTTCCGATAACCGGGATAAAGTTCCCAGTGATAAATTTCGCAGTTCTAATCGCCACACCGTCTGTTATTGCTGCTGAAGCACCTTGTACAGAAACAACACCAATAAAGATTGTAAAAAATAATCCTAATAATCCAATGCTCCAATTCCTTAAAAATTGTGCTAGTTTAGTAACTTTATATTCTTCAGTCATAGTACTTACAATACTTAACATAACTGCCAAAAATAATAACGGCAATACAATATACTGAATAAATAAGCCGCTTGTATTCATTAAAAATAAAATAACCGGATGGAAAAAGGAGGACGTCACAATTCCCCCTGACGAAGCAATTAACGCTAATAACAACGGAATTAACGCAAGAATAAACTGTACCATTGAATCGATTGCTTCACTTGCATACTGAATGGCAACCTTAAAGCTATTTAATGCAATGATAATTAAAACCATAAATACGACTGCATAGGCGGCTTTACTGATTGTGCTTTTTTCAAAGGAGTTTTGTAAGGATTGTAAAAACATACTAAAAATAGTAAGCATAATTAATGTTCCTAGTAATTTTCCATTTACTATAAACTCATGAAACGCAAACTTTAATCCACCCGTAAACCATTCCTTCAAAGAAAAGCTTTTTTTTTTTTCTGTTTTTATAAAATCGTAAAGACTCCTTTTTTGGCTTTCTGGCAAAAAACCACCATATTCGTTTATGATATTTTCCCAAAACAATTTAAGCTCGTCCATTTCTAAGCTTTCAAGCTGCGAATCTACTATGTCTGCATTTACAGCATCTTCCTCGGTTTCTGGGGATGCTTGGACAAATTGAGCACTAGCTAAACACAATAGAAACGTAGTAACGAAAATGAGCTGGCACCGTTGCTTCATTTTTTCACCTCGTTTACAAAGGGGATTACTTGTAGAACTAATTCGGGATTAATTGGATAATTGTCTCGATCATAACTGTTAAAATCGGGATCGCCATTGCTAAAATTAATATTTTTCCACCTAGTTCGATTTTTGATGCAATAGCACCTTGACCGGCATCCTTCGTTATTTGAGCTGCAAATTCAGCAATATAAGCAATGCCAATAATTTTTAAAATCGTTTCGACATAGACGATATTTATTTTTGCATTGACAGCAATTCTTTCAATCATATGAATAATTTCATAAATTTTATCAACGACAAAAAGGAAGATTGTACAACCGACAAATACAACTAAAAGGAAGGCAAAATTAGGCTTTTGTTCTTTGACGATTAACGCAAGAAATGTTGACACTAATGCGATGCCAACAATTTGAATAATTTCAATGACAAAACCCTCCTTTAACTAACCTTGAAACAGGAATACGGATTTAATCTTTTGAAATAAGTCACCAACAATGGAGGCAACCATAAATAATATATATATAAAGCCAAACAGGGTAACCCATTGGGCATATTCTTTCTTCCCAACTTGATCTAAAATTGTGTGTAAAAATGCAACAACAATGCCGACACCCGCAATTTTAAAGATGACATCAACCTCTAAACCCATTCGTTCTCCTCCTAAATGCTACATAAGTAAGATGATGATTAAGAGACCGGACAAAAACCCTAGACTTTTGACCATTTTTTCATATTTTATTTGTTTATCTCGTGCATCCATCTCTTCTCTTTCTAAATGAGACAATGTCAACATAATTTGCTTTTGCTGAGAAATGCGGTCATGTCTGCCGAGTGTTTCGCCAAATTGCTTCATAATTTCTAACTCGCCTCTTTTAAAAGCAGTCAGTTTCCAAGTTTCCTGCAAGCTTTCGTCCCAGGCTGCTTTTACAGTTGTTTCACATTTAGTCAATTTATTTGCAAATACTTCAAAAAACCATGATAACGGCTTCGGTGTTTGGGAAGCTAATCGTCTGGCAGCTTCGTGAAGAGGGGTATGACCGAACATAATTTCAGCTTCTAATGTTTGTAAAGCTGACTTCAGCTGTCTAAGTTGTCGCGGCCGTTCATTAAGATGACGAGAAGCTTCAAAGCCCGTCCATGTTGTCGCAATTAAAATAACAACCGCCCCCATTAATTTAATCATTTATGTCACTCTCACTTTTTGACTAATCTCTATGCCATTGATATCCTTTATACTCGTTACTGTCCCTGGACCATGTTGACGACTTAATTCAATAAATCGCTCAAAAATGCCTTGATCTAAAATTGGCTTTAAGGATGGACGCTTCTTAATTTCTTCAAAAGAAGCTCCATGAGTCGTCATGATCAATTTAATTCCTGCATTCACTGCCTCCATAATCGCCTCACTGTCCGCCTTTCGACCTATTTCATCAACAATTAGTACATCTGGACTCATTGAACGAATAAGCATCATCATTCCTTCTACTTTTGGGCAAGCATCTAAAACATCGATCCTTGGACCAAATGTCAACTGAGGAATACCCGATACACAACCGGCAATTTCAGATCGTTCATCAACGATCCCCACTTTGAATGGAGAAAATTGATATTTCGATGACCCTGTTGAGACGATTCTAGCGATATCCCGCAGAAGAGTTGTTTTTCCTGTTTGCGGAGGACCGATAATCATTGTATGATACCAGCCGTTATCATATAAAAAGGGAATTAATTGATCAGCTATTCCTATTTGCTCCTTCGCAACTCGAATATTAAACGAGGAAATATCACGTATTGCTTTAACATTTCCATTTTCCAAAATAACTTTTCCAGCTAAACCGATTCGATGACCGCCCGCAATTGTAATATAGCCACGTTTTAACTCTTCCTCTAACGTATAAATTGAGAATTGACTAATTTTATTTAAGAGGTGAAGAGCATCTTCTTGCTGCACAATGTACGAAAGAAAAAACGGGGTTCCTTTTTTTGTTATCTCTAGTGGTCGGTTAATGCGAATACGGATTTCTTCGATTCCTTCTGTTAAATAGGGAGAAGTTTTTCCAAGCTGTTCAGCAATTTTTTTCGGTAAAATAGTTCGAATGGATTCCATCATAACTCCTCCTACAAGCTGACTTTTTTAATAAAATAAAAGGAAGACTTGTCTAATTCACTAGTTAAAATATATGCCTGCTTGGTCACATTATGACTTTATTTTGTGAAACACGAATGCAAAGTAGAGTGAATTGAATCTCTCAATTGTTCCATACTTGAATAGAAAAAGGCAGTGATCCCAATAAAAGAATCACTGCCTAATTGTTTGATAAACAGAACTTATAAACGATTTGTTCTATTCGCTTCCGCATCATGACTTGGCTCCTCGAATCTTGAGGATATGGCTTCAACGAAATAAGCAGTGAGGCTAGTAAAGAATCACTGCTTTTTTATTATGGCGATGTTATATATTCATTTATTTTAAAACATCGTGATCTACATAACGTTGTCCATTTAACTCTGAAATTACATTTACAGCGACATTTGCACCGTCCCCAGCAGTAATAATTGTATGGAACCCTTTACCTGCTCCCATTCCTGCTGCCCAAATGCCATCAATGTTTGTTCTACCGTAACTATCTACATCGATAATCGTCTTTACTCTTGGTTCTGTTCCATCTTTTAACTTTAAGCCGATTTTTTCTGCTAAATCTACAGATAAGCCTGTTGCAAAAATAACATGCTTCGCTGTAAAATCCCTATTGTCCGTTTTTAAAATGAAACCGTTTTCGCTTTTTTCAATGTTTTCAACGGTTGCTTCAACAATGTTACCTCCGAATTTTAACACTTGTTCTTTTCCAATCTTGATCATATCAGGGCCGCTAAGTTCTTTTACTCCATAGTGATTTTCCATCCACGCTCTTGTTGTAATACTTTTCCCATTATCAAAAACAACTGTCTTTTTTCCAGCTTTTGCTGCGAATAAAGCTGCACTCCCACCTGTAGGACCCGCACCGATTACTGCTACATCATACATTCAACTCTCTCCCTTCATCATCTTTAAAACAATTACATTATAGGAATAATGATAATTAATGTAAAGAAAACAGCTTCCGATCATCGTTTTATGAAAGGAACGCCTGATATTTCTCCAATCATTTTTGAAATATCTGTATTATCAAGGACACCATCAAACCGATCTGCACTAGGGCCATAAGCAAAAATAGGCACCATATTCCCTGAATGACCGCTCGTAGTGTTACTCTTTGCTCTTACATCACGACTCATGACGCCAACATTATAGTGTGCTGCAATTAAACTGCCAATTTCCCAAGTTACAGCATACTGAGGATAAATTCCGACTTGAGAACTTCTTTTTACATTTTCATTAAACTGTTCCACTTCATCATCGGAAATATCAATATGAGCATATTGTTTTAAAATTTTTTTCATATTGTCTGCGGGATAATTACCCGTGTTTTTATCTATTTTTAGCTTATGAGCAATAAACTCGGATGAAGCCTTAATTTTCTTTAAACCTTCAATATCCATTGGCTCGCTCGCTGCCATTCCCATTGTTTCATGATCAGCAAGGACAATAACTAATGTATCATCCCGCTTTTTTGCCCAATTAACAGTTGCCTTTACTGTATTATCAAACTCGATTGTCTCTTTCCATACACCTGTAGCATCGGCAGCATGTGCTGCATGGTCAATCCGTGCTCCTTCTACCATAAGGAAAAAACCTTTTTCATTCGTAGAGAGTACATTTAAAGCTGTCTCTGTCATTTCGATTAAAGATGGTTCATTACTTTTCTTTTGTTCATAATCAAGTTTATAATTCATATAGGTCGGGTGAAATAATCCGAGAAGCCGTTCTGGATTTTTCACTTTTTTCAACGATGTTTTATCATGTACAAAAGCATAGCCTTCTTCCTTAAACTTTGAAATTAAATCGATCCCTTTCTTTTTTTCTGGTGAAAAATATATAGAGCCGCCGCCTAAAATGACATCATATTTATTTTTTAGCATTTCTCTCGCAATCTTTTCCTGGCCATTCCAACGATCTGTAGTACTCCCGGTAAAAGAAGCAGGTGTTGCATCTGTTACTGTATTATTTGAAATAATTCCGACTTTTTTTCCAGCATGTTGAAACGCATCTAAAATACTTTTAACTTCTTTTCCGTTCGGTTTTACGCCAATCATTCCATTATTCGTTTTAACGCTTGTCGCAATACCTGTTCCACCAGCCGCAGAATCTGTCACAAAATTATTATTAGAATAAGTACGCATTAAAGCTACATGCGGCAGGGTCTCAATAAATAAAGAACCTTCCTTTCCATGCTCAAGCAGTCTGGCTATTTCTAGCTGGCCGACTCCCATTCCATCTCCTAGCATCATAATGACATTTTTTACTTTTGGCTCTTCCTGCTGGATGTTGTTTACTTCTGGATAAGAGGTTGCAGAAACTTGAGTGTAATGAAAAAACATACTTACAGATAACCCGATAGCTATAAATAACTTACATATACGCACCACTTTTTATCACGGCTCCATTTAAAGATGATTAATTGCAAAGCTTTTCGGGTTTATTTTTTACTTTTAAATGAGATCTATGCAAAAAAGCAACCGAATCGGGAATCATCCCGCGGCTGCTTTTTATTTGTTATGCTCTAGAAACGTATGAACCTTCTGCTGTATTAATAACAAGGATATCACCTTCGTTAACAAAGAAAGGCACTTGAACAGTAATCCCTGTTTCAAGTTTTGCAGGCTTTGAACCGCCTGAAGCAGTATCACCTTTAATTCCTGGCTCTGTTTCGATTACTTTAAGCTCAACACTGTTTGGAAGCTCGATACCAATTACTTCTCCTTGGTACATCATCACGTATACTTCCATGTTTTCCTTTAAAAATTTTAATTCGTATTCGATAAATGATTGTGATAGCTCAACTTGCTCGTATGTTTCAGTGTCCATAAATACATGCTGATCACCACTGGCATACAAATATTGCATTTTACGATTGTCGATTTGCGCTTTCCCAACTTTTTCACCAGCACGGAACGTTTTTTCTTGAATTGCTCCGGTACGAAGGTTGCGAAGCTTAGAACGAACAAATGCTGCTCCTTTTCCAGGCTTTACGTGTTGGAAATCCATTACACGCCAAATACCTCCATCTACTTCGACTGTTAATCCTGTTCGAAAATCATTAACAGATATCATCTTTTGTCCTCCCAATCTATTTCATTAAAGAATGATAAGTTCTTTTGTTGAATGTGTTAATGCTTCATTATGATCCTTTGTAATGACAATATCATCTTCAATTCGCACCCCGCCATGTCCCGGTATATAAATTCCAGGTTCAACGGTGACGACCATTCCGGGCTTTAAAATCGTATTCGATCTCGATGATAATCCAGGACCTTCATGAACCTCTAAACCTATTCCATGTCCAGTTGAATGACCGAAATACTGTCCGTATCTTTTTTCTGTAATATAATCTCTTGTAAGTGCATCGGCTTCTTTACCTGTTAGGCCTGGTTTAATCCCTTCGACTCCTCGAAGCTGTGCTTCAAGAACAATACTGTAAATTTCTTTAAGGTTTTCATCAGGTTGACCAACCGCAACCGTACGGGTTATATCGGAAACATAGCCTTTATAATAAGCGCCAAAGTCAAGTGTAACAAAATCACCTTGTTCAATGATTTTCTCACTTGCAACCCCGTGAGGAAGAGCAGAACGGTAACCAGACGCGACGATAGTATCAAAAGACGAAGATGTCGCACCACACTTTCTCATAAAGAACTCAAGTTCATTCGAAACTTCAAGCTCACTTTTGCCTGGTCGAATGAAATCTAATATATGTTTGAACGCAGCATCAGCAATGTCTGCTGCTTCCTTTAATATCTTAATCTCTGAATCATTCTTAATCAAGCGTAACTTTTCAATTACCTCTGCAACTGGAATAAGCTGTCCCTCAATCACTTCTTTATATACCTTGTAGTTTGCGTAAGTGACATGTTCTTCTTCAAAACCAAGCTTGTTAATCCCAAGTTTTTTTGCTTGAATTCCTATTTCTTTTTCAATTTGACCTGAGTGCTGCACAATGTCATAGCCTTCCGCTTGTTTAGACGCTTGCTCAACATAACGAAAGTCTGTAATAAACACTGCTTTTTCCCCACTTATAAGTGCAACACCCGCAGTACCGGTAAAACCAGTCATATAACGGCGGTTATACATACTTGTAATTAACATCCCGTCAATTCCAAACCGGTCAAACTCACTTCGAAGCTTGTTCAGTTTCTCCATTTTCACACTCTCTCCCTTTTGCGTAGTCCAATAAAGCTAAGACTGCCAGTTCATATCCTGTTATCCCAAGGCCCACAATTTGGCCAATTGTGACAGGAGCCGTTACTGACACGTGACGAAATGATTCACGGGCATGAATGTTTGAAATATGTACTTCAATAACAGGAATATTAATTCCACTAATTGCATCACGAAGAGCATAGCTATAATGAGTTAAAGCCCCAGGATTTAAAACAACTCCTTCTATGCCTACACTTTGTGCGCGATGAAGTTGATCAATTAACGCACCTTCGTCATTTGACTGATAACATGTTACTTCAACTTCATATTTTTTTCCGAAGCAAGACACTTTTTCCTCAAGGCTTTTTAGCGTTTCGTGACCATAAACACCTGGCTCTCGTTGGCCAAGCAGATTTAAATTAGGACCATTTAATAATAATATTTTTTTCATGATCTTCTCCCGTAAAAAATGTTCTTTTTACATTCTATCATAACTTTTTTACGAAAAACTACTTTCATTATGATGTTGTCTGACTATTTTCTTTACTATGAAATTCATTTTCCTCATATGAAATAGAATACCCGATAAAAACACCGTAAAGAATATATAAACAAACCAATGTAATAATTGAATTTTTTTCTAATTTTCGAAGTGGCTCAACTTCAGGAAAAAATTGGATTCAGTATGAGAAACACAAGGAAAAATAATGCTACTCCGTAGCCGATTCCCGCCCACATACTCTTTATTTTTTTTTAAAAAAACACATAATAAAGCAGTGCCACACCAATCGATAAAAAACCGATAAGAAGGATTGAAATAACTATGCCGAGCCAACTGTTTTTCCAAGCGCCGACTGCCCATGGTTCCAAAATCATATTCGTACTAACTTCCGTTAAATTTAATCCATAACATATTTGACCGATGCTACTCCAAAAAACTCCAGCAATAAACCCCGTTACAATAGTTTTTCCGATAAAAGACATTTTATCTTCACGCTGATTTTGTTCCAAATTTTGCTGTTCTTCCGGCATCTTAAAACCTCCGCCTTTTTTTATAGAAACATTCGGTGTTACTCTTTTACTAATCATTTCATCTTATTATGTCCATGATCATTTATTACCTTGCATCATAATTAAAAACTGTAATATAGAGGTTTTAGCATTTTTTTAGTAAAATAAACTTAAGTACATATGCAGCTAATGTTTTTTGTGGTTATCGGTTGCTGTATGTGCAATTTGATATATAGGTTGGTGTTAGTTTCTATGACAAATCAAAAGCCCGTTTATGGCGGCCAAGCAGTCGTCGAAGGCGTCATGTTTGGTGGAAAACATCATTATGTTACTGCCGTTCGGAGAAAAGATCGTTCAATTGAATATTTCCGTTTGCCGCGAAAATCAAATAAGATGTTAACAAATTTTAAGCGAATTCCTTTTTTACGAGGAATTATTGCGATAATTGAAGCGAGTGCAAACGGATCAAAGCATTTAAATTTTTCTTCAGAACGATATGATGTTGCGCCCGAGGATGATTATTTAATAAAAGAGCAAGAAGGATCAAAGCTAACAATGATATTAGGTGTAGCTGTTATTGGCGTCCTCTCCTTTTTATTTGGCAAGTTTATTTTTACACTTGTTCCGGTTTTTTTAGCAGAATTGACTAGACCTATTTTTTCAGGAGATTTCGCGCAAATTTTTATTGAAAGTTTCTTTAAACTCATTCTTCTCCTGTTTTACATTTATTTTATTTCCATGACACCGATTATTAAACAAGTATTCCAATATCATGGTGCTGAGCATAAAGTAATCAACGCATTTGAAAATGATTTAGACTTAACAGTGGAAAATGTTCAAGCACAGTCACGACTGCATTATCGATGTGGCAGTAGTTTTATTTTATTTACAGTTATTGTCGGCATGTTTGTCTATATGCTTGTCCCAACTGAACCTTTATGGGTAAGGGTTGTAAATAGACTTGCTCTTATTCCAGTTGTTCTTGGAATTTCTTTTGAAGTATTACAGCTTACAAATAAGCTTCGTCATATTCCAATTCTAAAATATTTAGGTTTACCAGGACTATGGCTTCAATTGTTAACAACTAAAGAGCCAAAAGATGATCAAGTAGAAGTAGCTATTCATTCCTTTAAAGAACTGCTTCGTATGGAAAAAGAAACAGAAAAAAGTTTAAAAACCGAAGAAATTGTTTAAAGTAGTTTCATAAAGGTAATAATGCTGATGATGCTTTTATGTTTTATGGAGGTGGCTTTCTTGAAAAATCGCACATCTATTTACATTGTATATTCTCTAATCATATTGGGAGCCATTGGAATTATTTCAACTTTCATTTATAATCCAACCGGATTCATCCAATCAATCTTTATTACCGTGATTGTAATCGGGATTATTTATTTTTTAGTTAAAAATATAACGGGAAACAAAGAGAATCGTAAAGAGCAACAAGCATTTTTAAATGCAGCACGGAAATCCGCTAAACGTTTGAAACAAAAAAAAGAGCCGAGGAATCAAGCAATGAGTCCAAAGAGACCTATAGCCGTACGGAAAAAATCAGCAGCTCACTTAACCGTGATTGAAGGAAAAAAAGGTAAAAAGAAAAATCGAGCTCTATTTTGAGCTCGATTTTCTCATCATTCTTCGCTTCCACCCCGTATTGCGTGCTTCGACTGAAAAGCATTTTCAACCAATCTGATGGAATTTAAAATATGAGCTATGTCTACAAGCTAAGTGAAATTCTTTCAAACATTTTTTATGCAAAAATAATCTCAATAACTCCATGTTCTAAAAAAATGAGCGGCATGCTCTCTCCCAATTTTTAAAAGTTCGTGTTTTTTTTCGTTTGTTAAGTGAAATTCTGTTGTTAACACGCCTTCTGTCGGAATAAAAATAATATCTTTTTCATGTCGGCGTGAAATGTACCGAGCATCGTGAGCATTTTTCATCGTTTCAAATAAAGCAGAAAATAACTTAACAGCGTTTTTAATATCGTTTTGTTTGAATTCACTCATTTTATGACTTAACTTTATTCCTATTACTGGTCGAATTTTTTTCGTATTTTTAGTATCAAATAACCACATCGGAAAATTACTTAATACTCCGCCATCTACAATAATACTCGTTCCTTTTCTAGAACGAAGCTTAACGGGTTCAAAAAAATACGGCAAGCTACAGCTCATTCTAATTGCTTTTGCTATTGGAAAGGAGAGAGGCTGGATCCCATAGTCTTCTAAGTCATCAGGTAAAACTAGAAGACGTCCGTTTGTTAAATCTGAGGCGATAACCCTCAACGTATCTAGAGGAAGATCAGCAAATGTTTTTAAGCCTTTTTGAGAGAGCTTATCTGCAATCCATTGCTCAAGCTTGTTCCCTTTGTAAAGACCAAGATGCCAATACATTAATATCCATTTTGTTATCGGCATTGGCAACCACGGGTTTCGCACATCAAGAAATTCACTGACATCAAGCTCATCTATACAAGTAAAAATTTCTTTACTTGAGTAGCCTGCAGAAATAAGTGCAGCTATAATGGAACCTGCACTTGTTCCCGCAACACGCTTAAAACGAATGCCTTTCTTCTCTATTTCTTCAAAAGCTCCGACTAAGGCAAAAGCTTTTATACCTCCACCTGAAAAAACACCGTCTATGAACATTCTGCGCCACTCCTGTCGATGTATTACTTTGATACATCTTTAAGCAGCAAAGGTGAAAAATAGTACACTTCAGCTAAAAATATTGAGATTATAAGCCGCATTTTAATTGAGCGCCACAATTTGTACATGTGTTACAGCCGCCCATTTCTTCCACTTTTCCTTTTCGGCATACAGGACATGTATTGCCCACTTCAGAACCGATCGTTACATCTGTTGAGCGAAGATCGCTAATAGTATCTAGCAGTACAACATGCTGTTTACGTCTTTTTTCTAAGTCATCTTGTTCTTCAAAGCTGTTTTCTTCTGCTTTTAATGTTAATACTTGTGTATCTCGAGATCCATCAACATAGACAGTACCGCCTTTGGCACCACCACGGTATAAACGCTCATATACCTTTTCTACTTGTTCAACTGTATAGCCTCTCGGTGCATTTACTGTTTTGCTTATTGAACTGTCAATCCAGCGCTGAATGATACATTGAACATCAGCATGTGCTTCTGGCGATAATTCCATTGCGGTAATAAACCAATGCGGCAAATTGTTTGGATCTGCATTTGGATTCTCGTTTAAATATTCTTGAACGATATCGGCTTTTACTTCAATAAATTTACCTAGACGACCGCTTCGATAGTAAGAAAATGAAAAGTACGGTTCAAGTCCTGTTGAAACGCCAACCATTGTTCCTGTGCTTCCAGTCGGTGCAACTGTCAATAGATGAGAATTACGGATACCGTTAGCTAAAATATTTTCCCGAATATGTTCAGGCATTTTCTTCATGTAACCAGTATTGACAAACGCCTTGCGTAAAAGGCTTGTCTCTTTTTCTGTTTTACCAATTAAAAATGGGAAGCTCCCCTTCTCCTTAGCAAGCTTAACTGATGATTCATAAGCTGTCGTCGCAATCGTTTCAAATACTTTATCAACAAGTGCATTTCCTTCTGTAGAACCATATTCTGTCTCGCAATAAATGAGTAAGTCGTGAAGCCCCATAACACCTAATCCAACGCGACGCTCACCGAGTGCTTGCTGTTTATTTTCTTCAAGGAAGTATGGTGTAGCATCAATGACGTTATCCTGCATTCTTACACCAATTTCTACTGTCTTCTTTAATTTTTCATAATTAACGGTTTTCGTCTCTTTATCCGCCATTTCTGCTAAATTGACTGCTGCTAAATTACAGACAGAATAAGGTGCAAGCGGCTGTTCTCCACATGGATTTGTTGCAACTACTTTTTGTCCGTAGCTTTTAGCATTTGTCATCTCGTTTGCATTGTCAATAAAGAAAATGCCTGGTTCAGCGGAATAAGTTGCACATATGTTAATTAAATTCCACAGTTCAATCGCGTTTATTTTTTTATAAACGCGAACTTTATGGCCAAGCTTTTCCCACTCGCGTACATCTCCAATTTTGTGCCACTCTTCATTGTAATGCTTCATTTCATCATCTGTATAACCTTCAACGTCTGGGAAGCGCAGTTCATATTCTGCATCGTTTTCGACCGCTTCCATAAACTCTCTCGTTAAACATACTGAAATATTAGCACCTGTTAAAAATTCTGGATTATGAACGGCATATGTACCGCCAGTCGTTAATTTTTCTTCTGCTTCTTTTATAATCTTTTCATTAAATCCGCCATAGCCTGGAATGTTTTTATAATTTGCGATTCCTTGGTACATTGCTTGCTCCTGCGCTGTTAGCGGCGTGAACTTCAGCTTGTCCTTAGCATGTTTCTTAATCGTTTCATCTTTTGTGTTTTCTATTAAGAAACGTAAAATTCTTGGATTTTGCATTTTAGAAATAATAAATTCAATAATATCTGGATGCCAATCAGCAAGCATGAGCATCTGTGCTCCTCTTCTTGAACCTCCTTGTTCAACTAAATGAGTTAACTGCGCAATATCATTCATCCAAGAAACTGATCCGCTTGACTTACCGTTAACTCCTCGCGCTAATGAGTTGCGTGGACGCAGTGTACTTCCATTCGTCCCGACACCTCCGCCTCGACTCATAATTTCCATTACTTTATTGCGATGCTCGCCAATCCCTTCTCGGGAATCTTTTGGAAATGGCATCACGTAACAATTAAAATAAGTTACATCTGTCTCTGCGCCAGCCCCATATAAAACCCGACCAGCTGGAATAAAATTCAAACCGACTAGCTCATGATAAAATTTTTCAAACCATTCTTTTCGTTTTTCTTCTGTTTTTTCTACCGCTGCCAAGCCTGTTGCGTTACGTTTTGCAATTTGCTCATAAAAGAGCTCCAGCGGTTTTTCTATTACATCGAGACTGCGCTTTATGACACCAGTGTTCGCTTCCTTAGGATCATCAAGCACTCCGCGGAATTCTTCGTTTACTAAAACAGTAGCAGCTTTATTCTCCCAGTCAATTTCAAGTATAAATCCAAGACCTCTTGCTGGGAACTTAGGATCTTCTTTAATCGTTAATACGACAAAATCCCCTTCAGTAAGTGTAATTTTTTCAGTATCTTTGAACGTGTACCGATCAAGCATTACGAGGCGTGATACCCCTTTATGTGTAATTTTCATATCTTCGGTTATTGGATGAACTTGAGGGAATAAACCAATATCTTTATTAAGCCGTTTAAAATTAATACTCATGTTTCGATTTAACGCAACAGTCAAGACTTACAACCCCTTTATCATAAAATCAATCATTCATGCACTATATAAATAGGCTTTTTTTAAAGTACCCTAAATTTATCATACCGAAACCTCTAAATCAATATATAGTATGCTAATTATTTTTTCACCACAATATATTGTGTCCAATTCAAACATTCTCTTTTTTGTCAAACTTAAAAAGGACTAGAAAAAAGAGATTATGGGAGTTTTCAATTGTTTTTTAAGAGATTAAAATCATTATTGATAAATTTTAAAGGTTGTTTTTTTGGTTTTCATAGAATAAATCTGTCCTGTCGTTTTCAAAATAATATTGCAAACTCCTTATTATTATAATAAAAAAGTAATTTCGTCAACCTTGAAATCAGCAATCATTTTTAGCCAAAAAAAGAAAAAACGGCTAATTCCGCCGCTTCATCATGTTATCGTTTAAAATTCCATTCATCGTTTTCATATCGTTCTTTAGCGAGCTTATGTACGTACAAAAGTTCATCCTCACATAATTCATATGGCTCAAACTTAACATTTAACCCTTCTGCAAAGCCTAATTTAAAGGCTGTTTTTGCCTCTGAAATCGAGATAGTACGAGAGCTAATGTCATTAATTGCAACCGCTTTATTTTTAAAGCTTTTTTGCATCCGTTCTTTTACACGCTCATTTGGGTATTTGAATAAGCTGAATAACTTATCCTCATCGAGATCAAGCAAAATAGAACCGTGTTGGAGAATAACACCTTTTTGTCTTGTTTGTGCACTTCCAGCAATTTTCCGACCTTCTACAACAAGCTCATACCAGCTTGGAGCATCAAAGCACACGGCTGAGCGGGTATTGATTAAATTTCCTTTTTCTTCTGCTGTTTTTGGAATTGCAAAATAAGCATCTAGACCAAGATGATGGAAGCCTTTTAAAATACCTTCTGATATAACTCGATATGCTTCTGTTACAGACGCAGGCATATTTGGATGCATTTCAGAGACAATTACGCTATATGTAAGCTCATGCTCATGAAGAACTCCCCTTCCGCCAGTCGGACGCCGTACAAAACCAAGCTGATGTGCTTTTATTGCTTCGAGATTGATTTCTTTGTTAACCTTTTGAAAATAACCAATTGATAGAGTAGCAGGATCCCAACCATAAAAACGGACAATAGGAGGAATTCTCCCTTCACTATGCCAATCTAATAGCGCCTCATCTAAAGCCATATTAAAGGAGGGAGAACAGTCTCCAGAATCGATAAAATACCAAACTTCATTCTTCATATGAATTCCCTCATTTTAAACATGCAAGTATTTTAAGCAACCTATAGTTTATCAAAAAATAATAAAAAAAACAAAATAAATCTTCATAACTTTAACGCTCATGTTAATACTGCCACTTGAACAAAATAAAGCTGTAAAAAAGAATTTACAAAGCAATTCTTTAAATTGTAGACAAAATGAAGCTTAAAAGCAAAACAGCCCAAGACTGGTTGAAACTGCGTGAGTCAAGTCACCGAGCAACAAGTGAAGCAAATAAAAAAGACGTTCATAAGCTGATAACAAAGTGCAAGCAATGAATAATACGATTGATTGTCAATAGTTTGAAATCGTTTTTTTTAAAAAACGACTTTACTCTATACTAAAAAAAAGACTTATATAATTAGTATTGGTCTACAATTTTGGGAAGGGAGCAAAAAAAGTGGGAGTATTATATTTTCTACTTATACTTTTAGGAGCCATTATTACATATTCACTTATTACATGGCTTTATCAACGTAAAATAGTAAAACCATTAACCGAAGATGAATTTCGCGCGGGGTATCGAAAAGCGCAATTAATTGACGTACGAGAGTCTAATGAATTTGATGCAGGTCATATACTTGGAGCGAGAAATATTCCCCTTTCTCAAATGAAAATACGTCTACAAGAAATCCGTCCTGATAAACCCGTTTATTTATATGACCATACAGGCATTCGCAGCGGACGAGCTGCACAGATGTTACACCGAAAGGGCTACAAACAATTATACTATCTTCAAGGCGGCTTTAAAAAATGGACAGGAAAAATTAAAAAGAAAAAATAACTTAAATCAACCTAGAACCCTTTATAAAATAAACACAAAGGGTTCTAGCTTGCAAAATGAATGAAAATACAATTTCTCCTTATCATTCCTTGAACAAAGACAATATTACCCCAACATGGAAATTTACTAATTTCCCCAAAAACAAAAAGGTCCTGCCGTAATCGCAGAACCTTTTTTAAAAAACTGGCTAATTTATCGACTCATTGCCCTTCTTATGAATCAAAGAAGCAAGCATCCTCATGTTTCATATCGTCCATTGGGGCGTGTGAGACTGAAGACTCACGCGATTGAGCCTAAACAATCATAGCCTATTTATTTTTTTGATAACGTAAAATTGGTTTTCGTGCAGCTGTAGTTTCATCAAGCCGCCCAACAACTGTCGAATGCGGAGCTTCTTGAACAATCTCTGGATTTTCTTCAGCTTCTTTACTAATTTGAATCATCGCATCAATAAAAGCATCAAGTGTTTCTTTTGCTTCCGTTTCTGTCGGCTCAATCATAATACATTCTTCAACATTTAAAGGAAAATAAATAGTCGGCGGGTGATAGCCAAAATCTAGTAAACGTTTTGCAATATCTAATGTACGAACGCCAAGATTTTTTTGTCTTTTTCCGCTTAAGACGAATTCATGCTTGCAATGCTGATCAAACGGCAAGTCGTAATAAGGAGCTAGTCTTCGCATCATATAGTTTGCATTTAAAACAGCATATTCAGAAACAGCCTTTAGTCCATCAGGTCCCATAGAACGAATATATGTGTATGCCCGAACATTAATTCCAAAGTTTCCGTAATACGGCTTTACCCGACCAATTGATTGTGGACGATCATAATCTAGAATATATTCACCGTCCCGCTTAGTGACGACTGGTTTAGGTAAAAATGGAATAAGATCGGCCTTTACACCGACTGGACCTGAACCAGGCCCTCCCCCACCATGTGGACCAGTAAATGTCTTATGCAAGTTTAAATGGACAACATCAAAACCCATATCTCCTGGACGAGCCTTTGAAAGAACAGCATTTAAGTTGGCTCCATCATAGTAAACTTTTCCACCAGCGCCATGGACAATCTCAGCAATCTCTAAAATGTCCTCTTCAAACAGTCCGAGTGTGTTCGGATTTGTTAACATTAATGCAGCTGTTTCATCATTTACAGCCCGCTTTAAATCATCTAAATCAACAAGTCCTTTTTCGTTAGAACGAACAGTCACTATTTCCAAACCAGCAACGGTTGCAGATGCAGGGTTTGTTCCGTGAGCGGAATCAGGTACAATTACTTTCGTACGTTTAAAATCTCCGTTTGCCTCGTGATAAGCACGAATTAACATCAATCCTGTCCATTCTCCATGTGCACCAGCAGCAGGCTGTAACGTAACTTCATCCATTCCGGTAATTTCTTTCAAATGTTGCTGCAAGTCATACATAAGTTCTAATGCCCCTTGTACAGTGCTTTCATCTTGTAACGGATGAAGGTGAGCAAAACCATCAAAACGTGCTACATTTTCATTCACTTTCGGGTTGTATTTCATTGTACATGAACCGAGCGGGTAAAAACCTGAATCAACTCCATGATTGCGCCTTGAAAGAGCGGTATAGTGACGCATAATGTCTAACTCTGAGACTTCAGGTAGTTCAGGCTCTTCTTCACGCAAGTATCCATCAGGAAGAAGTTCAGCTAAGTCTATTTCTGGAACATCCATTTCAGGAAGACTATAGCCGATACGACCTGGTTTACTTAATTCAAAAACGAGCGGTTGATCTTGCTTATGCATGATAATCCCCCAATTCTGTTACAAATGTATCGATTTCTTCTTTTGTTCTAAGTTCTGTTACAGCAATTAACATATGATTTTTCAACTGTGGATAATCGCGCCCAAGATCATATCCACCGATAATCCCCTTTTCAATCAGCTTTTCATTCATCTCTTTGACTGATCGATTTAACTTTACAACAAACTCATTAAAAGATGATCCAGCAAATACTACTTCAAGGCCTTTCTTTTTAAATGCTTGTTTAGCATATTCAGCCTTTTGAAGGTTTGCAGCTGCCATTTCCCTAACACCTTTTTTACCGAGAGCTGTCATTGCAACAGATGCAGCAAGTGCTAATAGCGCTTGGTTTGAACAAATATTTGATGTTGCTTTATCACGGCGAATATGTTGCTCACGTGCTTGAAGGGTTAATACAAAACCGCGTTTTCCTTCGTCGTCTGTTGTTTGTCCGACTAAGCGTCCAGGTACTTTACGCATAAGTTTTTTTGTTACCGCAAAATAACCACAATGCGGGCCACCGAAAGCTGTCGGAATACCAAATGGCTGTGCATCACCAACAACAATATCCGCACCAAACTTTCCAGGCGGTGTAAGAATTCCTAACGATAGCGGGTTACTAGATACAACGAACATTGCTTTATTTGCATGAATGATTTCCTCAAACTCTTTTAATGGCTCAATTTGTCCAAAGAAATTAGGATACTGAACCATAACGGCTCCAATTTCATCGCTCATCATTTCTTTAAGAGCAGCTATATCTGTCATTCCATCTTTTATAGGAATTTCAATTACTTCTATATATTGACCTTTTGCATAAGTCTTTACTACTTCGCGTGCTTCAGGATGAACAGCAAAAGAAATTAATACTTTTTTTCGTTTCGTTTGACCTGCACTTAGCATCGCTGCCTCTGCTAAGGCAGTCCCTCCATCATACATTGAAGAATTTGCGATATCCATTCCTGTTAATTCACAAATCATTGTTTGAAAACTCAAAAAAATAGCTTGTGTAATTCCCCTTGAGAAATTTCTGGTTGATAAGGTGTGTATGCCGTATAAAATTCAGAACGTGATATAACATGATCTACAATAACCGGCATATAGTGGTCATAAACACCCGCTCCTAGAAATGATACACTTTCTTTTAAATTTAAATTCTTTTTAGAAAGCTCCGTCAATTCTCTCATTAACTCTGTTTCAGATTTCGCTTTTTTAATGTTGTACTCTCCTTTAAAACGAACATGTTCTGGAATATCGTTAAACAGTTCGTCAATAGAGGCTACACCGATTGTTTCCAACATCGCTTGTTTGTCTTGTTCGGTCATCGGTAAGTATCGATGCTTCATGTGAATTCTCCCTTTCCTTTAATTATTATCCCGCTTATAAAAAGGGGTTTTGATGATTTTAGCCTTTAATCTTTTTTTGCGAATTTCCACTTCTAATTCAGTACCAAGCTCAGCTTCATTTGCTTTTATTAATGCTAAACCGATATTTTTCTTTAATGTAGGCGATTGAGTACCTGTCGTTACTTCACCAATTTGTTCATCCGCTTTAAAAACGGGATAACCATTTCTCGGAATACCTCTGTCGATCATTTCAATTCCTACGAGCTTACGTGGAACTCCAGCTTCTTTTTGTTCTTTTAATGCTTGTTTACCAATAAAATCTGCTTCTTTATTTACTTTTACTGCAAAACCAATTCCCGCTTCTAAAGGAGTAATTTGAGGAGATATCTCTTGACCATAAAGGACTAAGTTCGCTTCAAAACGCAATGTGTCGCGTGCACCAAGGCCACATGGAACAAGCCCGTCTTCCTTTCCGGCTTCTAACATTTCATGCCAAAGGCTGACGACATCTTCGTTTGAACAATAAATTTCAAACCCATTTTCTCCTGTATAACCGGTTCTTGAAACTAACGCTTTCTTTCCATTTATAAGAACATCTTGTTTAAATTTAAAAAAGCGAATATTAGCTAAGTTTTCCTTCGTAAGCTTTTGTAAAATTTCTTCTGCCTTGGGACCTTGAATGGCAAGCTGAGCAAATTCAGGTGAAACGTTTTCAATTTTAACATTTCCATGTAAATGCTCCATTAGCCACTCATAATCTTTTTCAGTATTTGCTGCATTTACAACAAGTAAATAATGTTCATCAGCAAGCTTATATATAAGTAAGTCGTCAACAGTTCCACCATTGTCATAACACATAGCCGTATACTGTGCATCACCGATATTTATTTTTGATACATCGTTTGTCATCATCTTTTGTAAAAAGTTAAGACTGTCAGGGCCTTTTACTTCAATTTCTCCCATATGCGAAACATCAAACAATCCTGCTTTAGTTCGAACAGCTTCGTGCTCTTCCTTAATACTTGAAAATTGGACAGGAAGTTCCCATCCGCCAAAGTCAATCGTTTTTGCACCATATTCTTTATAAGCATCAAACAATGGTGTTCGTTTTAATTGTGACATCTCTTTTCCCCTTTCAATCATCATACTTTATATATTACCATTTAATAGGTAAACTTAATAAAAAAAGACAGAGCTCTCCCGCTTATAGCAAAGAAGATCTCTGTCCTGGCACCTGAAAGTTTAACCTTAATGGCTTTCCCCTTTGGTGGTTTTAGTAAAAACCTAAAACACTCTCCAGAGCTGCGTCAAACAAGGATTCTTTTGCCTGAGAGATTCACAAACTTTTTGTTTGCTCCTTCGGCGCTACTAATGTAGTCTCTCCCCTTGCTATCATTCGCCTTTATAAGCTAGGAACATCACATTCCTCCACTTGATGCTGATAAAAAGCTACTTATCACTTTTATGTATTAAGTGATTCCCCTCACTAGTAGGGATAATATACTTTTCACTGGCTATACTATTTATTACTAAACATTCGTTTGTAGTGATTTATTTAGGAATATGAAAATTCTAAGCTTTCTAAACTATTATCATCCTACCATTAATAATTATGATCGGCAATACATTTTATGTGCAATAAGGAGTTGGAAGTATGACGGTGCAAATACAGTTTGATTCTACTTGGCAAGAGAATTTTTTACAGCGTATCGAAAATGACGGTCCGTGGGGGAATTGGGAGTTATTTCAACTTGCTGTCGAGGTAGAAAAACATCTCATCATTCCAGAATTTGAAGGATTGCAGGCACCCAATCATTTACCCCAATTAACTCCTTTACCTCATCAGCTTGAAGTCGCAAAACAAGTTGTTGAAAATATGAACGGTAAGGCCATTTTAGCAGATGAAGTTGGGCTTGGGAAGACAATTGAAGCAGGGCTTATTTTAAAAGAATATATGATTCGCGGTCTAGTAAAAAAAGTACTAATATTAGTCCCTGCCTCTCTCGTAACTCAATGGGCAAAAGAGTTGAACGAGAAATTTTATATCCCAGCTGTCGTCCAAAGAAAAAGTTATGTTTGGGATCAATGTGATGTAGTTGTATCTTCAATCGATACCGCTAAACGAAATCCGCATAGGGATATTATTTATGAGCAGGATTATGATTTGATCATTATTGATGAAGCACATAAATTAAAAAATAATAAAACGAAAAATTACGAGTTTGTCCAAAACTTAAAAAAGAAATTTTGTTTGCTTTTAACAGCAACACCAATTCAAAACAGAATTGATGAAATCTTTAATCTTGTTTCATTATTAAAACCGGGGCACTTAGGAAATGAAACTGCCTTTTTTGAAAAATATAATAAAAATTCCCGTTCGATTAACGATGACGAGCACTTAAAAAAGTTAGTGAATAAAGTAATGATTCGCAATCGGCGAGCTGATACTAAAATCGAATGGACGAAAAGAAAGATAGAAACAATTTTAGTTGAACTGACAAAAGAGGAACGCGAGCTTTATGAAGCAGTCTCAGCGATAAAAAATAGCAGCAGGTTTTCAATTATAACATTACAACGCGAGGCATGCAGCAGCAGGGAGGCAGTGTTTTACACTTTAAAAAACATGCTTTCTAAAACGGAAAAACCATCACAAACCTTTAAAGAAAAAATAACCGAATTAATCTCTAAAGTCGAACAGGTAAACACGAACTCAAAAGCAGAAAAAGCATTACAATTAATTCGCTCTATTAACGATAAAGTCATTATTTTCACTGAATATCGTGCAACTCAACTATATTTACAATGGTTTTTAAAACAACATGGAATTAGTTCTGTTCCCTTTCGCGGAGGATTCAAACGCGGAAAAAAAGATTGGATGCGTGAGCTTTTTCAAAATCACGCTCAAGTTTTAATCGCGACCGAGGCTGGGGGCGAAGGGATTAATTTGCAATTTTGCAATCATATTATTAATTTTGATTTACCTTGGAATCCGATGAAGCTAGAGCAGCGAATCGGACGGATTCATCGTTTAGGACAAGAAAAGGATGTGAACATTTATAATTTTACAACGAAGGACACTGTAGAAGAGCATATTTTAAAGCTCCTCTATGAGAAAATTAATTTATTTGAAAGAGTTGTCGGCGAGCTTGATGATTTTTTAACAAAGCTTGACTTCGGAAGTTTCGAAGAACACCTTGCCGATATTTTTAATGATTCTTCGTCAGAAGGTGAAATGAGAATCAAAATGGAAAATTTAACATCTATTATACATTTTGCTGATGAAATGAAGGAGAGCGAAAGCCATGCAGCAACAGGAAATTCATAGGTTTTTGGAACGTTATTTTAACGCTAACGGCTGTGAAATTGTAGATCGGGGTTTAGGTTATTTAACGGTTCAACTGACAGTGGAACTTGATAAAGAATTAATGAATCGGCCATTTTACTGGCATTACCTAGAAAAAACAGGTGGTATTCCGCAGCCAATGCAACTTACACTTATTACAAACCAAAAAAAAGTTCCTAAACAAATAAATGGTGAGGTGGTCCATTTCGGATCGCCCCGACTTCACCAAATATTTCAATCAACTAAAAATTTAGCAGGTTATATTAGATTATATGAAAGCCATGATCATCACTTCAAGCAAACACCTTTATTCCCTTGGCTCGGTTTAAACGTGAAAATTTCTTATAAATGTGATCGAAAAAAAGATGTATTTAAATCAATCGGTTTACAGCTAATTAACGGATATTTAGTGGAAGACTTTCACGATAAACTGAAAGAAATTTCATTAACACCGAAAATACCTGATTATGCATTTACACTATCTCCATTAGTGAAACCGAGAAGTGGTCTACTTAGAATTGAGAAATATTTTCGTAAAGAGCTTGAAAAACAAGATCTTTCATGGGCTAATGATGCCAAAAGCCGTTGGGATAAAGATTTGCAATTGCTAGAACATTTTTATGAAGAGGTTGACGATAAGGGAGAAGGCTACGAAAATGAAAAAGCAGCCTTACAAGAACAATATGAACCAAAAATAATGATCTCAATCATTAATGGCGGATTATTTTACTTAACAAAAACAGCTATTTCATAAACTAGTTTAACCCGTTTTTGAAACATCTTTGACAAACACTTGCCTTCTTCTATTGGGCATCCCGGGTATGATTCTTCTACTGCGGGGATACATTCCTGTAACTTTTTCCTCTCTGTTTAAGGCTTAAAAGAATCTTGTATCAGATAAATGGAACGGGGAACATCATCATGTGAAGTAGATTTAGCTATACTTTTTTTTCTAATATTGCTAAATATTTTTAAGGTTGATTCAACAAGGGGCTGTCCCAAAAGGACAAATACAGTAAAAATTGAAATCAAGCATGTTGATTTATCAGCATGCTTAACATAAAAAGGGGGCGTCCAATACAGAAAATCGACTTATTGGATACCCCCGTTGTTTTTCCGGATAAGATCTTTACGATAAACCGGTTTTATTAGTTATTTCCTCGATAATATTTGGAATAGACCTAATGGCATTTTCGAAAGAGAATTTTACTCCATTTTGTTGCATTATTCTATCATCTAGTTGACAGCGGTTACTAAATGATAAACATCGTGTTTTAGAATTTTTCATTCGATCATACATCAATTGCTTTTCTAATCACTCTACAGTAGAAATGAAGTACACATCTTACTTCTTTTCTTTATTCCGTTTCAACATAAATAAAATCGCATAAGGAATTAAGCCAAACCATTTATATAAAAATGGTTCCTTTGTTTGCTTTTTCATTAAACGTTGCTGTTTGCGCTCTTCACGCGGCTGATCAATATATTGAACAATTGTCTTTGTCATAAATTTTACATACTCATTTGAATTCAATGGGGACACACCTACTTTTTAGTCTTTTTATAAGTATGTCCACCCGAAGCAGTCTTCAATCGAGTCTCTATTTCAGAAACAATTTCAGAAATGCTTTTCTGAGTTGTATCCACTGTATAATGAGCTGTTTGTTTATAAATAGGGAGCCGTTGTTTATATAAATTATAAACTGCTTCTTTTTTATTATTTTTTAATAATGGACGAGTTATATCATTTTCAAGTCGCTGTAAAATTTCTTCGGGTTCACAATATAAAAATAACACAGTTCCATGCTTCCTCATCCACTTCCGGTTTTCTTCGTTTAAAACAATCCCCCCTCCAGTTGTAATAATATGTTCGCATACTGGCAGTGATTTTAATATTTTTGTCTCAAGCTTCCGAAAATAAGCCTCTCCGAAAGTTGAAAAAATGTTATTTATTTCTCTCCCCTCTGTCAAAACAATTTTTTCATCAGTATCAATCACGGGATAATGTATAGCTTGTCCAAGCTCCCGTCCTATAGTTGTTTTACCTGCTCCCATAAATCCAATTAAATAAATAGATTTCATCATCTAATCTCCTGTTATCTTCTTTCAAACCATTTTATCATTTTTTGTTTCTCTTTGTCATAAACAGCATATCCTGTCCACTCCTCATTCGTTGTTAATTTACCTACTAAGGAAACTTGTAATAATTGTTCGGTAAATTCTTTTACGTTATAAGTAATTGTCCCATTTGTATAACTAAACGTTCCATTATTCAATTTTTCATCTTCCTGTAAGGCTTGCTCCATTTCCTTTACAGCATGCAGCATATAATACTCTTGTTTAAATATTTTTTCTGATTCTGCAAAAAATTTTTTCTCTAGAACAAATTGCTCAGAATAATAAGCAAGGAAAAGAGACATGAGCAGTAATAAAATAAAAGTAACTGGATACGTAAATCCTTCTTCATTGTTAATCATTGCTCATTCTCCAAATCGATATAGGATCGAAGCATTACTTCATAAACATGATCATTTAAATCGGTAACAGTAAGCTTCACTCCATTTACTATTTGTTCAAATTTCATTGACTTTACTTTTTGCAGCATAACTTCATGTCCCTTCATATTTACTTGACGACGAATTTTATCTTTATATTTTTCATAGGAGATCACTTCTTCCCCTTCTTTTAAAAATAATTGACCATTCAATATATATAAATTATCAATCATTCTCATCTCCTTCTTTACTTGACTAATAAAAACTTCCCACTCCAACCGTTGCAATCGGTTGTCGATTCCACTAGTAAAAATAGTTTTTAAGATTAAAGGCATCAAAGACATGATGATACAAAAAACGAAAAAAGCATATAACATTTCTAACATAGTAAAACCTTGCTCAGTTTGTAAGCTCACATTTTTCTTTCTCTTTTGAATAAATGTCAAAGCGAATACATACCTCCATTTCACCACTGTTAGTAGGACGGCGAACAAATTCATACTCTATTCCGTTTTTAATAATCGTTTTAAAATGGTTCGTCGTTTGTTCCACTTTTTCAGAAATTAATTCCTCATATAAAATCTGAACTGCTTCATGTTCAATTTCTAGTTGCTCACGTTTAGCAACTAGATCGATGTAAAGAGGAACTAAAATACTGCATACGAGCAGGAGTGTAGATAAAGAGAGGAACAGTTCTGCTAAAAAAAAGCCATTATCGTTCTTTAACAACATAAAATCTTCCCTTTCCTAATAAAAAGGTAAGTTTATACCGGTTATCATGAATGCGAATGAAAAACGAACCAAATTTGTTAATATTTCCATCTGCAAGAAAACGGAAATTTAAATTAATGGACCCTTCATAAATAAGAATTTCTTTAGAATAGGTTCTTTTTAATAAATGCCTCTGATGATGTCGTGAACGAAAATAATAAAATTGTTGATCTGGCAAAAAATTCACTGTCACTTCGCTTTGATGAGCGATCGCATATATTTGAGCGTAATATAAATCGGCAGCTAAATTGGAGAAGAAAAACTCTTTTTCAATTTTTGTAAAATGAGGTTTTAACAAGAAGACAGTAATAGAGGCAATCAAAAAAAAGACACTTAAAACAAATAATGTTTCTACTAAAGTAAACCCTGCTGAACGTTGAATCTTATTAATCATTTATTTTTACTTCCCCGTCCGTGCCAATCGAGAGCTTCCTTCCATCTGAACAGGTTGTTTGTTTAATGTAATTCGCCCTTTTTAACTCATCAATCGACACTGGCTTTTTATTATGATCAATTTCATAGGCCTGCACTTGGGCTTCAACCATTTTTACAAACGCTGAACAACCTTTGTTATTAATATTCTTACTATGCTTGGCAACATTAGGAATTGTAATAATTAACAACACTGAAATGACGAGCAAAACAATCATCATTTCAATTAATGTAAACCCTCGCTCATTATTTAATATATTTCTCATTGTTTCATCCTCCTAAAATCCGTCAAGTAATTGGAACATCGGCAAAAGAATTGCTAAGTACATCGAGATAATTAACAGCCCGATAGTCGAATATAAAACAGGCTGAACAACTTTTAATCCTTTTTCCGTTTTTTCCTCTAGCTTTCTTAAACAGTAATGACTATAAAAAAATAGTTCTTTATCAAGCTTTCCATTTTTTTGACCATGGGCCACAATCTTTGAAAGTTCTTCTTCAAAAAAAGAATAGGCTGAAAAAATTTTCTCTAACTTTTCTCCTTTCACTAATTGTTGTCTTATTCTCATGCCAATTTCATGATAAAAACGCTGTTTTTTGTTTTTTTCAAATATTATTAATGCGTCGTATATCGGTATACCTCCTGACAAAAGATAACTTAATTGTATGGCAAAGTAATGTGTATACAATAATTTGCAAAATGAGCCGCTAAATGGGAGTCTAACAAGTAACTGTTTTTGCTGAAGTGATGGAAGCTTACGAAAAAATAAAACGTAATAACTAAGGAAAAGCAAGATGATTATGAAACTAACGGGGACTATAATCGGCAACACTTCAGCAAAGCTTTTTACAAAAATCATAAAAAAGTTAGCTTCAAGCTGAAGCGTGTTAAATAATGATGTAAATCGGGGCAGTAACATATTTTCCACAGCAATAAATAATAGAATTGTAATGAAAATGAGGATGAGGGGATAATAGAGAAGTTTTAATAGTCTTTCGATATCCTTCCGCCTCTTTAGCATTACTTCACTTCCGTCTTGAAGTGCATTTGCTAGCCCGCCGTGCTGTTCAGAAAAAAATACATAACCGATTAAATCTTCTTTAAACCCTAATTTCGTTAAAATATAACTAAATGAACGGCCTTCCTTTAAAAATTCTAAACAATCGCCTATTTCTTTTTTTCGTTTTTCTTTTAATTGGAATGTTAGGGACTCAATTGCTTCTGATAAGGGATAACCTCTTTCGATTAATTCTCCAGTATATTTTAAAAAATTTGCTTGTTCCCTAATAGACCATTTATACCTTCTCATATTCGTACACCCAACGTTCATACTCTGACTCTTTAATAAATCCGAGCGCGATTCCTTTTTTAATAATATCCTTTAACTTCTCATAATGAAGATCAACCTTCTCCCCTTTCGCTTCCCGTAAAACTTCAACTAGAGACCTCCCATACAAAATCTCGAATACAGCTGCTCTTTTCACCGTTTCGCTCAGCGGACAAGCTAGCTCTACTAATCGTTGTGCTGTCACCGCTACTAAAGTTTGTTCGATTTCAATCCAATTAACACCAAATTCAAGTAATCGATAAATTGCCCCTTTTGCATCTCGCGTGTGCATTGTAGAGAGAACTAAATGACCTGTAAGTGAAGCTCGTACGGCAATTTGCGCCGTTTCTGCATCACGGATCTCACCAACCATAATCAGATCAGGATCGTGCCGTAAAATTGCTTTTAAACCTGTGGAATACGTAATTCCAGCCTTCTCATTTACTTGAACTTGTAAAACATTGTCATAATTTTTTTCAACTGGATCTTCTAGTGTAATGATATTGCGATTGAAAATACGAGAGGATTCATTCAGAAGTGAATAAAGTGTTGTCGTTTTGCCGCTACCTGTTGGACCTGTAAAAATTATTAAACCGTGGGCATGTTTTAAAAGAGCTAGGATTTTCCGAGTTGTTTGAGGAAACAAAGAAAGATGATGTGGATCCTTTTTAGACTGGGGCAATAGGCGAATGACGAGGCTTTCATTATAAGCTGTAGGAAGCGTTGAAAGACGCATGCTAATTAAATGACCATCAACATAATTTGTATAAGCGCCACTTTGCGGCCGCCTTCGTTCTCCAATGTCCATTGCTGCTTGGAATTTAAAGTGAGAAATGAGCCGATCACATTCCTCTCGCTGTAAATAAAGATACGGAATTAATTTGTTTACTACTCTAAATTGAATCAGCGTGTCTTTTTTTCGCGGAATAATATGAATGTCTGTCGTTTCCTTTTTGAAGGCATCCGTTATAATTTTATCAGCTAATTGTTCAATCCAGTTCAAATTTTTCGTACACATCCTTTCTAAAATATTTGTTCACTCGACTTATTCGACAGTAAGTAAAAAAAATCCTGCTCAGTTGACATTTTTTCGTATAAATTTTTTTTCAGATCATATAATATGATCATTGAACTTCTTCAATCAAATGGAGATCATTTAGTGAAACGACAATTAGTCCCCTAACTAATTGTCGTTTCACTCTCATCGTTGGGCTATAGCCAAGCGGTAAGGCAACGGACTTTGACTCCGTGATGCGTTGGTTCGAATCCAGCTAGCCCAATAATTAATCTTTAAATACCAATTTCATGATAATTTTTACTTTAATACACATGTAATTGTGAACACTTTCTAAACATATAGTGTTTATAGTGAAAACCTCATTCCTTTGTAGTGCCGACTGTATTATAATGGAATGAACAATGTGGTTGAGGTGAGCAGACATGGAACAAACATTGAAGATTACAAACGTATTATCAGATCCAACCCGTTTTTATATTTATCAATACATTACAAACCATCATAAAGATGTTACAGTACAAGAAATAGCAGAACACTTTAATATCCACCCAAATGTTGCTAGGCTACATTTATCAAAGCTTGAAGATGTTAATATGCTTGTTTCAGAAACAAGGAAAACTGGAAAAGGCGGCAGACCGAGCAGATTATACCGTCTCTCTGATGACGTTATCCAACTCCATTTTCCGTTTCGCGATTACCAGCTACTTTCAAAAATTGCCTTACAAACTCTTATGTCATTAGGCGAAGAAGGAAAAAAGGCACTTTATGAAACCGGTAAAAAATACGGTATTGAAATGATTAAGCAAGAATTGCACAGACATTCTCTTTTAGAAGAGGAATTAAGTTTTGAACAAAAACTGAACATGCTTAAAAGCGCAGCAACTTTGTCAGGTTTTTATCCTGAATTCGATACGAATGAAGAACAGACAAAAATTTATTTTCATATTTACAACTGTCCTTTTAAAGAAGTTGCCGCAGACTATCAAGAAACAGTCTGTAATATGCATTATGAATTTTTAAAAGGAATGTTTGATGTTCTCTTTAAATCGGTTGAATTAATTGAGAAAGAGAATATCTTTAGTGGCTGTGAATCCTGTTCATATCAAGCATTAGTCACAAAGTAGAAATAAAGTGTTATTTACATTTAAGCGTAGTTTATTCTATAATAATTAATTGATGGACAAAAGGAGGGATACATATGGATCGCATGTACAGAGTGTTAGGATTCTGGACAGGAATATTTGCGGTAATGTTTTATTTAGGTGACATGTATACAACATCATTAATATTCTTTGGGCAAACAGGCTTTTTTCTTTTGTTAAGTTATTTAAAGCTGTCCGAGCGTATGTACCTTTATCTTTTCGGAGCATACTTAACAATCTTCTTTGCAGGTTTCACGTATTGGACTACCTTTATGATGGTCTGACAACAGCTGAAACAAGTCCTTAAAAAAGCAACGAATAAACGTTGCTTTTTTTTTATGAACATTTAAATAGATCGTCAACTTTAAAAGAATATCCTTTTTGTTGCATAATAACATGAAAAAAAGAACTCATACTGCCGGGCATAATTAAACTGCGAATGGCTCGATTACGTTTGCTTACTTGTGAGAATGGATTTGGATCATGATGTTCGGTTAGCTCGTTTAAAATACCAGTTGATAATAAAAACTCGTCTTGTCTTTGCTTACTTAAAAAATGTAAACCTACTTCTTCTCCTTTTTGAATCAATGCATCAAAATGAACATGACTCGTAATATCCATCTCACCTGGTCTTTCGAGAACGTTTTTAACTAATTGGTGTTTATAATAGCCTCTTAAACTGCCGTTTCTTCTAGAAATATCCATCCATTCCTCAGTTGTATAACCATAATCAACAGTCACAACTAATCCTTTTTCGAGAGATTTCGCAATATTTTCTAAAAACCTCTCCATTTCAAGAGGTATTTCAATCCGCTGACCCTCATTTAATGTAAGTTGATATTTTTTTAAAAAAGATAAAAGCTGTTCATTTTGTAAAATAACCGCTTTTTCTACAAGCTCGTTTCCTTCCATGCCTATCATTACTTCAAATAACTGTCCTTGCTTTTTTTCTACAACATGAACAGGCAAAGCATCAAACAATTCATTGGAAAAAACTAAGCCTGAAAAGGGTGTGATTTCATCGAATGATTCAATTTGTTTTACCGTCTCTCCAAAAGATAAACTCTTTCGTTGAAGTTCACGGTGATATGGACTCGTTTCAAGGATATAATATTGAAGCGGTTGACGATATTTTTCATGCCATTCGTCAATAAATGCTTTAGCAAAACGTCCGTTGCCTGCACCAAGCTCACAAATTTGTGGGTTTATCCCATACTCTTCAACGATTGCCGCATACCATTTAGCGATCGTTCTCCCATAAATATCAGAAACATTACTTGAAGTAATAAAATCTCCTTCAGAGCCGATCTTTATTCGCTTCCGCATGTAGTAACCATAAATTGGATGATATAACACTAAGGAGATAAATTCAGCATAAGACAGCATTTTTGATGATCTACTAACGATAATATTTCTCAAAAAATTAATCATTTTTGCTCCTTTTTATCTTTTCATCATTGACACATTGGTAACTTTGTTATAATGTAAAATTAGTAGCTTAACTTTTATCCCCTCCCGTTTTATGAAATAGAACATCCCCCAGAAAAACCCTTCTCATTTGAGATGGGTTTTTTTTGCTAATTGCTAATTGATGAATTTTACGAGTTTAAAAACCGTTTAAAAACGGGTTTACATCCATTTCAGTACCAATTGTTGTAATTGGTCCGTGTCCAGGTAGCACTAGAGTTTTCTCACTTAATGTTAACAGTTTCTCATGAATACTATTTAACAATTGCTCATGATTACCTCCTGGTAAATCAGTGCGTCCAATACTGCCATTAAATAAAGTATCACCCGATACTACTATGCCTTCAGTCGCAAAATAGAATGAAACACTTCCTGGGGAGTGACCTGGAGTTTCAAAAACTTGAAAAGAAAACTCTTCAATTGTAATTGTCTCCTCTTTAGTAATTAACTTGTCTGCACGTTTAGTTTGAATTAATACACCTACTGGGAATAATTGCGAGCCATTCAATTTAGGATCTACGAGCCAGTCTGCTTCTTTTTCGTGAATATATACTGGAATGTTGAAGTATTCCCTAACTTTATCTACTGCCCCAATATGATCAAAATGTGCGTGTGTTAAAAATATCCCCTTTGGTATAAGTTGTTCGCTTTTCATGTATGAAAGTAATTTTTCTTCTTCTCCGCCGGGATCAACAATTAAACATTTATTTTCCTTTACTAGGACATAACAATTTGTTTGTAAAGGTCCTAAAGGAATTTGTTTCCATTTCATAATAAGTACCTCCTAATTGCTAACATTGGTATATTTATTTTACACTATTAATAGCTGTTCAAAAAGCCTTCAAGCTTACAATAGCTGTTACAAAAATGTATAATGCGAGGTAATATAATGGATATATTATATGGTGTTGAAGCAAGTAATCAACTTGAGGAAATGGACGATTTTAAAGACCTTTTACAGAAAGAAACAAATATTTTTTTTCAAAATGATTTATTATATATTTATCAATACGTTGACGATGCTCTACTGGCAAAAGAGTTACTGAACATTGGAACAGCTTATGAAGCTAATCATGAGCTACTATATATACATAAATATAAACAAGGTGAGTTATTCTTTGATTATGGAATTCAAAAAACAGATGATGAAGCCTTTTTATTTAAAGAAATGATTGCTGCTTATTATTATGAAAAAGGAGAACAAACAGCACAGCAAATGGCACAATTCGAAATTGATGAATATTTAATCGCTGTTACTTATGAATCTGAAAGGCCTATTTATTTTGTTCCCCAGCAGCATGTTCAGTTCATAATTAGGCTTGTAAAAGCTTACGCCATAGAAGTGTCATTTTTACATCTCGACAAATCAAAAAAAAAAAAAACGGATAAAATATAATACAGACGTAAAAAATAGTACAATACTTTACATAAAGTGTGATGATAAAGGGGGCTATAAAATGGGACTGGTCATTATTTTTGGATTAGTAACGATATTGGCAGCTTTCGGTTCAATTAGTGCATTAAAAAACAAAAATTTCCTCGGTGCATTTTTTGGAATTGGAACTTTAGCTGTATTTGGTTGGTTTACTTTTATGACTGTATTAAAATCAGGTTATCCTGTAGCCTAACTTATTTATGCAGAAATGGACTGTCAAAAAGACAGTCCGTTTTGTGTTGTTGACAAAAATAATATTTTGATTTTATCGTACTAGTTTAAAAATTGAGGCGGGAGTGAATAAAACAGGAGTTTATGAGCTTACAACGAAGCGCATGCAAAGATGAGCGTTTGTCAAAAGTCCGTTTTTGCAGCAGCTTTTTCTGTCACCTGTCTATTATTACTTCTCAATAATCGTTATTACTTCTTGCGTTTTTAGATTAATTAACTTCTCAAATTGATAACCATATAAAATATATTCTCCATCCGGTGAAACGCTGATTGGCTCATTATTAAGACCTTCTATTACGGTTTCCTCTTTTCCAGTAATGAGATCATATGCTACAAGAAGAAAATCATCGCGATAATTTTCTTCTTCTTTACTATATTTTGGTCGAAATGTATAAAATTTTTGCTCCTTTTCATCAATATCATAATAAGGAATAAGCCAATCGGAATATCTTGATAAATGTGGGATTTTAAACGAAAGTAGCTTTTTGAGCTTTTTATCAAAAATTATATATTCCGCCTTGTCTGTTTCACTATGATTTACTGAAATAGCTAATAGATAGTCTCCGAAAGAATGAAAATGGATCGCTTCAGAAGGCACGAGCTTTTCTTCGTCCGTTTTAATGTTTTTTCTCACGAACGGAGCTGTTAAAGCAGGAGTCTCGTGATCCCATTTTAAATAGCCTACTTCCTTATCTGTTATCCATTGAACAAACGGTTCGGTTAACGAAACAGCTGAAAGCTTTTGCTTATTAATTTCCCAAAGGCTCATTTTAAATGACCAGTCTTCATTAAACGTTGAAATTAATATCTTATTTTCATTAAAAGAACTCCATGCAAATGAAAGTTCAGCTGATTCTAACTGTTCAGATGCTAATAGCTTTCCCGTTTGATCAATGACAGTTACGATAGCTAAATATTCAGACGGAGCAGAATGGATTAAAATATTGTTTTTCCATGGGCTAATTTCCGTATAAGCAATTGGTGCTTTACTATTATAAAGCAGTTCACTTTTTCCTAAAAAAATGTTATATGTATATACATTTGTTCCATTGCTTAAATTTGTTAAATACAAAATAGTATCATCATTTAACCAACCTACTATTTTATAAAACTGACCCTCTTGTATTTTTAATGAGTTGTAAAGTGCCTCATCAAAAACTCTATTATTTCGTGTTTCCTGTTCAATATTCTCATCTTTATTATTTGACGGTGATTGTAATAAAATTTGCTTATCTTGTTTACATCCTGCTAAAACCAATACGGAAAAGGTTAAAATAAATATAAAAGTCTTAAATTGTCTATTACAATCACCCGTTTTTCTTGAGTAAACCAATTCCGTACCTCCTTTTTTCACATACATATATATATTATACACGATTCATACACATAAATGTTTCAATTATTTCAAATTTGTTTTAAATGTAACTTTATAAATTTAAAATAAGCCGTTGATCGGCTTATTTTAAATAATAGAAATAATTTGGTTATATTTTTAATATATACGTTACATGTAAAGAGAAGCAAGAAATATACCAAGCACTTCTTGATAAATTTCATCAAATTGAGATAAAGGCAAGGGATTAACACCTTTCCCAAGTTCAATTGTAAAACCTGGTTTGCGAAATTCCTGTATAAACCAATCTTTATACCCTGCATGACTATCTACATATTGGATTGCACGATATCCACTCACCCGTTCGAATTCTGTAGCGATCACTTTTGATTGTGGAGGTTCGAAACCTTCATAGCCCCAATAAAATTCTTTTCCTTGTGTATGAAAAGCGAGCATTTTATCAAAGCGACCACTCCGAGCTAAATCAGCCATTGCTTTTGCTTCCGGTTCAGTTAAAGGGGCATCTCCTGGATAATCACGTGGAGCGGGTTGCTTCGGCTCTTTTCGTTTTTTTTCAATATCCCAATTTGCCGGGTATTGATTATTTAAGTCAACACCACGAATATTCGCTTTCCATCCTGAGAAATCAGTACTGCCTTTATTTATTTTTATCACTTCATCTTTCATTTTAGAAGGAGGACCGTTTAATATTAAATCTACGCCATCAGGATTCACCATTGGAACAATTGTTAATTCTACTTGATGATAAAGTGGCAGCGGATTCAATCCACGAATTGGATAATTATTTGTTTGTGATCGTACATATTCATTAACTAATCTCATTAGTATCGGTGTCGTAATCCACTCATTTGCATGAAATGAGGCATTTATTTGTACTTTTTTTGGTCCCTTACCAATCTTAATTACATGGAGCGGTTTCCCTAAAACAGATGTACCAACTGATCTTTCTGTAATAAAAGGATATATTTCCTTTAACTTAACTAAATCTTCCTGCAGTTTCGTAGAGTTGTATTCTATTTTCCCATTTACTACAAAGTACGTAACTCTTTTTGGCAGTAAAATAATATCACCAGGCTTAAGTAAATTCGGATTTTTTGTTTGATTCAGAAGGAGCAACGCATCAACTGAGATATGTCGTGCCGCAGCGAGCTTCCAAAACGTGTCTCCTCGTTTAATTGTATATTGTTGAGTAATAAATCCAGGAATATTTACTTCCTGTCCAACGGGCAGCGAAGAGCTTTTTAAATTAGGATTAGAATCAATAATGAGCTGAACATTCACTAAAAATAATTGGCTATAATACCAAAACGTATCGCCGGAACGAATCTTTACTTTCATTTATCTTCCCCCTTCCCATCACTTATTAAATTATGACGGATAAAAGGAAATATGCTGAGATAATGCTTCATTTAATGAATTAGAACATTCAAATTAGTGAAATAAACGAGGGAAATGCTGTAGGAAAATTAGATAAAAACTGGCTTAATTGATCGTTTGATCAGTCAGACATTTACCGTTGACAATTGCCACATATTTTCTTCTGCAGCAAGTTTCACTTTTGGAAGAAAAAAAGACAGCGAATGCTGTCCTTCTCGTGTTCTGCAATCGTGCCCGTTTGCAGAACATCTTAACTAATATTTCGTTTCTTTCTCTCGGCTCCATTGCGGAAAAAGAAGGGTAATAAGATAAAGGAAAGCTGCTGTTGCAACTATTGACTGGCTGATGGATAACCAATCAATTCCTCCATGCTTGATTAAGCTGACAATTATAATCCCTATAATGATGCCTAAACCAGTTAAAAGTGTGTTTTCCAATTCAAACTTACCGATCCTTTACTATCTTGAATTACTTTTTCTTTCAAGCCCTCATCACTCCTTAATAGTTCATCGATTGTGATATTAAATAAGTCGCTTAAATTAATAATCACTTCGATACTGGGATAGTTTTTATTTGTTTCCCACTTTGAAACTGATTGACGACTAACATATATTTTTTCAGCAAGGTAATCTTGTGACCAACCTCTTTTTTCTCTTTCCCTTTTTAATTTATCTCCAAAAAGCACGTTGTTCGTCGCCCTTTCCTATATCAGTTTCTTATCTCCAGTATTATTGTGATGAATAGCTAAAGTAAAGATAGTTAAAGGCGCATCAAGGCGCAACATTTTGTTGCTGCCCTGATGCGCCACAAAATTCTCTTGTATCTTCACCAATCGCGCCCGATTACGCAGTTTTACTCATTAAATAACTCTTCATCTGGATAAGCAGCAGTCCAATGAAAAGGCTGTACCTCTGATAAAGACTTAAAAACTAAATCTTTTCCAGGTACAGTAACTGCTACCTTTACATTTGGTCCCCAATAAATTAATCTTTCTTGACATACTCCACACGGGGATAATACTTTAAAATCCGAATTTTCATCATCTCGTACAACGCATATTGAATGAGTTACTCTTTTATCAAGTTTATGAGCTTCCAGAATTGCTCCTGTTTCAATACAGAGTTCCGTTGCAGCAACAATAACTTCGGGTGCTATACTTGTCAAAATTGTACCGTCCTCTAGTGCTATTGCTGCTGCACCACCCCAGTTAGAGGGATATCTTTCTTTAATTAATTCAACTGCCGAATTATATAATCGTTTTTCAATGTCCATTATTATTTCCCTCGTAAATAATATATTTTCTGTCTAGGATTGACTAAGCTGTGTTGTTGTTCTACAAAATGACCCTTTATGATCCGTTAAGCCAGCCATTGATTTTTTTAAATATTTATCTTTGCTTTAAATCATTTGCGATACTCACTATTTTCATAGAATCGAAGAAGATCTCCATTAATAATTTTATCTGAGTATTCAAGCTCATTTTTTGCCTTTTCCATGTATGGCTCACATGAGCTTTCGTCTGTTGGTTCTCCCGTACTTTTGTCATAGCATACTCCCCGGGTGTATACGTAGTCATCCGTAATAAAGCTGCCATCACGAAGAACAACAAAATTCATTCTTTCTTTTGAAAACAAGTCAGAACCAAATTGAATATCTTGTTTCGTATCAATACCTAACAAATGAAGGATCGTCGGCTTTAAATCAATCTGACCAGAAACATTCGAAATTGTTCCTCCCTTTTGTCCAGGTATATGGATAATCAATGGAACACGCTGTAATTGAGTACTTACAAATGGTGTAACTTCTTCACCTAAAAATTCACTCATTGTTTTATTATGATTTTCGGAAATTCCATAATGGTCTCCATAGAAAATTAAAATTGAATCTTCATAAATACCTTCTTCTTTTAAACGTTCAACAAAAATTTTCAATGACTCATCCATGTATCGAACTGTAGGAAAATAATTATTTACAGTCTTATTATTTGAGTCATAAGGTTCTATAAATTGATCTTCCTCTTCTAAAACAAATGGAAAATGATTAGTAAGTGTAATAAATTTTGCATAAAAAGGCTTTGGCATTTCCTTCAAATGAGTAATCGACTGTTCAAAGAAGTCAATATCCTTTAAGCCCCAGCCAATTGAATTTTCCTCATTAATATTATAGTCTGTCATTGAATAAAAGCGGTTGTATCCAAGAGATTGGTACATAATATCGCGATTCCAAAAGCTTTTATTATTAGCATGCAATGATGCAGTGAAATAGCCATTTTCACTTAAAATTTTTGGTGTTGCCGTATATTTATTTCCAGAGTTAGTAAAAAACACAGCACCGCGGCTTAATGGATATAACGAGTTCTCTACAATGAACTCTGAGTCAGATGTTTTTCCTTGACCTGTTTGGTGATAAAACTGGTCAAAATAATAGCTTTCCTTTATCAATTGATTTAAAAACGGTGTAATTTCTTGACCGTTTACTCTTTCATTGATGACAAAGCTTTGAAGAGATTCCATTGATACTAAAATAACATTCTTGCCTTTTGATATACCAAAAAGATCTTCGTTAGGACCTTTATAATTAGCTTGAACATAGTTATCAATATCTACTAATTCGCTCCCATCTGCTAATGCACGTTGTGCAGTTGTCTTCGATTGAAGAAACGCATCGTAAATATGATAATTATATGTGCCGATATTTTTAACGAGCATCTCCCTGTCAAACGTTCTAGTTAGTAATTGTGGGCGCTCAGTTTCAGCCAAACCTAAATTGAAAAATGTAATGGCAATTGCAACGAGGAAAAATGCACGTTTGCCAACTTTAGAATACTCTCGGTTCACAATAAAACTTGGCTTATACTTTAAAATGAGCACAAGAATGATAAAATCAACAAAATAAAGAAAGTCTGTTACTTGCAGCAATTCAGTCACACTGCTGCCTAAATCACTCATATTACTCGTTTGAAATAAAACTGGAAGCGTTAAAAAATCATTAAAGAAGCGATAAAACATAACATTCGCAAAAAAAACAAATGAAAGTAAAAAGCTTGTAATTATAATATAACGATTTCTATTTTTCTGTTTTATAAACAAGCCTATACAAAAAATAAACATTAAAAAGCTTAACGGATTGATAAACAAAATAAACTCTTGTTTCCAATTCTCAATTTTAATATCAAAGCTAGTTTTATAGACAATATACTTTTTTAACCAAAGTAATACTGTTGCGACTACAAATAATGAAACCTTTGAAGATTTTAAACTCCGCATCACTTAATGCCTCCCTAGTCAATAATAAAACGGGATTTTTTCTTCATCTTTACATTAATAGGTAAATATTTACCTAAACATACATAATCTTAATATTTTTTTTACAAAAAAGCAACATTGTTTTTATTTCATTTTTCTGCAGAAATTTACGTTTCCACCAACCTTTTAATCTATTCGGAAATTTGCTCAAATTAAGATTAATTTTCCTTACAAACTGGCTTCTATATACATTAGACGATTGAAGCTCTAAAAGGTTTCAAGTTTGTCCACTTTTTGAAAATTAGTCTTGTATATTTCATTTTTCTTTTAATTGCATTTCATGTCGTAACAACAATAAAGCTGTTTGATAAACTTTTGTCTCGATTAGTTTGGAATTGTAAAGTTCTTTTATTTCTGATTCCATTAATTCCAGGTCTGCCAAGCGATCTCCAGTATAAATAAAGGTTCCGTATCTTTGTAATAATTTTTGAACATCATAAATCGTTTTCATCATTGCCCTCACAAAATAAGAATGTGTAAAAATGAACATACTCTAATATATCATTATAATTTAAATCATTATTAGTCTCAACCTTTACATCATGTTAATTATAGTAAATATAAAAAAGGGCAAATGAATCTTTCAAAATGTTGACAAATCAGTTTATAAAAAACTGTTCTATTTGCGTTCCGCCTTGATAGTGAAAAAAATCATTCATATATTGACTTTGTCTCAAAATTGAAAGGTGCATCTTTTTATCTTCAGATTATCGATCGGGATCTTTAGGTTTTAAAATACGCGGTCTACGGTTTTTAAGCGGAATCGGTGAGCGAATAATAACATCGCGCATTGCCCGTAAATTAAATGGAATAAACGGCCACAAATATGGAACACTGAATGATTTCATCCTTATAAGCATAATTAACCAAAGCGCAATTCCAATGACAAACCCATATACATGAAATATTGCTGTAACAACTAATAAGCCAATGCGAATCATTCGATTAGCAAGACTCATTTCATAACTTGGCGTTGAAAAAGTTCCAATAGCAGCAATTGATAAATATAAAATCACTTCATTTGATAGTAACCCTACTTCAACAGCAACTTGGCCAATCATTAATGCAGCTACTAGTCCAAGGGCAGTTGCTAATGAACTTGGTGTATGAATAGCAGCCATTCTTAACATATCAATTCCCACTTCAACGATTAAAAATTGGATAAACAGCGGGATTTCTCCCGGTTCATTTGGGCCAACATACGAAATTGCCTCAGGTAATAAATGAGGATTCGCAGCAAATAAATACCATAAGGGTAACAAAAAAATTGACGCCCAAACAGCTAAAAATCGAACAAATCGTAAATAAGCCCCAATTAATGGCTTATTTCGATATTCTTCAGCATGCTGTAAATGGTGCCAAAATGTAGTTGGCGTAATAATGACGCTTGGTGATCCGTCAACAATGATACATGCATGTCCCTCATAAAGATGCGTAGCGGCTGTGTCAGGGCGCTCAGTATATCGAACTAACGGATAGGGATTCCAATGTCTTCCGGAAATGAATTCTTCAACCGTTTTTTCCGCCATTGGCAAACCATCCGTATCTATCCTCGATAAAGCTTCCTTTAGCTTAGCAACCATCTCCTCATCAGCAATATCTTCAATATAACAAACAACAATATCGGTTTTTGAACGACGTCCGATTTGCATATATTCCATACGCAGTGTCTTATCTCGAACTCTTCTTCTCGTTAACGCAGTGTTAAAAACAAGCGTCTCGACAAATCCATCGCGTGAGCCGCGGACAACCCGTTCTATATCTGGCTCCTCTGGTCCTCTTACCGGGTATGTTCGAGCATCAATTAAAATAACCCTATCAATACCATCAACTACTAAAGCGGTTGGACCAGCAAGCACCGCATCAACTGCAGCGTTTAAATCATCTATCGCTTCAACTTCAACATATGGGATATATTTTTTCACAAGCTTTTCAAGGGGATCTTTCTCTAGCTGTTCCTTTTCCAAACTAGCTAATAATGTCATTAAATAATGAAGTATATCATCCTTAATTAATCCATCTATTAAGAATAATGCCATTTTTCTTTCAGCATACTCAACATCGAGCTGAATGACATCAAAACTTTTCTCTACTCCAAGGGCATGGCGTAAATATTGAATATTTTCATTTATTTTTTGTGAAACTTGTTGCTTTTCGATCTTTTCCATTTGCCCACCTCAATCTCAAAGGTACTAATTTCCATAATTGACATCCCTTTATAAAAACATACTCCTTAAAGGTATTTAACAAATTGGATGAGCATATCATTTTGTAAAGGGACAAACTTTGAATAAAGAGGGGAACATGAATGAAGCGCTGTCAGTTCTATTTTATCGTCATTCTATCAGCTTTAATATTGATCATCATTTTTTTCATTAGAACACCTGATAAAAAAATTGAAGAAAGTATTATCTATTTTCCTATTAATCAGTTAGTTACTTATGAAACAGCCAAAACGTCTATCAATATACTCGATTATAAAAGTGATGGGGGTTACTCTTTGTTTTGGCAAGTTCATTCAGCTTTAAATGAAAAGGCTTATTTGCGCCAAGATATGGCATTGCTTTTTATCAATGGCCGGCTGAAAGAAAAAATGGGAAAATGGAAGCAAAATACAACAGAAATAAAACAACAGAAAAAAATAAGCGAAAAAGAAAGTAGTCATGTTCAAGCTATTACATTTCACTATTCGGAAATTCATGAAGCTGGAGAAAAAATCACGAGTGCTCATACGATGTCTGCTGAGGAGTTATATGTCATTAACTCATTATTCAGTCCGTTATTGTCTTTTAAAAAAGCGGCAACCGAAATAGAACGAGACTGGGAGAAGCTTTTAGACAACATGAATAATGAATTGCAAAAACAAATAATTTCGAAAGCAGCTAAAGCTTTTTCAATTAATGAAAAAGCATATCATATCATTCCGCTAACTGATTTAATAAAATATAATCATAAACCATTACACGGTTTTACAATTAAAGAGTCGGAACGAATTATTGGACAATTATGGGAGGGGCTTTATAAAAATTATTTCCTAGGAATTAAAAAAGACGATGGTACAATCATTGATTCTCTGAATAGTACCATCCCATTATTATTATTTGCTAAAGATCGAACACATTTACTAATCATTTTTGAGTCGGCAAGCGGAGAATCATTTCTTCTCCGTCAAACTCTTTAAAATCTTATTTCCAATGGAATGTTGAGGTTAGCTTTTGTAACCGATCTGCAGAAAAACAAAAGTAACGATTGCGGCAGTAATTAAAAAAAACAACTGGGATAAAAGCTTTCTTTTTTTGGGAAAATGAACGATACCCGTTGCTAAAAAACCACCAAGTAATCCACCAATATGTCCAGCATTATCAATACCTGGAACAGTAAAACCGAAAACAAGATTAATTCCAATGATGATTAAAATATTCATTCCCATCGTGCGAAAAAAAAGACGCGGATAAATAACACCGAAATACAACAAAGCTCCAAAACAGCCGAAGATAGCACCACTAGCTCCTGCAGATATACTCGGACTAAAAACAAAACTCGCTAAAGAACCTGCAAATCCAGCAAACAAATAGATAAACAAAAAGCGAAAATTTCCAAAAATCTGTTCAACAGCGATTCCAAGATAATAAAGGGCAAGAGTATTCATTAATAAATGCAAAAGACCTATATGAAGAACAATTGGAGTAAAAAAGCGCCACCATTCGCCCTCGATAATAAGCGGATTAGATTTTGCTCCGAAGTGAATAAGGGTAGAAATATTTACACTTCCCCCATTTAGCTCCAGCAATAAAAACATCACAACTTGAATAGCGATAAAAATATAAGTAAAAAACGGTTTCCCATATTTAAAAAGCTCCTGCTCAGATTTAGCCTTAATGACTATTTGTGCTAGTGTAGCTTGTTTCACAGCTTCAATTTCCTGCTCTTCATATTCATTCTTTAACGTAAATGAGACATCTGTTTGCAATAATTCTGTTAAACGGCCAAGTGCATCGTTATAGCCGTTCCGATCAAAAATAACTGTTGTTACATTAGTTTTGCTGTTATTTGGATTTACAAATGGTTTTGAGATACGATACTCGTAATCATCAACGGGAAGATATGTACTGACGTAAAGATTAAGAACGTTCATATTTCTTTTTGCTAACTGTCTTCTAATCTGTTCACCATTCGCTGCTGTTAATTCAATATCTCTTTGCATCCAATTGCTCCAATCAATATCATATCGCAACAAGCGAATAACTTGATATTTCTTATTCTCAATCTTTTCTAGCCATAATTCTTTTTGATCCTTGGATAATTGGACAATTCTATACTCACCGACAGAAACAAAGTAATGAGCTAACCTCCAAAATAGGTAGTCCTCTCTAAAACTCAATTTTCCCCCTACTTTCTTATTTTGAGAGTTCATTTTATTTTCCTGATAAATGCTATTTAAACTGTTTCCTTTTTACTATAGACAAAGAAATGATCAGATGTAAAGGGAATCGTTAATTTCACTCGTAAAAAAATAAAAAGACCGCATAGGTCCTTTTACAAAACTTTTTTTTGTATATATCTAAAGCACATTTTGTTGTTTTAAGCTCATTCGTGTGAGACTGCAGTCTCACACTTTTGAAAGGTCCTTCTGATGAGATGAAGCCACGAATCAACAATGTTCATAACATAGCCTATCTAAAAATACTTTGCATCATTCTTTCTCTAACTCCTGGAACCCTCATTACAGAGCTAACTAACATCCGTCTTAATAAAATATTTCCCAGAGCAATATTCATGATTTGATAACGATATCGATAAACGAAAAAAATCCCGGTAAAAAAAATGAAAAATCTCATAAATTGACGCATTACTTATCCCTCCTTCATGTTAGTTTGGGAAGAAACAACTGATTTTATGTAAAAATAACCAAACAAAAAAGGAAGGACGTTTAAGTAGGAAAAATAAGCGTAACGAGATAAAATAATTACTTACTTGCCACTATTCAAATAAACTCACTCATAAAATAAATTGTTGAACCTGCAGCTGCAGCAATTAATCCTGATAAAAAATTAACGACATCGTTATTTACTATGGAAAAGCCGCTGATTTGTTTTGTTTCCCTGTCACAATGTTGCTTTTTTTCCGTTATTAGCCCACACTTTCTACACTTGTATGTTACTTGGAGAAAAGCACCAAAAAGTGTATCAATTACACTGCCTAAAAAGCCAAATAACATAATAAAAATCATCACCTTTCCATCTATTCCTTTAAAGAGGAATAGAGCTACAATGGCAATAAATAACGCGCCCAAAAAGGCAGCTACAGTTCCAAGGAGACTAACCGCTCCAGATGTTCCTTTTTCAACCTTTTGTAAGCCTTTAATGGTAAGAGGCTTTTGCTTACTTAATGCCCCTATTTCAGAAGCCCACGTATCTGCATTTGAGCTCGCAACGACAATTAAAAACGTCATGTGAAAAAGCATACTTTCTGTATAAAAAAATAACAAACTAGCAACAGCGGCAACTCCCCCGTTTGCAAAGACTTGCTGCCAATCCCTTCTTTCTCCTTTTTCAACGATTTGTGAAAGACTTACCTTTTGCGTAGCTTTAAATTTAGATAGCAAACTCGAGCTGACAAAAAATGAACCAAGCAAAAGTAAACCGTTAATTCCAAATCCGCTTGCAACAAAAAAACCGACAATAGCAGCAGCTATCGCCCCAGTCTTCGTTAATGAATGGACGAAATAACCGACTAATACAGTAAAAATAATAAATAAACAAATGAACAGCTGCTCAATAGACAACTGAAATAACCTCATTTTCCGTAATAATTTTTGAAACAGGCAAATCATGTTCCTCAAGCGGTAGCTTAGAAACAATTTGAAAGCTAAACGCTAATGAAAGAGTGTCACCTTTAAAACCTTCCAGAAATCGATCGTAGTACCCCCCGCCAAATCCTATTCTAAAGCCGTCTCTTGTATATGCAACTCCGGGAACAATAAGAAGGTTAATCTCATTAGGCTTTACGGCAATTGTTCTATTCTCAATCGGTTCATACAATCCAAAAAAAACAGATTCAAGTTCATTAAAGCGTTGCAACATCCGAAACGTCATTCCCCGCGTCTTTGGATCACACTTTGGAATGACAACCTTTTTCTTTTGCTCCCATGCTTTACGAATAATTTGATATGTATCTACTTCGGGAAATCGAGAGACAGTAATCCCAATAACTTGAGCGCTCTTCCATAAAGGATCTTCATACAGTTGATTGGCTATTCGATAAGACAGATCTTCATAGACAGGTTTTGAAAGCTCTTTCAGCCGTCCTGTTAATTCAGCACGCACTAATTTCTTATCCATCATGATTCCCACCTTAAAGTATTTAAAGGCATAGATAGACGTAAAAAAAGCGTCTTATTTATGCTCCTTTATGATTAGTCGACTTCATCATTTATAAACAGCAAAAAAGCAGCAGGAAGCATTCCCACTGCTTATTTTGTTTCACGATGTGTAGTAACACGCTTCTCTCTAGGACAATACTTTTTAAGCTCAAGACGATCTGGATTGTTACGTTTATTTTTTGATGAAATATAAGTACGATCTCCACACTCAGTGCAAGCTAACGTAATATTCACACGCATGTATCTTTCCCTCCAAACTATATCATGCTACACTGTACGACTTTTCTATAATAGCATTTTTTTATTTTAAATGCTAGTACGATTTTAAAACTGCTTTATTGAGCTTAGCCAGCGTTTCTTTTGACTTGCCAAATATAACCCATGCACTTCCTTTAGTTGTTTCTCTAGGTAACATTGAAACGTTCATTGCAAACAAACTAACCGTTGCCCCTTTTGCCATAGGCTGATAACGTAACGTTCCCCGCCTATAATTTCTCCAAATATCTTCTGTTTTAAAATTCCAAAATGGTTGGACAGAGCATTGTTTAAAAGATTGTCTCTTGTGCCGACCGTTAACTAAATAGACGATATTGTCAGCAAGGTGAAAGATAACATCTTCAACAGGAGATACAAAGGTGAAATGGTCTTTTGCACTATACAAATGGTGATGGGCAAATAATAGTTTAAGATTGCGAGCCTCATTGAGGTGGTTTGTTATATACGTTTCAAAAAAATGAATATTTGAATGAAGATAAGGCCGTTTTATTTTAATTGAAAGCATTTCTTCTGTTAACAGCTTCTCTGCTTCATTATCAAACCAAAATGTTTTACCGCTTATCCAAATTCCGGGCACTTTTTTTAATTTATATAAGTCATCACTCTGTTTCGTGTCTTTACATGAGATAGAAGCATTTATTTTCATGATCATTACACCTTTCTTCATGAATTAAATATAAATATTACAAACTATTAATATATTCTTTTTATATACATGTTAGCATTGAAAACGCTAACAAACAATAAATGTATTTTGTCGGAATATGCATAATATTCATCTGCTCAAGTAATATCAAGAAAAAAAATTTTTATTTTTTTTATGGTAAGGTCATTCATAAGAAAAAACGACATTTTTTATATGAAAAAACGTAAAGAATAGACATCATTTAACAAAGGATAATTTAAATAATGCATGACTGTTTATTTATGATTAATCACCAAAATCGAAGATAACGAGCAAATTCACGACTGACAATACCGAGAGGCCCTAGCCATCATCATATATCAACGTATAAGCGCAATTCAAACAGCCTTGTCTCGGTACAAGAGAGTTCAACTTAAAGCATTCTAATATGCCTGGCGTTACGTGACGAAAACGACGTATCTTGCGGTTATGTCGCTGGATTTTTTCATGACAGTTCGGGCATAAAATACACCGCAGGAGCTTGAACTGGAAAAATCCAAGCTCCTTAATAGAAGGCATAAAAATCAAATAATGGATGATGATATTCAGATGTTTGTTAAACTTGGGGTCAAAGCGAAAACTCCTATCATGATTTGTCCAATCAACAATTACGATACTTGAATTTTCGCTTTTTATCTGTTAAAATTGTTTACTTTTTATCAGAATAAAACCCCATGTTACGGTGATGAACTGATTTTCTGTTGAGGAGGAACAAATTAATTGCACACTAGAAGTTAAATTCAATTTGTTATGAATTTTATTTAGAACTAAATGATAAACGATCATAATGAAAAAAAATCAGCAACAGCTGATTTGAGATTGTAGACAAATAAATTGAATCGATTCTCAGACTTGAAAACGCCTGTCAGTCAAGGCTGAAGTGAATAGAACAGGCGTTCATTGGGCATACAATGATGTTCAAGCAAACGAGAATGCGAGCATTTGTCAACGGTCTGAAATCACCAACTACTGATTTTTCTATCTGAACTAAACTTATTTTATACGTTTAATCCTGACTGCCTACCTGTTGCAAGATAAACTACGTTTTCTGATATATTTGTAACATGATCAGCAATCCGTTCAATATACCTGCAAATAAACCCTAGCTGAGTAATTTGCTTTCTTGCTTTAGGGTGAGTAGGAGTATTGACGATCATTTCTGTTATAAGCTCTCCATACATTTCATCGACTGCATCATCTTTTTTGGCACATTGTCTTGCAAATTCTTCATCTTCACCGTAATATGCAATCATTGAGTCTGAGAACATTTTTAAAGCAATCCCCATCATCGTTTCGACTTTTTCTATCGGGATCATTAACTGTTCGTGACCGATGTGCAATGTCGATTTCGCAATGTTTACAGCCATATCCGCGATTCTTTCTATTTCCGATGAAATTTTAATAGCGGTAATGATTTTTCGTAAATCAACTGCTACAGGTGCTTCAGTTGCAATAAGGAAGATTGCTTTTTCATTAATAATTTCTTCCATTTTATTCAGTTTTATATCGTTGTCTATAATTTTTTCTGCGATGATAAAATCCTGATTTTTCAACGCCAGCATTGATTTTGTTACTGCTTTTTTCGCTTCTTCAGCCATATTTAGAATTTGTTCTTTTAATTCTTTTAAATTTTGATCGAAATTGGACCTTGTGCTCATGTTTTCACCTCAAATTATCCGAATCGCCCGGAAATATAGTCTTCTGTTCGTTTATCAGACGGAGTTGAGAATATCGTTAACGTATGATCAACCTCAATTAGCTCACCCATTAAGAAAAAAGCTGTTTGATCAGAAACACGAGCTGCTTGTTGCATATTATGAGTGACCATAACTATCGTATAATCTTTTTTAAGCTGTAAAACTAATTCCTCAATTTTTAATGTTGAAATAGGATCAAGCGCTGATGTCGGTTCATCCATTAATAATACATCTGGTTTTGTAGCTAATGCTCTTGCAATGCATAAACGCTGTTGCTGTCCTCCTGATAAGCCGAGAGCAGGAGCAGATAACCGATCATGAACTTCATCCCAAAGTGCAACGTCTTTTAAAGTTTGTTCAACGATCTCATCTAAAACCGCTTTCTTCTTCATTCCGTGAATACGGGGTCCGTATGCAACATTATCATAAATTGATTGCGGAAATGGATTTCCCTTTTGGAAAACCATACCGATCTTTTTTCGAAGCTCTACAAGATCAACTTTATCCGTTACAATATTTTGCTGATCATACATAATCGCACCAGACAGTTTTACACTTGGCACCATTTTACACATTAAGTTTAACGTTTTAATAAACGTCGATTTTCCACACCCAGACGGTCCGATTATAGCTGTTATTTCATTTTGGCGAATGGAAAAATTAATATCTTTTAATGCATGATGTTCACCATACCATAAATTGAAATCTTTAACTTGAAACACTTCATTACCAACAGCTGTTAAAGTTTCCAAAGTTGTTCACTCCTTATCCGAACCGGCCAGTAATGTATTCTTCCGTCTTCTTCTCTGACGGATTTGTGAAAACTTTATTTGTTTTATCATATTCAATTAAATCTCCATTTAAGAAAAAGGCTGTTCGATCAGAAATCCGTGAAGCCTGTTGCATATTATGTGTAACAATAACAATAGAGTATTCTTTTTTTAATTCAATTAATAATTCTTCTATTTTCCCATTTGAAATTGGATCTAATGCTGAAGATGGTTCATCAAGTAAAAGAACAGCCGGATTCATTGCAATCGTTCTAGCAATACAAAGCCGTTGCTGCTGCCCCCCTGATAGGGATAAGGCAGATTTATGAAGTCTATCCTTTACTTCATCCCAAATCGCTGCCCTTCGCAAACTTTCTTCTATAATGCCATCAAGAATACTTTTTTTTCTAATTCCTGAAAATCTTAATCCGTGAGCAATATTGTCATATATAGATTTCGGAAAGGGGTTTGGCTTTTGAAACACCATTCCGATTTCTTTTCTTAAAGCAACAACATCAATTTGTTCATCAAGAATATTTATCCCATCATACTTAATTGTTCCTTCACATCTCGCTCCCTCAATTAAATCATTCATTCGATTTATACTGCGGAGAAAAGTGGATTTACCACAACCCGAAGGACCTATCAAGGCAGTTATAGAGTTTTTTTCAATGTCCATATTAATACTTCGGACTGCTTGTTTTTGTCCATAATAAATAGAAACGTTTTGAATTTGTAAAATCAATTCACGTTCTTTGTTTACATTAACAACTATTTCATGTAAGTCTTTACTTTTAGGTCTTTCTTTTACTGCTGTTACCATATTTTCACCCGCCTTTATTTTGCAGCTGTTATTTTGCGATGAATAAGTGAACCGATCCATCTTGCAAGTAAGTTAAATATTAGTACAGTTAAAACAAGCACCGCGGCAGCTCCACTTGAAACCTCTTTCACATCTGGTATTAATCCTTGAGTGTTAACAGACCAAATATGAACCGCTAATGTTTCCGCCGGGCGAAAAATATTTAACGGTGAAGTTTCTGAAAATGGATTTAAATTCATATAATCGAGCCGAGGTGTTGATAGTCCAGCAGTAAATAACAATGCAGCTGCCTCACCGAACACACGGCCAGAAGCTAAGATTGTCCCTGTTAATATCGCAGGAAATGCACTTGGAAGTAATACCGTCTTAATCGTTGACCAATGAGTGACCCCTAGTGCTAGGCTTGCCTCTTTTAACTCTCGGGGAACAGATCTGATCGCATCTTCACTCACGCGAACGATAACAGGCAAATAAAAAAACTGTTAAAGCAAGAGCACCGCCGATGATCGTATACCCCCAGCCTGTAATATTAACAAATACTAATAAACCAAACATTCCGATAACAATGGAAGGTAAAGAAGCTAATACTTCTATACATGAACGAATAATATTTGTAATTTTCCCTGGTTTCGCATATTCAGCCATGTATATTCCGCCACCAATACCAAGCGGGACAGCGATAAGCATCGTAATAAACAAAATATAAATAGAATTAAACAATTGATCACGTATTCCGCCTCCTGCTCTAACAGAGCTTGACGGTGTAGTCAAAAAATCAAAAGTTAATTTTTGAAAACCATTCGCAATAATATATGCAAATAAAGAAACAAGTAACGTAATTAAGATAACAGCTATTGCAACGAAAACTCCTGTTGCAATCCGATCTGCATTCTTGCTGCTCATTGGATCTTCCTCCTAGCAGATAAATATCGGATTAGTAATATAAACAAAAATGACATAATAAGTAAAATAAGTCCCATCGACCAAAGGGTATTATTTTCAACGCTTCCGTACGTTGTATGACCCATATTTAATGTGATAATCGTTGTTAATGTAGCGGCAGGGTCTAAAATCCCTTCTGGTAAAGTTCTTGTGTTTCCTATCACCATTTGCACCGCTAATGCCTCTCCAAAAGCTCTTGCCATTCCTAAAACAATTGCTGTTAAAAGCGTTGGCAAAGCAGCTGGAATAAGAACTTTTCTTATCGTTTGCCATCTCGTTGCTCCTAAAGCATATGATCCTTCGCGCAAATTACTTGGAAGTGATCTCATTGCTTCCGTTGCAATCGATGTAATTGTCGGTAAAATCATAATAGATAATATAATCGTTCCTGAAAGTAGACTGAAACCTAATCCTCCAAAGTACTCCCTAATAAATGGAACAAGTACTGTCAAACCGATAAAACCATAAACAACTGATGGTATACCAACTAATAACTCGATAACAGGTTGTAATATTTTTCTCCCCCATTCCGGAGCGATTTCCGTCATAAATATGGCACCGCCAATTCCGAGTGGAGCAGCAATAAGTGCTGATAATAAAGTAACTGCAAAAGAGCCAAAAATAAATGGAGCGGCTCCATATTTAGGTGACTCACTATTTGTTGGATCCCAATCTTTGCTCTTTAAAAATTCTCCAATACTAATACCACCCTTTGTAAAAGATTGGATTCCTTTTGAACCTAAAAATATCGTGATCGAGAGGGTTGCTGTAATCATAATCAATGCACATAAAGTGACAAGTATTTTCCCTCTTCGTTCGCCATTCAGCCAGTTTTTGTTTGATTTGATCAGTCTATGTTTGGCTGGAATCGTTTTTTCCATATGAACAATCCCCTCTAACTAAAAAGTAAACAAGGGGAACGTATATTTCATTCCCCTTGTAAATTTATTTCCTGCTGACAGAAATTACTTTTTTGTTACGTTTCCTTCAGCATCTTTTTCAACTTCCATTTTTGTTGCAGGAATGTAGCCTTGCTCAGGAAGAATTGTTGTTTGAGTTTCCTCATCCATTAAGTAATCTAAAAATTCTTTTACTAATCCTTCAGGCTCGCCTTTTGTATAAGAATGTTGGTATGCCCAAATTGGGAAAGTACCATTTTGAACATTTTCAGAAGTAGCTTCAACACCATCAATCGATAATGCTGTTACACTATCATCCGAAAAATATGAGAATGCAAGATAACCAATTGCCCCTTCTGTTTCACTAATAATCTTTTTAACTGTATTTGAGGAATCTTCAGTAATTCCTTCTGCTGGTGTTTCGCCATCAAGAGCATTTTGAACAAAAGTAGCACGTGTTCCTGATGAGTCAGGACGATTTACAAGCACAATCTCTTGATCAGCTCCGCCAAGATCTTTCCAATTTTTAATTTTTCCAGTAAAGACTTTCTTTAAATCTTCTTTTGAAATATCTTTAATGCCGACTTCAGGGTTAACAGCTGCTGTCATTCCGACAACCGCCACTTTAAAATCAACTAGCTCCTCTGCAGGAATTCCTTCTTTTTCTTCAGCGAAAACATCAGAGTTACCAATATCAACCGATCCTTCAGCCACTTGTGAAAGACCAGTACCTGAACCTCCAGCATTAACTTGGATGTCTGTATCTGGATACTTAGCCATAAATTCTTCAGCGGCTGCCGCAACTAGTGGTTGCATTGCACTTGATCCAGAGATAACGATCGAACCAGATAGTTCTTTTTTCTCTTCTGATTTATTCTCTTCAGTTGAATTGTTTGCACTATTAGAGTTGTTGCTCTTTTCTGCCTTAGAATCCCCGCCACATCCTGCAGCAATAATGGCAAATGCCGCAACGAAAAATAGTAAAGCTAATTGTTTAAAGCTTTTCATGTTTTCTTATTCCTCCTAAAGTTGTTTGTCCCTACAAGTAAAAGAATAATCTTAATCTATTAATAACGTTTTAATAGAATGTAAAGCTATTGTTAAACTGTGTGAAATATTTGTAAAGACGTCCGGAAATCGCAGTAAACTTAAAGAGTTAAGATAGGAATGTGATGTTAATTCTAAGATTGTTGCTGAAGATTAAATATAATTTTTTTGAAGGTATAAATTGAGATTGAGATTATAGTTCCATCTGAAATAAATCTCATGAAGCAGTCTAGAGGTATAAATTAAGAAGTCTTTTTTTAAAAAAAATTTACTATAAAAAAATAACGTCAACTGTTGATATACTTTGTTAAACTATACAATCCATTGCTTAAATTTTGACAAAAGCAGCTGGAAAATAATAAAAACTCACCGAAAAACTGAAGCTCGGTGAGTTTTTGAATAGAATATGTTTAATTTCCTTCATTAGCCGTTTGCTCTGCTTGAACCGTATTCCCTGCGGACTCTCCTTGTTCTAGCCGTTGTTTTTTAAGATCAAAATAAGTCGATAAAACACGCTCTCCAATTGTCAAATTAGCTGTATGCCCGCTTCTTGCCTGATACGCCCACGGTATTAAGACGGCCATTGCCACTTCTGGATTATCGTGGGGTGCGTATGCGACTAAACTTAAATTCATTACTTCAGGCGGTTCTTTAAATTTTGCTCTTTCCGGCCCGTCGTAAAAAGCTTCCGCAGTTCCTGTTTTTCCCGCTGGGTTATATGGCTTCCCTTTGAAATTTCTAGCCGCAGTTCCGCCCGCTTCTTGCATTACTTTCCGAAACCCTTCTTGTACACGATCGATCCACTCTTGCTCTAAATCTACATGATTTAAAATCGTCGGTCCTATCGTTTCTACAACTGGTCCAAGTTCATTGTTTTCTATCATAGGCTCGCGGATTTCCTTTACGATATGTGGCTGCACACGGTAACCACCATTTGCAATTGTAGAAACGTATTGAGCAAGTTGCATCGTCGTATACGTATCATACTGCCCAATTGAGATATCGAGCAGGAAACCAGGTAATGTATCTGGTCCCTTTAAGCCAGGGGTTTCATTCGGTAAATCAATTCCCGTTCTTACCCCAAGCCCAAATTCACTAAATGAATCTCTTATAATATCAAATGCTTTCGTGTTAATAGGCAGTGGACGACCGTATTGATAACGACCTTCTCCAATCTTTATAGCGATATGGAACATATATACGTTAGAAGAACGCTTTAAAGCATCAATATCATTAAGTGGTCCTAAATTACTGTAAGATTTTTTTATTAATGTGTTTATTTTCATCGGAGTATCATTGAACACCTGCTTAGGTTTAATGGCTCCTGTTTTAAAACCGGTTAATACTGTAGCTCCTTTTACAGCTGAGCCGACATTATAAGACGTTGTAATATTTCCTAAAGCAAAGTCACGCATTTCCATTTGACCGGTTTTTTCATTTTTTGTATATTGTTTGCCGGCCATCGTTAATATTTCTCCAGTATGCGGATCCATTAATACAACGAAAGCACGGTCTAGCAGCTGAGTATTAGATTGTCTTTTTGCAATTAGCAGCTCTTCTTCGATAATTTTTTCAACAGCTAGTTGCAAATCCATATCAATGGTCAGAACGAGATCTTTACCGCGCTGCCCTGCAGATAATGTCTCTGCTTCAAGCACATCATTCCCTTTCGTAATGTTTTTTACCTTTGTTTTTTGACCGTGAAGCACTTCTTCGTATTGCAGTTCAATATAGCTTTTTCCAACTCGGTCGTTTCGGTTATAACCTCGTGAAAGAAAATGATCAAGCTGATCCATAGGCAATCCTTCGTCAGAAGAAGATACATTTCCTAATACAGTTTTAAGTGTATCCCCATATATGTAATGTCTATCCCAATCAGTAGTCGTATCGACACCTGGCAATACTTCTAAATTTTCACTAACGAGTGCAAACTCTTCAGGCGTAACGTTTTCATTTTTAACAATTTGCGGAGTAAGCGCATAGCCGCTTATAAACTCTCGATAAACTGCTAACACTTTTAAGTCTTCTTTAGTTAACTCTTTCAGTTCCTTCTCTGTAATCCGTTCGAGCTGTAATTTATATAAATCCTTTTCTTCTAACTTTTCATCGCTCATTTCCGCTTTCGTTAATTTCTTCTTAGCGCGCTCCGGGTTTTTAAGAATCCAATAATCTTTCATATCCCGCTCTGTAATTTTAGATGTATCTTTATCGATTATTTTAGCTAACCGTTCTGCAACCTTTAACATTTTTTCTCGTTTTACACCTTTATATTGCGTGTATGTGATCGCATTTTTTGGAGTGTTATCGACGATAACTTTTCCTGTTCTATCGAACATTTTTCCGCGGGGAACGGGAGTATTGACGACAATATCTTCTGTCCGTTCGACTTTTCGTTTATAATCTTCCCCCTTTACTATTTGCACAACTCCAAGCCGTAAGATGAGAATCGAGAATAATATAAAAACTGCAAAGAAAAGCAAATTTATTCGGAACGGAATTTGCTTTTTCTTTTTTTTCTTCTTTTCCAATATTCATCCACACCTTCTCTCCCAAAACAAATCTCACTCTCCCTATTGTAAATTATCGGCTGTTGTTTTGTAAACTTTTTATCATTTTTAAGCATTACCCTGCTAATTTAATTTTTCTAATAAAAAAATAAATGCAAGTATGTCCTGCTCCGATAAATAATAGCAGAATCGGGATGCTTTTTTGCTCATTAAAAAAAGTAACAGCTGTTAAAAAGGCAATAATAGAGACAATTCTTCCCGAGTTTAAAAATAACTCTCTCACAACGATATATTCGATTCTCATTTCAGCCGCTCTCCATCCCCTGCCAATTACATCATACGTCATCGATAAGTATGGTACGAGTAAGATTGGATAAGCGACAGCAATAATTCCCGCATAGATAAGCAGCTTTGTAAAGGTTAATTCAAAGACAATTAAAAAAATGGATAAATATAAAATAATCCCTCCAATAAGAATTGCTGTTTTCCGCTGATCTTCTTTAATTAATCTTGAAGCAAAATAGTAGCCTAAAAAAGCAATTCCGGAGTTAATCAACCCAAACGTCCCTAATGCGAGTTCACTTCCAGTTGATATGAAGACAAATACTGATATGACAAATAAAAACGTCCCTTCCCGCAGCCCTTGAAAAAAGTGGGCATTCGTTATGAGACGCCAGTTGTCATTGTTCCTACGCTCTGCAATAATTCGCTTAAAACAATAGTCTCCTTTAGCAGGACGTCGCTTTAAGAAAAAACTTAAAAAAACAGCTAAAGAAAATAGCGTAAGCGATAATCCAAAAACAATGGTATAGCCTGTAAACTTCTCAAGCTGAGATATGATAAACCCTGCTCCAATTGGACCAATCATTCCTCCAGCAGACGTTAATATTCCTAAAAAGCCATTAAAAAAATCCCTTGTTTCCGGTTCTGTTATTTCGAACGTTAACACATTAAATGCAAGCCAATAAAAACCGTAGCCAATTCCGAGTAAGCTCCCGAGTAATAGCAAAAAGTTTGATGCATTCGTTCCGATCAATAAAACAGTTAAATAGAACAAAGCTAAAAAAATAACGCCAATCCTTAAAACAATCACCCTGTCAATTTTCTTTGCCCATCTTCCGGCTAAAATGAACGTAAGCGGCTGCATGACAACAATTGACAAATTATATAAACCTAAATCAACAAACTGCCCAGACTGCTTCCACAAATAAATGTTCACAAAAGTATTTGACAATGCAACACTTAATGAATACAGTCCTCCGATTAACAATAGCAATGTTAAATCTTTAGTTAACTCAACATCTCCAAACAATTTTGCCATTTTGCTCATAAAAAAACGCCCCTTTGTCTAGGGCTAGTTTTAAACAAAAGAAATGTTCTTATTCATATATTGTAACATTAAACTAAAGCCTTAACACAAATGCTTAAGTCAAAAAAAAAAACAGCACACACTATGAGTGGTGCCGTTCAGACTGTTGACAAACTGCAAGTTCTATTCGCTTCCGCCTTGTGCTACGTGCCTTGACTAATAAGCGTTTTCAATCAGTTTGAGAGCGTTTCCTTTAAGTATTTACTTTGTTTGCCCATTAGCAACAAATGGCACACTTATTGTGGTGCAATTATAGCTATGATTATTTTGCAGCACTGTATCGTTTTGCCACTTCATTCCAATTTACAACATTCCAAAAAGCATTAATATATTCAGGACGGCGATTTTGATATTTTAAGTAATAAGCATGTTCCCATACATCAAGCCCTAATATCGGTGTTTTTCCCTCCATAAGGGGAGAATCTTGATTCGGTGTACTTGTTACTTCAAGTTCGCCATTATTAACAACTAACCATGCCCATCCGGAGCCAAAACGAGTCGTAGCCGCCTTTGAAAATTCTTCTTTAAAACTTTCATAGCTGCCAAACTGTTTGTTTATTGCTTCTAGTAACTCGCCCTTTGGTTCTCCGCCGCCATTTGGGCTAATAACCTGCCAAAACAACGAATGATTAGCGTGTCCGCCACCATTATTTCTTACTGCAGTGCGAGCTGACTCAGGTACAGCCCCTAAATTTGCGATTACATCCTCAACTGATTTTTCTAGGAGGCTTGCATTTCCATCTAACGCATTATTCAAATTTGTTACATAAGTGTTATGATGCTTCGTATGATGAATGTTCATCGTTTCCTTATCGATATGAGGTTCCAGAGCATCGTAAGCGTAAGGTAATTTTGGTAATTCAAATGCCATTTTCAATTCCTCCTTATGTATTAAAGTGATACACACTTGTATCTTCTTTAGTTTAACATTACCAAAGTTGGTTATTCATTTCAATTGAAATGCATTTTAATATTTTGCGTTAACACCTACAATAATACAACGATTAAAAAGTAGCCGATCATAATTGTTTGAATGATCCCTTTTGTAAAAACACTGCTAATAAAGCCTACAACTGAACCTAAACCGATTTTAACTGCATCTTTGATTTCCTTTTTCTCAACTAAAATCTCAGCAACAACGGCCCCAATAAACGGTCCTATTAAAATCCCGATTACTGGAATAACGAAAGGACCTACCAAAAGTCCAATCGTACTGCCCCAAACGCCCGCTTTTGAGCCGCCATATTTTTTTACACCAATCATGTTTGCAATGTAATCAGCACCGAATAGCAATACAGTAAATAAACTTTGCACTAGCCAAAACAGCCAGGAAAAAGGAGCAAAAGAGAATAAGATTCCATATAATAAAAAGCCTGCAAAAATAGATAGAACACTTGGAATAATCGGATACACTAACCCAAAATAAGCGATCACAAATAATAGGATAATGATAACCCAATATAATAACTCCATTCGTCACCTCTATAGAAAAATATTAAAGCAAGGGTTCCCCTTGCTTTACATTATGCCTTAATGTCTCTCACCTAATACGGCTTCAGCTATATTTACAGCGTGGTCACCAATTCGTTCAAGATTACTAATAATATCTACAAATACAATTCCAGACTGACCAGTGCAAATTCCTTCATTTAAACGTAAAATATGCTGCTTCCGTAGCTTTCTTTCCATTTTATCAATTTTCTCTTCTTTTTTCATTACATTTTCGGCAATCTCTTTACTATTTTCGTTTAGAGCTTCAATCGCTTCTTGGACAGTTGATACAGTTAAGGAAAACATTTCATCCAAATCGTTCATAGCTGAATCGGTAATTTTGACTTTGTTCGCCAGCTGATATTCAACTAACTCAATAATATTTTCAAAATGATCACCAATTCTCTCAATATCACGAACGGTATCCATTAATAATGAATGCTTCTCTGACTCAGCCCCTGAAAGAGAGGTTGATGACAGCAAAATTAAATAATCAGTAATTTTCCGATCTAAGTTATTGATCGCATCTTCAAGCTGCATCGACGTGTCAGAATGCTTTTGCAAATTTGTATTTAAATATTTATTAGACTCTTCTAAACCACGAATCGCAAACTGTCCCATTCGAATAACCTCTTCCTTTGCTTGACTAAGAGCAATAGCAGGGGATTGTTCAATAAAGATGGGATCTAAATGCTTTGGTTTATATTCAATAATAGAATCTTCTCCTGGAATTAATTTTGTGACGATAAATGCTAATACACCAATGAATGGCAGTTGAATGATCGTATTTGATGTGTTAAATATACCGTGAGCAAATGCAATCGTCATTTTTTCGTTTAATGCAAACGATGATTGCAAATAAATAATGAATTTTGTAAAAGGACCTAAAATGATAAGAAAAATAGCTGTTCCAATTAAATTAAATAAAACATGAGTTGCAGCTGCACGTTTCGCCGTTACCGTTGCGCCAATTGCTGCTAATAATGCAGTAATGGTTGTCCCTATATTATCGCCAAACAAAATTGGTAAAGCCGCATTTAAGTCAACTAAATTTTCTGCATAAAGCCCTTGTAAAATACCAATTGTTGCACTGGAGCTCTGTACGATTACTGTAAATACAGTTCCAACAATAACACCTAATATTGGATGTGAACTCATATTAACCGTTAACTCTTGGAAAGCCTCTAAAGTACGTAATGGCTTCAGCCCGCCACTCATTAATTCAAGACCGAAGAAAAGCGCTCCAAAACCGAAAAATACTTGTCCAAGGTTGTGAACTTTTTTATTTTTAAAAAAGAACATTAAAAAAGAACCAATTGCTAATATTGGTAATGCATATTCTCCAATGTCTATCCCGATAATAAATGCAGTAACTGTAGTCCCAATATTTGCCCCCATTATGACACCGATTGCTTGCCTTAATGTCATAAAACCGGCACTTACTAATCCTACTGTTAATACAGTTGTACCACTGCTTGACTGAATTAACACAGTAACGACAACACCTGTTAATACACCCATTAGAGGATTGGTTGTGAAGCGATCTAATATGTCTCTTAGTTTGTCTCCAGCAGATTTTTGCAGTCCGTCTCCCATTGCTTTTATTCCAAACAGGAAAATTCCTAAGCCACCGATAAATTCGAACAGCATTTGTTGAACATTCAGTTCCACAATTACTCAGCCCCTATAAAGTTAATTCGACATGTTTCTCCAAACACCTCTACAATTATGATTGAATTACTAAATAAAAGTAAAGATATGCAATAAAAAATTTACAAACAATTTACAAAGAGCAGTTTTATTACATTTATGTTACATTAATAATTGATTTTTATGTAATGCATAGACTCTATACTTGTATGGAGCATCCGTAGAAGCTACAATAGAAGTGAATCTTTTTAAGGGTGTGTCATAATGAACGTTTTTAAACAATTTGTTAAGTTTTTTTTATTCTCCGAGAGATATTGCAGCTTTCCGTTTCCAAGGAATCGGTAAAACTATTCTGTACGTATTTTTGCTTACCCTTCTATCTGTTACTCCGATCTCTTATTATTTTGGAAAAACGATTTTCGAGGGGATTACTGCCATCTCAAACACGATTAAAGACGAATTACCTCCTTTTACGATTGAGAATGGTAAGCTTTATTCAGATAAAAAAACGCCTGTTACAATCAATGACGATGAAATAACGATTATTTTCGACAGCACAGGTACAATTGATAGAAAAACATTAGAAAATACTGATCATGCTATTGCGCTTTTACAAAATGAATTTTTGTTTATTACAGCTGGACAAATACAAGCTACTTCTTATTCAATGTTTTCAAATACAACAATCTCAAAAGATGATTTAGAGGGATTCATAACCTCCCTAGATTCCGTGTTGCCAATCGTCATTTCTATTTTGGTATTAATTATTTTTCTTTTTGCAAGCGGGATTAAATTTATTGAAGTATCAATTTTAGCGCTCATTGGGTTGCTTTTAAAAAATATGACTGAAAGTCCTCTTCAGTATCGTCATACATGGCGAATGGCTGCATATAGTATTACAATTCCAACAACATTCTTTACAATCATGACATTTTTAAAAACACCTATTCCTAACGGCTTTCTAATTAATTGGCTCGTTTCGACAACTATTCTATATTTAGCTATTAAAGAAGTCCCTAAACGAAAGAAATCAATCACAAATCACTAACAACATCAAGGGGCTGTCCAAAAGCCCTAAAATAAAACAGGTGGAAAAAAACGAGCCGTTTATCTCCACCTGTTTTTATATTTTTACGATTTTTTTCTAATCTTTCGCCACTTTCAGGAGATTGCGCGCCTAAAAATACTTATTTTTAGACGCTCTCGCACTATTTCAAATGTAAAAATTCCAATAAAATAATTCGTACTTCCTTCACTGTTAAAATAAAAACAACACAACTAGCTACTAAAATTAAAAATGAATACAAATACATTTTCGGTATGTCATCCATCCAAATTCCAAACACAATAGGGCCTAAAGCAACTCCAAGAAAGCGTGCTGTCCCGTACAGACTAACGACAAAGCCCCGTTCTCCATCATCGACAAGAGACGTAATCATCATGTTAATACACGGCAGTATAAATCCAAGACCTGAAAAAGCAACTGTTAATAAAAAAAGAAGCAAAGAAAAAGAGTGAAGAAAAATTAATAATAGGAAACATACGGTCATTAGTCCTATCCCTAAAAAGAAGAGCTTGTTCATTTTATTTAACGAATCCTCTAAATATTTTCCCGTCCAAAATGAAGTAAATGTCAACGAGCTTAACGGAAACAAAAAAACAAAGCCTTTAAAAAATCCATCTATTCGATATGTCTCCTCAATGTAAAACGAAAGATAATATAAAATACCAAATAAAATAAATAAACCTACACCACCAATTAAATAAAGTGGGAATAATTTCATCCATTTATTTTTAAATACTGTTGCCAAACTCATTACATAGTGACGTATTCCGCTTACATTTTCTCCACTTTTGCTATCTCCTACGTAATTTCGGATTCCTGTATATGAGATAACAGCAGTTATTGGAAAAATAAAAAACGCTAAATACCATGACCAAATTGCCGCAAATGCGCCCAAAATAGGAGCAATAACTTTACCAATGCCATTAAATACCTCTAAAATACCAAGAACTTTACTTCTGTTTTTGCCTATAAATAAATCACCAACAAGCGCCATTGCCAATGGTGTAGTTCCCCCTGCTCCAATCCCTTGGATAACACGCCCTGTCAATAAACTGTAATACGCTGTTTGTCCATTAAAAAGCAGGGCGCTTAATCCAGAAAAAATACTGCCGACAATAATAAGTGATAAACAAATTAAAATTATTTCTTTCCGCCCAAACCAATCAGATAAAAAACCGATAAAAGGAAAAACAATAGCAGCCGGAATGCTAAACATACTTAAAATCATTCCTGTTTGTACAGTTGTCAACATTAGCTCTCTTTCTATTTCAGGCAAAATTGGGATTAACATCGAATTTCCTAAAACCATAATAAACGGTAATAACCCAATATAAAACGACAGTTTATTCTCATATTTCATATCTCCATTCTCCATTCGAAAAAAAAACTAGTTCTATTATTTTATGGGACAAACATATGTATTAATTAGCAATCACTCAGCTCGATAATGAAGGAGGGTTAATAATGAAGCAGCTTGCAATCATTGCCCTTGGAATTTTAATTGTTTTTTCTATTTACTTTGACATAACCTACGGCACACTTCCTTTTATAAAAGAACAAAAACTAGAAGCAAAAACTCAGCAACAGTCAACTGAAATTCCCTACTTTGAAAAGAAAGTTACTCCAGGTGATACAGTTTTATCTATTATTGAAACTAAACTTAATCAATCTCTTTCAGTTTCTATAAGTGAAGCGATTGCTGATTTTCAGCAATTAAATAATGGAATTGAACCTGAAGATATTCAAATTGGAAGAACATATAAGTTTCCAAGCTACTAATAACCATTTATATTTAGTATGCTCAATCCTTGTCAATTCCGCTCGTTCATTGCTACAATAAAATTGGCTATTAAAATTGAATCCCTCTTAAAGGAGCGAATCACGATTGAGTGAAATAATACATCGTACTAAAACCCGTCCAATTAAGGTTGGGAATTTAACAATCGGCGGCAGTAATGAATTAATCATTCAAAGTATGACAACGACAAAAACACATGATGTTGATGCGACTGTAGCAGAAATTAAACGTCTAGAAGATGCTGGATGCCAAATTATACGTGTTGCTTGTCCAGATGAACGAGCTGCCAATGCTATTGCAGACATTAAAAAGCAGATTAACATTCCGCTCGTAGTTGACATTCATTTTGACTATAAGCTTGCATTAAAAGCCATCGAAGGCGGAGCAGATAAAATTAGAATTAATCCAGGCAATATTGGAAAACGAGAAAAAGTCGAAGCGGTAGTAAATGCAGCGAAAGCAAAAGGAATTCCAATTCGAATTGGCGTAAATGCAGGCTCACTAGAAAAAAGAATTCTTGAAAAATACGGATATCCAACCGCTGATGGCATGGTTGAAAGTGCTTTATACCATATTAAAATTTTGGAAGATCTCGATTTTTATGACATAATCGTGTCGATGAAAGCATCTGATGTGAGGCTTGCGATTGAAGCATATGAAAAAGCAGCGAGAGCGTTTGATTATCCGCTTCATCTTGGAATTACTGAATCAGGAACATTGTTTGCAGGAACAGTTAAAAGTGCTGCTGGATTAGGAGCGATTTTAAGTAAAGGTATCGGAAATACGTTGCGTGTCTCTTTAAGTGCTGACCCTGTTGAAGAAGTTAGAGTAGCAAGAGAATTATTAAAATCATTCGGTCTTGCATCAAATGCCGCGACACTTATCTCCTGTCCTACTTGCTGTCCTACTTGCGGTCGAATTGAAATTGATTTAATTAGTATTGCAAATGAGGTTGAAGAATACATTCAATCAATAAAAGCCCCAATTAAAGTTGCAGTTCTCGGCTGTGCTGTAAACGGCCCTGGCGAAGCTCGCGAAGCCGATATTGGCATTGCTGGTGCACGCGGCGAGGGACTTTTGTTCCGCAAAGGAAAAATTGTTCGAAAAGTACCAGAGGAGACGATGGTGGACGAACTAAAGTTAGAAATCGATAAAATTGCGGAAGAATACTTTAAATAAAATAAATAAGATTGATGAATAAAACTTAAATGTAAGTAAACAACAAAGCGTCAAAAAAATGTTTATTAACAATCTAAAGGCTTGGCAGTTTGCCAAGCCTTTTTTTCTTTTCAAAGTGCTCCAAGTTTTGAAAAGAGTTAGAAAAACGGCATAATAAATATACCAATAATAATCGATACTGCCCCAATCCCGATTGCCCAAACACCAAGAGTTTCTGCTCCTCTTCTACGGGCCATAAAACCTAACACAATCCCTGCCCCTCCGAATAGCACAGGCAAAGTGAAAAGAGAAAGGATTGAGAGAATTAATGCAGTATATCCCCAGCCTCTTCCCGCATTGTCATTTATATCGTTATCGTCTATGCTCTTTTTGTTATAATCGTCATTGGTTCTATCATTGTCATTATCACGTTCTCGATCTGCATAAACGGGTGCAGCGAATTCAGCGGAAGTTTCTTCAACATAATCTGCATGACCATAGCGACTATCATCGCTATACTGTCGGAGATCTCTTTCTCCTTCATTATTGCGGTTTTCATCTGTCATATCGATCCCTCGCTTTCAATGTAGGAGCCTTATTATTGTTTGCGAATGTGTTGAAAATCACTATGTTAATGTTTGCCCACTTCGTTATCTTTTGCCCTTATAGGGATAATATTTCATACAAGGAAATATGAAAGTATGGTACACTTTTTATTGATTTAATTTTAGGGGGATGAAAGAAAAATGAAGAGATTCGGGATCGATATTGATGGAACGGTTACATGTCCATCGACCTTTGTTCCTTATTTAAATAATGCATTTAATTTAAACATCACACTTAATGATATTAAACAATATGATTTTACACCGTTGGTCAATGTATCAGAGGAGGAGTTTGCAAAATGGTTTTCCTCTGTTGAAGCCACTATTTATGCAAATTCTCCTCTTGCTAATGGAGCAAAAGAAGTGTTGAAAAATTGGGAAATATCCCATGAACTTTATTTTATAAGTGCACGCGGATCCCATCTTATTCAATTAACAAAGGAATGGTTTTTAAAAAATCAGCTATCATACAATCATATTGAATTAATCGGCTCCCATGATAAAGTCGAAACGGCGAAACGATATAATGTCGATATTTTTTTTGAAGATAAGCATGATAACGCAGTCATCATACATGAAGAATGCAAAATACCAGTTATTTTATTCAATACTCCTTATAATCAAGATCCGATTCCAAACGGCGTCATTCGTGTAAACGATTGGGAAGAGGCAGCTTTATGGGTTGATTATTGGTTAAATCAATAGCAAATTAATTTTTAACGGCTTTCTTAAAAAAGTGATTTCTAATGACTTTTTAAGAAAGCCCTTTTTTTATAGACATTTATATTAATTTAATTATTTCTCAATGTTTGTCCCTATCGTCTGAATTATATTTTCATAAAATGTATTAGTCTTAAAAAAGGAGGTGATCGTATTATGTCAGGTGGTGGAAAAGGATCAAGCTTTGCATTAATTGTTGTTCTGTTCATTTTACTCATTATTGTTGGTACAGCATTTGTTTATTAAAAGCTAACTATACTCACTTCCTTTAATTATTTTAGACTAAAAACCCTGTGAGATTAAATATTCACAGGGTCTAATGTAAACACTCCGGGCATTTTCCGTATATTTCAAATTTATGTCCTGATACATCATAACCGCTTAAATCTTCCTGCAAACTATTCATTGGACATGTTTCGATTTCTTTTGTTTTTCCACAATCTAAGCAAATAAAGTGATGATGATGTTGGTCAGGTGAACATGTAAAACGAAAATGTTTTTCTCCAGATAGTTCAGTCATTTCAAAAATATTTAGATCAACAAACAATGATAAATTTCTATAAATTGTATCGAAGCTTAAACCTGGATAATCTTTTTTCATGTATTCTAAAACATCTTTTGCAGTTAAATACTTATTATGTCTTTCAAAAAAGCGCAGCATTTCCTCTCTTTTTCCAGTATGTTTGAAACCGTTTTTCTTTAAAAGAATTAGAGCTTCGTTGACGTTCATTAGCCTCACCTCTAAGTTCAATTATTTAAGTACCATTACATATTTTCTCGTTAAAATAGCAAGGATTAAAATAAAAACAGATAATAAAACAATTGTACCTCCAGGTGCTAAATCTAAATAATACGAAAGTAATAGTCCCCCGGTTACTGCGATTTCCCCGAATAAAATTGAAAAAAAAATCGTTTGTTTAAATCCCTTAGCCAATCTCATGCTTGCCGCTACTGGTAAAGTCATTAATGAAGAGACTAATAAAATTCCGACAATTCGCATTAAAACTGCAATAACTAAAGCAACTAACACGATAAAAATAAAATGAATCGTTTTTGCATGTAATCCCGACGCTTTTGCATGTTCTTCATCAAAAGATAATAAAAATAATTCTTTATAAAGAAGAAAAACAGTTGCTATGACAAGTAAGCTAACTACAATGATAATTCCGAGATCTGCTCTCCCGACAGCACTGACACTGCCAAATAAGTAGCTAAACAAATCTGTGTTAAATCCGTCGGCAAGAGAAATGAAGAGGACCCCTAATCCGATACCACCTGATAAAATAATCGGAATTGCTAACTCTTGATAGTGTTTATAAACCGTTCGTAACCGTTCAATTAATAGCGAACCTGCAACTGAAAAGGCCATTCCCATATATAAAGGATTCACCCCAGTAAACATCATAAAACGTTTTTCTAGAAAAAGACTAGCTGCGATTCCCGCCAAAGTTACATGACTTAAAGCATCGGCAATTAATGACAACCGTCTGACGACAATGAAAACACCTAATAATGGTGCAATAACACCGATGATGATCCCTGTAATAAATGCGTTTTGTAAAAACTCATACTGTAAAATATTACTAATCATTGCCGTACTCCTTCTAGATGATCATGCTCATGCGTAAGTATATGAACGTCATGTCCATAAAAATCAGAAAGTCCATCCGATCTTTGCTTTTCAAATTCAGCTGCATTTCCATGAAAATGCAAATGTTTGTTTAAACAAGCTACGTGAGTAACTTTATCTGTAATTGTGCCAATATCATGAGTAACTAATAGCAATGTAATTCCTAAATTTTTGTTTAAGTGTTGAAGCATTTCATAAAAAGCATGGACATTTTTTGCATCTACTCCGACAGTTGGCTCATCTAAAATTAATAGCAACGGTTCACTTACAAAAGCTCGTGCGATAAATACGCGCTGTTGTTGTCCACCTGAAAGCTCTCCAATATTTCTCTTTACAAACGGCTCCATGGCCACCGCTTTAATTGCATTCATCACTTTTTGTCGATCAGCTTTTTTTAAGCGGTGAAAAAGTCCAAGTTTTTTTGTCAATCCACTTGCAACTACTTCAAAAACGGTCGCAGGAAAACCTGAATTAAAGGAATTTGCTTTTTGAGAAACAAAACCAATTTTTCCCCAATCTTTAAACCGATTTATCTTTTCTCCAAATAAAAAGATTTCTCCTTTTTGTAGTTTTAATAAGTTGAGTATAAGCTTAATTAACGTTGATTTTCCTGAGCCATTCGGTCCAACAATTCCAAGAAAATCGCCTTCGTTAATCGTAAGATTTATTTTTTCAAGTACATAATCTTTTTCGTATCGATAAGATAGGTCGCAAACTTGTACAATCGTCCGGGCTGATTCCACTTACATCACCCCATTCTATAAAATTAAGAATCATTCCGATTTATCCTTGAAATTATACTACAATTACGATTAAAAGTAAATTACGATCACCTGCTTTTTTGTTCATAAATAAAAAATCAACCAAGTCACGATTTTACCCTTAGGTTCATACAGTGTTATCGAGGAGTGATAAAAAAGATGAACAAGAAAATTTTTGAAAACATTGTCAATCATAAAATTAGTACAGTTACAGCAGATGAATTGTTAAAGTATGCAAAGCAATTTAACATAGCGGTTAATAAGCAACAGGCTAATTTAATTGTTGAATACTTAAGAGAATCAAAAGTAAACATTTTTAATGATATGGAAAGAACAAGACTTATAAAGGAAATTGCCAAAGTTGTCGGGCCTAAAACTGCAAAAGAGGTCAATCAATTATTTCTCCAATTTTCAAAGTAATAAAAAATTTGTAAGCTGACTTGAAAAAAATTCTTTCAAATCAGCTTTTTTCATTTGAATATTTTTAAGCGTGCATAATGTCGTCAAGTAAGTTTTCATTAAAGCTTCTATTTCTTAGCATTTCAATCTCATGCTTATATGGAGGTTTTTTATTTTTCTTATCTTCTCCTACGTACGGCGTTTCTAAAATTTTCATTATGTCGGTCAATTGTGGATGATGAACAATATAATTGAGCGCTTTAAATCCGATATGACCGAATCCGATATTTTCGTGACGGTCTTTTCTCATGCCACGTTCATTTTTACTATCATTTATATGAAGTACTTTCAGTCGTTCCAATCCGATTATTTTATCAAATTCATTCAAAATATTGTCAAAATCATTAACAATATCGTACCCCGCATCATGAGTATGGCATGTATCGAAACATACAGAAAGCTTGTCATTATAATTTACACCATCAATAATCATCGCAAGCTCTTCAAAGCTCTTGCCACATTCAGATCCTTTTCCTGCCATTGTCTCTAACGCTATTTGTAATTTTTCTTTTCCAGTTAACACTTCATTTAAGCCAGCAATAATTTGTTTAATGCCTTTTTCAGTGCCAGCACCGACATGTGCACCTGGGTGAAGAACTATTTGTTTAGCACCAAGTGCCTCTGTTCTACTAATTTCTGAACGGAGGAAATCAACCCCTAATTGAAAAGTATCTGGATTTGTTGTATTTCCAATATTTATAATGTAAGGTGCATGAACAACAATTTCGTTTATTCCATTTTCCTCCATATGTTTATGACCAGCTTCAATATTTAAATCCTCAATTTTTTTTCTTCGTGTATTTTGGGGTGCCCCAGTATAGATCATAAATGTGTTTGCTCCGTATGAAACTGCTTCTTCACTAGCTCCAAGCAGCATTTTCTTGCCGCTCATTGAAACGTGAGAACCTATTTTTAACATGATGAAAATCTCTCCCTCAAACAACTATTTATTTTTTCTCGCTAATCTTCTTTGTCGCTTCTTTATTCGCTCAATTTCTTCCTTCATTTTCTTTTTATATCCCGGCTTTACTTTTGAAGGCTTTTTCACTAAATTTCTTGTTTGTTCATCTAACTCATTATGTCGTTTTTTCCGTTTTTTGCGTCTGTTCCGATCATCTATTTCGACCCATTCTCCATTTTGAATATCGATGTTTTTAAAGATAATCCCCATTTTTTCAAGCTGATTTAACGTATCTTCATCTGAAGCTTCATACATTGTTACAGCCATTCCTGAAAAGCCTGCTCGAGCTGTTCGTCCTACACGGTGAACATAAAATTCTAAATCAGATGGCAGTTCGAAATTAATGATGTGACTAACTCCTTCAATATCAATTCCCCGTGCCGCTAAATCAGTTGCTACAATATATTGATAATGCAGATCCTTTACTTGCTTCATCATTTTTTTTCGTTCCCTGGGAGTTAAATCACCGTGAATACGCCCTACTTTTAACCCTTTTTCAATTAAACGATCGGCAACATGATCAGCCATTTTTTTCGTATTTGTAAACACGATCGCTAAATATGGGTTCATCGTCTTAAGTATATCGTAAACGAGATTTATTTTCTCACGGTGACGAAGCGGGATTAAATAATGATCAATTTTTTCAGCTGTAATCTTTTTCGGTTCAATATGAGTGTATTTTGGATTTTTCATATATTTCCTTAAAAATGGTTTTAATTTTTCAGGAATTGTTGCTGAAAAAACAAGAATTTGAAGCTGTTCTGGCATTCTTGCTGCAATTTTATCTACAGACTCAACAAACCCCATATCAAGCATAAGATCTGCTTCATCGATGACGAGTGTTTGCGCTGTATGAACAAATAGCGCCTGCTCTTGAATAAGGTCGTTAATTCTCCCAGGCGTCCCAACAACGATATGAGGTTGTGTTTTTAGTTTTTCAATTGCTTTCAGCTTATCTGTCCCACCTATAAAACATCGAGCTGTGATTTCTTCTCCTTCGGGACAATGCTTCACAATCTTTAATATTTCTTGATAAATTTGATTAGCAAGCTCACGAGTCGGAGCTGTTATAACCGCTTGAACATGACTTTGATTGAAATGAATCTTTTCAATAATCGGCAATATATATGAATGTGTTTTACCAGTTCCCGTCTGCGATTGACCGATTGCACTCTCACCCTTTAGTACAGTTGGAATAAGCCTTTCTTGAATATGTGTCGGTTCGTAAAAACCAAGCTCCTTAATTGCTTTTATAATAAATGGTTTAAATGAATACCGTTCGAATTTAGTTTCGTTCATGTTAGCTCCCTCTATCAATAAATTTTAAACGCCACATTGTACTGGACAAATCTATCTTGTTATTATAATCGAGATTTTATTAAATCTCCACTTATCTTATTTTGCCTTCGTATCATTTACTTCTTTCCGCTCCCACCTAAACAAAATTTCGTCTAATGCATACGTTATAAAAAAGAGCATTAAGAAAGGGGTTATTGTCATGCCGCCAATACAGAGGGGGCCATTTCACGGAAGAGGCGCAATGCCTTCATTTATGAACAATAGAATGGGTCGCGGGCTCTTTGGAGGAGCTCAACAAATGAATCCAAGAGGTATGCAGCAGGCTGGAGGCTTATTCAGGGGGCCACAGCAAACAAAACAAGGTGGGGGCTTACTATCAAGACTTTTAGGTGGAGGTGGAAAAACAAGTGGTGTTGCTGGAATGAATCCTGTAGGCAGAACAGCTGGCACAGGCGGAGGCGGCGGTTCATTTTTACAATCTTTAAGCAACCCTAGTGCCATAAGTGGTTTCTTAAATAATACTCAACAAGTTCTAAAGACTGCTCAATCTCTCGGACCAATGATTCAGCAATATGGACCACTTGTAAAAAATTTACCTGCCATGTGGAAGCTCTTTCGCGGCTTAAAAGATGCCCCAGATGCATCCGAAGAAGAAAAGAAAGATGAAAGTACAGACGAAACAAAAGATGAAAGTAAAGATGAAAGTAAAGATGAAAAAAAAGATAATACAATAAAGAATTCAAAACAAATAGAAACGGAAGAAAAAGAAGAAATTGAAAAAGGAATATCTATGCCAAAGCTTTATATATAAAGCAAATATTATTTAGCAAAAGTTGTGCTTCATTTACTTTTACTATTTTCAAGATGGGGATTGGGTTTTGTATTATGATAGGAAGTCTTATATAATGTTAATTATAGAGAAGAGCAGTAGACTCTGGGATTGTAGACAATGTCAATATTTAAATAAATATGGCGAGCAACATAAGATAGAAACGAGCAAAACATTCGTTCATAGGTTCGTTTGTCAACAGTCTCTAGAGCAGTTAGCTCTGTTATTTTGGGAGGCCTATTATGAATGTCATTAAAATATCACCGCGAGGCTATTGTTACGGTGTCGTTGATGCAATGGTCATTGCCCGCAATGCAGCATTAGATAAGTCATTGCCAAGACCCATCTATATATTAGGAATGATTGTCCATAATAAGCATGTTACCGATGCTTTTTCTGAAGATGGTATTATCACTCTTGATGGTAAAAACAGAAGAGAAATCATTGAAAAAGTGAAGGGTGGAACGGTTATTTTCACTGCGCATGGCGTTTCTCCTGAGGTTAAAGAACTTGCAAAGAAAAAAGGACTCGTCTCAATTGATGCAACATGTCCTGATGTAACAAAAACACACGATTTGATCCTCGAAAAGGCTGGACAAGGATATGAAATTCTGTATATTGGAAAAAAAGGACATCCAGAACCTGAAGGTGCTGTTGGGGTAGCTCCTAACCATGTACACCTAATCGAAACAATTAAAGATGTGGATGAGCTCTCAATAAACAACAATAAACTGATTGTTACAAATCAAACAACAATGAGTCAATGGGATGTTTCTCATATTATGGACAAAGTAAAAGAGAAATTTCCCCATGTTGAAGTTCATAATGAAATTTGCCTAGCAACTCAAGTCCGCCAAGAAGCGGTTGCTGAACAAGCGGAAAATGCCGATTTACTTATTGTTGTAGGTGATCCGAAAAGCAATAACTCTAACCGCCTAGCCCAAGTTTCTGAAGAAATAGCTGGTACAAAAGCTTATCGTGTTGCAGACGTAACTGAAATTAAGATTGAATGGCTTAAAGGCATTGAAACAGTTGCTGTAACGGCTGGAGCATCAACACCAACTCCAATTACAAAAGAAGTTATTCATTTTTTAGAAAATTTTAATGAACATGATAAATCAACATGGATTCGTGAACGAAAAGTACCACTAAACAAAATACTGCCAAAAGTTAAAAGAGCATAATAAAAATCCGAGCATGATTCAGATCGGATGATAGCTTGTAAACAAAGTTAACTTTTGCTGCAAATATTTTGAAAGACGACGTTGAAAACACTTGTCAGACATAGTTCGCAACATAAAGTAAGGGGGCCGATAAGTCGACTTTTGGCTATTGGATGTCCCATTTTATCGTCAAGCATGCTGTATACCAACATGCTTGACTTTCCAATTTATTGTGTTGGTCCTTTTTGGACAGCCCCTTCCAGCGAACAATCCGAGCGTGCGTGTCAATAGTTTAACATTCGATCGTTATTTTTACACGAAAAGCAAGCTACACTGTTTGAAATGGATCGGTATCGATTTCCGATGGGAATATTGTAACATCATACCCTTTTTCTTTACAAAGCTTTAAAAGTACTTCTGTTACTCCTTGCTTCATTACCTTCTCAACATTATGTCCTGGATCAACAATATTCAATCCGTCCATTAAAGCATCATGAGCAGTATGATAATACATGTCGCCTGTTACATAGACGTCTGCACCTTTAAACTTCGCATGTGAGTAATACTTATTCCCGTCTCCGCCCAGAACAGCTACTTTTTTTACTTTTGCGGTTAAATTACCGACAACACGTACTTTAGAAACGGCAAACGCGGTCTTCACATGTTCACAAAACTCTTTTAAAGACAGTTCGCTCTCTAATGATCCTATTCTACCTAGACCAAGTTGCTCTCCTTTATTTTCAAGGTGATATATATCATAGGCTACTTCTTCATACGGATGTGCTTTTAATAAAGCGGCCAATACTCTCTTTTCCAAATGCTCTGGATAAATTGTTTCGATTCTTTCTTCTTGAACTGTTTCTAATTGTCCGCGGACTCCTATATGAGGATTTGTATTTTCCCCCGGTAAAAAAGTGCCTGTTCCAAGTAACGAGAATGAGCAATTACTATAATTGCCAATCGCCCCTGCGCCTGCTTTTCCTAATGCTTGCCGCACTTCAGCAGCATTTTGTTCAGGGACAAACACGACTAGCTTTTTTAACACATTTTCATATGTGGGAACAAGCAGGTCAATATTTTTTAGGCCGAGAGCATTAGCTAACATATCATTAACGCCGCCTTTTGCCACATCAAGGTTAGTGTGCGCAGTATAAACAGCAATATCATTTTTTATTAGTTTTTCAATTATTTTTCCATAACTTGAATCGAAAGTGATTTTTTGTAAAGGACGATATATGAGCGGATGATGTGCAATAATCAGCTGAACATTTTTTTCTATCGCCTCATCCACTACTTCCTCCAACACATCTAATGCAATCATCACTCGTTCAACTTGTTGGTTGAGACGGCCAATTTGCAGTCCAATTTTATCACCGTCCATTGCGTACTTTTTTGGTGAGAATTGTTCAAATAGCTGAATCACTTCATGTCCATTCACTTTCTTCATTTGTTTAACGCCTCCTCTGCCAATTTAATATAATGATGAAGCTGTTGTTTTTTTTGTAATAACTCATCTGTTTCGGTTGTTGCCTTGTCTAACTGTGCTAATACATTTCTCCAAGTTATCAATTCATTTGTCCATTTTTGTTTAAATGCTTCATTTTTTTCAACTTGTAAAAATGGACCGAGTAACAATCCAGAATCGAGCATTTGTTCATATGGTTTATACGGATTCCCTTTTTCTCCTATTAAAATTTCGTATACTTTTCCGTCTTCTTGTAAAATTTCTTCAGTGATGAGCTCCCAGCCATTCTCAAGGAACCATTTACGAATATAACGTGCCCCGATATTTGGCTGTAAAATGACTCGCTGAACTTCCTGTAATTTTTCTTTATTATGATCAAGAATATTTATAATTAATGTACCACCCATTCCGGCAATTGTAATACAGTCGACCTCCCCTCTTTCAATTACAGCTAATCCATCGCCTTTTCTGACAGAAATTTTTTGCGTTAAGCCTTCATTTTCTACTTGTTTCTTTGCGCTTAAAAAAGGACCATCAGCAATTTCGCCTGCGATAGCAAATGGTACGATTTCCTCTTTAACAGCGTAGCAAGGAAGATAAGCATGATCAGATCCGATATCAGCCAATCTTGCGCCTTTAGGAATATATTTAGCAACTGCTGCTAATCTAGCTGAAAGTTTTTCTGTATTCAATTATGATCACCACGCTACATCACAATTTTTTTAAAAAAATGAATTACACTTTTCATACAGGGGCGTCGAGCATAAAAAAAGAATATGGAATTCTTGCTACTTTTAGATTAAAAAAAGTCCTCTACAAAAGCAAAGGACTTTTCTATTTATCTTGTTTAAAGGGCAGTAAAGACCCTCACCTTTATTCTTATGGTGGGGAATCGTACTGCCCAAAACAATAACAAGTAGTGAAATTTCACTGTTTACAGTTTTCACACTTTCATGTTAGACATTAAATTATTCTTGCCCAAGTAACCATTTTGCCATTGCATCAACTTGCTCGGGTGGTACTAAACCACCTGGCATTGTTCCTCTTCCATTTGTCAGAACATCTGCAACTTCCTCTTCAGACAGAGATATGTTTGTTAAAGCAGGACCAACTCCGCCTTGCTTTTGATCTCCATGACATGAAAGACATTTTGCTGAGTAGATATCTTCTGGTCCTGCATCAGCTACCTCTTCTGTTTTCTCAGCTTCTTCACCGCCTTCTAATTCCTTGGCAAGCTGCTCAGCGTCTCCTAAACCTTTAAAACCTAGTCCAATCATAAGTCCAATTCCTAAAACCATGATCCATACGTATGGAATAACTGGGTTGCGATTCATGATTTAACCTCCCTTTATGTATAAAATATATCAATTAATAATGTATACAAACAACTACTATTGTACTTGAAAATAGGTTGTAGGAAAAGCCCTATTGCTAAACTTGTAATGTGAAATTCACAAATTAGACATAAATTGATGGACTGATTCCTTTAATTATAAATAAAACTTCGTTTGTATATAAAAAATCTCAGATTGTAGACAAAAGGTGCAGTGATTTAGGTAACTTTTGTCTACAATCTGAGAAGATTCTAAAGAATCTTCTCAAGGTCATATATATTCTATCACAATAAAATATTTTTACCCACTTTTTACTTACAGCCAATTTGTCTTGCAATAACGAGTCGCTGAACTTCTGAAGTACCTTCGCCAATTTCTAAGAGCTTTCCATCACGCATATACCGCTCAACATGATAATCTTTCATATATCCGTATCCGCCATGAATTTGCACAGCTTGATCAGTTACTTCCATACAAATCTCAGATGCGTATAATTTACACATTGCAGCCTCTTTTGAAAACGGCCTGCCTTGATCTTTTAACCATGCTGCCTTATAGACCATATTCCGAGCAAGTTCAATTTTCATTGCCATATCGGCAAGCTTAAATTGGATTGCTTGGAAGTGAGACAACGATCTCCCAAACTGTTTTCGCTCTTTCGCATATTGGAGAGCTTTCTCATACGCTGCCTGTGCTATTCCTACAGCCATTGCACCGATTCCAATTCTTCCGCCATCAAGTGTTACGAGAAATTGTTTGAAGCCTTCACCTCGCTTGCCAAGTAAGTTTTCTGTTGGAACATGAACATCTTCTAAAACAAGCTCAGTTGTATTTGATGAATGTAAACCCATTTTTTCATAATTATCAATGACTGTAAAACCTTCGGTATCTGTTGGGACAATTATAGCGCTTATTTCCTTGCGACCATCCCTTTCATTTGTCACAGCCGTTAAAGAAACAAACTTTGCATAGCTTGCATTCGTTATAAAACATTTATTTCCATTAATTATAAACTCATCGTCATTTTCAACGGCGGTCGTTCTTGTCCCCCCAGCATCTGAACCTGCATTCGGCTCAGTTAACCCAAAAGCACCGAAAGATTCACCAGTACAAATTGGAACAAGATATTTTTCCTTCTGCTCTTTTGTTCCGAATAAATGGATGGGGGCACCACCAAGAGAAATATGGGCAGAGTACGTAATTCCTGTTGATCCACAAGCACGGCTTAATTCTTCAGTTACGATAGCAAAGCTTACCGTATCAGCACCGCCTCCTCCATATTCTTCAGAAAAAGGTAAACCCATAATACCCATTTCAGCTAATTTTTTAAATATTTCTTTAGGGAATTGTTTTGTCTTATCCCTTTCTAAAGCTCCAGGAGCGACTTCCTCTTCAGCAAATTCTCGAATTGTTCTTTTAATCATTTCTTGTTCTGATGTTAAATCAAAATTCATCTTCATCCCCCTAGCAAATTTTTTTGAATACGTTTCCATCATTAATTATACGTGGGAATGGACAATTTTCTCAACATTTAAAAATTTTTAAATATATCATATTATACAAATATAATATAATCCATAAGTTGAGAATATAGGCAATTTAAGTTATTATTAATATAAAAGAATGGAGATATCTATTGATTTAGTTAACATTAACCTCAATTCTTTTTTACAAAAATAAAAAAGAGTACAATAACCTATTTGCAAACTACAGAGTTATTCAGTAAAATAAATAAAAACAGTAAAAGTAATAAGTAGGAGAATTGGTATATAGCGGTATTAAAGGATAAAAAAAGTTTACTTCTATATGTAAGAAGTAAACTTAGATGTGAGCAAACACACTCGCATTTTTTGTTGAAGCTAATAAAACAATATTCGCCCGACTGACAAACATCTGATTCGTTTGGGGAAATGGAACCTTATAAGCGTCAAGAAAAAAATTCGAGCTAGATTGGTTCAATCAATACTTATTCTAAAAAATCCTTTAACCGTTTACTCCGGCTTGGATGTCTTAATTTACGCAACGCTTTTGCCTCGATTTGCCGTATTCGTTCACGAGTAACACCAAATACTTTACCGACTTCTTCTAAAGTACGAGTACGTCCATCATCAAGGCCGAAGCGTAGCCGGAGAACATTTTCTTCTCGATCTGTTAAAGTATCGAGAACATCTTCAAGCTGTTCTTTTAATAACTCGTAGGCCGCATGATCTGAAGGAGAAGTTGCATCTTGATCCTCAATAAAATCACCTAGGTGAGAATCATCTTCTTCTCCAATCGGAGTTTCTAATGATACTGGCTCTTGAGCGATTTTTAAAATTTCACGAACTTTTTCTGGAGTTAAATCCATATCTTCAGCAATTTCTTCTGGTGTAGGTTCACGACCAAGATCTTGCAATAATTGGCGCTGTACACGAATAAGCTTGTTTATCGTTTCAACCATATGAACAGGAATACGAATCGTTCTTGCCTGATCAGCAATTGCACGAGTGATCGCTTGACGTATCCACCAAGTTGCATACGTACTAAACTTATATCCCTTTTCATAATCGAATTTTTCGACAGCTTTAATTAAACCCATATTGCCTTCTTGGATCAAATCTAAGAAAAGCATACCGCGTCCAACATATCTCTTAGCAATACTTACGACAAGACGAAGGTTTGCTTCAGCAAGACGACGCTTTGCTTCTTCGTCACCCTGTTCAATTCGTTTTGCAAGCTCGACCTCTTCTTCAGCAGATAATAGATCCACTCGACCGATTTCTTTCAAATACATTCGTACTGGATCGTTTATTTTCACACCTGGGGGGACACTTAAATCATTTAAATCAAATTCTTCTTCCTCTTTCGACAGCTCTTGGTGATTCGGATCACTCTCTTCATTATCTCCGGTAAGTTCAATACCTTGATCACTTAAGTGTTCATAAAACTCATCAATTTGATGAGAATCGAGTTCAAAATTGGACAAACGATCGGCAATTACCTCATAAGCAAGGTCACCGCGCTTTTTTCCCAGTTCAGTCAATTGATCCTTCACTTGTTCAAAAGTTAATTCAGAATCAATTTCTTTTGAATGCGCTGATTTTTCAGCCATTTGTCCTCCTCCTTCCAAAATCATTACAGTAAAACTTGCCACTATTTATAGTGATTTCCTTAATTGGATAATTTCCATCGCAATCGTTGCAGCTTTTAAAAAATCTTTCTGACGTTCTGCTTCCTTTTCTTCTACTTCTTTTTCTCTTATCTTTAACATCTTTTGATAATTCAACACCTGTTTAATATAATCTGATAATTCTTGCTCAGATAATTCATCACTAATCGACATCATTTCGATATTAGCAACAATTCTTTTTAGTTTACCATCTTGTAGAAAAGTTATAAATGCACTTGGATTCGGATCATGTCCTTCTTCATAAAATCCGAGTAAATATGTGAAAATTGCTTGGTGTTCATCGATGTTAAAAGTATTGCCTTGAAGTAGTTGTTGTACTTTATATGCTAAGTCGATGCTTCGAAGCATATGGGCAATTAAATGCCTTTCTGCTGTATGGTAAGCAGGTTTTAATTGATTTAGGTGACTGCTCAAAAACATGTCTTTTTGTAATGTTTTCTGTTTTTCACCGTTTCTTTTTCTTGCAAAATATATTTGCCTCTGCTGTTGTTTTAATGCCTCTAAAGAAAGGGAAAACTCAGTCGCTAGCTGCCGTAAATAATGATCCCTCTCAACAGCCTTATCGAGCATACTAATTTCTTTTAATACCTCTTCTATATAAAGAAGCTGATCTCCTTCATTCTGAAGGTTTTTTCCACGCCGATAGTATTGCAGTTTAAAGGACATAACCGTCAAACTTGCCCCTATTACATCGTTTCGAAATTTATCTTTACCGTATTGTTTAATGTAGTCATCAGGGTCATAACCTTCAGGCAGCATTGCTATTTTTACATTACAGCCAGCTTCTTCTAACATGGTGGCAGCTCGATATGCCGCTTCGACTCCTGCTTGATCAGAGTCATAACATATTGTTACAAAGTTGCTGTTTCGTCGTATCGTTGCTACATGGGCTTCTGTTAAAGAAGTTCCCATCGTCGCAACTCCGTTTAAAACATCAGAACTATATGCTGAGATTACATCTGCAAAACCTTCAAACAACACAACTTGCTCGGTTTTACGGATTGATTGCCTTGCTAAATGGAAATTGTATAAAATTTTACTCTTATTAAAGATTGCCGTCTCAGGGCTGTTTAAATATTTAGGTTCTTCTGTCCCCAGCGACCTCCCCGAAAAAGCAATCGTATTTCCTTTATGATCAATAATTGGAAACATAATTCGATTTCGAAAACGATCAAAATATGATTGTGTTTTTTCCCTTTTAATGATCAATCCGGTTTTTTCCAAAAAAGAAACAGAATAACCTCGTCTAGTTAAAAAATTCGTCATAAAATCCCATGAATCTAAAGCATAGCCAATTTGAAACTTTTCAAGTGATTCTTTTGTAAATCCTCTTTCATGTAAATATTCAAAAGCATGTTGACCATCTTTTGTATTGACAAGAAGATGATGGTAAAATTTACGCAATAGCTCATGAACCTCGATCATTCGCTTTGTTTCTTTTGAGACAGCACTTTCCTTCTTTAAGGAGGAAGAAATTGTTGGTAGATCAATGTTTCCCTTACTTGCAAGCTTTTGAACAGCTTCAATAAAAGTTATTCCTTCAATATCCATTAAAAAAGAAAAAACATCCCCACCTGCACCGCATCCAAAACAGTGAAAAATTTGTTTATCTGGTGAAACGGAGAATGACGGTGTGTTTTCCCCATGGAAAGGACATAATCCAAAATAGTTTCGACCCTGCTTTTTTAGTTGGACATGTTCACCTATAACATCGACAATATCAACTGAGTGACGAATTTCACTTAATTTTTCTTCAGAAATCCGCTCTGTCATGAAAACAACTCCATTTAACAATTCACATATTCGCTAAAAAAAATTAAAATCCTTCTTTTTCCGACAAAATTTTTATTAATTGTTCTTTAAATCTTTTTCTATCTTGTAAATTAAAACGTTTTGGGCCTTTACCATAAATACCATTTCGTCGTGCCTTAGCAGCTAAATAACGCATATGTAGCGCTGTAGAGATGAATTTTTCCTCAAATAACATTCCCCTTGGGGATAGCACATGAACTTCTTTCACAAGAAGAGAAGATGCAAGACCAATATCGTGTGTTACGACAATATCACCATGACTAACATGATTTAAAATATATAGATCAACTTCCTCTTTTCTATTGTCTACATACACCCAATTTTGTGTAAATGTATCATTTATCATGTGGGCATATGATGCTACGAAGATGATTTCAACTGTAAATAATTTCCCAATTTCGACAATTTCCGCTTTAACTGGACAAGCATCTGCATCAACAAATAAAGTCGGAATGTCATGTTCATTTATAATTCTACATCACTCCATGTATTCCTTCTTTGCAGGAATGAACTTTACTATCGAAAAATTGTCGAAAAAAATTTCCCCATCTTCCTTGACATCTGACTATAAATAGTTTATTCGTTCAGAACGAACTCTAAACCTAAGAAATTTATTTTTATCACAATTTTTTATTATAGTATACAAATGTGGATATTACCACTGTTTTTGCTTGATGAGGACAGAGAAAAGGAATTGGATAAACCAATTCCATCAGACTATTGACTTACGGTCGTATTGCTTGCTTATCATGAACGACAATTGCGTTTTTCTAATTGTTGAGCCAATTGCTTTATATATTGTATTTAAATTGTCGATGAACTAAATGGAGTAAATAAACTAACTCCATTTATACATTAAGCTATTTATTTTTATCAACAAGATTCATAATCATACTTGCTGTTTCTTCGACAGCCTTATTTGTTACATCAATAACAGGACATCCGATTTTTGAAACAACTTGCTCAAAATAATGTAATTCTTTTTTTATTCGTTCAATATTTGCATAAATTGCTTGATCATTTAAGCCTAATGATTTTAACCGCTCACGTCGAATATGATTAAGCTTATCAGGACTAATTTTTAATCCAATACACTTTTTCGCTTGGACTAGGAATAATTCTTCAGGAGGATCTACTTCTGGAACAAGCGGAACATTTGCGACTTTATACCGCTTATGAGCCAAATATTGGGAAAGTGGTGTTTTCGATGTTCTCGATACCCCAACAAGAACAATATCTGCTTTTAAAATCCCCCTTGGGTCTCTACCATCATCATATTTAACTGCAAACTCAATCGCTTCAATTTTTTTAAAATAATGAGCATCGAGCTTTCGAACAAGTCCTGGTTCATATAGTGGTGTTTTCCCACATACTTGCTGGATTTTATCCATTAATGGTCCAATTAAATCACATACTTCAATCGTTTCCTTTTCCGCTAACTCTCGTATATAGTTGCGCATCTCTGGCTTTACAAGTGTATAAGCAATCATTGCATGATCTAATTTTGCTAAAGAAATCACTTCAGCAATATCTGATTTATCTTCAACGTACGGAAAACGCTTAATTGTAATGCCCGAGCCATTAAATTGACTAACTGCTGCTTTTGTTACAAGTTCCGCTGTCTCTCCAACAGAGTCAGAAACAACATATATGATTGGCATATTCACGGCTATCACACTCCTCCTCTAATCTATCAGGCTAGTCATCATTCGCAAGGGCAACAAAGGCTTTCGTTATATTTGTTTTTGTAATTCTGCCTATCACCTCATACCCTTTTGATGTTTCTTTGACGACAGGCATCGCATCGATCTGCTTTTCAATTAATCTATCTGCCACTTCAATTAGTGGGTCTTCTTTTTGACACATTGCAATATTGGGCATTCTCGTCATGATGATATTAACTGGAAGAGTCGTTAGCTCTTGGTTTCCGATACTAGCTCGCAATAAATCTTTACGTGATAAAACACCAACTAAAATTCCTGTCCCATCAACAACAAACAACGTTCCTACATCTTCTAAGAACATTGTACAAATCGCATCATAAACAGAAACACTTTCATTTACAACAACTGGAATTGATTGATAATCTTTTACACAGATTTTTTTTTTTTTTAAGTTCTCTGTCAATAGCTGTGTACCTGTTTTACCTGTATAAAAATAGCCAACCCGAGGTCTTGCGTCTAAAAATCCTGCCATTGTTAATATCGCTAAATCTGGTCGTAAAGTAGCTCTAGTTAAATTCAATCGATCAGCAATATGTTCACCTGTTATTGGTCCATTTTCTTTAACGATTTGTAAAATTTGTTCCTGACGTTTATTAAGTTCGATTTTTCTCACCGCCTAACAATCCAGTTAAATATGTTATACTTTATTACCATTATTATATACTATTTATTTGAAATAGAAAGGGAATTTAATCTTGGAAAGTGGAGATTGAGCAAATTTATTGCTCAGTAAAACACATTTATTTTCAATAAAACAGAGCCTATCTACTAAGCAGGCTCTGTTTAGAATCATTTAATTATTATTTAACTATAATTTTATTTACATTTGCAAATGTAATGATTAATTGCGCGAGTTCATTGAGCTGATTGAGGCGATTGTTGCGAATCTTCTTATCCTCCGCCATCACCATCGTATGATCAAAGTACTGATTAATCTCTGGCTTTAATGAGACAAGGAGTTGGTAGTACTCATGCTCTGATTTTACAGCATTCAAACTTATTTTTACTTTTTCAATCTTTTCATGTAGTTCTAGTTCAAAATTATTTTCAAATAATGAGCTGTCAACTTCCCCGCTCTTTTCTTGTTTTTGAGAAATATTTAACACACGGCTTAATGCTTCAATGTTTTCTTTAAAATCCAGAGAATCCTTCTCTTTTTCTAGAATATCAGAACGTTTAATGAGAGAAGGAATCGAGCCAATCGTACCACCAATCACAGCTTCAATTAAATCATATCGAATTCCGGCGTCTTGCAATAAATGCTTTATTCGAAGCTTAAAAAAAGTGAATGATTTGGCTTTCAACTTGTGTGATATCTCCTTGTAAAATACCATCCTCTTTAACAAAATGCAATGATGTTGCAACTAGCTCTTCTATTTCTATTTCCCATTTTTGATTTAAAAGAGTGTCAATGATTCCAGCCGCTTGTCGTCTTAATGCATATGGATCTTGCGAACCGGTTGGAGTAACTCCAATTGCAAAAAATGACACGATCGTATCTAGCTTATCTGCAATAGCAAGCGTAGCACCAATGTGCGTTTGTGGAGTATGATCATCTGCATTCCGCGGCATGTAATGTTCATTAATCGCCTTTGCTACATCGGCATTTTCTCCTTTTTGTAGGGCATATTTTTCCCCCATAAACCCTTGAAGTTCGGGAAACTCATTCACCATATTTGTTACAAGGTCAAATTTACATATTTCCGCAGCACGATCAACTAGCTGTAGTTCAGTTTTCGAAAATTCCAATTGATTTGCTAGCCAACTAGTTAACTTTCGAACGCGGTTCGTTTTATCGATCATGGTTCCAATATTTTCATGATAAACAACCTTTTCAAGCTTCTTTAATGCAGTAGAAATTTCTAACTGTTGATCTTCTTTATAGAAAAAGTCCGCATCAGCCAGTCGAGCCCGCAACACTTTTTCATTCCCTTTCGCAACGATATCTATATGGTTTTGATCCCCATTTCGAACGGTTATAAAATATGGAAGGAGCTTTCCATCAGGTGATTTTACCGGAAAATAACGTTGATGCTCCTTCATTGATGTGATTAATACTTCTTCTGGTAAATTTAAAAAGCTGTCATCGAACTTACCGAACAAAGCTGTCGGATATTCTACTAAATTATTTACTTCCTCAAGAAGATCTTCATCAATTAGAATAACCCAATCATTTTTCATTTGAATTTGTTCTATTTGTGAGCGAATCATTTCTTTTCTTTTTGCTGGATCAACGACAACAAACTCTTTTAATAAAAGAGAGGCATATTCATTACAATTAGTAATTTCAGTTTCTTTACCAAGAAAACGATGTCCAAACGTTATTCGATTTGTTTTCACATTTGTAATCGAAAATGGAATAATATCAGTTCCAAATAGTGCTACAATCCATTTAATAGGCCGAATATAACGAAGATCTTGATTAGCCCAACGCATCGTCTTTGGAAAATGTAAGCTAGTAATTACATTTTTAAGATCTGGTAAAAGTTGTAATGTTTTTTGACCTTTAATAAATTTATTTACAAAAGCATACTCTACTCCATTTATTTCTTTAAAATAGATATCTTCTACTGTCATTCCTTGGCCACGGCTAAAACCAACTGCTGCTTTTGACCAATTTCCGCTTTTATCAACGGTAATTTTCTTTGAAGGTCCTTTCGCTTCAACTTGAATATCTTCTTGTGCTTCAGCCACATCTTTTATTAACACGGCAAGGCGACGCGGAGTAGAAAATGCTTCAACTTCTCCAAAAATAATTTTTTTTTCAGATAACCATTTTGTTATTTTTTCAGAAAACTGATTCATCGAATTAGTCACAAATCTTGCTGGCAGTTCTTCAAGACCAATTTCTATAAGGAGATCTTGTTTATTCATTTTCCAGTTCCTCCTTTTTCTTTAACATTGGAAAACCAAGCTTTTCTCGTTCTTCATAGAATGTCTTCGCTATTTTTCTAGCTAAGCTCCGGCATCTTGCAAGATAGCCTGTTCGTTCAGTAACGGAAATCGCCCCCCGTGCATCTAAAAGATTAAAAGTATGTGAGCACTTTAATACATAGTCGTACGCTGGATGAACTAATCCCTCATCCATTTGGCGATGAGCTTCTTTTTCATAAATATTAAATAAGTGAAATAACATTTCAGGATCTGATGTTTCAAATGTATATTTTGAATGTTCATATTCAGGCTGAAGAAATATATCCCGAACTGTAAATCCGTTCGTCCATTCTAAATCAAATACATTTTCTTTTTCTTGAATGTATGATGCAAGTCGTTCAATTCCATAAGTAATTTCAACGGAGACAGGTTTACAATCTAATCCACCTACTTGTTGAAAATAAGTAAATTGGGTAATTTCCATGCCATCAAGCCACACTTCCCACCCCAATCCAGCACAACCTAATGATGGGTTTTCCCAGTTATCTTCAACAAATCGAATATCATGCTCAAGCGGGTTAATCCCCAAAGCTTTAAGTGAATCAAGATACAACTCTTGAATATTATCAGGAGATGGCTTCATAATGACTTGAAATTGATGGTGCTGGTAAAGGCGATTTGGATTTTCTCCGTAGCGTCCATCAGCTGGACGACGCGATGGTTCAACGTACGCAACATTCCATGGTTCAGGGCCAATTGCTCTTAAAAACGTATAAGGGCTCATTGTACCTGCTCCTTTTTCAACATCATATGCCTGCATTAATATGCAGCCTTCGGTAGACCAATGCTTTTGAAGCATTAAAATCATTTCTTGTATATTCATTAAAAACACCTCCGAAAATGATCGACAATTTTAGTCAACTTAAATAAAAAACTCCCGTCTCTATGCTTAACGCATAGGGACGGGAGTTGTTACCCGCGGTTCCACCCTACTTGCCATCATATTCAAAACATATGATTAGCCTCTTTATGTCTAAGCGACAAAACATGCTCCAGAACGCCTTCCTTAATGCTCTATACCCTAGCTCTCACCATCCTAGGTTCGCTTTTATAAAGGCCATTAAGTACTCCTTTCCTTCACAGCACAAAAAAATAATTTTAATAAAAATTTTAACTGAATAATATTTTCTTGTCAATGTCATACCTATAATTTATTTCTTAATTGCTCGATTTGGTCAAGAAATTTTTTTGACTTAAGCTTTAAACCCGAATACTCATCATAATAAGCAGTTATCACTTTTTTAAGCTCCTGTTTCGTCTCTTTTTTTACAGAAATAGAACCGAGACGGGTCAAATCAAAATAATAAAATAGCCGTAAAAGCTTTCCGGTAGCAGGAGAAATTTTTAAGTGATATGGATCTTTTGTTAAACAGCGATGACAAATAAAACCGCCTTCGCGAATAGAAAAGGAAAAGTTTCCTTCAGTACTTCCACAAAAACTACATTCATTTAATGATGGATATAGTCCCAGTGTATTTAGCTTTTTCATCTCAAAAATATTTGTTAAAATGTCTAGATCATAGCCATCGTTCATATAATTTAATGTTTGATACAGTAATTCAAATAAATACGGATTAGGTTTGTTTTCCTCAGTACCTTTATCTGTTAGATCAACAACATAGCTAGCATATGCTGTTAAAAAGATATCTTCCCGAATGGAACGGAATGAGGAAATTATTTCTCCTTGCTGTAAACTGCCTAACCCCTTTCCACGCTGTAATAGAAAATACCCATATGTAAAATACTGGGTGATAGCAGCGAGGCGGCTGTTCGGCTTTTTCGCCCCTCTTGCCATCACACCAACCTTTCCCCATTCACGTGTATATAAAGTGACAATTTTGTTTGTTTCACCGTAATCGGTTGTTCTAATGACGATGGCTTCACATTTTTGCAGCACCACTAGTCACCTTCCATTGCAGGAGACAAACCTATGAAATGGGAAAATCAACATCTGCTAGCTCTTCATCCTGACTACTGGGTATGTCTTGCTTTTCTTTCTCAATTTCTTTAAAGAGAAGATAAGTATCAATGTTACCTGTTTGCAAAAAGACTTTCCAGGTAAAATCTAACATTGAGAACCCCACCTTTCACATATTCAAACTAGCAACTTCTATCCCAAATTCTTATCATTATCATAGCCTGTCTTTTAAAAATTCATGTGACGAAAAAATTGTTAATAATTTTTATGAATAACTTATATATTTTTTAATTTATTAATATTCATCTTCTCGAAATCCTAAATCGCGAATTTGGGACATTTTATTACGCCAATCCTTTTGTACTTTCACCCAAAGCTCTAGAAAAACTTTTGAGCCAAGCAAATTCTCAATATCAACTCTTGCTTTTTTCCCAATTTCCTTTAACATTTTACCTTGCTTCCCGATAATAATTCCCTTTTGCGATTCACGCTCAACAATAATTGTTGCCATCACATGGACAACATCTTTTTCATTGCGATGTTCAACCTTATCAATAACAACCGCTAAAGAATGAGGTACTTCTTCATGAGTTAAATGAAGGGCTTTTTCCCTAATTAACTCAGAAATAATAAATCTTTCTGGATGATCTGTTACTTGATCGGCTGGATAGAACTGCGGGCCTTCAGGTAAATATTTTTTAATTTGAGCAAGCAGTCTTTCTACATTGTTTCCTTCAAGGGCTGAAATCGGAATAATTTCTTTAAACTCAAATTTTTCTTTATAAGATGTTATTATTGGTAACAACTTATCCGGATGAACTTTGTCAATTTTATTAATAACAAGAAATACAGGTGTTTTTATTAATTGCAGCTTTTCAATAATAAACTCCTCACCGCGACCATACCCTTCTTCGGCATTTACCATAAAAAGAATAAGATCCACTTCTGTTAATGTATTTAACGTAATTCTCATCATAAAATCGCCTAACTTATGTTTCGGCTTATGAATTCCAGGTGTATCAATAAAAATCAGTTGGGCATCGTCCGTCGTCAGCACACCTTGAACTTTATTCCTTGTTGTTTGCGGCTTGTCACTCATAATTGCAATTTTTTGGCCGATTACTTGATTAAGAAATGTTGATTTCCCAACATTCGGTCTCCCTATAATTGAAATAAACCCTGATTTATAATAATTGGCTTTATTTTCCATGTAAATCCTCCGATGAAAACGCACCTGGTAACAGTTGTTCAACAGTTAGCTTCTGCATGTCGCCTTTTAAATTTGTTAAGAACACTTTCATATCTCGATGACACAGCTCAGAAATTACTTGTCTGCATGCACCGCATGGCGAGACTGGTGAATCTGTATCAGCAATGACAACGAGCATTTTAAAGTTACGTACACCTTCTGAGTATGCTTTAAACAATGCTGTACGTTCTGCACAGTTACACATGCTGTAAGCGGCGTTTTCAATGTTGCAACCAAGAAATACTGTTCCGTCCTCTGCTAAAAGCGCTGCGCCGACTTTAAACTTCGAATATGGAACATACGCTCTTTCTCTTGCTTTTTTTGCTTCTTCAATTAGTTGATTAATATCCAAAATCATTCTTCCTTTCTCAAGAAGTTAGCCGCATCTTTATTTTACCTTATTTTAGTATCATTTTCATCGGTTGTTACAAAATAATAATATAAAATTTGAATTTTCAAAAAATATATAATAATGGCTATCATGGACAGCCATATATTCTAATTTATTTTTATTACATTTGTAACAAAAATGTGATAAAGCTTCGGTCCAAATATAATCATTCCAACAATTACTGCTAATATCGCATAAATCAATACAGCACCTGCCGCAACGTCTTTAGCCCTTTTCGCTAAAAGGTGATAGTCTTTTGTAACTAAGTCAATTGTTCGTTCAATTGCGGTATTGATCATTTCTAAAGATAATACACCGCCAATAGCAAATAAAATAAAAAGCCACTCTATTGGAGAAAGAGATAACACCATCCCTAAAATTACGACGATTACCGTTACAAATAGGTGAATCTTCATATTTTTTTCTGTAGTGATAACATACTTTACTCCTTGAAAGGCATAGGAAAAAGACCGGAATAATCGCGACCGGTCTTTATTTCCCTTACCTTTTAAGTCCGTACTCATTTAATATATCCTTCTGTCTTGAAAACATTTGTTTCTCCTCCCCTTCAGTTTCGTGATCATATCCTAAAAGGTGCAGAAATCCATGGACAGCTAAAAAGCCTAATTCACGCATAAAAGAATGTCCGTATTCATCAGCTTGCTCCTTAGCTTTTTGAACAGAAATAATAATATCTCCAAGTACTCTCGGCATATCGGCACCTGACACTTGAATTTCTCCTTCACCCATCTCCTCCATCGCAAACGAGATAACATCAGTCGGGTAATCTTTACCACGATATTCTTTATTCATTTCTTTTATCCGCTCATTTGTTACAAAAGTAACTGACATTTCAGCCTCTTGTTGAATCCCTTCTTTGTCGGCTGCAAAATTTAGAAGACTTTCTATTTTCATAAGCTGCTCTTCTGTTAATTCATTTGTTTCATCTAATAGGTCAATCGCTAATATCATGCTTCCTTCACCTTCTGTTTCGTCATTTCTGGATATTCGATTCTTGAATGAAAGATCCCATTTAATGTTGCACATAAAGTTTCTGACACAGTTGTTAATTCTTTTAATGTAATATCGCATTCATTGAATTGCCCATCTTGTAAACGATCTGCAATGATCTGCTTTACTAATTGCTCAATTTGCTTTGATGTTGGATGTGACATCGAGCGGACTGCTGCTTCTACACTGTCAGCAATTCCAATAATGGCAGCTTCTTTTGATTGCGGTTTCGGACCAGGATAACGGTAGTCCTCTTCCTTTACATCCTCTTCACTTTCCTTGACTTTATGATAAAAAAACTTAAGTAAAGTTGTCCCATGATGTTGCTCTGCAATATCTACAATCTCTTTAGGCATCCGATGCTTTCTTAACATGTCGGCTCCATCTGTGGCATGTGCGATGATAATATTTCTGCTTACCTTCGGATTTAGTCGATCATGCGGGTTCTCAATATTCATTTGATTTTCAATAAAAAATTGTGGTCGTTTTGTTTTTCCGATATCATGATAGTAACAGCCTACCCTTGCTAACAGTCCATTTGCACCAATTGCTTCACATGCAGTTTCAGCTAAATTTGCAACCATAATACTATGGTGGTATGTGCCCGGCGCCTCCGTTAATATTTTCCTTAACAATGGATGATTCGGATTAGACAGTTCAATTAATTTCATTGTTGATAAAATGCCAAATCCAACTTCAAAAAATGGTAAAAAACCAATTGTTAATACTGCTGATGCAATTCCTGAGATTAAAGCTACTGTAAAATAAAGTCCGTAATCAAAGCCCGAATACTGACCATTCTGTAAAAAAATTAATGATAAAATAACTACTACGTTAACCGCTGAGACAAATAATCCTGCTTGCAATATTTTTGAACGGTGATTATGCTTGCTTAAAAATAATACACCAGCTAATCCGCTGCACAAAATATAAATGCCTATTGAAATGTGAAAGGTTCCGGTGAAGCCACCATTAAAAATAATACTTCCACAAACCGCCATCATAATAGTTAATAATATAGCTGGGCGTTCATCAATTAATATTTTAATAATCATTGTTCCCATCGCGGCTGGAAATATATAGCCTATTTCTGAGTCATCGAATGCTTGAAATAAACTAATTGTTTTCATCAGTGCAGTCGCAATAATAAGAACTAAACTATATAAAAGTAAATAGTTTTGTTTCGTTTCGTTTGGTACATCCAGTTCAAAAAAATAATAATAAACTGCTGAAAGTAAAACAAAAATCAATACACCTAAACCAAAAAATGGCTGAAATGAGTTTTCATTATCTAACATCCCGACAAGTTCAAGCTGTCGATAAACATCCCGACTGATCAGCTGTCCCTCTTCAACAATAATTTGTCCTTGCAGAACTTTAACAGGGTCGATGCTTTCAATAGTTTGTTGTCTTAATTCCTCTGTTGCTGCAGAGTCGTAAAATTCATTTTGAATAATAGCGTAGCGTCCTAACTCAATAGCAGCATTTTTTAAATTTCCACTTAAGCTCGTGTATTTTAATTCTTCCTCAACACGTTTTTTTGCATTTTCAACCTCATCGGCTGGAATACGGTTGCTCATCATATTGTTAATTGCGGTAACAGTTAAATCTTTTGCAATCGACAATTCATCTTTTGATGCTTGTAAAATGGCTAAAAAAACAGGATCAGAAATATCTTTTGCCACATTTTCCGTCAGCTTAGCTTTCAGTCTTTTTAGCTTTTCGTTAATAGGGGGCTCCGCAACCGTATTATTCCCATCACGATTGGCTCTTTCTAATTCTTCTCTAATTTCCTCATTTACTTCAGATGCTGATTGAAAAATTGAGGTGATTAAATCAACTCGATTTTGTGTATATTCTTTCTTCAATGTATAAACATCTTGAACTTGATCAAGTGCTTCCCTACGTTTTTTCTCCGTGCTCTCCTTATCCTCAATCGTTATTGGCGAACGAATCGTCTTTTCAGCAATAGAAAATAAGTTTAAGTCTAATTTTTCAGGCTTAATATTACTAAACATTGCTCCATACAGAATGGCCCCTACTAAAATAAATAGGACAATTCTAAAGAAAGTGATTTCCAAAAGATTCCTTATTTTTGAAAATTGCCGTTGAAAATTTTTCAAATTAGCTCCCTCCTATCTTAGCAAATCATTTTTGCCAGATAGCGAACATCATTTTTTGCTGCGATTACGTAAAATGATAACAGCTTTTTTTATAAATTTCACCTTTAAACAGAATAAATGACACTTTTGGTTAGGAATTTGTTAATTTGTTGAAACATTTATTTATTATTATTTTACTATGATTTGTTAAATTCCACCTAAATAAATTTAGATCATTGAGACTTTTTATTTAGTTTATAAGAAAAACCGCCCAAAATCGTTTTGAGCGGATTGATTATTCATATTTATTATATGCTTCAATAATTCTTCCAACAAGTGGATGACGGACTACATCGCTTTCTTCTAAATAAATAATCGCAATACCTTGGACGTCTTTTATCACATGTTGTGCAGCAATTAAACCGGATTTTATCCCTTTAGGTAAATCAATTTGTGTTTCGTCTCCAGTAATAACCATTTTCGATCCAAAGCCTAAACGAGTAAGAAACATTTTCATTTGGGCTTGTGTTGTATTTTGTGCTTCATCTAAAATAACGAATGCATCATCAAGTGTTCTTCCTCTCATATACGCGAGAGGTGCAATTTCAATCGTTCCACGCTCAATTAGTCTTCCAGTTTGCTCTGCTCCTAAAACATCATGAAGAGCATCATACAAAGGTCTTAAATACGGATCAACCTTTTCTTTTAAATCTCCCGGTAAAAAACCTAAGCTTTCCCCAGCTTCAACAGCAGGACGTGTTAAAATAATCCGTTTTACATCACCATTTTTTAATGCACTGACAGCCATGACAACTGCTAAATATGTCTTACCAGTGCCGGCAGGGCCAATTCCTAAAACGAGATCATGCTTCTTTATTGCATTTACATAATGACGTTGGCCTAACGTTTTTACTCTAATTGCCTTCCCTTGAGTATTTTTCGTGATCTCTTCATTGTACAGCTCTTCAAAGTACTCTAGAGTACCCTTTTGGGCCATCTGAATAGCATACGTAACGTCCCTTTGACTAATGTTGATACCTTTTCGGATAACATGAAGTAGTTTCTCTAAAACATGGCAAACAAGCTCCACATGTTCATGATCACCAAACACATTTACCGTTTCTCCTCTTGTAACAATTGAGACCTGGAGCTGTTGTTCAATTATCTTTAAATTTGAATCGGATACTCCGAATAAAGCGATTGCTTCATTCGAATTTTGAAGCTGTACATTCATTGTTTTTACTTCTTCTGTCATTCACTAATCTCCTTGAATAATTGGTTTTCCTACTGCAATATTTTCGATAATTTGAAAATGGATCGATAAGTTTACTTTACCATTCTCAATTGCTTGGTGCAAAACTTTTTCCCCTTTAATTTCCGCATCCTCATCAAGTTGATTTTTTAGATCTTTTCTTGCCATCTCTTTTGCCATTTTGATTGCCTCTTCATTTGAATAAATTCTTGTCACTTTTTCTTTCTCTCTATATGTTTTTTTAATATAAGATATTGGTAATTTCCATTTTAAAAAATTTACTTTATGTTCTTTCTCTTCTACTTCAAATTGTGCAAATTTATGTTTTCCAAACCCCCAAAAAGGAATTGTAATCTTACCAATTTTTATCATATGCTTTTGTTTTTCATTCCCATTAAAAACTTGGAAGTTAGCTTTAAGGGGTAAGGTAACATGAGACTTGTACCATGTTTCACCAAAAATTTTTCCCTTTGCAGGAACTGCTTTTTCTTCGCCCTCTTTTCCGATCATTCCTGAAACAAGCAACTGTCCTTTTTCTACAAAATCATTGACACCCACTTGCGGCTTGCCTTCTTCTACAAATAAATCAACAATAACCGCTTTCTTTTTGGCGACTAAATTTCTTGGACTAATATACTTCTGTTCTTCCGGCTCTTCTTTTTCCACTACTTGAAAATGATAGTTTGTCCCTTGTAACTCAACACCGATCCAAGTAATCTCCTCAATATGGTCTGAAAGCTTTTTTTGAATCGTATCTACATCATCAACAAAAAATTGCAAAGTTCCTACCTTTACACCTATTTCGTCCAATTGTTTACGAATTTTATATTCAGTAGCTGGATTAGCTCCGTCAATTTGAATTCCCCATACCATATTTGATAAAAACATAATAACGCCTAAAAATACGACGATTCCTGCTACTATACCGCTATTTTTTTTAAATTTATTCAATAAAAAAGGGAGCCCGTCCCGTTTAATAAAAGCGATTTTACAACCGCTTTTTCTACTTAAAACTCTTAGCTTTTTTACGTCATTAAGCCTCATCTTAAAGATGATTGTTTCAGGACCATGCCGCCTTACACTCCAAATAAACAAATCATTTCTTGATAACTTATTTATTAACCGTTCAATACCTTTTCCCTTCACTTTTACTGTTACAATTCCTAAATAATATTCGAACCACTGATTTTTCATTTTGTCCTCCTGCATTATTCATTTATATATGTGACTTGATCAATATTTCCTTCTAGTAAAAGTTCTTCAGGTAAAATTGTTTTAATAACAAATGATTTTCCTTTAATTAAGAGCTGTCCCTTCTTTAATAATAAACGCAACTCTTTATCGGAAAATGTGTGATTAATCCACGGTGGTTCTCTATATATAAATATGTATTTGCCCAACCATTGTAATTCGGGGCAAATCCATCATGACGTCTTGAGGAATATCCATTTTTTTCGTCATCCAGTTTCGAACGAACTGTCCCCATTTTTTAGTCATAAAAAAGAACCCCCTTTCATCTCATATGTATGAGCTGAAAAGAGGTTCTAGCACTTATTTTTTAGTTATAGCACCGTTCATGTCTCTTTATAAAATAAATTAATGAAAGCTTTTATTTTATTGCCCGATGCCGCTTTTTAGCACGAGGCGGTCCTAATACCTCTGATAAAATAATTCCATCAATAAGTCGTGATTGATACGATGGAAGTGATTTTTCTTCAGGTATGTTCAACTTTTCTTTCATTTTTTTCTCATTTGAATTTGTAGAATGATGATGATTAAATTCAGGCTTCATTTGCTCAATTGGCTTTTGAACCGTTTTTCGTTCCTCTATTTTCTTCTTTTTAGCAGGAGCTTGCTTGTTAGAAACCGGTTTCGGTCTTGGCGGCTGCGTTTGCTTTGATTGATTCGGTGCACGCCGCTCTGTTTGTCTTGACTGTTTCCGTTCTTCCTTCGCATCTGTCTTAGATTTACTAAATATCGAAGAAATGACTCCAATTAAAATAAAGACGATAATAGGATTATCAATGAAAAAGTCTAACAAGAGAACTTCCCTCCCTTCCAAAGCTATGGAGTTGTCTCTTAATCATTCCTTTTGTCTTTTTGATCACTAGACAATTTTCCAATTGAATCACGCATATCAGTATCGGCAGCTATATTTTGATAGTTCATATAATCCATTACACCAATTTTCCCTGTACGGAGTGCTTCTGCCATCGCTAACGGAACTTGTGACTCAGCTTCAACTACTTTTGCTCTCATTTCTTCAACTTTCGCTTTCATTTCTTGTTCGTTTGCAACAGCCATTGCCCGTCGTTCTTCCGCTTTTGCCTGCGCAATATTTTTATCCGCTTCAGCTTGATCTGTTTGTAAAATAGCACCAATATTTTTACCGATATCAACATCAGCAATATCGATTGATAAAATTTCAAACGCTGTTCCTGCATCAAGTCCTTTTGCCAATACCGTTTGAGAAATCATATCAGGATTCTCTAATACTTTTTTATGATCATTAGATGAACCTATCGTACTGACAATCCCTTCACCAACACGGGCGATAACTGTATCTTCACCAGCTCCACCAACGAGTCGCTCAATATTCGCTCTTACAGTAATTCTTGCTTTTGCTTTTACTTCAATTCCGTCCATGGCTACACCAGCGATGAATGGAGTTTCAATCACTTTCGGATTAACACTCATTTGCACAGCTTCTAATACATCACGGCCTGCTAAATCAATCGCAGCACAACGTTCAAAAGTGAGTTCAATGTTTGCTCGTTGAGCAGCAATTAAAGCATTGACAACTCTATCGACGTTACCCCCTGCTAAATAGTGACTTTCAAGTTGATTTGTCGTTACACCAAGTCCTGCTTTCTGCGCTTTAATAAGCGGATTAATGACTCGACTAGGAATAACACGGCGAAGTCTCATACCAATTAAAGTGAAAATACTAACACGTACACCTGCAGCTAATGCTGAAATCCACAGCATTACTGGTACAAATGTAAATAGGATAGATAATAAAATAACCCCAGCAACAATAACTAATATCAAAAATACAGTTCCAGTTTCCATTTGCTTTCCCCCTCATAAAATAAATAATTTAAGGATGTTTATTTAAATCAGCAATCTCTCTTACAACAATCCGTGAGCCTTCAGCTTTAACTACTTTTACTTTTTTATTTTTCTGAATAAAGCCCCCTTCACTCACAACATCTATTCGTTCGCCATCTATAATAACGGTGCCTGATGGTCTTAAATCCGTTAACGTATGACCCTCAACCCCAATTAATTCAAGACGACTTCTATTCGATACATAGCCACTTTCTGTATTCGTTGAATCCGTTAAAATGATTCTCTGTAGGAATTTCATTCTTTTACCAAACACCTTTAACATGATAGTAGATACTAAAATAGCGACTCCAATAGCAATTAAGAGGGACACTGCCATTTGAGTTATATTTCCTCCCGCTAAAATGATACTAGTAAAAATCGAAACTAACCCTAGTATACCTAAAATACCTCCTGGAATAAAAAGCTCGGCTATAATGAATCCGATTCCAATTACAAATAAGATGATTGATTCATATCCTGCTAATCCTGCAATTAAATGTCCATAGAAAAATAACAATAAAGAGCTGATCCCCATAAAACCTGGAATTCCAAACCCTGGGGAATAAAGTTCTAAAACTAATCCTAAACTGCCGATTGATAACAGTATCGGTATTACAATAGGGTTGGTAATAAATCTGGCGAGCTTTTCCGCAAAAGTTTCATCAAGGGAGCGGACATCTGCCTTCTCGTAACCGAGTTTCTTTAAAAGGTCGTTCATATTGTTTACAATACCTTCTGTATAACCTACTTCAAGAGCTTGATCTGCACTTAATGTCAAAAGTTTTTCTTTTTCCGCTCTATATTGTGGCAAGTCAATGCTTTCATCTGCCATAGCTAAAGCATAAATCGGATCACGTCCACTATGCTTAGCGGCATTTTCCATTGCCGTTAACCACATTGATTCTGCTTTTTTACCTGCTGTATTTCCTTCTTGATCAATAATTGCAGCAGCACCTATTGAAGCGTTTGGTACCATATAAATTTCATCAGCATATAAAGAAATATATGCACCTGCCGAAAGGGCATCATGATTTATATAGGCGATTGTCTTTAGCTTTGTATTAGAGAGTAGTTTTGCAATCTCCCCAGCAGCGTCTACAGCTCCTCCTGGAGTATGCACTTCAAAAATAATTGCTTCTGCTCCTTCCTCTTCAGCTGTTTTAACAGCCCGTTTTAAAAATTCATATAGCCCTTTTTCTACCGTGTCCTCAATAGGGACCACATAAACAATTTCTTGTTTTGCAGACCCATATGATGGTAACAGCATCAAAAGGAAAGCGAATAAAATAGAGGATACGGTAATCATTCGACGCATATACAAATTCCCCTCCTTTCGGTAAATAGAGCTCCTACTATATTTTTATACGATATTTTTCATGAAAAGTTTCATGAAAAAATAAAAAAACCTGAATTACAGTAAGTATAACTGATATTTATTTTATCCCGAAAAGAGAAAATGAGCATCATTAGAAACTTGAAAGTTCTAAATAAAAAGACCGTAGCTTCATGCTACGGGTCTTTTTTAAAATAATTAGTTAGGAAAGATGTTTTAGTACAAGTTTTTGAACAGTTGATCCGTCTGCCTTACCTTTTACTTTTGGCATGATTGCAGCCATTACCTTTCCCATTTCAGCTTTTGACGTTGCGCCGATCTCCTCAATTGTTTCGGTAATAATCGTTAACAGTTCTTCTTCAGAAAGCTGTTTGGGCATATAAAGCTTGACATAAGTCAATTCAGTCTTTATTTTTTCAACAAGGTCATCCCGACCAGCTTTTTCAAATTCATGGAGGGAGTCTTTGCGTTGCTTTAATTCACGAGAAAGTACTGTTAACTCTTCCTCTTCGGTTAATTCGCTTCTGCCAAACTTAATAGCCTCATTTTGTAATGAAGCCTTAATCAGTCGAATAACAGAGAGTTTGTCTTTTTCCTTATTCTTCATCGCTTGTTTTAAATCATGATTTAAACGGTCGAGAAGACTCATCATTACACCCTCTCTTAAAACTTACGTTTTCTTGCAGCTTCAGACTTTTTCTTACGTCTTACGCTAGGTTTTTCGTAGAATTCACGCTTTCTTGCTTCTTGCAAAGTACCAGTTTTAGATACAGAACGTTTGAAGCGACGAAGAGCATCATCAAGTGATTCGTTTTTACGAACGACTGTTTTAGACATTCTCTTTCCCTCCCTCCGAACACAACACCCTAACATATCGCCCATGAAATAAATTCATGTACTTTGCAATTATATAATAACGACGAAAAGAGGTCAACTGTAATTAGCCTTCCGAAAGCTCCTGTTTCTAACGTTAACCTCCATTAATCAAGCACATTTTTCGTAAAACATCCACTATTGAAACCTCACTTGAGATGGTGATGGAAGATAAAATAGTCAAGCTAGGCATGTCTCTTTTGTTTTACCATACACATAGTATAGAGATCATTCGTGTTTTCAAATTGCTAAAAGTAGGAGGCTATGGCATGCTTTATTTTTTTATGTTTATTCTTTTCCTCTTTCTTTTTATATTTGGGATGACTGTTCTTAGAACAGGTCTATTTAATTTATCTGCTCAATCATTACGCTCATGGTTGACAAAACTAACGGATAAAGCGTGGAAAGGATTAATTGTCGGGACAATCATAACAATGGTTCTCCAAAGCAGTTCAGCAGTAATGGTCATAACAATCGGCCTTATTTCCGCTAAAATGATCTCTTTTCCTCAATCAATCGGGATTATCTTGGGTACAAATATTGGAACTTCGGTCACAACAGAAATTATTACTTTTAACATTGATCCATTCCTTATCCCTCTATTTGTTTTAGGAGCCGCTTTATTGTTATCGAATCATTCTCGTATCTGTAGTATTGGATTAAGTTTATTTGGCATTGCAGCCGTTTTTACAGCTATGAGAGGGTTTAAGAAGCTTGCCGATCCTTTAGCTTCATTGCCGTTTGTTACACAAATCTTTCAGTTAATTGATCATAATCATTTTCTAAGTGTTATTGTTGGATCATTTATAACGGCAATTATCCAATCAAGTACTGCGTTGACAGGAATCGTTATGGGATTTTTGTCAAGTGCTGCTTTAAATGTTGATACTGGTATTGCTTTAATGCTTGGCTCTAACATAGGAACATGTATGACTGCTTTCATTGCTTCTATCGGTGCAGGCAGAGAAGCTAAATTATGTGCATACGCTCATATTTGGTTAAATATTTTAGGGGTAATCTTGTTCTTTCCTTTTATTAATCATTTAACAGTTTTTACTTCACTTGCTACAGATCAATTGGATGTTCAGCTTGCCCATAGCAGCGTCATATTTAATCTAATCTCTTCTTTAATTGTTTTACCTTTTGCTCATCGTTTTGGGAAGTTCATTTTAGCAATTCATAAAAAATAACGGTCCATTTAAATTGATAATCCTTTGACAATTGCAGCTCCAGAGCTAGCTCCTATTCTGGTTGCACCGGCTTTAATCATTTGTTGCGCGTCATGAGCACTTCTCACTCCCCCAGATGCTTTAACACCCATATTCGGACCTACTGTTTTACGCATTAATGCAACATCTTCAATTGTAGCACCACTAGTAGAAAAACCTGTTGAAGTTTTTACAAAATCAGCTCCAGCCTTCGCACTTATATTGCAAGCACGAATCTTTTCTTCATTTGTTAATAAACAAGTCTCGATAATGACTTTCGTGAGAGCCTTTCCTTTTGCAGCTTCTACAACTGCCTTAATATCTTTTTCAACCAATTCATCATTTCCATCTTTTAGAGCACCTATATTTATAACCATATCTACTTCTTCTGCCCCATTTTCAATCGCATTTTTTGTTTCAAACGCTTTTGTTTTAGGAGTAGAGGCTCCAAGCGGAAAACCGATTACTGTACAAACCTTGACGTCGGTTCCTTGTAATAACTCTGCTGAGTACTTTACCCAAGAAGGATTTACACAAACAGAAGCAAATAAAAATTCTTTTGCTTCTTCACAAAGCTTTTTAATTTGATCTTTCGTCGCATCAGCCTTTAACAGTGTATGATCAATCATTTTTGCAATACTATTTGTCATGATCGTATCTTCCTCCATATTTCATTTAGTTGTCCGTACCTTCTTTATGATATCATTGTATCCAAAATAATACGAGTAATTAAATATGTCTTTTTTTTAAAATATTTTCCTAAACTTTACTTAATAAATAAATTGGAGTAAAAAAAAACCGGCCAATATAGCCGATTTTAGACTGTTGAGAAACGCTCGCATCCTTCGTTGCTTATGAACAACTGTTCTATTCGCTTACGCCTTCACTGACAAATATTTCAGGCAGCCTAAGGGGAGTTGCTGCATATTTTTTTCTCTATGCTGAAGTTAGCCAATAAGCCGATTTATTATTTAAATAATTGCCTGTTTTTTAACAGCTTCATCTATTATTCGGACAAATTGTCCTTTATTGTATGGGTAGCCTGCTTCTGTAATCTTCACCTTTACTATTTTACCAACCATCTCTTCAGTAGCCGGGAAGACAACTTTTAAATAGTTATCTGTATAACCTTCATACAAACCGCTAGCTTGGTCTTCTTTATACTTTTCCTCTGGAATAACTTCTAACACGTCATTTTCAAATTGTGATGCATATTCTTTCGCAAGTTGATCTGAGAGTGCAATTAACCGATGAACTCGCTCATTTTTTACTTCCTCATCAACTTGATTTTCCACCCTTGCAGCAGGGGTACCCGTACGTTTTGAATACGGAAATACGTGAAGCTCTGCAAAGTGATGTTTTTTAACAAAATTGTACGTTTCCATGAATTCCTCTTCTGTCTCACCTGGAAAACCAACAATGATATCAGATGTTACTGCTAAACCTGGTAATACTTCTTTAAGCTTATTTAAGCGGTCTGAAAAAAATTCCATCGTATATTTACGTCGCATCCGCTTTAAAACAGAATCTGATCCTGATTGAAGAGGAATATGCAAATGGCGGACAATGACTGAAGATTGTTTTATTACTTCGATGACTTCGTCAGTAATTTGACTTGCTTCAATAGAAGAAATCCGAATCCGCTTTAAACCTTTTACTTGCTCTTCTAAATCTCGCAGTAACATTGCTAGATTGTAATCCTTCATATCTTCTCCATATCCGCCAGTGTGAATTCCAGTTAATACAATTTCTTTATAGCCTGCATCAACAAGTTGCTGGGCTTGACGAATGACTTCCTTTGGATCACGAGAACGCATTAACCCACGAGCCCATGGAATAATACAAAATGTACAAAAGTTATTGCATCCTTCTTGAATTTTTAATGAAGCCCTTGTTCTGTCAGTAAATGAAGGCACGTCTAACTCTTCATAAATACGGTTTTTCATAATGTTATGAACCCCGTTAATCGGTTGCCGTTCTAACTTATATTGCTCAATATAGTCAAGCATTTTCTTACGATCCTGTGTTCCAACGACAACATCAACACCTGGAATCGCCATGATTTCTGCAGGAGATGTTTGTGCGTAACAACCTGTTACACATATCACTGCATCAGGATTTTTTCTAACTGCTCGACGAATAATTTGTCGACTTTTTTTATCACCTGTATTTGTAACAGTACAAGTATTTATAACATAAACATCAGCTGTTTCCTCAAATTCTACACGCTCATAATCTTGCTGTTTGAAAATTTGCCAAATTGCTTCTGTTTCATAATGGTTTACTTTACATCCAAATGTATGAAAAGCCACTTTAGGCATGATTTAATCACCTCAATAATTCTAAATGATAAGAAGCGGCTGCTAAAGCATAAAGTGGAGCCGTTTCTGTCCGTAAAATCCGCGGGCCTAATCCGCATGAATAAAACCCGTTTTCTATTAAAAGCTGAACTTCATTAGGTGTTAATCCACCTTCAGGACCAAACACAATAAGAAGAGATTCGCCTTTCTTTATCTCTTCTAGAACTTGTACAAAAGTAGAAGTTTCGCCATGCTTTGCAGCTTCTTCATAGGCAATTAATTTACGATCGTACTTTTGGCTATTGTTCAATAAAGTTTCTAAGGAAATTGGAGTATGGACAAGTGGCAACCTGTTGCGTTGTGATTGTTCAGCAGCTTCTTTCGCGATCTTTTTCCAGCGCTCCAATTTTTTTAATGATTTTTTTTCATCCCATTTTACGATAGAGCGAGTTGCAATGAAAGGGATAAACTCATATGCTCCTAATTCTGTCCCCTTTTGAATAATCCATTCAAGCTTATCCCCTTTAGGCAGTCCGCTCGCAATGGTCATTTGAATTGGAAGTTCCTTAGAACTACTTTCCCATTGTACAACGTCAGCCGCAACATAATCATCGGCAATTTTTGTAATTGAACAAATAGCACTTCTTCCATCATTCGTTACACAAATAATATGGTCGCCTATTTTCATTCTCATCACTTTGGAAATATGGTGAAAATCATCCCCGGAAATATAAAATGAATTTTCCTTTATTTCTGTATTAAAATACCGCTGCAATTTTCCACCTGCTTTACCTGTATTCAAATTTTCCTTGTAATTAAAGCAACCCAATCCTCCATTACAATAACCTCTTCTATTTCGAACCCGTGTGAAACAAGCACAGCTTTTACTTCCTCTTTTTTTGGCTGAATAATACCTGATGCAATAAAGTATCCATTCTTTTTAATCACACGGGAAGCATCTTTTATTAGTTTAACAATTATCTCTGCCAAAATATTAGCAACGATCATATCAGCTTCTTCTATTACACCATCAAGCAAGTTATTTTGGGCTACAGACACAATATGATGAACATGATTAAGCTCAATATTTTGCTTTGCTGCTGTAACGGCAATTTCATCCAAGTCAAAAGCAGTTATTTTTTTAGCCCCTAACATTGCAGCAGCGATACTTAATACACCTGATCCTGTCCCGACATCAATAATAGTATCTCCTTTATGGACAGTACGTTCTAATGCTTGAATACACATAACTGTTGTTGGATGAGTTCCCGTTCCAAAAGCCATTCCTGGATCAAGTTCAATTATTAATTCATCAGTGTTAATAGGCGTATACTCTTCCCACGTAGGAACGATTGTGAATCTTTTTGATATTTTGACAGGGTGATAATATTTTTTCCAGGCAGTAGCCCAATCTTCCTCATTCACTTCATTGATCGTTACTTTGTTTTTTCCAATATCAATGTTGTATAAAATAAGATTATGTATTGCTTCTTTTATCTCATCAATCGTTTCACTTAAAAAACTATTTACAGGTAAATATGCTTTAATGATAACCCCTTCATGAGGATAGTCAGAAGGATTGAGTTGGTAGATTTCACCGAATTGGTCTTCCCGTACTTTCGTTAATTCAGACGGATCTTCGATTACAACCCCGCTTGCACCACTTTCATGTAAAATATTTGAAATTGGTTCAATCGCTTCGTTTGTTGTATGAATGCTTATTTCGGTCCATTTCATCCTTCTACCAACTCCATTCCTAATCTCCCTTAAAGGCTCGTTTTACTTTCGAAAAAAAGCTCTCTTCTTGTTCACCGTGCGGTACTTGGCCACTAATATCGGCAAATTCACGAAGAAGCTGCTTTTGTTTTTCTGTTAGTTTTGTCGGAGTAATGATACGAACGACAACATGCTGGTCTCCTACTCCATATCCTCTTAAATTTTGAATACCTTTTCCACGCAGGCGAAACCTTGTGCCAGTTTGCGTACCAGCAGGTATTTTCAATTTAACTTTTCCGTGAAGTGTAGGTATTTCAATTTCATCACCTAACGTTGCCTGCACAAATGTAATCGGCATTTCACAATAAACGTCCTCACCATCACGTTCAAAGAAATCGTGTGGACGAACATGAAAGACGACATATAAATCACCAGGAGGCCCTCCATTTTTACCTGGTTCTCCTTGGCCAGAAACTCGAAGTTGTTGTCCATCATCAATCCCAGCAGGTATTTTAACATGTATTTTACGACGTTTCTTTACCTTACCGGTTCCTGAACATTTTGAACACTTTTCTTTAATTTGTTTACCTGTTCCATTACAGTAATGACAAACACGTCTATTCACGATCCGTCCAAACGGAGTATTTTGTTGTTCACTTATTTGTCCTGATCCTCCACAATGTGAACATGTAACTGGTTTCGTTCCAGGTTTTGCTCCGCTGCCATGACACGTTTCACAAGGTTCTTCACGAGGAATTTCGATATCTGTTTCTTTACCAAATGCAGCTTCTTCAAAAGATAACGTCATTGTGTATTGGAGATCTGCACCTTGACGCGGCGCATTTGGATCTCGTCTTTGGCCACCGCCAAAAAACGAATTGAAAATATCTTCAAAGCCGCCAAAGCCGCTAAAATCTCCTCCACCAAAGCTTTGATTTGGATCAGTATGACCAAATTGATCGTAATGAGCTCTTTTTTGATCATCACTTAATACTTCATAAGCTTCTTTAACTTCTTTAAACTTATCAGCTGCATCTTCAGCCTTATTTATATCTGGATGATATTTTTTAGATAATTTGCGATATGCTTTCTTTATTTCATCTTTTGAGGCAGATCTACTAACATTAAGCACTTCATAGTAATCCCGTTTGCTCATGATTACCACTCCCAAATAATTTCACATGAAAATAATTTTAACATTTTAAAACAGAAATGCGCAAGTGACTTGATAGCCGTAATAGCGCTAAACCTTTAATTGAGAACATGTACTCCGAAAGAAAAGGTCAAAGCCAAGAAGACCTGACTTTGACCTGTTATCTTCGAACTGCAATTCAATTATTTATCTTTCTCATCGTCGTCTTTCACTTCTTCAAACTCTGCATCAACAACGTCGTCAGCTTTTGTTGCACCATCTTCACCTTGTGTTTTTTGTGCTTCTGCTTGTTTTGCAGCTTCTTCATAAAGTTTTACTGTCAGGTTTTGGACTATTTCTTGTAAAGCATCCTTCTTAGTGCGGATTTCCTCAATATCGTCTTTCTCAATTGCCGCTTTTAAAGCGTCCTTAGCTTCGTTAGCTTTCGTAACTTCTGCTTCGTCTACTTTACCCTCTAAATCTTTTAATGTTTTTTCTGTCGTGAAAATAAGCTGATCCGCTTCATTGCGCAGTTCTACTTCTTCCTTACGCTTTTTATCAGCTTCAGCATTTTCTTCTGCTTCTTTTACCATTCGTTCGATCTCTTCATCTGATAAACCAGAGGAAGATTTAATTGTAATAGTCTGTTCTTTATTTGTACCAAGATCTTTTGCACGAACATTGACGATCCCATTTTTATCGATATCAAACGTAACTTCGATTTGCGGTATTCCTCTTGGAGCTGGTGGAATATCTGTTAATTGAAAGCGTCCTAACGTTTTATTGTCAGCTGCCATTGGACGTTCACCTTGAAGTACGTGAATATCAACCGCAGTTTGGTTATCAGCAGCTGTAGAGAAAATTTGTGATTTTGATGTAGGAATCGTTGTGTTTCGATCAATTAATTTTGTAAACACACCGCCCATTGTTTCAATTCCTAGAGAAAGTGGAGTTACGTCAAGAAGAACAACGTCCTTCACATCTCCAGAAATTACTCCTCCTTGAATAGCTGCTCCCATTGCTACAACTTCGTCAGGGTTTACTCCTTTATGAGGTTCCTTACCTGTTTCTCTTTTAATTGCTTCCTGTACAGCAGGGATACGAGTTGAACCACCAACTAAAATAACTTTATCAATTTCAGTTGGAGAAAGTCCAGAATCTTTCAATGCTTGTCGTGTTGGACCCATTGTACGTTCTACTAAATGAGCAGATAATTCATCAAATTTAGCTCTTGTTAACGTTACATCTAAATGAAGCGGACCAGCTTCACCAGCTGTAATAAATGGTAACGAAATTTGTGTAGAAGTTACACCAGATAAATCTTTTTTAGCTTTTTCGGCAGCATCTTTTAATCTTTGTAATGCCATCTTATCTTTTGAAAGATCAATTCCGTTTTCTTTTTTAAATTCATCTACTAAATAATCGATGATCACTTCATCAAAGTCATCACCGCCAAGCTTATTATCTCCTGCTGTTGCTTTTACTTCAAAAACACCGTCTCCAAGTTCTAAAATAGAAACGTCAAACGTACCGCCGCCAAGGTCATAAACAAGGATCGTTTGATCTTCTTCTGTTTTATCTAGACCATATGCTAAAGCAGCTGCAGTTGGCTCATTAATAATCCGTTCTACTTCAAGACCCGCAATTTTACCTGCATCTTTTGTTGCCTGACGTTGAGCATCATTAAAATAAGCTGGTACAGTAATAACTGCTTTTGTTACCTCTTCACCAAGATATTCTTCTGCGTAAGATTTTAAATATTGTAAAATAATCGCAGAAATTTCTTGTGGTGAATAGTCTTTTCCTTCTATCGTTTCTTTGTGATTTGAACCGATGTGACGCTTAATTGACATAATTGTATTCGGATTTGTAATCGCTTGACGTTTTGCTACCTCCCCAACTTGTCGTTCACCATTTTTAAATGCAACAACTGATGGTGATGTGCGGTTACCTTCCGGATTAGGAATTACTTTCGGTTCTCCTCCTTCAAGTACTGAAACACATGAGTTAGTCGTACCTAGGTCAATTCCAATAATTTTAGACATAGCTTAAACCTCCCATTTTTTTTATGTATTTACTCATTCACTTTTACCATTGAAGGGCGAAGTACTCTATCCTTCAATACATAACCTTTTTGAAGCTCTTCTACTACTATGTTTGAAGCATAATTTTCCTCATTCACTTGCATTACTGCTTGGTGGAAATGAGGGTCAAAATCTTTACCGACCGCTTCAATCGGTAAAGCTCCTTCTTTCTTTAATGCCTCTAATAAGCCTTTGTAGACCATTTCCACTCCTTTAAGAATGGAATTAACTTCTTTGTTATCTGTTTTTGTTTGTAAAGCTCTTTCGAAATTGTCGATAACTGGTAAAATGTCTGAAATTAAGCTTTGCGCTCTATATTTTTCGCTCGCCTCAAGATCAAGCTTTACTCGGCGGCGGTAATTTTCTAAATCTGCTTGAAGACGAAGGTAACGGTTCTCTGATTCTTCCAGCTTTTGTTCCAGTTCATTTATTTTATTATTAGCAAGGTTAAGCTGCTCTTCTAACGACTGCTGTTGTTCCTCTTCTTTTTCATCAGAAGCTTGATCTGCTGCAGAGTTTTCCTCTTCTAACACTGTTTCTACCGTTTCCTTCGTTACGGATGTTTTTGTTTCATCTTCAAGCTTCTCTTCGTCTTTATTAACGGGTTTTTGTTCTTTTTCCATCATTTTCACCTCCTCCAAATAATTTTAACTAAAAATAGGCATAGGGAAGGATGGAAACTTTTTTCCACCCATAACTGATATTTTCCATCACTCATTATTTTGATACAGCCTCGTTAAGACTGTTGATAAATTATCTGATAATAGTTCCAGAATACTAATTACTCGGGAATATTTCATTCTTGTCGGTCCTAAAATTGCGATTGTACCAAGACTTTCTGCTCCGACTGAATAAGTTGCGGTAATAAGACTACAGTTTTCCATCGCAATATTTTCATTTTCTCGGCCGATTTTCACATGAATACCTGTAGGATTTTTAGTAAGTAAATCAGTTATTCCATCTTCTTGCTCAATCATATTTAAGAGAACACTGATTTTATCAATATCATGAAACTCAGGTTGTCGCAACATGTTTGTTTTTCCGCCAAAAAACACTTTATCGCTAACAGGCATTTTTAAAGATTTCACCATTGATTGAAGGATAAATTCATAATTATTTATATGCTGTCTTAATAATGCTGCTACTTCTAAATAAATTTTATCCGTTAAATCAGCCAAAGGAACCCCTATTAACCGGTCATTGATAATGTTGACCATTTTTTCAATTTCACTTGCTTTCATTGAAGGCGGGATTAAAAACATTCGATGTTCAACATGACCAGTATCTGTCACAATAAGTGCGATTGCTGTCTCCTTATTTAATGGGACGATTTGGAGTTTTTTAAGCCTGTTTTCTTTCACATCTGGTCCTAAAACAATCGCAGTGTAGTTCGTTAAATTAGATAATATTTTTGCAGAATTTTGAACAATCTTTTCAAATTCAAAAATTTTCTCAGCAAAAATTGACTGTATTTTAAAAATATCTGCTTTAGTAAGCTTTGCTGGTGAAAGAAGATGATCGACATAATAACGATACCCTTTTTGCGAAGGGATTCTCCCCGAAGATGTGTGTGTTTTTTCAATAAAACCACGTTCTTCAAGATCAGCCATTTCATTGCGGATTGTCGCTGAACTAAGATTTATGTCTCTCTTTTTCGACAAAACTCGAGAACCAACTGGCTGTGCAGATCGAATAAAATCATCAATAATCACTTGGAGAATCAACAATTGACGATCTGTTAACAACTGTCATCACCTCTGTTAGCACTCTTTGTGCGTGAGTGCTAATTCTACTATTAAATTAACAAAAAGGAGGGGAGGATGTCAATAATTTAGATTACTCCGATAAAAGATTGAAATACTTCATTACCTAAAAATCTGCCTTTTTTCGTCAGCCGAATCCAATCTTCCTTTATTGTTAATAATCCTTTTTCTTGATTCGTTTGGATCTCACCGAAAAATAGTTGAAGTGGATTTAAACCATACTTTTTCGTAAATTGTCGAATTGAAACACCTTCTGTTTTTCTTAAACCAAGAAACATTTCTTCTTCCATTTTTTCCCTTTTTGATACGTGATTTTCTTCAAAAACAGGAAGCACATTTTTCTGAATGGAACCAAAATATTTTGTTAATGGACCAACGTTTGAGCGTCGATAACCATTTAAATAACTATGTGCTCCAGCTCCAAATCCGTAATATTCTTCATTGTTCCAATAAGTTAAATTATGTTTACTTTCATAACTAGGAAGTGAGAAATTACTAATTTCGTATTGTTTAAATCCATGTTTATCCATTTTCTCTATTAATAATTCATACATCATCGCATCAGTTTCCTCTTCTGGTAGAGGAAGTGCCCCTTTTCTCATTAAATTGTAAAAAACCGTTTTTGGCTCGACAATGAGAGAATAGCCTGAATAATGCTGGACGTTAAGCGATAAAGCAGTTTCCAATGTTTCATTAAAATCATTTATCGTTTGCCCTGGTAAACGATAAATTAAATCTATACTTATATTTTTAAAGCCTACTTTTGTTGCCAAATCAATTGACTTAAATACATCTTTTGCTCGGTGCACTCTCCCAATCTTCTCAAGAAGCAGGTCATTAAACGTTTGCACACCTAAGCTAATTCGATTTACGCCAATTTCTTTTAAAATTTCCAGCTTGTCAATTGACAGATCTCCTGGGTTCGCTTCAAAAGTAAATTCAGTCTGATAATTGTATCGTAATTGTCTTTGTATAATGTGACATAGTTTTTCTAGTTGATGTTCATTTAAAGCAGTCGGAGTACCTCCACCGACAAATATAGATTTAAGTATAGATGACTTCGAAGATGAAGCGATTGTTAATTGAATTTCTTTTTCTAAATTATTCAAATATTCCTCAACTGGCTGGTTATGAATAAATACTTTATTAAAATCACAGTAATAGCAAATGTGTTCACAAAAGGGAATGTGAATATATGCAGCGTTTACCATTTTGTCTCACTACCTTAAATTAATATAAACAGTAACTTTGATCTATAGTTGGATGAATAAAGAAAAAAGGCTAGTACCGCCTATTAAGCGTTCTAACCTCAATAACGATATATAAGTTTTTATTATTATTACCTAGATTCAGGCTATTTTTTCGTAGTAGATTCATCCATTTTTAAGACAGCCATGAAAGCTTCTTGCGGCACCTCTACAGAACCTACTTGTTTCATTCTTTTCTTTCCTTCTTTCTGCTTTTCTAAAAGTTTTCGTTTTCGCGAAATATCTCCGCCATAACATTTTGCAAGTACATTTTTGCGCATCGCTTTAATTGTTGAACGCGCAACAATTTTTTGCCCAATCGCGGCTTGGACTGGAACTTCAAAGTGTTGGCGAGGGATAAGCTCTTTTAGCTTTTCTACAATGAGCTTACCTCGTTCATACGCCGAATCTTTGTGAACAATAAAGCTTAATGCATCGACTTGCTCTCCATTTAGTAAAATATCCATTTTTACAAGCTTCGATGGCTTGTAGCCGATTAATTCATAATCAAACGAAGCATAACCTTTAGTATGAGATTTAAGCTGGTCAAAAAAATCATAAACAATTTCAGCAAGAGGAATTTCATAAATGATGCTTACTCGATTTTCATCAAGATACTGCATATCGATAAAAATCCCCCGCTTTTCTTGACAAATTTCCATCACTGCACCTACAAAATCATTTGGAACCATAATTGTTGCTTTAACATACGGCTCTTCAATTTTGTCAATTTTTTGTGGATCCGGCATATTTGATGGGTTATCTACGTTTACACTTGTTCCGTCTGTCATATAAACTGTATAAATTACACTCGGTGCTGTTGTGATTAAATCGATCTTAAATTCCCGTTCAATCCGCTCCTGAATGATTTCCATATGAAGAAGTCCTAAAAAACCACAGCGAAACCCGAATCCTAATGCTTGTGATGTTTCCGGTTCAAATTGCAAAGCTGAATCATTTAATTCTAGCTTTTCAAGCGCTTCACGAAGATCATTAAATTTCGACGTGTCAATCGGGTATAGCCCACAAAACACCATTGGATTCAACTTTCGGTATCCTGGCAACGGTTCTTTAGTTCCGTTTTTAGCATTTGTTATCGTATCACCGACCCGAGTATCAGCGACGTTTTTTATCGAAGCAGTTAGATAGCCAACATCTCCAACTGTTAGCTCATCACAAAGAACAGCTTTTGGCGCAAAAACACCAACTTCATTTACTTCAAACTCTTTTCCCGTTGCCATCATTTTAATTTTATCGCCCACTTTAACCGTTCCATCAACAACGCGAATATACGCCACAACTCCGCGATAGGAATCATAGACCGAGTCAAAAATTAATGCTTTTAACGGTTTATCAGGGTCACCATTTGGAGCTGGGACATTCTCGACAATTTGTTCTAAAATTTCCTCAATTCCAATTCCTGCTTTAGCCGAGGCAAGGACTGCTCCAGAGGCATCTAGTCCAATGACATCTTCAATTTCTTGACGAACTCGATCTGGATCAGCACTCGGCAAATCTATTTTATTGATAACAGGGATGTTTTCTAAATCATTATCAATTGCTAAATAAACATTTGCTAACGTTTGTGCTTCGATTCCTTGCGCTGCATCAACAACAAGGAGAGCACCTTCGCATGCTGCCAAGCTTCTAGATACTTCATATGTGAAGTCGACATGTCCAGGTGTATCTATTAAATGAAAAGTGTACTCTTCACCATCTTTAGCTTTATATTTTAATTGAACAGCATTTAATTTTATCGTGATTCCTCGTTCTCGCTCAAGATCCATTGAGTCAAGCAACTGATCCTTCATTTCCCGAGCCGTTAATGCATTGGTTGTTTCTAATATTCGGTCAGCTAATGTTGACTTTCCGTGGTCAATATGAGCAATAATGGAGAAATTTCGTATCTTTGACTGTCTTTTTAACTTCTCTTCTCTGTTCATATTATTTTGTTCACTCCTACTGTCTTACACATGTAAACTAGTTTTGATTATAACAGTACGTCTATTAACATTCAATGAAAACTAATGATAGTCAAGGACTTCTAATTTATTTTTTCCTCTTATAAAGCACCATATGAGAATATGAAGAGTAAGATAATCCACTGTATTAGTTCATGTTATTTTTTAAAAAATGTAAAAATAAGCGGCAAATATCCGCTATGGCTATAGAGAAAAGGAAATCCAACTACCTTTTGTTTACAGTCTGTAGCGAAAAATTTGCCGCATTTAATGATCTTGTTTGTCATCATGACGATCTTCAAAAAGTTCAGTTAAAAACTCAATACCTTTTTTTGAGAGATTCGATACACCTTCAGATATTTTTTTTCCTGCTGAGGAGAAAAAGTTAAACGTCTTAAATTCTTCAAGTTTCTTTTTTTTTGCAGCAAGATCGTGACTTGTAATGTCTGTTCCTAAAACAGAAGCTTGCAACTCCCCATCATTTAATTCTTCTACTGAAAATGCACTTTTAAAGTCAGGGTCATCATACCCCCGCATACTTTGGATACCCTCACTAGCTTTTTGCATTCCTAGAAGGATACAAAAAAACATTAAAGCTACAAGAAGCATTAATTTAATAAAAAACCCCTTCATTACAAATCACCACCTGTTTCTCTATCATTGAACAATTTCTCCGTACATGATCATAAATCTGCTATTTCTCTTCTGCTTCATTTTCCTGTTTGTTTACTTGCTCCGCCTGCCAATAAAACTCACTAAATACTTCTGCTACAGCAGCCGCAGATCGATTTAACTCTTCAAATGTATTGTCTACTCCACCAAATTCAATCAAAATGGCGTTTTCTGATAAATCTTGATTATATTTACCGTTTTCTCCTTCTCCATTTTTACCAAGCACCCCTCGGCTTAAACCTGGATATTTTTTTTCAAGCCTTTGATGCATTTCATTTGCTAATCGGACGTTTTTCTCATATTGAGGATGTTTTTTTCCGATCACAAACATTAACTTCGCATATGATTCCCCATTAATCTCAATAGTTGTCTTATCTCTTCTGCTCGAATCTCTATGAATATCGATAAAATATTGTAAGTCTCGGCTCCCCGCTATAGCAGCTTCAACGATTGGTCTTGATTCATCGTACGCTTGCCAAAACTTACCGCCCTTTTTATTTAATAACCCCATCACATCTGTTTTATCTAAATTTGTGCCAACTCCCCGTTTTTCAAGCTCTTGTTTTAATGTTTCTCCAATCTTCGTTACATTTACTTCGGAATGATATGCGGAATTAGGATCATTAACTCCCTTTAAATATGGTAAAAATGATTCTCGATTATGGGTAAAATATAAATAAACAACTTGTTTATCTCCAGTCGTTTGTTGTGGAGTCTCTGGCTTACTGCTATCAACACCCTTATCAAGCTCCTCTAGATTTTGTAAGGCTGCTTCTTGTTCTGCTCTTAATACTTCCAAAGGGGGAGATGATTCAAACGGCATGTTTGTATAGTTTGTCCCTTCCCCAGCAACGATAATTTGACTATCAAAAGCTGAAAAGCCAGGAAGTTCTCTGCCTAACAGACTTCTAGGATCATCTAAACTAACATTAGTGGATAATGAAAACATGACCTTCGTAATGCCTGGTGTTCTATTTTCCTCTGGCAGTACTTGCAAAAAACTATGATTTTCTCGACCAATTAATTGATAAAGCATTTCCCCTGTTATATTTGTTGCTGCGGTAGTAATTGAGGATGAAGTAAGTCTGTAACCGGGCTTCAAAGAGGTGAGTACACTACTTAGAAAAAATACTACAAACATAAATAGTATAATGAATGTACCAACCTTTAATATACTTGAGCCATGAACAGTTATAATCACCCCAGATTGTTTATAGCGATTCATCGTTCCACCTCTCTTTGCAAGTCTAGTAAATCATATGTAGTTACTAGAGAAGATAGAACAAATTTCGTGGAGTTTTCTTTCATTCCTAAAAACAATTAGTTGAACAAGCCCTATTTGAAATAAATAAAAATTCCCCCTCTATTTTAGCTTCGACCTCAATTGTTAACACACATCTGACAATTGGGGTAAAGTTCATTTTTTAAGGGGGAACGGTATAGAAAAACTTATTTTTTATACTAAATCTATCGTGTATAGTACCCGGTATTATCTTGATCAATTGATTGGTGAAGAGCTGCATTCAACCCATTGGCTAGTAAGTTCGCCATATCTTCAATAAACACATCGACTTCTTTCGGAGTAACCATTAAGTTGTGGCCGAGTGGGGCTAATACTTCATAAATTAATTTTCGCTTTTCTTCTTCTTGTAATGTTCCAACGATCCCTAAAAATGTTTTACGCTGATGCTCCTCAGGTAAATCTTCCTCAGTAAGTTTTTTCCTTTCACCAAAAGTTAAACCGGCAGGTGCTAAAGCACGAGATGGTTTGTTTCCTTCCTTCAGTTCTCTTCCAAAATGTTTTAAGATAAAGTCAATTGTGTCACTCGTAATAGAAACAGCATCGACAACAGTTGGTACTCCAATAGCGATGACCGGTATTCCTAAAGTTTCTTTGCTTAATTCTTTTCTCTTATTTCCAACCCCTGATCCAGGATGGATCCCTGTATCTGAAATTTGAATTGTTGAATTTACTCGTTCAATTGACTTTGAAGCAAGTGCATCTACTGCAATGACAAAATCAGGTCGTGATTGTTCAACGACTCCGTAAATAATGTCGCTCGTTTCAATCCCAGTTAACCCCATAACCCCAGGTGCAAGGGCACTTACTGGGCGAAAACCTTCCTCAACATTTTCTGGTTGAAGCTTATAAAGATGTCTCGTAACTAATACATTCTCACAAACAAGGGGGCCAAGTGAATCAGGAGTTACGTTCCAGTTTCCAAGACCAACTACTAAACAGCTCGCTTCTTTGTTTATACCTATTTCTTGCAAAAAGTTTGAAAACTCTGCTGCAAACACTTTTTGCACTCTATGTTGTATATCGGTATCTTGTTTGTTTACCCCTGTAAATTCTAACGTTAAATAGCGGCCTTGCTTTTTTCCGATCGCCTTTTCTCCTTCTTCAGTAATTTCAACAACAGAAACTTTACATACATCTTCTTCTCGTTCCTTTAAAATGACTCCCTTAATTGAAGATAAATTCTTTTCATCTTTAGTCTCGATCATTTCCTTCGCTTCGAGAGCTAAATCAGTTCTAACTGAATATTTACTTAAATCAACGGATTCTTTCATCATTATTTTAGGCCCACCTTCTCTAGTGCAATCTTTATGAATTTATCTTTACCTATGATAAAAAAAACATTCATACACTGCGCTTTTACAATTTATCCTTCGTTTTTATAACTGTAGGATTTTTAAGATCAATCATCGATTAATAGCACACTTTTAAAAAGGAATAGGAAGATGAAAAAATAAGAACGAACAGTATTGCAATATTAACAGCTGTTTGATAGAATATCACTTGTTCTTTATTGTTAATGAACGTGGAAGACAAGTTCATATATTTTAATGTCTTTGTAGGAGGTGAATGTAATGCCGAACATTAAATCTGCTATTAAGCGTGTTAAAAAAGCGCAAGCTATTAATGCTCAAAACTCAGCAACTAAATCTGCAATGCGTACTGCAATTAAAAAGGTTGAAGCTGGAATCGTTAATAATGATGTTGCTGCTGCGAAGGAAGCTTTCACAGTTGCTGTTAAAAAATTAGATAGTGCTGCTAGTAAAGGACTTATCCATAAAAACTCTGTTGCTCGCCAAAAGTCCCGTTTAATGAAGAAAATAAACAAATTAAACGCTTAATTAACTTATAACTTTATCTTAAACATGATCATGTTTTAAGAATAAAAAGTAGAGCGCATCATCAGCCCTAACAAGCAAAATGCCTTTAATCCAATTAAAAGGTTACGTAGCTTGAAGGGCTAAGCGCTATGCTCCAATAAAAAACCCCATATAATGTCATTCATTCCTTCTATTATGAGTATTTTGCATCCTAAATTTTCCCTTTATTTGTATTGCCATTAGCGTAAACAAGCTAAACAGTTAAGACAATAATGATTCATGATTCAAAAAAAATACAAATATTACTCATTCGGCTGCATTAATACTTACGTTAGTTTTACTATAGTGTTGTAATATTAAAATTTGGACAAAAACTCTGGGCTCACCAATCTATGTTCTGTTGCTTATTTAAATGGTTTTTTGCTATTATTTTTAAAAAAATTCAAATAAATTTTAAATTGCAGCCTAAGACACTGTTCTTCACTCAAGATATGCTTTTTTGTTTTTCATTAACGGTAAAATTCTTTGATGTAGAAAGGAAGGAGAAAAAGAAAAAAAAACGATCCACTTTTGGATCGTTCCAAACTTTGAATAACACTTGTGTTTCAATGAAAGCTAATATACGATAACTCAGTTCCCTTTCCCCTTATGCCAAAAGTTAAAACAATCAACCTTAAGATTGTTTTATAGGAGTATCATTTAGTTTGAATAAAAACATTTCGATTATTAGTACTTTATTCATAGCACCAGTTTTCATTTCATAGTCAGCCTGAGAAAGTAAGTCAATCTTTCGAATAAGCTCTTCATTAGAAAAAAACCGTGCTTGTCCAGCTGCAAGTTTTACCCGATAAGGATGGACTTTCAAATATCCAGCTATTTGTTTTTCACCATACCCTTGGCGAGCAAGTTCTTTTACTTGATAGATAAGCCGAAATTGTCCGGAAATTATTGATAAAATTTTGATTGGTTCTTGGTTTTGTTTTAAGAGGTCATAAAAAATTCGTAAAGCTTCGTCAATTTTTCTATGAACAATTTTATCAACTAGATGAAAGATATTTTCTTCAAGTGATCTTGATACAAGCTTTTCAACTGTATGTATATCAATATGCTTTGCATAAAGTGCTAGTTTATCGATTTCACTTGTTAATAAAAATAAGTTAGTACCTACTAATAATAGTAATAAATCAACTGCATCTTCATCAATTAAAATCGAATGAAGCGAAGCACGCTCATGAATCCATTCCTTTAACTCGCGTTCATTGAGCTTCTTTCCTTCAATGGTTTCAGCTTTTCGCTTTAATTCCTTTGTTAATTTTCTCCGTTCATCTAATTTTTCATAAGGCGCTAAAAAAACAACAATTGAATAAGGCGCCGGCTCTTTTAAATAGGCTTCCAATTTAGCTAAATGATGGTCTACCTTTCCTTTTGCTGATGTTAAAAAAAAGGGGTTTTGCAAAATAATTAATCTCTTATCTCCGATAAATGGAAAAGTTTCTGCATCTTCCAATGCTGTTTCAATCGGCGTTTCTTCTAGATCATAAGAAGAAAAGTTAAATTCGATTTCTTCTTTTTCCAAAACATGATGAACAAGTAATTGTTTCGTCTCATTAATAAGAAAGGCTTCCGTTCCATATACTAAATAAAGCGAGGCAAATTGTTTTTTTTTGATTTTTTTCCAAATGTTAAAAACCAATATCGTTCGCTCCGTTCTATATTTCATTATAGTCTTATCGTAAAGAAGCGTAAGCCTTTTGACAAGTAATAAGGGAATTGGCATTCCAAAAATGCAACCAATTCCCGATCTATAGTAAACGCTGGCAAATAAGGCCTAGGATACTTATTGCCAACGGTAACGCTTTTTGTACTAGTTATTTTAGCCGATTGGATGTAAACTATTTGTGACAACTCTTGTCATTAAAGGAAAGTAGCCAAAAGGACGCTAGATTTTTCTTGATGAATAACGTATACTTATAACGAAATAGGAGGGGTAATTGTGAACGAATTTGAAAAGAACGTCCAAAGTAAACGCAATGATGCTGTCGATTCCGGAGTAGGTTTCATCGTTTCTTTCGGATTTTTCGCAACCATCTTTATTATAGGAACTGTTATTAAAGTTGCCGGTTCCTAATGCGGGATAACCGCTCTTAATGTTAATGGAGACTGCATGCAATACGCAGTCTCTTTATTTTTGAAGGATTTTTTACATTGTGAGCGGGAGGTTTTTAATCATTGTTTTCAGTATTATACTATGGAAGTACATGTGAAAACGTTCCATCCTCTTTATCCCGAAATTTATAAGTGATCGCGCCATGATCGTTTGTCCGATATACACGGATATTTCTTTCAGCTAGTTTACTTAAAACTTCTACATGAGGATGACCATAGCGGTTTGAAACTCCAGCAGAAATAATCGCTATCAGCGGATGAATATGATCGAGAAAATGCTCAGAAGTTGATGTTCTACTTCCATGATGACCTGCTTTTAAAACATCGACTTTAAGATTTGAATACGTGTTAATAAGTCGTTCTTCCCCATCTATTTCTAAATCTCCAGTAAATAACCAATTAAGTCTGCCAATTTTTGCATAAATAACAATTGAACTGTTATTTCTTTCTGTTTCTTCGCGATCTTTTTCTGGGGAAATGATTTGAAAAAGGGCATTTCCTTTTTTCCATTTTTCCCCTTCTGTAACAAAACGGACGTTTATCTTCTTTTCCTTCGCTTTGTCTAAAATGATATTTTCAATTTTTGAACGTTTACTCATATTTGGTAGCAAAATTTCTTTTACTTTTACCTCATCAAGTAGGCCTAATGCTCCTCCAATATGATCTGCGTCACCGTGTGTAAGGATTAATTTATCAACACATGTTATTCCTTTACTTTTTAAAAATGGAGTTAAAATATCTTTACCTGTATCAAAACGTTTCCTTCTTTCACGCCAAGCATCTTTTTCAAAATGCAAAACCCCACCTGTATCAATTAAATAATTTCCTTTATCATTCGGAAGTTGAATAAAAATACTATCACCTTGACCAACATCAATAAAGGTTACTTCACCATAGGAGGAATACTTTGTTATCCCCCAATGTATACATAATACAAATAATGGTATAAAAAACTGAGGGAAAATGAGCTTTTTCTTTTTCTCATTATTTTCCCACAAATAAAAAAACAAGCATATACTTCCACTTAAACAAAGAAGAATAATGAAGTTAGGACGACCTAAAGTAACAGTGGAAAAAGGAAGTGCTGCAAACATTTGTGCAAGCTTATTAATAAATGCAATGATGAAATTCAATATAAATAGTAACGGTAATCCGATGAAAGGAAATATCATATGAAAAAGAAACGTTAATAGTGAAAGAGGAAGAACAATGATTGAAAACACTGGAACATAAAAAATATTCATTAAAATGGAAAGTGGTGAAAATTCGTAAAAATAATAAATGATTATTGGTAAAGATGCGAGTTGAGCAGTTAAGGAAACAACGATTAACTGCATACCCCACTGCTTATAACGGGTAAAAATATACGGTGCACATAAAATGAGTGCCAAGCTAACAATAAAAGACAATTGAAAACCAGGCTCAAATACACTATATGGGCTCACAAATAAAAATAATAAAAAGGCAATACAAAGACCAACTAACGGTTCCCTTCTTTTTCTTTTCCACAACAAACTAAGTAAAACAAAAATTGACATCATCACCGCACGAATCACTGAAGGTGCTCCACCTGTTAAAAGCGCATATATTGGTAAAAAAATGACTAGTGCCATCAATGTTTTTTCTCTCGTTAAACCAAAGCGAATGGCTAAATAATAAAGCATTCCTGTTAAAAGTCCGACATGAAGTCCCGAGATAGCTAATAAATGAATAATACCTAACTGTTGATAATTTTTTAGAACGTCTTCATCAAGCAAGTCTCGTTCACCAAAAATTAAAGCTACAGATAAGGAGGCAGCTGCTTCTGGAAAATGTTTTTTAAGATAAGAAATCCCCTTTTGGCGAAACTTCATTAGCACTGTGTATGGAGTTGCTTTGAGTGGTTGACAAGATTGAGGATTGAAGCGATCGGGGGATAATATCCAGTAAATTTTTTGTCTTAATAAATACGAGTGATAATTGAAGGCATTTTCATTTCTTGGCTTTGAAGGGGCTTGTAATGTGCCCGTTATTTTACAGCTTGAAGGGTAAATGAATTTTTTTTCAAGATCTCGTTTTTCCTGTTTTGTTTTTATTTTATATTTTAACATAAGCTTTTCATTCGATGGATAGACGGTAACAATCCCTTGCATTGAATCACCATCGATCTTCATATTTTCCTTAATATTTATAATAAAATTTCGTTCAGATCCGTTAAAGGCAGTATTTTTGCTATCATTCCATACTCCATTAAAAAAATATATGATCCATATAAACCAAATAAAAATCATTATGAATGCGGAATATTTTTTTATTCCAATTAAAAAAATATTAAAAACAATCCAACCTATACAAGAAATCCAAAATGACCATGTAGAAGCTAAGCTTCCAAATAACGCCGCAACTGCTAAATAAATAGATTTTTCAGCAATATTTATCACATCCCTTTTTCTTAAATGCCGGACAAGTGACTTAATTGCTACTGTCCCCCTATTTAAAGCGAGGGTTATAAAATGAATGTCCGGCATTTTTCCTAATTAAATCTGTTTTTCGTTGTTCATGTTAAAAATATTTTCAGAAAAAACAACCTTTTCGACAGTTACGTTTGCTTTTTCAAATAATTCAATTGCATAAGGGTGTTTTTTATAATCCTCTGAATAGTAAACAGCTTTAATTCCAGCCTGAATGAGAGCTTTACAGCATTGTAAACAAGGAAAGTGCGTGACATATATTTCGGCTCCTTCGGTTGGAACACCAAATTTTGCGCATTGCAATAATGCATTCATTTCAGCGTGAATTGTTCTTACACAATGGTTATCAATTACATAACAACCAGCATCAATGCAATGTTCCCCGCCTGCTATAGATCCATTATATCCGCCCGCAATAATCCTCTTATCTCTTACAATCGTGGCCCCGACAGCGAGACGGGTGCATGTACTCCTTAATGCCAATAGATGGCTTTGTGCAATAAAATATTGATCCCAGGAAATCCGGTTCATCTTCAACCCTCGTTTCTAAATATGTTCAGTCTTAAGTGTAGCCTCTTTTTAGAAATGACGTCAATTTCAATTCTTTACTTTACTGTTATTTCAGCTTTTAATTTTTCAAATGTCTTTTCTCCTATCCCACTAATTGACATTAAATCTTCTATTGCTTTAAAAGGTCCATTTTTTTCACGATATTCAATGATTGCTGACGCTTTAGAAGGTCCGATCCCTGGTAGAGTTTCAAGCTCTTCTTGACTTCCTTTATTTATATTAACTTTTCCACCATCACTACCTCCTGCTGTTGTGATATTAGTACTAAAATCGACATGTCCTTCTTCTGCTTTCGTTGGAATATAAATGACCATTTCATCTTCAACATGCATCGCAAAGTTAATCTGTTTTTCATCTGCTTCATCAGTTAATCCGCCAGCTCTATCTACTAAATCAATTACCCGCTCAGAAGCAATCGCTGTGTACACACCCGGTTTTTGCACCGCACCTTTAAGATCAATCATAAGAACTTGATTATTTAGTTCACCTGCTTCATTTTTTTCTGCTTCTTTCTTTTCTGCTGTTTGCTGTTCTTGTAATAGCCAATCATCCTGTTGCTGGGTAGTAGATTGATCTCGGAAGTAATCAAAGCTATAAAAACTTATAACACAGAAAACGCAAAACAAAACACCCATACATATAAGCAAAAGTTTCTTATGCTCAGAAATCCAAGTAAATATTTTCATCAATCCTTTCTTTAAATGTCATATTAAAAGATTTTTCTCATAATGTAATAAAAGAATAAATATTTGTATGAAGGAGGGATGAAACATTGAAGTTAGGGATAATTGGTACTGGCAATATGGGGAGAATTTTGACTGAGGCCATGATTGATGGAAAAGTTGTTTCCCCTTCTTCTGTAACGATAATGAATCGGACAAAATCTAAAGCAATCATGCTTAAACATAAATATAAAGAGATTAATGTAGTAGATCATGCAGAGGAAGCTGTTCAAAACTCAAGGTTAATTTTTCTTTGTGTAAAACCTCATGATATGTTTGCTGTTTTACACAAAATTAAACCAAGCTTAACAAAAAATCATTGTCTCATTTCTATCACAAGCCCAGTATCAGTTGAACAACTCAAAACAGTTGTATCTTGCTCTGTTGCAAGGGCAATTCCAAGTATCACGAATAGAGCTCTTGCTGGTGTAGCCCTTATCACTTTTGGAGAAAACTGTTCTATTTTTTGGAAAGAAGTGATCTGGAATATATTTTCGGAAATTTCCAAGCCTGTAGAGATAAATAATGATATTACAAGAGTTGCTTCTGATATTGTCAGCTGCGGACCAGCTTTTTACAGTTATATAACCCAGCGCCTTATTAATGCGGCCGTTAAAGAAACAAAGATTGATATAAATACGGCAACAAAGTTAGCTAGTGAAATGTTAATTGGACTTGGGGAACTTTTACGGAAAGGCTATTATACACTGCCAACGTTACAAGAGAAAGTTTGTGTAAAAGGCGGAATTACTGGAGAAGGGATAAAAGTTCTAGAAGAGGAGCTTGAAGACGTCTTTGAACAGCTGTTTCGAGCTACACATTTAAAATATGAAGAGGATCTAGATGAGACAACAAAACACTTTTCAGTAAAAAATTCTACGTAAAAATCAAAATTCCTTTTTTTATTTTAATCTTTTTAGCGATCGTGAGCTGCGCTTATTAAGAGCCAGCTCATGATCGTTTTATCTGCCCTAATATGACTTTATTGCAGTAAAAAATAGTCTTTCTGCATTTTTCTTATAATGATTATCTCCAAAATCGCTGTTTATTTCAAGCAATTTAAATCCTGCTTCTTTTAACCATATTTCATATTGTTCAACAGCAAAAATACGCTGCATATGAAGTTCATCAAAGCGTTTATACTGACCTGTTCGTTCATCCAACACAAAAAAAGTTAATTCATGTTCAACGCTATTTGTGTGTTCTCCTTGATAGCAATGCCACACGTATGAAATATCTTCATCATTTAAACCGAATGTATTATTCATAAAAATATTCGTTAATTTATAAATAGAATGAACATCAAAAATAAATAAACCATGATCATTTAAATGGTCATATACTCGTTTAAACGTATTTAAAACGTCACATTCCTCTTCTAAATAATTCAAAGAGTCACAAAAAACAACTATCACATCAAAATGATCTAATCCTTCTAACTCAGCCATATTTTGTTGAAAAAAAGAAATGTCTGCACATTCTTTTTTTGCTTTTTCTTGAGCAATCGTTAGCATATTACTCGATAAATCGACTCCTGTCACTTCATAACCTGCATGTGCCATTCTAACTGACAACTCCCCAGTACCACAAGCGAGGTCAAGAAGCTTCTTTCCCTGTACATGATATTTTGCTATTTTTGAGCGAGTAAAATCAACCCATTTGTCGTATGGAACGTCTTTCATTAAGTGGTCATAAAGATAAGCAAAATGCTCGTACGTCATCGCTCTAGCCCTAGATTATATATTTTCAATTGGAGCATCTCCCCAAAGCCGCTCTAAATTATAATAACTTCTTTCCTCCCGATGGAATATATGAGCAACAACATCGCCGAGATCGACTAACACCCATTTTCCTTCATCATAGCCTTCAAGCCTTTTAACTGTAAAGCCTTGCTTTTCTACTTTTTCTTTTATCTCGCGAGCAATTGCCTGAACTTGTTTATTAGAGTTGCCGTGACAAATGATAAAATAATCGGCAATTAATGAAATGCCTTTCATATTCAACACAATGAGATCTTCGGCCTTTTTATCATCAGCTGCTTTACAGGCAGTTTCTAACAATTGACGTTCTCTCATTCAATCAATCCTCCTTGTTCATGACAAGATCATTGTAAGTGTGAAATGTTTCTGGATAGATGGCTTTTTTCTTTTTTAAAAGAAACGTTATTGTATTTCTAATTGAAACAATTAATGCTTCATTTAAATCTACTTTAGCAATTTCCCTTACTTCGTCAACACCAGGGAATTGCCTTCCGGGCTCAATATAATCCGCAAGAAAAATAATCTTTTCTAAAAGAGACATTTTAGGACGTCCCGATGTATGGTAGCGAATTGCATCTAAAACTTCTTCATCCGTTATACCCGCTTCTTTTTCCACTAAATATGCACCGACTGGAGCATGCCAAAGTTCTGAATGAAAATGAAGGAGATTTTTCGGTAAATGTTGACTGATAATAATTTCCTTCATTTCACTTTTAGGACGAAATTTTGCATAATCATGAAATATTGCTGCTAATTCAGCTTTTTTTTCATTAGCTCCATAGTTATTTGCAAGCTTAACAGCCGTTTCCGCCACACCTATCGTATGTTGATAGCGATGGTCAGTTAATTGCTTTTTGACAAGCTGCAATGCTGCTTCACGATCCATATAAATGATTCTCCTTTATGTAAAGTCTAACCGAATCATGCAGTAAGTACCGGACCGATCTTCCTGTTTTTAAACGTTCACGAATCATACTCGATGAAAAACCTATCTCAGGAATATCTACATAAACGACTGGATAAGTAGTTTCGTGTTTGAAAGTCGGCCTCTTCACCCCTACAAATTGAACAAGTTGAACTAATTGATCAATTTGCTGCCATTTCGGTAAATATTCAATCATATCCGCACCGATGATAAAATAAAATTGATGATTCGGATATAATGTAGTTAACATTTTCATCGTATCATACGTATAAGACCGCCCAGGACGCTTTAATTCAATTGTTTCAACGCGAAATTTTGGGTGATCCTTAATACATAACTGTAACATGTTTACCCGATCTTCATTGCAAACATTTGCTGATTTTTCTTTATGAGGAGGATCTTGATTAGGCATAAACCAAATTTCGTCAAGCTGCAAACTGCATAAAACCTCATTTGCAATGAGGAGATGTCCATAGTGGGGCGGATCAAAAGTCCCTCCAAATATACCGATTTTTTTCATTTCATTCTCTCCAAGTTTGCTTTAAGGAAGTATTATTTGCTTATTTTCCTTCGATTCTTTATATAAAACAATTATATTGCCAATGGTTTGTACAAGTTCTGCATTCAAACCAGTTTTAAGCTTGTCAGCAATTGTTCCCTTATCTTCTTCACAGTTTTGCAAAATATTTATTTTAATTAATTCTCTAGCTTCAAGTGCATCATTCATTGTCTTTAGCATGTTATCATTTACGCCACCTTTTCCAACTTGGAAAATGGGATTTAAATGGTGAGCTTTTGCTCGTAAAAATCTTTTTTGTTTTCCAGTTAACATATTCGTCTTAACCCCCCAGCTGGTTCATCATATTTCGCTTCATCATTTCTGTATCTGGAAACATTCCGGTCCATTTTTCAAATGCAAGTGCACCTTGATAGACAAACATTTGTAAACCGTTCTGAACAATTGCTCCTTTCTTCTTTGCTTCTCGTAAAAATTTCGTTTCAAGTGGATTATAAATAATATCACTCACAATTGTACCGCTTTTTATATTTTTTGCAGAAAAAGGGATACCCTCTAGTTGTGGCGACATTCCAATAGACGTTGTTTGAATAATAATATTATAATCATTCGCACATTCTTCACCTTCACTCATTGTTAAAGAGCGGGATCGCACTGAAAAGGGACATGTAGAAATAAGCGATTCAGCTCTTTCGATTGTACGATTGGCAATGTCGATATCACTAACCCCTTCACTGGCAAGCGAGAAATAAATCGCCCGTGCCGCTCCTCCTGCACCAATGATTAATACCTTTTTTCCTAACAATTCAACTATCTTTTCACGTAAACCGCGGACAAAACCGCTTCCGTCTGTATTATACCCAATTAACCTTCCATTTTCGTTAACTACGGTATTTACTGCTCCAATTGTTTTTGCAAGCGGATCAAGCTGATCAAGAAAAGGGATGATCGCCGTTTTATGCGGGGCTGTCACATTAAATCCGGAAATACCAATAGCTTTTAAACCTTTGATCGCATCTTCTAAATATTCTTGCTGAACTCGTAATGGATGATAATGGGCATCTATTTTATAAAAAGAAAATAAATCATTATGCATTATAGGAGACATTGAATGTGCAATTGGGTCCCCAATAACAGCAAATAAATTTTCCACAAAATCCCCCCTTAAAAACCGTTCATTTCTCTTCTAAAAATGATTGCTCCACTATATGAGCGATTTTCTAATTAAAACATGAACCCCTTCTGGAACATGGACAATAACTTTAGCTTTAGGTTCAACAACGGTTACCCAGCCAAGACCTGAAAAAACGATATCAACTTTGCCTTCTGTTATTGAAAACTCTTTTTTTCTAAATTTAGGAAATGATTTAAGCTGTTCTTTTCTTGGAGGAGTTAACATCTCTCCAACATGGTTTTCAAATAACGTAGCCGCTTTTTCTGTTTTAGTGCGGTGAATGTTGATCCGATTGAAAAAAATAACATACGAGCGAACGATGTCCGCCTTTTATATAATCTAGTCTTGCTAATCCTCCAAAAAATAATGTTTGTCCTTCATTAAGCTGGTATACTTTTGGTTTTATCTCTCTGCTAGGTGTAATTATTTTCAAATCCCGCTTATCAACAAAATGAGACATCTGATGATGATTTATAATTCCTGGGGTATCAATGATTGCTTTGCCATCTTCAAGCGGAATTTCGATCACATCAAGAGTTGTCCCAGGAAAATGGGAAGTAGTAATTACGTCATCTTCCCCAGAAAATTCTTTTATTATTCTATTAATGAACGTAGACTTTCCTACATTTGTACAACCGACAACATAAACATCTTTCCCATCACGATAATAATCGATTGCTTCTGCTGCTTCTTTAACAAAATGACCTGTTGCAGCACTAATTAAAAATACATCTTCTGGCTTTAAACCTAGCTGCTTAGCCTCATACTTCATCCAATTAATCAATTTAGATTTTTTAACTGATTTTGGTAAAAGATCAACTTTATTTCCAATCAGTAAAATTTTATTTTTGCCAACAAAACGATGAAGACCAGGTAACCAACTTCCATTAAAATCAAAAATATCAACAATCTTAACAATTAACGCATCTTTATTTCCAATTTCATGTAAAATATTTAAAAAATCATTATCTGTAAGAGACACATCCTGCACTTCATTATAATGTTTCAACCGAAAGCAACGTTGGCAAATAATCTGTTCTTTTTCTAACGAAGAAGGAGGCGCATAACCGATTTCGTTACGGTTCACTGTTTGAATTTTTACCCCGCAGCCTACGCAAATATGTTGATGTCGATTCACATTCAATCCTCCCATTGAATCATTCCTTTTCTTTTAAACCAATTTAAAATTCTCCTTTCAATCATCCGGTTAAACTTTGTTGCAAAACCGTCTGTTTGAGCAACAGGAACAACGAGAATTGTATAAAATCCGGATCGATTGCCTCCTAATATATCGGTTAAAAGCTGATCACCAATTACAACAACTTCTGTTTTGTTTAATTTCATCCTCGTAAGTGCTTTATGAAAAGCAGCTGTAAACGGCTTTCGTGCACGAAAAATAAATGGAATCTTATGTGGGTCTGAAAAAGCTTTTACTCGATCTTCATTATTATTTGAAACAATTGTAACGGAAATATTATGTTGTTGCATGCTTTCAAACCACTTAATCAGCTTTGGCGTTGCATTTGGACGATCCCATTCTACTAGAGTATTATCCAAGTCAGTAATAATTCCTTTAATGCCTTTTTCTTTTAATCTCTCTGGCGTAATTTCAAAAATACTCTTTACATGTTCATTAGGTAAAAATTTCTTCAACAATGACTTACACCTCATTAGAGTTTATTCCAAATTTTTAATAACGTAATCATAACTAATTTTATAACAGCTTTCAAAGCATAACTGTATTTTCGGCAAAAAATCCAGCTTTTTGCGTTTATTTTAAAAACTTAGTCAAAGTATGACGAGTTTCGTAATTTTCAAAAAACTTTTCGACAATATAGCACCGTTTTAAACATCTGTGGATAACTTTATACACAATTCACACAATGATTTATATAGGTTTCGCTAAATTATAAACAACTTAATCACAGGTTATCCACTAGTGTTTGTGGATAACGGAACAATTGTTCTAACTGCGTATATTTGTTAAAGTATGAATAAGCAAATAACTTGTCCCATTTTATACACATCTTTGTATGAATTTAGAATTGCTTTTCTATTCCATTGGAGGTGAATAACTAATGAGAAGGTTATCAGACAAGTTATTAATAGAATCGTATTATAAAGCAATTGAACTAAATTTAAATCCTGAATTTATACGCCTCATTGAAATAGAAATTCACCGACGCTCCTTGCCTTTTAAAATTAAGGTATCATCATAAAATCTATTACACAATATGTAAACTTTCCTTGAAGAAAGCCCGCTAGCAGGGGCTTTTTTTCCTTTATTTTGTGATGAAATGACCAATTTTTTCCCCAACTTTAATGTTCATAGGAACTTGCAATAAAGGACAAACTTGAAATGTATTTTTTTCAAATAAAAGTACCACAGTTGATCCAAACGTAAAATAAGCTATTTCTTGGCCTTTTGTTAATTGGACTTGCTCATAAGTTAACTCAATTGAGTTCACACACATAGCTCCGACTTTAACAATCGCAATATGACCCCTTTCATGTTGCATCTCTGTTATTTTTCGGTAGTTTTTTGAAAGAGGACTTTTTCCGTATTTTAGTCCAAGTTTATTAACAGGAAACGATTTATTTCCTAAAGTCCAATGATCTGTTATTTTTCCACTTGCTGGACTATGGATACGATGGTAATGGCTTGGACTTAAATAAAAGATCATATAAGTACCGTTCAAATATTTTTGTAAATGCTCATCGCTTCCAATCATTTCTGAAACTGAATAAACTTTTCCTTTCACAATAATTTGATTATTTGCTTCTTTTTCCCCAATATCTTCTATAACTGCATCAACAGGACTAAAAACAGAATTTGTTTCATCATTGATTTTCCGAGCATCTGCTTTTAGTTTTCTTACAAATAAATCATGTAATGTTGCGTAATGATTTAGCGGGAACTCCATTTCTTGTTTATTCAACTGATAAATTTTTGCAAATGACGGAATAAGTAAGCGGCTTAGTTTTGATGTTGCTAATTTTTTCAATAAATATGAAGTCCATTTTCCATTAGTAAGTTCAATGAGGGCGCGATAAATTGTTTGAATCATGCCAATACCTCCAAAAAAATACAGATATTATCTTTACTTACGATCATAAAAAAGCTAGAATAAAAATACCATTATATAATACAATGTTATTTCTTGCAGCTAAATATAGTTATGTGGTATGTCTACTGTTGCACTAGCACTACCGTGCATCCTAACCATTATAATATCATTATCTTTTAATGAGTGAGGATTAAAAAAGGATTGATGTGTATTTTTATGGGATGAAAGGAGTGAGTGAATTGTTTTTATCAAACGTTTTAGATCAAACATTAAAAAAAATAAAGTCTCAAACAGCAAACGTTCTTACATTGACAAACTTATCGCTAGGCGGATTTGCTATTATTTTCATTTTAAAAGGACAGCTAAATTTAAGTCTGCTGCTAATTTTTATTGCTGTACTTACAGATCGATTTGATGGAGCAGCTGCTAGAAAATTTAACATTGAATCAGAATTAGGCAAACAACTTGATTCAATGAGTGATATTATTTCGTTTGGCGTTGCACCTGCACTGTTAATGTATCAAGGAATTTTATTTGAGTTCGGTGCGCCAGGTTCATTTTTCACTTTTTTTTATATCGGTTGTGGTGCTTTTCGCCTTGCCCGCTTTAATATTAGCGAAAATAATGGTTATTTTACTGGCTTGCCAATTACCGCGGCTGGTTGTTTAGCTACACTAAGCTTTCTTGCTATTCCGTATGCTCCTGCGCAATTATTTTTATTTATCATGATTATTTTATCGTTCCTAATGATTAGTCCATTCAAATTAAAAAAGGTTTAATCTTAAGGTAAGGTGATAGTTGCACGATAAGCATATAAAAGTATGCTTACCGTGCATGCTAGCACGTTGACTGACATTTAAAGCTTTCTTATTCTGTTAATGCAAGAAACTCTTCAATATCCGCAACGCAAAGTTTAACTGCCCGTTCCCAAAAATCACGCTTCGTTAAATCTTCATTCAAATGCTTCATTGCCAGCTCCTCAACTGTCATCGATGCAGTATCCTTTAATAACGCAATATACTGATTTTCAAATCCTTTTCCTTCTTCAAGTGCTTTTGCATAAATACCAAGAGAAAACAAATAGCCAAATGTATAAGGGAAATTATAGAACGGAACACGCGTAATATAGAAATGAAGCTTTGAAGCCCAAAATAAAGGATGATATTCCTCAAGTGCACCACAATAAGCTTCCTGCTGTGCAGCAAGCATTAATTCATTTAACTTTTCAGTACTGACTATCCCTTTTTGCCTTTCTTCATAAAATCTCGTTTCAAATAGAAAGCGTGCATGTATATTCATGAAAAAAGAAACTGATCGCTGAACTTTATCTTCAAGCAAGGCAATTTTCTGTTCTTTATTTGTTGCGCTTTTTACTGAAGCATCAGAAACAATCATCTCAGCAAATGTTGAAGCCGTCTCAGCAACATTCATTGCATAATCTCGATTTAAAACGTGTAAATCTCTCATCGCATAAGTATGGAACCCATGCCCAAGCTCATGAGCTAACGTTGAAACGTTTGAGAGTGTTCCAGAATAGGTCATAAAAATACGGGACTGTCCACTCTCTGGAAAATAAGTATGGAAACCGCCAGGGGCTTTTCCAGGACGATCTTCCGCTTCAATCCATTTATCCTCAAACGCCTGTTTTGTAAACTTTGTTAACTCAGAACCAAATTTTGAAAAGTGTTCTAAAATAAATTCAGCCCCTTGTTGAAAGGACAATTTTTCTTTTTGACTATTAAGAGGTGCTTCAATATCATACCAGCTAAGCTTTTCTAAACCTAGAAGTTTCGCCTTCCTAGTTAAAAAGTTTACAAGCGATTGTTTATTTTCAGATACAACAGTCCACATCGTTTCAAGTGTATCTTTTTCCATTCGATTATAGTTTAATGGCTCTTTAAGTACATCATTCCAACCGCGGCTTTTATATACGTTCAAACGAAAGCCAGCAAGATGATTCAATGTTTTCGTTAAGTAATCTATTTTTTCTCCCCAAGCCCTTTCCCATTCTTTAAATACCTTTTGACGAATGGTACGATCTGAATTCGAAAAATAGTTTGCAGCCTGACCAACAGATAACAACTTTTCTTCCCCGTCTTCTTTTAGCTTGATTTTTATCGAGCTTACAATAAGATCGTACATTTGTCCCCAGCTGTGGTAACCATCAATACTAAGGGCATTAATTAACGACTCCTCTTCCTGTGAAAGCTTTTCGAAGGCACGAGTACGGCGTTCTGATAAAATGAAGGAAATATCTTTTAACGGCTCGTGTTCGAGAACTAATTCCCATACATCCTGATCGATTTTTCTGAGCTTATGATCAAAAATTGTCAACCCCGTTTGAAAAGCTGCACTTATTTCAGTATGATTGGCACGCAGCTCTGCTACTTTTTTGTCTGTCGTATCTTGCGCTTGAAGACAACTTATAAACGCACCTTCTTGACGAATCCGTTTTGCTATTATTTGAAGATCCTCTATGAACAATGTTAACTTTTGATGATCTTTAACTGTATTTGAAGGAAGCCATTCCTCAACTAAGTTAGTAAAATCGCTTACTTTCTTTAATGTCTCTTTTAGATGGGCAGCAAACTCCGACGAAGAACTCCCACCTTTAAAAAAAATATCTAAGTCCCAAACGGTTGAATAGTTATTTTCTATCAATCATTTCTCCTCCTTTTTTATCACATATTTTCATTGTAAAATAGTTTCTTAACATTTTCTATTCATTCAAACGAATAATTTCCAATTGTGAAAGTTTCATTTTCTATAAAGCCAGTGAGTCCGTAATTAAAGAATGACTGTAGCACATTTTTAATAAATAGGCTTTAACGATAAAAAAATGTGAAAAAACTATTTATTCTCTGTCGTTTTATCAAACTTTTGTTGTACAATATCAATATTGAGTTTGAAAAGGAAATATTGGTAAGGAGTGAGATAAAATGAAGAAACTCTTACTTATCGACGATGAAGTGAGGATGCTCGATCTCCTCTCATTATATTTAACGCCCTATGGTTATCACTGTATTAAAAAATCATCAGCTTTAGAAGCAATTTCTTACTTACATGACCAGCATGTGGATTTAGTATTACTAGACGTAATGATGCCTGAAATGAACGGCTGGGAAGCATGCATTGAAATTCGGCAATTTTCTGATGTACCGATTATTATATTGACTGCAAGAAGTGAAAAAGTCGATGTTGTAAAAGGATTAAAAATAGGAGCGGATGATTATGTAGCAAAACCCTTTGACGAAGATGAACTTTTAGCGAGAATTGATGCGGTTTTACGCCGTAAAAAACAAAGCGATAAAATAATTCATTTTAACGGCTTAAACTTAAATGAAGAAGCTTTTGAACTTCACTATAACGATCAATTAATCCTATTAACACCAAAAGAATTTGCGCTAATTAGCTTGTTCTTAAAAAACGAAAATAAAGTATTTACGCGTGAACATCTCCTTTCTTCTATATGGGGTTATGCTGTTAATACTGAAGACAGAACTGTTGATTCTCACCTACGGAACTTACGGGAAAAACTACGTAAATCTGGGTTTCCAATTGAACGACATTTAACAACTGTATGGGGAATTGGATATAAATGGGTTACCGATAAATAACTCTGCTTTTACAAATTCTTATGTGTAGCTAACTGTAAAATTTGAAAGAACGAATAATTTAATATTCAATGAAAGCATTCTTTCATTGTAGCTGTTATATAATATTGAAAATGGAGGTAAATGATGAATTTAAATAAAAAATTTCTGTTCATATTATTTTTAATAACTACTACATCGTTTACAGCAGGCTGCTCAATAGAAAACAAAACAAATAAAACATTTACAATTGAAAAAGCACGTACGAAAACAATTGATCATATACATGGAATTGGGTATTCTGGTGACGGTGATAGTCTAATTATCGCTTCTCCTAAAGGAATTAAAATTTTTACAGAAGGGCATTGGCTGGAAACAAATCAATATTTTCACGATTATATGGGATTTCAAACTACAAAGGAGGGTTTTTATGCAAGCGGGCATCCAGAAGAAGGCTCATCTTTAAGAAATCCTCTAGGACTTGTGAAAAGTACAGATTTAGGAAAATCTCTTCAAACACTTGCCTTTTATGGAGAAAGTGATCTTCATTTTATAGCAACAAGCTTTTATGATAAGACAATATATATTTTGAATGAAGAGCCAAACTCAAAACTTAATACTGGTGTATACTATACCGAAAATGATGGGCGTTACTGGAAGAAATGTGAATTTAATGGATTTAACTCAAATACATTTGGAATGATGGCTGTTCACCCATCAATAGGATCAACAGTGGCAATTGCCACGAAAAATGGAATTTATTTTTCAATAGACAATGGTAATACATTTAAACAGTTATTTGATTCAACTATGGTTACTGCGATAGCTTTCTCCGAAACAAAACTGTACTTCTCCACAGTTGAAAATAATAAAATTTACTTAAAAAGCTATGATTTAAAAACAAAAAAAATAGACGATATAAGTATACCCTCCCTTAATGATGAAAACCCGATCACTTATATTGCTGTTAATGTAAGTAACCCAGAACAAATTGCTTTTTCAACTTACAATCATGATGTGTATGAAACAAATGATTTCAAGAAAAATTGGAATAAACTAATCGAAAACGGTCGATTAAAGTAGGCTTAAACCCTATTCTAAGATTGTAGACAAAATCAATATTTGAAAACGCTTCAGTCGAGGCATTGAGCAAACGAGGGAAAGCGAATATAACAATCGTTCATAAGTTGGTTTGTCAAAGTCCACAGAGTAGTTTTTAAATCCTACTTTTTTTATTTTAGGCACAAGTTAAAACTTCCACTGAATAATATGTCTCTTTTAGAACAGTAGTGACAAACCATTTCGTTAAAAGTAATAGTATAACCTCTTCATGGTTATGATGATAAACAATAGTTCCTTTAGGAGGATTTTAATGATGAAAAGATTAGTTATTTTAATCATTCATACAATGCTAATACTACTTTTTTTGTGTGCATGCACAACCAATGACAATCAATATAAAAGTGAACAAGCACTTCATTCAAAACTAAAAAAGACATTTACGGAACCACCTAAAAAAATAAATCCTAATGCTACATCTTACTTATATACAGACAATACGAAAAATACTACCCGAATAAATTCAAATACAGTAATTGATGAAGCAGTGATTGTTTCCCAAATGATGTGGCCAGCAACACATGAAGGAAATCAGCCTGAGATTGTTATTTTAGCACCCGTGGAAAAATGGCAAACATCTTTATCTGCAAGTAATTTAATTCATCATCCGTATAATGGTACATTATTGTTTATTAATGAAACAAACATCCCTGAAAAAACATTGCAGGAAATTACAAGATTAAATCCTAAAGGCAGTAAAGATGGAAAAAAAATAATACTAATTGGCGAAGTTTCCGAAGAAGTATTAGAGGCACTTAGTATGTATAACTATATTCAACTATTTGGAGAAGATCCGGCACATTCAGCACAAATAATTGATGAATTCTATGCTCAACTAACAGATAGTTATCCTGAAAATATCATCATAGTATCTAGTGATAACAAAGCAAAGCTCTATTCAATCCCCGCTATGGGCTGGAGTGCATATATGCCAGATCCAATTTTATTTGTATCAAAAGACGTTCTTCCTAAAGAGACAATTACGGCTTTAAAGCAACGTAAAAAAGCAAATATATATATTCTTGGTCCAGAAAAAATAATTTCAAAACAAGTCGAAGAAGAATTAACAAAATACGGAAATGTTGTTAGAATCTTTGGAGAAACCCCTGTGACCAATGCGATACAATTTGCCACTTTTAAAGATCAAAAAACAGGTTTTGGCTGGGGAATAACGGAGAGTAGCCATGCGATTTCATTTGTTTCCACTAAAACGCCAGACTTAGCATTCGGGGCAGCAGCTTTTTCCCATATTGGTAAACACGCTCCCATTATTCTACTTCAAGAAGGACAACTAACAGATGATGTATACAACTTCCTTGCTGACATTAAACCTATCATAAGAAAGGATTCACCAAAACAATACTATAATCACGGTTTTCTGTTCGGTACAATGAATAACATTCCACATGAGACACAAGGAATTGTTGATGATAAATTAGAAATATACGTCCAAGACTAAAATTAATAACGTCAAAACCCATCCTTTTGTAAAAAAAGGGTGGGTTTCTATCAGGATCAAAAAACTTAACTCTGAAAATGCTTAGAATTGTGTTTTGCAAGTAAAAAGTTTATAAAAATGCAACGAAAAGTTTAGAACTTTGCCAGCCCTTATTTTCTTTGTATTAACGATTCGATAAAGCATGTTTTACGCGATAACTATCACCTGTAAAACTTAAAAATATGAGCGTGATGAATCACTCGATCGACCAAGGCAGCTGTTAAGCGTGCGTCAACGAATACTTTATTCCACTGACTAAACTCCAAATTTGACGTAATCACAAGGCTCTTTTGTTCATACCAATCGGAAATCAATTGAAATAATAATTCCGCTCCGTCCTTGCTAAAAGGCGCGTATCCCATTTCATCTAGAATGATCATATCGACTTTAGTAAACTTGTTACGAAAAAGTTGAAATCGACCTTCGGCCCATGATTTTTCCAATAGCTCTATTAAATCGGCGACTCGGTAGAAACGGACTTCATATCCACTTCTACAAGCTTTTCGACCTAATGCAGTGGCTAAATGTGTGATTTTCCTGTTCCGGGGGCTCCAGTTAAAATTACGTTTTCTTTTCTTTTAATAAAAGAAAGGGATTCAAGACTTTCTCTATTAATGTTTGGCGGAAAGTGAATGTGCTCACCCCATTGGTACTCGTTATACTCTTTTTCATTCATAAATTTTGCTTTTTTGATTAAACGTTCACCTTTTGCTAGTTCTCTTAAATCGATCTCCTGCTGTAATAATTCCATTAGATACTGTTTTGGACTCTCGAAGGGTATCTTCTGATACAGGTCGGAAACGTATGCTAAACGAAGCATCTTACACCTTTCTTTAATCAAGTCAGACATGCTTCACAGCCTCCTTTGCAGGAGAATCATTCATGGGTTGGAGGGAATCATAGATATTCCAGTCTACATCATAAGGGTGGTTCGTAGAATCACCGTAAACTTCTTCTGGTAATAATTCATAGAATCGTTCATCTATTTCTTGCATGTCATGATTTAGAATTAGACTTAATAACCACTCAACACGCTCTTTTCTTAGTGTTATTGATTCGATATTTAAGTAATGTGCAATTCTTCCAGGCAAATAAGGAAAATACCGAGAATATACAATGGATCGTGGCTTCCAGCTCCAATTTTTTAATATAGATTGCCATGGGATTTCTCTCGTTTGATTCATATACGGTCGGGGTCCTTTAGAGAGGAGCTCACCATTTGTAGAAACAACTTTGTAGTGATCCCAATACAAAATCAAATATAAACTGCTATAGTGGTAACTTCTAGGCACATGAATCAATGCTCCATCAATACGGACTTCACCATATTTGTTAGCTGTTACCATTGATTGTTTAAATACTGGATAATCTACTTCAGGTAAAGCTAATCCAAATTTCCCTTCTTCCTCCAATAAATCTACGATAACGAGCTTCTTCTTGTAATGAAGTCGTTGATGGTCTTGTTTAGAATGTTCAAATAACAACTCGCGCAAGTGAATTAGATCTTTAATGACGGGGGATGGAGTGAAAAAGTTATAACGAACATATCCAACCTTGTTTTCTACGTGTCCTTTTTCATTTCCTTTTCTCGGATTACAGGCTTGTGCTTCAAATCCGTAATAACTCGCAAAACGTTGAAATGCCTCAGTGAAAATAGTTTCTTGATTCCGGCTTCTTGCTTTAACAACCGCTGCCGGAAGATTATCCAAACGAAGCTTTCTTGGTACAAAACCTGCTTCATCAAAAAGTACTTTAAGACCTTCCAAAAAACATTCCTGGTTTTCTGCCCTTAAAGGAACTGCAAACCCCCCGTTACTATACGGGAAACTCATCACTAAACAATGTATGTCTTTCACTTTGCCATCTTCGATTGCCTCTGTAATTCCAAAGTCTACTTGAGCTTCAGCGGGTGGATGAGTCAGCCTTTCGTATTCTACTTTCCATTCATCCGCTTCATCCAACATTTTTTTTTCTTTCCATTCTTCTTTGATAAAGTTACAAACGGTTCGATAAGAACCGGGAAAATCTAACTTCTGTAATTGCTTAAACAGAATCGTGTTATTCCTTCTTAGTTTCTTTTTAAGTGCATAATCCTCAACTAGCCAATCAATGACAATTTCTCCCCACTTTTCCTCATACATCATCCCCTTTTTTACAACTACGTTTTTTCTTCAGGTAACTGATCTTCATCTGCATACTTTTTGACAGTTGTCCAACTAAAACCAGTGCGTTTTGAGATTTCGTTGATTGACAAGGATTTTATATTCCTTAATTTTTTGATATGATTAATTTCAGGCATTGCTGGCATCCTTTCATCCCCCCACCTTTAATTGATTAGACACCAATAACGGTAGGGTATATTGAGAGGGCTGGCAAGCCTTTTTTATATGTGCAACCTTCTAACATTTTGGTTGCAATACTCTTAACTTTTATTTTGCATTAAACAAGGGGATCCCATAAGTCGATTTTCGACTATTGGACGCCCCTTTTAATATATTTGCCCTTTTAGTCCATCCCCTTCTAACCAAAAAGGGGCAGATAATTCAATTGTATGATGATTCATTAAAACATTAATGAAAGTTTGTTGCTTACCTCCCTACTAGCTGTTTTTCCGTTTTTCTTTTTCGGCGCGGTAAAATTCATGGAACATTTTCATCAGGGCACGCTTTTCTATACGAGAAACATAGCTTCGGGAAATTCCAAGCTCTTTAGCTATCTCACGCTGTGTTTTTTCTTTTTTTAAGTCAAGGCCAAAACGGCCGATAATAACTTCTTTCTCACGTCCATCCAATACATCGATGTTTTTTTTCACTTTTTCAAGCTCCATGTTTAATTGAATTGTTTCAATCACGTCCTCTGATTCAGATTTCAACACATCGATTAATGAAATCTCATTCCCTTCCTTATCTTGACCAATTGGATCATGGAGGGATACATCTTTCTTTGTCTTCTTCAATGCTCTTAAATGCATTAGAATTTCATTCTCGATACATCTCGCTGCGTATGTTGCTAATTTTGTACCTTTCCCTTCAGAGTAGCTTTCAATTGCTTTAATTAAGCCGATTGTACCTATGGAGATGAGATCTTCTGCATCTTCGCCCGTATTTTCGAATTTTTTTACAATATGTGCAACAAGTCGCAAATTATGTTCAATTAGAATGTTTCGTGCGTGAATATCCCCTTCAGCCATCAATCTGATATACTTTCGTTCATTTGCTGCTGATAGGGGCTGAGGAAATGCGTTGTTTTTTACGTATGAAACGAGGAAAATAATTTCCTTTACTAAATAACTAAGGGCTGTAAAAATACCGGACATTTTTCCACCTCCATGTGAAATGTTTCTCCCGGATCCCACCTATCACTAATTCCTATGTAAGAGTAGAGATGTTTTTGTCTGTCCAGCAACAAATATTAATTTATCTGTTTTAGCTTGCATCTTTATTTCAATTACAATTGTATTTTTATTGTTTGTCCGAACTAGCTCAACTTAAAAAGAAATCGAGTAGGAGGGGGTGATTAGCCCCCGACCTCTCACACCACCGTACATACGGTTCCGTATACGGCGGTTCAATTAAGATGAATAACGCAAAGTTTCGTAACGAATTTGCAGACTTTTCAGCCCTTGGCTTTCCCAGTAGGAATTGTCAAGGGTTCTGTGTAATATGGGGTTTTTTGAAATGCGCCAGTACCCTTTCCGGGTATTCCCCCACTCATATGCTTTTCCGTATGGGATGTTTAAGCGAGTGAGGTTTCTGACTCTTGTCCGAGGTTTCTTCCAATTCTTCCATAGACACATTCTCAATCTTCGTTTAATCCAACTATCTAACAACTTGAAGATACTTGGTGTATCTGCTAGCGCAAAATAACCACACCATCCAATTAAATATTGGTTTAATTGCTTGATTCTGTATTCCATAGAGTATGGCATCTTTCTAGAGGTAATTTCTCGTATTTTCTTCTTCATTCGTTGGAGACTTGTTTTCGCAATGCGAACCTTAGGTTCTTTATGAAATGTAAAGCTAAAACCCAGGAACTTTCGTTTCCATGGTCGGTCTACTGACGATTTTGTTTCATTTACTTTTAATCGTAGTTGTCCTTCAATGAATCGCTGCACACTTGCCATTGTTCGCTTTCCTGAACGTTCACTTTTTACATAAATATTGCAGTCAGTCATCTGCATAACGAACGAATTTATGTCCACGTTTCTCTAACTCTTTATCAAGCTCATCTAATACGATGTTTGAAAGAAGTGGACTTAAAGGTCCACCTTGAGGTGTTCCTTTATCTGTACTCGAAACGACTCCGTTTATCATGACACCAGCTTGAAGATATTTGCGGATCAGTTTTAAGAGTGGTTTATCTTGAATTCTTTTCGCTAATGTTGCCATTAGTCGGTCATGATTGACTTTGTCAAAATTTTTTTCTAAATCCATATCTACTACCCAGCGATACCCCTCTTTTTTATATACCCTTTGCTTTTTTTCGGACAGCGTCGTGGGCGTTCCGATTTGGTCGGAATCCATAACTGTTATCCGAAAATGTTTTGTCATATTCCTTCGATAATATCTGCGATATGGCTTGTTGAATTAAACGGTCTGTCACGGTAGGGATGCCTAATAAGCGCACACCGCCGTCTGGTTTCGGGATTTCGACTCGACGTACTGGTTGCGGTTCATAGGTTCCCGTTAGAATCTGCGATTTAATGGTTGCCCAATTTTCGAGGATGTGCTGACGTAAGGTTTGTACGGGCATCATGTCTACTCCATGGCTTCCCTTATTCGCTTCTACTCGCTTTAATGCTCGTATCATGTTCTGCCGTTCCAGAATTTGATTCAACATTACCATTTCGTTCCTTCCCGTGAATAGCTTATCTTCTTTTGCCCAGTTGGACTACACCCTCCGCAAATACCCTCGTGGGATTCACCACTACTTTCTAAGCGTGAGGTTTCTCTGTTTTCTGTGTTCATTCATCCAAACTGGAAAGCCAAGGGCTATTCTTTCTTAATTGTTCAGTCCTTCCAAGTTGTTCTAGACCAACTCGTACTATGACCTCTGCTGACTTCTGACCGTTCAGTTACTTGTCACCAAGTAGGTTATGAAGGGAACTTCACGTTTCTGTCAGACCTCTCCGGGTAAGCGCATCCACTTTCACACCATCTATCCGCCTCATTTACTTGATATGACCTTCGACAGAAAGAGCTTTATTTTGTTTGGCAAACTCACTCAATCATATCTAGCCTTGTATGAGATTCGTGTTCCTCGGATTATAAATGTCAACATAAATATGTACAATTTCGCTTGTTTAAGAATGTACAAAATTACTCGCTTTCTATTGTAAAATGATCCTTTAAACGATACGAGTCTCCGATCATTGTGACGACTGTCGCATGGTGTAAAATACGATCTAGAATGGCATTTGCTAGTTTGGGTTCCTGAAAAACTTCATCCCATGCTTTAAAATTCACATTGGTCGTTAAGATGGTACTTCGCTTCTCATATCGCATATCAATCAGCTGGAAAAACAGTTTTTTGCATCTTCTTGCTCAATCGGTAAATAACCGATTTCGTCAATAATTAGTAGTTTATATTTTGTAAAATGCTTTAAACGGGCTTCCAAGCGATTCTCTAGTCGTGCTCGTCTTAAATTTTGAATTAAATCGTGGCACTTAATGAAATAGGTGCTCGTCCGTTTCTTTGCTGCCGCAATCCCTATCGCGGTCGCCAAGTGGGTCTTGCCTACCCCACTTGGTCCTAAAAACACAATATTCTCATTCTGTTCAATAAAGCGAAGTGTTAAAAAATCTAGAATTTGCTGTTGATTGACTGACGCTTGGAAGGTAAAGTCGAAATCCTTTATTTCCTTCAAATGTGGAAACGCAGCGACTTTCACCATCGATTGAATCATATTTTGTTCCCGTACATCAATTTCATAGTTGGTCAATTTAATTAACGTATCAATGAATGACATCTGGTTCTTTACACCAAAATCAACAACCTCATTTAAATGCACGACCATTTGCTTTAGCTTTAAATACTCCAAATTGCTTAATAGCTGCTGATAATTAGTAGCTGGATTCATGACTTATACACATCTCCAATCGTTGCTAGATTTCTTTTAGCCAATTCATCTATTTCGGGATAGTAAGGGGCCGAAATAACTAGGGTTGCTTTATAATGCGCCTCCTGATAATTTAATTTTGATTTGCCGATTGGATGTTGTGCGATAAGTTTCATGTTATAATAAATCCACAATTGATCATCATACACCTGTAGGCCTACTTTCTTTCCTTGATATTCTGGTGGTGGTACGGAGTACTGGTTTGATTTGTAGGAAATCATGTTCGACGCATTGACTTTTACAAGTGTATGCGTGATGCGATAGGAATCTCTTACATTTTCAGTTGGTAGCTGGAGTAAGTGATTCCTTTCTTTTTTGAATTCAATGATTGGAAGTTTCCCTGTACCTTGGTGAATCTGATGATTCACTCGATTCGCCAGATCCTGTATAAACTGATGCAACTCCTCTAATGTTAATTGACCTTGATAAGCGTGTATTTCATCTATCAGCTTCATGGTTGTTTCTATTTTCCCTTTCGTCCTTGGCCGTCCAGCAATACATGCCCTTACCTTAAAACCAAAGTCTTTTGCGAATTGCTCAAACTTTGCATTCACTTTACCTCTATAATGTTCTGTTCTAGCCTCATCCATGACTGTTTTCATATTATCCGTAAGGATTTCCCTAGGAACACCACCAAAGGTTTCAAAGGCTTCTGTTAAAAAGGAAAACAATGTACTTTGTGACTTCGATACACTTAAATGAAATACGCGGAATCTTGAACTAGAAAGAATGAGTGCAGCCACATTGACTTCAACTTTTTCACCATCTTTCGTCTCAAATAAAATGTTTTTCTTTCCAATCTAGTTGCGCTTGTTCACCAGGCGGCGTCTCATAACGAACCGTTCCCTTTGGGGAAGCGATGCGCTGATCCTCTTCAAAATAAGCATTAAATTCTGGTGTACGTGCAATATAGGCTCGAAAAGTGGAAGCCCCACAATCAAGGCCATGATTGTCCTTTAAATACTGCCATAGCACTCGTCGATAATAAAACACCTGTTTGGAGTCTTCTGATAACAAAGCAGCAATTACTTCGTAATATTCATCAATTTTTGACGTTCTCTGTCTCGTTTTCTTAGGTACAAAACCATTTAAATATTTATCAATCGTTCGGCGGTCTACCCCTAACTCCTTTGCCAACTTGCTCTTATTAATTTTCATTTTCATATACTCCATTATTTGTTTAAATTTTGGTAAGTCTGAAAGACTATTAATCTCAATATTAACATCAACATTTAGCGATATATACATAACTAGTCACCTCAAGACTAGTATGTAGAATGGAAGCAAGAATGTACATATTTATCCAAGCGTTTTTGTACATATTTAAGATAGCATTTCTACCTCGGATCGGTGTTTTGCCTCCAGCTTCCTTCAGATTCCATGTCACCACGGACACCCTTGCTCTTGGCTAACCTCTACTTCTGTCTTCGGGGTTCGGGACTTGCACCCTATAGTTCATGCGCATGCCGGGCACACCAAAAAGACATTAACTGAATTTCACACTCAGTTAATGCCTTTACTTGGAAATTATTTTTCGTATGATTCAATATTTCCTTTATGTTTCTTACTTTTATTTCTTCTAAAGATTAATGTTAATAACAAAATATGCAATGACATACATTACCTCCAACCAATCATTCGTTAGGTTGTGTCCTTCTCCACCCAGTAAAAACCTTTTCTCCCTTGCATTAAATAAGTCATTTATTTATTCCTCCTTTATCAGATTTTTTGAAGACTAAAAATGATTGTAACGAGAAAATTGACGATCTTTATGTTGTTCCATTATTTCATTCACTTCTTGTTCCCGAAGCATTTCATCAATTGTAAATTTTCGCCTTTTAATTGTAATTGTAAAAAATAAAATATGCAGTGTCATTATATAGAGATCACCTCCTTCTAAAAATATTTGATCCATTTGTTTCTTATGCTTGATTATTGAAAATAAAAAAGCCGCAAGGAAATATGTCCCTGCGGTTTTATAAAAAAAAGACACAAAAATACCGCAGGACACGCTTCTCCCTACGGCATGGATCATTTTGAACTAATTAAATGAAAGCTATCCATTCCAAAGCGGTCGAAAACGTGAATGAATGATATGAATTTACTGTTGAAACTAACATATTCTTTTCCATTTCACTCGACCTCCTTTACAATAGCTTACGTGGTAATTATATCCACAATCGAATCATTTGTAAACCTTTTTTTAAAAAAAAAAAAAAACGCCCAAATAAAATGGACGTTTTTCAAGTTGAAGGATAGATTACTTCATCAAATAATCTTGTCCTTCATCCGTTTCAGCTAATTTATTTCTGTATAACTTTGATCTAGAGAAAAAGAAAATTGATCCGATTAATGATAAAAAATTGATGCTGCTGCAATTACATATAAACCTATTTCACACTTTTTTCTACTGAAGGAATGATTAATCCTAAGTATAAAAAAGCTCCAAAAGCTAATAAAACAACAGCATATTGTTTATAATCGATCATTTTTTCATATATTTCTTTAACATTTTGCTTCACTAGTACATCACCTGCGTTCTTAAAAAAACTATGATTCTACTTTAACATAAATAAGTTACTTACTGATGATGTAATTAATTCAATAATTAGTGAAAAATGTTATTATCTTTGTAATCTCGTAATTATTTTTATAACTAGTGTAGCAGAATGCAAAGCAGCCTTTTCCAAAAACTGGTCAAAAGAAACATTCGATTCCTTTCCGGCAATATCAGATAAGGAGCGAATGATAACAAACGGAACTTCGAATTGATGAGCAACTTGTGCTATTGCCGCAGCTTCCATTTCAGCCGCCTGTAAATAAGGAAATTTCCCTCGGATAAACTCAACACGAACGTGATCACTCATAAATGAATCACCCGTTGCAATTAAGCCAGAAACAACTTGAACACCTTTAATCTCTTTTGCACAATTTTTTGCAACTTTAACTAAATGCTCATCCGCTGTAAAAGCAGCTGGCAATCCTGGAACTTGTCCATATTCATAACCAAAGGCTGTCACATCAACATCATGATGACGAACTTCTGTTGAAATGACGATATCGCCAACATTTAATCTCGGATTAAAACCACCTGCTGAGCCAGTATTAATCACATAATCAGGTTTGTATTTTTCAAGTAAAATCGCTGTTGACATCGCTGCATTTACTTTTCCGATTCCTGAACGCAATAAAATGATTTCTGTTCCATTATATGTACCAATATTAAACTCACAACCTCCGATTGTCACCTGGCTCAAATCTTCTAGATGGTCGCGAAGTATTGTAACTTCCTCTTCCATCGCTCCAATTACAGCAATCTTCATAAAAAATACCTTCTCTCTTTTTAATTAAGATAAAACTATCTTCCCTTATCGTTTTCATACAATTCTTCAACTTTAGTCGGCTTCCAACCTTGTCCATCTACCCACTCAATATACACTCGATATACTTGTTGATTGTCTTTAGATGTTACTGTTCCTATTGCTTTATTTTCCCCTCCATTTCCAAGAAACCAAATCGTCATATTATCGTGTGAAAGTCCTGTTGCATATGAAATCGCGTTCTCCATTTCACTCCAATCAGCAGAATCTTTATTAAACACTGTTGTATGTTCTCCAGTTTGATCTGTGCCTACTGGCTTCCATGCAGGATTTATTACCGTGTTTTTTACATTAGGACTTGAGCCCCCCTCAGTAATCACCGGCTCTGAATCCTCCGTTTCTGCGTCCGTCTCTGTCGTCTCTTCGTTATTATTTATCTCTTCTTCATCAACCTTTTCGTTGTCTTTATTTTTTGGTTGTTTATTTTCCGCCTTCTCGTTAGGTTTTTCTTGAATTTTTTTACTCATTTTTTTCACTCTTTTCAACCGTTTTTTTATCATCTGTCTTTACTTGCTCTTTATCTCCACTTGAAAAAATTGAGACAGCAACAATAATAATGAGAATAAGGACAGCAATAATTAAGCTATTTAAAATTATGTTTGTTTTTCGACGTTTAGCACGTTGCTCTGAACGAGAACGATCATTAAATTCATCAAAATCATTCTTCATAATAATTCCCCTCCGTCTATAAGGTTGTCAATATTTTAACATGAGTTAATCGAAACATGAAGAAATTTACCCTTTTTTATTTACCCTTAAACGATATTGTTATAAGCTTGTAATAGAGTGGGATTTAATTATCAAGGTTTATATTCGCATCAATTTCTATTTTAGAAGCTGTTTTTCCATTTTTTTGTTCCAATTCATAAATTCCTTTCACCATGTCCATAAAAAGTGGATTTACTGCACCCTCATCTGAAAATACATCTAAATTTACTGTGACAAGAGCAAACCTTGGCTTTTCGTAAGGGAAAAAGCCTGCAAACCATTTATTATGAAGCTGCTTATCTTCTTTAAATTTACCTGTTTCTGCCGTTCCAGATTTACCAGCAACTTCAAATGGCAAATCATAAAAAACCCTGCCTGTACCATGTTCATTTTCAACAACTTCACGTAAAAGCTTTTGTAGCCTCATCGCTGTGGATGGGGCTAGTGATTCTCCTCTTATTTGCCGCTGTTTAAACTTTGTCATCACTGTCCCGCCTTTATATTCAATTTTTGAGACAACTCTGACCATCTCTTTTTTACCACCTCGCGCGATTGTTGCCATCATATTTGCAACCGCTAAAGGAGATGACCTAACTTCATGCTGTCCAATCCCTGTAAGTGCAACAAAATTGTCATCATTTCGTGCCTCGCGGGAAAAAAAATACTCTTCCCTTTTCCTCTTTATTAAATTGCCTAAAATTAAGAAAGTGATAAATATCTCCTTCCCACCCAACTCGATTAACTAGCGACATTTTTTCAGCATATTTTTCAAGTATCCCAGGATCAATGTTTTTTAATTCTTTCGCCAACTCTCCAAACGCATTGTTACAACTTCTAGCAAAGCTATTTTTAAAATTAAGAAATCCGTGCTGGTACGTTTGATCAGGATCGCCATTTATTTTCTTACTGCAGTCAAACACTCGCTCTTCTGAAATTAACTTATGATCAATCGCAGCAGCTGCGACAACCGTCTTAAATACAGAACCCATTATTTGTTGTTTTAGCATCATATTATTAATTCCATTGTTATCAAATGGATTAGCACGATCAATTGCTGGTCTTGATACTAAAGCAAGCACACTATTGGTTTCAATATCAAGAATAACGAGCCCACCCTTTTTAATTTGATGTTTATCAACGAGCTTTTCTGCCATTTTTTGAATTTCTAAATCTAATGTCGTTTTAATATTTACTGGATAAAACGGGTTAGCTGGGCCAACATATTTAACATTGATGCCAAATAGAGGGGCCCCAGTTGCATCAACGTGATAAACAAGCTTTGTTTCTCCTTCTGGGATAAGAAATTCATCAAAGCTTGCCTGTAAGCCTGTTAGCCCGATTAACGTTTTAGATGAAACTTCACGATCAGGATAACGTTGTTGCAGCTCTTTTTCATTTTCTCCAATAATCCCAATTAATTGCTCAGCTAAACGATCTTCTACCTCAACTTGCCTTTCTACAGCAAATACACCAGGTATTTTTAACTCGTTTATTTGCCTTGTTTGTTTTATTGACAATAAAAGTGGTTTAGAGCCACCGAACACAAATGGTTTTTTCTCTCGTTCAATCGTTTCTTTTAACTCTTCTTCGGAAACGTTAATGATCCGTGCTACCTCTTTAATGTTCCAATTCATTCTTTAAAAAAAATGGAAATAAAACTAAAACGGGCTCATTTTTTTTAGTGAGAGAATGACCGTTACGATCTAAAAAGTCCCCCCGTCCATTATCAATCACAATTTCTTGAGAGCGCTGACGGACACTTTCTTCAAGTAAATTCACATGATGCTTGGAAAAATGTTCTGTCTGCACTAATTGCAACTGAATCAGTCTCCCGATTAAAAATAAAAGACCCCCAATAAAAAAGCATAAAAACAATACAGCTCGTCTTCTCCTAATAAAAAAACACCTCGTCAAAAGTGTTGACGAGGTTTCATCTTTTCAAAACAGATTATTCAATTATTTTTTTAAATAACAATATTTCTTCTTATCTAAAAACCTTTTGGCTCTACTTCACTGAAATAATTCTAACGTTCATTTCGCCACCAGGTGTTTGTACTGTTACTTCATCGCCAACTTTACGGCCAATCACACTTTTGGCAATCGGAGAATCGTTTGAAATCTTGCCTTCAAACGGATCAGCCTCTGCACTACCCACAATTGTATACGTTTCTTCTTCACCATCTGGTAATTCAACAAATGTTACGGAGCGTCCAAGAGAAACAGTATCTCCTGCCGCCTCATCTTCTTCAATAATTTTTGCATTACGAATCATATTCTCTAATGTTGTAATTCGTCCCTCAACAAATGCCTGTTCTTCTTTTGCTGAATCATACTCAGAGTTTTCGGATAAGTCACCGAAGCTTCGGGCAATCTTTATCCGCTCTACTACTTCTTTACGTTTTACTGTTTTTAAATATTCTAGCTCTTGTTCGAGCTTTTCTTTTCCTGCTTTTGTCATTGGAAATACTTTTTCTGTAGTCAATCTCCTTCACTCCTTATCCTTCTTCACTACTTCAAATTGTGTAAATACATTATGTAGTGTATTTATTACAACATAAATACACATGTGCGCGTCCTATAAAGGGCGCGCAAATTAATGAGACCGCTTCGATCTTATCAGATTGTTAAAAAAAAAAACAATCGCGTTCTTTGTTGCTTGCAATTCATTATCAACTCTCATATGAATGATCGTTCTATTCATTTTTACCATGTGTTTTGCCTCGACTGACAAGCATTTTCAACCAGTCTTAGATGTCAGGATAGAGTTTATCTACGAGCTGTTCTTATTACTTCTATTTCCTCTGCCCTTTTTAAACGATTTAAATTTTTTATTTTATTGCTTCTATAAAATAAAAAACCTATTCATATCGAAACTAAAAATGGCCGAGCTTCACTTTATTTATGTTATTGTTTCATAAAAACGATTTTTGTTCAAGAATTGTTTGTACTTTTGTAACCATTAAATCGATTGCAACATGATTATGACCACCTTCTGGTATAATTAAGTCCGCATAGCGCTTCGTTGGTTCAATGAATTGATTATGCATCGGGCGAACAACATTTACATATTGTTCGATAACAGAATCAATGGACCGTCCACGCTCATTAAGATCACGGAGCAACCTGCGAATAATGCGCAAATCTGCATCAGTATCAACGAATAACTTAATATCCATCAGTTCTCTTAAACGAGCATCCTCAAGAACTAAAATTCCCTCTAATATAATAACGTCCTTCGGATGGACATCTATGACCTCGTCTGAGCGAGTATGCAGTTTATAATTATATACTGGTTTTGCAATCGATTCATAACGGAGCAACTTTTTAATGTGCTCAATTAATAAATCATTATCAAATGCAAGTGGATGATCGTAATTTGTCTTTAAGCGTTCTTCAAACGGTAAATGGCTTTGGTCTTTATAGTAATAATCTTGCTCAAGCATTAAAATTGAATGACCGCGAAAGCGATCATAAATAGCTCTCGTTACGCTTGTCTTACCTGATCCCGAACCGCCTGCTACGCCAATAACAACTGGCTTTTTCTGCTTCATTCTAGTTCTCCTTTCGCATCATGTTGTTCGGGTAAACAAGCTTATTCATTTTAAACTTAACGATTTGAAGTGGATGACGTGCAGCGTCAAGCTCATTTCCATCTTCATCCCATATTTTCTCTATTACATGCGTGAAGTTTTCAATTTCTGAACCGAAAAATTCAACTTCATCTCCAGACTTAAAATAATTTCTTTGCTGAAGTGTCACTATTTGCGTATCAGGATTATAGTCAAGCACTAAACCAACAAAATCGAATTTAGTCTTTTTGCTATGATTTCCAAACATTTGCTCTTTATACCCTGGAGTTCCTTCAAAAAACGCTGGAGCGGTTTCTCGATTAGCACATTTATCCAACTCATCAAGCCACTCTTGTTTAATGACGAAATGCTCAGGATCGGCACAATATGCATCAATCACTTTACGATAAACACTTACGACTGTAGCTACATAATGAATTGATTTCATTCGGCCTTCGATTTTCAAACTATCTATTCCAAGCTCAATCATCTTTGGGATGGACTCAATGAGTTTTAAATCTTTTGGACTCATCGCAAAAGGAGCATCCTGATCCGTAAATAGGGCGGTATTTTTTTCTCCCTCTAGCTTATATAAATCGTAATCCCAGCGGCATGATTGACAGCAGCCACCGCGATTTGAATCACGGGCTGTCATATGATTGCTTAATGTACAGCGGCCTGAATAGGCAATACACATTGCACCGTGAATAAATGTTTCAATTTCAATATCGACTTTCTCTTTCATTTCTTTTATTTCTTCTGCACTCGTTTCACGAGCGAGAACTACCCGGTCTAATCCCTCTTCTTTCCAAAATTGAACAGCTTTCCAATTTGATAAAGATTGCTGTGTACTTAGATGAACTTCAACGTTTGGGGCGACACGTCGGCATGTTTCAATAATAAGGGGATCAGCGACAATTATTCCTGTAATCCCAGCTGCTTGTAATCCCTTTAAATAATCTTCTAATCCATCTATATTTTCGTTATGTGCATAAATGTTAGTTGTCACATATATTTTAGCTCCATATTTTTGAGCAAATTCGACGCCTTCTTTCATTTCATCAAAAGAGAAATTATCAGCATTCGAACGCAGACCGTACTCTCGACCACCAATATAGACTGCATCAGCTCCATAGAGAACTGCAACTTTCAATTTTTCTAAATTACCAGCAGGAGCAAGAAGTTCAGGCTTTTTTACTATTACTCTTTTCCCATTCACAATTTCGGAAATTTTGTCCTTTAATACTGCCATCTTGTTCCCTCCTTTTTTAGTCATTGCAAGGCTTATCACGGTTTTTTCAAAAAAACTTAAGCGGTTTAATACACTGTTTCTTTAAAGAAAAAGCCCGTATCCAACGGACGATGCTCCGGTTGAATTTTTTCTATTTCATTTAATAGTTCTGTTCGTTTTTCTTCATACTTTTCGGCATCTTCTACACAAAGATCAATTGCTTCACGATACAGTTCAGTTACCCGGATTAAATACTTACTGCTTTTAAAAATACCGTCAATTTTAAATGAGTCAACTCCTGCATTAATTAGCTCTTCCAACTCATCAATGATGCAAATATCGTTTGGACTCATAATATGAGTTCCATTTTCATCTTCAAAAATTGGATATTTATTGTTACGCTCTTTATCGTGTAAAAACATATTTCGTTCATACTTTCGATTCTCTATCTCCATCACATTTCCTTGATATTCAAAATAATTTCCGAGGAGAGAGCGTTTTGATTGGAACATACAAGTCATTCCATGCACTTGAACTTCAATTTCAACTTCAGCATTTTCCTTCGTTTCGATCATTGCGTCCATATTAATTTCACGAGCCAATACAGCACGTGCTGCCCCTTTGCGCCCCCAATAATTACATGTATACCAGTTCGTTGCAGTTGTCTCTGTATTCCAATGAAGCTTCATTTTAGGTGCGATTTCCCGAACTGTCATTAATACAGCTGGATCACCAAAAATGATTGCATCTGCTTTTATTTCTTTCAGAAATTTAATATAATTGGCAAGCTCACCGACTTTATCGTTATGAAAAATTGCATTCATCGCCACATAAACCTTTTTCCCTTTAGAATGGGCAAGAGCAATTGCCTTTTGAACATCTTCACGATTAAATTCACCTGAAAGACGCAATCCATAGCGCTGTTCACCGATTACGAAAGCATCTGCACCTGCTGCTGCTAAAAGTGGAATATCATGAACACATGTTGGAGTTACTAATAATTCAGGTTTTTTCATTTCAGATCACCCCGTTTTTTACTTATTGCTACTCCATCACCAACAGGAATAATCACTGTATCATATTTACCATTATTTACTAGCCATTGATTAAACTGAGTAATTTTGTTAACCAAGGCTTTTCTTACGCTTATTTTTCTATTTTCTCGCTATTATAAACTAGTCCCTTGAAAAGTACATTATCTGTAATGATAATTCCATCCGGTGTCAAATCATTCTCATATAATTCAAAAAAGCGTCTATACTGTCCTTTTGCAGCATCAATAAAAATTGCATCAAACAATCCAAACTGACTAACGGCTGTCACCGTTTCAAGTGCGTCACCTTTTATTAAATGAATTTGATTTTGCTTATCAGATCTTTTTATAAATTGTTCAGCAAGTGAAAATCGATCATCGTCTCTCTCAATTGACACAATTTTCGTATCTAGTAAGGCATAAGCCATACGTAGTGCTGAATAACCAATCGCTGTTCCAATTTCCAAAACGGCCTTTGGCTGTTGAATACGTAATATTTGCAGTAATACTTCCATACTTGATAGTTCCATAATTGGTACATTGTTCTTTTTAGCGTACTCTTCCATCTCGATTAAAAGAGATGGCCGTTCTGGAATCGATTTATTTATATATTCATGCAGCTTTTCTGCTTCCAAGCTGCCCTCACCTCTATCCTAGACGAATTAAAACAACAAAAACTCGGCTAGAGCTATTGATATGTTAGCTCTAGCCGGATATTTTTATGATGAATACTTAGTTATTTTATCATAAATAAAGAGGGATTGCTAATTTAATCCCTCATGGACTATTGATAAACGCTCGCATTCTCCGTTGTAAGCTCGAAAGTTAGATGTTCTACTCGTTTTTCGCGCCGTTACCCGACGCTCGACTTACAAGCATTTTTAACTAATCCTTAAATTACCACTTCTATTTCTTATTAGTTATATGTTTTGCCTTTTCTTGATTATGCTCATCAAGTGTTTTTGTAAAAATAACCTCACCATTAGAGGTTGCTAAGAAATAAAGGAAATCGGTTTCTTCAGGATTTAATGCAGCCTCTATTGACATCTTTCCAGCATTAGCAATTGGTCCTGGCGGCAACCCCTTATGCTTCTACGTATTATACGGTGAATCAACCTCTAAATCTTTATAAAGAGTTCGTTCTTTATGCTCACCTAAAGCATATAGTACGGTTGGATCAGTTTGCAAAGGCATTCCAGCCTTTATTCGATTATAAAAAACACTTGCATTTTTTTCTCGGTCAACTTTTTTTGTCGCTTCTTCTTCTATAAGAGCCGCCATTGTCAAGAGCTTATGCGGTGTAAATTCCTTTTCTTCCATTTGACCAGTGTAGTCATTAAGCACTTCTCTTGTTTTATCTAGCATTGACTTAATAATTTCCTCAGTACTTGGATTTTCTTTATAAAACGGGTAAGTAGCTGGGAATAAATAACCTTCCAACGGATAGTTAATATCTTTTTGCAAAATTTCATCCGTTAAAATATCCGAATATTCTTCCATTATTTCTTTAATAAAGGCTCGATCATTTAATTGCTTAAAAACATCCTCTTTCTTTTGATTCGTCTTTTCTGCGATAATATCAGCGATTTGAACAAGCTGCTTTCCTTCAGGAATTGTATTTTTTAAAACAACTTCTTCGACTAACTTCCCTTTTTTTAACGTATCAATAATTTCAGGCAACGTCATCGCTTGAGTCAATTTATAATTACCTGCCTGAAAATCACCTTCATTTTTTATCTTGATGTAAAGCTTGAATATTTTAGCGTTTTTAATTACTTTATTTTCTTCTAAAATTTTACTGATCGTTGTAATCGAAGATCCAATCGGAATTTCTACTGGTATTTCTTTTTTATTATCCGGATCTACAGCCTTTAAAGCAGATTTAACATAAATATATCCACCGCCTGCGACAAGAAAAATCGCAATAAATAAGATAATAGAGATGACTAAGACGATCTTCCTGACAACCTTTGCTTCATTTTGCCGCTCTATCATTTTTTGCATAATCATTTCTTTCCTCGGATCTTTAGACATCCGGCTCCTCCTTTTTGGGATTAACAAAACCCTCTAACAATGTATCTCGAATCATTATACTACATTTTCTTTTTATTATAGAAGCACGAAAAGATATAAAACTGCTTTTTTAGAAAAAATTCGACATTTTTTATTATAATGATATAAAATGAAAAGTATTCGTATATACACCTTAGCTTAACTATAAATTGATATTTTTATAAATGGATGGAGGAACATTATGTTTGAATGGAAAAATATATTTCGCGGGATGCTAATCGGAACTAGTGATCTTATTCCTGGCGTAAGCGGTGGCACAATTGCTGTTATTCTTGGGATTTATGATCGCTTAATTGAGGCAATAAGCGGATTTTTCACGAAAGAGTGGAAAAAGCATTTAGGGTTTTTAATCCCGCTTGGGATTGGAGTAGGCATCGTATTTATGCTATTAAGCAGGGTCATTGATTGGCTTCTTACCAATTATCCTCAACCTACACACTTTTTTTTTCTTAGGGTTGATTATAGGGATTATTCCTTATTTACTTAAAGAGATCGATTTTAAAACGAACTTTTACAGCAAAACATTACAGCATTTTAATCGTATCTGCTATTTTAATCGGAGCCACCGCTTTTTTAAAACCCGACACTCAATTAAATATTGAGTCATTAACTTTATTAACAGCTATTGGATTGTTTTTTTCAGGCTGGCTTGGCAGTATGGCAATGTTGCTCCCTGGGATTAGCGGTTCATTTATTCTTTTATTAATCGGGGTTTACGGGACCGCAATCAATGCACTTAAAACATTTAATCTTCCGATTCTTATTGTAATCGGCGCTGGTGTTGCTGTAGGTTTTATCATTAGCAGCAAAGTTATTCGTTTTTTATTAAGCAAGTTTCGTGTCGTTACATATGCTGTTATTATTGGACTTGTTTTAGGCTCCATCGTCGTAATTTATCCAGGGATTACAGCCGATATGTTTTTACTTGTTTTAAGTGTCCTTGCATTAGCTTTGGGACTATTTACAGCTGTAACCTTAGGAAAAAAAGAACATTAAGATAAAAATTCATATGATTATATTAATGGAACGGAATCATTTCTTCCATTTTTTATCACAAAAAAATCCACTGACAAGTCATTCATTTTTTCAGTGGATTTTTTGTTTAATTGATTTCATCGATTATAAAGAAAACTAAAACTTTCTACTCATTCTCCTCTTCTTCCTGAGCTAAGAATGTTTCGAGCATTTCCTCGATCATATCCCATTCTTCATCCGTTTCAATCGGCTTTAAATCACCTTGAGCATCATCTTCATCACCGCTTACATAACTTGAAGCATGAATTTCAATTTCTTCATTCTCATCTTCTTCTGCACCGACTGGATAATATAGTACATAAGATTTATTATATTCTTCTGAGTCAAACGTAAATAGTATTTCATACAACTGTTCGTTTCCTTCTTCATCGATTACGGTAATTTGATTTTCTCCGTTATCCATTGCATTCACCTCATTTTAATTTTTACTATCCAAAAATCCTTGCAAAATCATTACCGCGGCCATTTTATCAATTACTTTCTTGCGTTTTTTACGACTCATATCCGCTTCAAGCAATACTCTCTCAGCCGCCATTGTTGTTAAACGCTCGTCCCACAGTATGACAGGTAAGCCGAATGTTTTTTCTAAAAGGTCGGCAAATTTTTGACTTGCTTCACCTCTTGGTCCGATTGTCCCATTCATATTTTTAGGAAGACCAACAACAATTTTACTAACTTCGTACTCTTTAATTATTGTACCGATTTTGTCAATTCCAAATACGTTTTTTTCTTCATCAATTTGAATCGTTTCTAAACCTTGGGCTGTCCAGCCCAATTCATCACTGAGTGCAACACCGACTGTTTTAGAGCCGACGTCTAACCCCATCGTTCGCATGGATTACCCCTTTCGATGCTCTTTTAAATAAGACTTTACTAATTCTTCAATAATTTCGTCCCGTTCCAGCTTACGGATAATATTGCGTGCGTCTTGATGACGAGGGATATATGCAGGATCCCCTGACAATAAATAACCGACAATTTGGTTAATTGGGTTATAGCCTTTTTCTTGCAAAGCTTTATACACATGCAATAAAACTTCATTGACGTCATGCTCGAAAGGTTCTTCAGAAAAGTTAAATCTCATCGTCTTATCATATGAACTCACTACTTGCACCTCGCTTTTTCATTAAGCAGAGAACGTTATTGTTAATTGTTACCTTCATTCTACACTACTTTTATACGATATTAAACGGATTTTATCCAATCCTCAACAAATTTTAACGCTTCTTCAAGCTTGTTAGGGTCTTTTCCACCTGCTTGGGCCATGTCAGGACGTCCACCGCCCCCGCCGCCACAGCGTTTAGCAACCTCTTTAATTACTTTTCCAGCATGATAGCCTTTAGCAATTAAATCTTTCGTGACAGCAGCAATTAACTGCACCTTTTCTCCATTTACACTTCCAAGAACGATAATTCCAGATCCTAGCTTTTGCTTTAAATCGTCAGCCATATTGCGAAGACTATTCATATCAGTTGCTTGAACTTTTTCAGCAAGAAAAGTAATTCCGTTCACAGCTTTTGCTTTATCCTTAAGATTTCCGGCTTCTACGTTCATCATTTTTGCAGTAAGTGAATCGTTTTCCCGTTGCAGCTGCTTCACTTCCATTAATAAGCTATCAACACGGTTCACCACATCTTTTGTATTTGTTTTTAGTTTTGCAGCGACTTCTTCTAATAATCCGATTTGATCATTTAATAACTTATATGCCGCTTCCCCTGTTACAGCTTCAATTCGACGTGTTCCGGCACCAATTCCACCTTCTGAAACGATTTTAAATAAACCAATAACTGCTGTATTCGGAACGTGGCATCCACCACATAGTTCTATACTGTAGCGGTCAATTTGCACTACTCTCACAATCTCACCGTATTTTTCACCAAATAGAGCCATTGCCCCCATCGCTTTTGCATCAGTCAATGATTTATTTTCGATTTTTAGATCAATACTTTGCCAAATTTTATTATTAACAATCGCTTCAATTTGCTCTAACTCTTCCTGTTTAACTTGTCCAAAATGAGAAAAATCAAAACGGAGACGATCAGGCTCAACTGATGAACCAGCTTGATTAACATGATCTCCTAGTACATCTTTCAATGCTTGATGCAACAAGTGAGTTGCGGTATGGTTTTTTGTGATTTTAGCTCTCGTTAATTCGTTTATTGATGCTTTAACATGCTGATTCACTTTAATTGTCCCTGACTCAACAATTCCTTTATGGAGATTTTGTCCGTTTGGTGCTTTCTTAACATCTTTAATTAAAACTTTAACACCTTCTCCCTCAATTGTTCCCTCATCGGCAATTTGACCTCCGCTTTCAGCATAGAAAGGAGTGACGTCTAAAATAAATTGTATTTCATCTCCTTCTGTTGCTTCGCTTACTATTTTTCCATTTTTAACAATAACTAATACTTTTGATTTTGTTTGTAGTTGATCGTAGCCGACAAACATACTTTCTTCCATAATCTCGCCCAATACTCCACCTTGAACTTGCATAGAATCAACCTCTTGACGCGCCGCCCTTGCTCGCTCACGCTGACGCTCCATCTCCTTTTCAAAACCAGCATGATCGACTTTCAATCCTTCTTCTTTTGCATACTCTTCTGTTAACTCAATAGGAAAACCGTACGTATCATAAAGTTGAAAAATATCAACTCCTTGAATTGTATCATTACCTGCTGCTTTTTCACGGCTAATCACATTTGCTAATTTAACAAGTCCATCATGAAGCGTTTCGTGAAAACGTTCCTCCTCATTTTTAATCACTTTCTGAATAAAATCTGCCTTATCTTTTACTTCAGGGTAAAAGCTATGCATGATTTCACCGACTTTTGGAACGAGTTCAAACATGAACGGACGATTAATATTAAGATGTTTTGCATAGCGAACAGCCCGGCGCAATAGACGGCGCAATACGTATCCTCTTCCTTCATTTGAAGGCAACGCACCATCGCCGACTGCAAAAGCGACTGTCCGAATGTGATCAGCAATTACTTTAAATGCTACATCCTTCTCTTGATCAACGCCATATTTTTCCCCAGCTATTAATTCGATAGCTTTTATAATTGGCATAAATAAATCAGTCTCATAGTTTGTAGGAACGTTCTGAATAACTGATGCCATCCGCTCAAGACCCATTCCTGTATCAATATTTTTCTTAGGAAGTGAAGTATATGTTCCATCTGGGTTATGATTAAATTCCGAGAAAACAAGGTTCCAAACTTCTAAATATCGGTCATTTTCTCCTCCCGGGTATAACTCAGAGTCATGCGGATCATTTCCATACTCTGGACCGCGATCATAGAAAATCTCTGTATTTGGACCACTTGGACCTTCACCTATATCCCAAAAATTCCCTTCCAAGCGAATAATTCGCTTTTCTGGAATACCAATTTTCGTTTTCCAAATATGATAAGCTTCATCATCTTCTGGATGAACAGTTACCGACAAACGTTCTTCCTCGAAACCAATCCACTTTTTATCAGTTAAAAATTCCCAAGCCCAAACAATCGCCTCTTCTTTGAAATAGTCACCAATTGAAAAGTTTCCAAGCATTTCAAAAAACGTATGATGGCGAGCCGTTTTACCTACATTTTCAATGTCATTTGTTCGAATAGACTTTTGAGCATTTGCGATCCGCGGATTTTTTGGAATTACACGTCCGTCAAAATATTTTTTTAATGTTGCAACCCCGCTATTAATCCACAATAGCGATGGATCTTCATGAGGTACTAGTGGAGAACTAGGTTCAATTGAGTGATTTTTTTCTTTAAAAAAATCTAAAAACATTGCACGAATTTCAGCACTTTTTAGTTGCTTCATGATTAATCCTCCTATAATGTATTTCAATTTTTATAAAAAAAAAAAAAAACTCCCATCCCCCTGACAGGGGCGAGAGTTTTCCCGCGGTACCACCCTGATTACGGATGTATAATACATCCATTTCTCAAAAATGCCTTAACGGGGCGGCCGGCAGGGATTAGCTGCACTCGGGATTAGCGTTCAGTTATCCTTCATTTAAGGTTTCTTCCAGCCTATGAAAACCTCTCTCTTCCATGCAGATGCACTCAAATGGACTATAACGTACTCAATCCTTCATTGTTTTCCGATTATATTGTTCTAGTCGAAATTATAAGCGAGAAAAACAGGCTTTGTCAATGTTGTCGTTCGATAAAGCGAAACTTCAAACATTGTTTGGGTGCACTTATTTTTACGATCTTACAGTCGGGAGTCCAGCATGGGAGAAAAGGACTAATGTTTAGGTTGATTCTGACTCACGCTTACGTTTCGCAAAATGCACACGCCCATGAAGAAGTCCAACCCGCAAAATGGCTAAAACAGGAACAGCAAGAATTAAACCAAGAATACCCGCAATTTCTCCGCCTGCAAGCAAAGAAAACATAATTAACAATGGATGCATTTGCAACGTTTTTCCTACGATAAACGGTGATAAAATATTTCCTTCAACAAACTGTAAAGTAAATACAATTACTAAAGTAATCACAACCATTTTCATTGACGTTGTTGCCGCAATCACAACAGCTGGAAATGCACCGATAAGAGGACCAAAGTATGGGATTACATTTGTTATACCAATTATAAAACCTAGGAGCAGTGCGTATTTCATCCCAATTAGCCATAACAATAAAGCAGACAAAGCACCTACAATCACACAAACTAAAAGTTGTCCTCTAATATATCCTCCTAAAGATTGATCAACATCTTGTAAAAATAAAACTCCTTCTTTCCTCCATTTACGAGGTGTTAAATACCAAACAGCTTTTTTTAGAACGTTATAATCTTTAAGCATATAAAAAGCAATAAAAGGAATTAAAGCAATTAATACAAAGGCATTTAAAACATTTAACATTCCATTTAGAATACTTGTTAAAAAACGATCAATTGCTTTTTCCATCTCGATGATTCCATCATAAATTCGTTCTTTAATCCCATTCGGCCATGCGGCAGCTTCCTTTTGAATACTACTGAGCCAATTTCGATATTGCTCAGCAAAAGCCGGAACATCTTCAGATAAATCCTTTAATTCATCAATAAATACGGGAATGCCTTTATAAAGTGCATAGCCTACTCCTCCAAAAAACAATAAATAAATGATTAACACGGAGACTCCTCTATGTAAACCGCTGTCATGCAGTCTTTCAATTATAGGATTTAATAAATAAGTAATAAATGCTGCAATAAGAAATGGTGATAAAATTGTCATCGTCACTTTTAAAATTGGAAGCCACACTTGTTGAAGCTTCCAAAAGATAAACGTCACAATAAACAAAAGGAGAAGAAACCCAAGCCGGTAAAACCATTTTATTTGGATATCCACTACGCAAGCCCTCCTTCCTATTATTGTTAGTGTCAAACACTTATTTATACGAAAAAAAAAAAAAAAGGAAAAAAACCGTCTTTTTTCTAAATATTTAATAGATTTTTATATAAAAAATAAGCATTTACCTCTTTATTTTTTGAGCTAAATGCTTATTAATTGCTACAATCTCATCAATTGTAACTTCTTAATCTAATACTAGTTCATAAAATCCGGTATGTACTTTCTTCTTTATAAGTCGACATAAATTTGTTCCAAAAGGAACTGCAAAACGGGGGGGGGTTTCTGATGAATAGGGAATATGTATCGATGAACTGGCGAATTTTTTCTAGCTCTTTTTGGATGAATTTCTTTCCTGTATCCTTCACTGTCCGGAGAGACAGTTTTGACATTTCACTGACTTGCGCTAGTTTTTTCCTTCTACCTTTTACCCTTTAAAACTAGCGAGCCTTATGCCGACAACTTCATTTGCTTAGGATACTCTTCCTTATTAATTGTATGTTTTTCAGGAGAGTTTGGGGATTGGGGGCTTCAATTTTGAATCTTCCCCATCCCATTAACTTGGGTATTGCATAAAACAGAAGGATTTAATTATCTTTCTGTTAATCCGTCTATTTTCCAGCTAGATTTTTCTAAAACTAACTCGTTATTCACTTGCAAAAGTAGTATGGAATATACTTCATCAGTCATATGGGCTATTTCATCGGGAGAAAATTCAATTTCAGCTTCATGATCACAAAAAGCGTAATTAAATTTGAGACATTCATAATTTTTCATAAAAAAGTTAATTATATTCTCTTCTAATTCATCCAAATTTATCCCCTCAAGCAATTCCTCTTTAATGTCAACGAGAAATCCAAAATACTCATTCGTTACCTCAATGGAAATAACCATTTCCTTTAGCTTTTCATTAAATAAATTGGACATGATGGTTATGCTCCCATAGTATGAATTAATTAAAGAACTATACATTGATTTCGCTAGTTCACTATTTATTCCACTAAATTCTTTCCATTTAGTACCTTGTAAGTCCGTAGAGTATTTGAAAGATTTAATATAACCATCATCACTTACGAAAAGATTACTAACATTTCTTGTAATATTTTCGGCATTTGCTAACTGTTTACTAGCATAAACAATTCCTAGACTAATATTACTTCCCATGATTTCACCCCATTACTTAATTCTTATTCCATTTTCAACATGAAATTCTAATTGTTTTTGGTTAAATTTCCAACCACTAATAAATTCACCTTTCATACCTGTATAGACACCGATACCATCTTTTATATAAACATATACTTCTTGTCCTCGATAGTTAGATTTAAAAATATTCGTAGCCTTTTCTACATGTTTGATTATTTCTTTTTCAAATAACTCTGCATTTACCTTATTATAGTTTCCTTTAATTCCAAAATCACCAGCATGTTTATATTTTTTTTGTAATTTTGCTTTATTAATGTTTATTTCAGGTAGATTATATAACTTTCCAGCTCCTGTACTACCTTTACTAATTGTTTGATATTGATTTTCTGCTATCTTCTTACCAGTTCCACCCACACCTGCCGACACTTTGCCCCCGCTAATCCGATAAATTTGCTCTTCAGCTAATCTCACTCCGCGCGTTCCGACCACACCTGTCGCATATGCAGGCATGAGGCGGTTTCCGATGAATGGGGAATATGTATCGATGAACTGGCGAATTCTTTCTAGCTTTTTAAAGAAAAAAAAAACAAAAGAAGTAATAGTTACAGTTTACTTTCCTACTACTTCTTTACTTCACAAGTATGCTATTCTTCTTATATATCTTTCCAAACTTTATCGCTTAGAATTGCGTCTACCCACTTTTTTTTTTCATTCTCCATTATATTATACTCATTTTCATATCCAAGCTTCTTTAATGTAGCACATGCCACAACTCTCATTGTAAAATTCCCAACACCTCTATCACTAATTTCTTCATGACCATTCACTAAATCTTTTAACGACTCAATTATCTTATCAGAAATTAGTTTTTTCTTTGCAATTTCAAACATAATAAGATATAATAGAAATTCATTTTTGTAACTAAGACCATTTTCTAAATCCTCAAGTGTATAATCATTATTCTTTATTTTATTCTTTAATGTCCTTATAGGATTCATAAAAACTCTCCTTTTACTTTCCTAGAATATTATTTCGTTCTCTTAAAAAATTTTCATACAATTTTCTAGCTAATTCTTTGTTTCCTGCTTCTTCAGCTAATTTTATTTCTCTCATATAAGCATTAAATTCTGTTCGAATTCTGAATTGCTCATCAAATAACGTTTCCATCCCTCTAAAACCATCAGCTAAATCATCTAAATAATGTTGTTGTTCATGCATTAAAGCACTAAATGAAGCATTATTATCAATATTTAGTTGCGGAGCTCGAAAGTCTGTTTTAGGACTATATCCCATTGTACCGTTTTCTTTCATTACTACTTCTACTCCATCTTTTTTTAACTTACCAATAATTTGATTCCACTCGGTAAGATGACTATTTTTTCCTGAACCCCACACTTTTTTTGCTGGATCCGGATCATATTGACTAAATTTATATGGCTGTTTCCCTACTGTTTTTAAATTCATATCATCCAAACCCATTCTTTGGTTCACTGATTTTCCTGATACTACATCATCCCAAAATTGATTATATCTTTTGGCATCTCTCAAACTCATTTCACCAAATGCACTTACACCAACTTCACTAGCCTTCTTACCAGTTCCACCCACACCTCCCGACACTTTGCCCCCGCTAATCCGATAAATTTGCTCTTCAGCTAATCTCACTCCGCGCGTTCCGACCACACCTGTCGCATATGCAGGCATGAGGCGGTTTCCGATGAATGGGGAATATGTATCGATGAACTGGCGAATTCTTTCTAGCTCTTTTTGGGTGATTTGCTTTCCTGTATCCTTCACTGTCCGGAGAGATAGTTTTGACATTTCACTGACTTGCGCTAGTTTTTTCCTTGCTTTATCCTTTTTTTAAAAAAAAAAATCCATAGAGATTGCTTCTCTATGGATTTCGTTTATCATTTATTGTATAGCTACTTTATTCATACCTATGTTCTTTTTTAAGCTCTTCTCTTTTTTCTTCAACATTATAACCAAATCTCTTAATTGTTGTGAATCAATCTCATAGGATCGAAAAGTATCAAAATCATCATACATACCTTCGAAGAAATCCGTAATAAGTGTTTTATATTTACGAATTTCTACTGAAAACGATTCTCGTTTGCTTCTTCATAATCCTTTTCCCCAGTTAGATACTATCTATCTCATCTAATATACTATATTTTAAAACGCCACCAAACCTGCTTTTTTAGGATCACCATAAAGTTTAGTATTTCCATTTAACGTTGTCTTTTTTACCATTAAAATCTATTAAGGTAGATAATCCCGATGTTAGTTTAATACTCATCAAAATAATTAGTGATAATTTTATTTATAGATGGACTATCTATTGTACTATCAGTAATATAAGACAAAAATAAGTCATATACAGCTTGATTCTTATATGTTTTTAAAATTGTTAATAAAAATTCTATGATTTCAGAGCCTGCACTTTCAATTTTTTTTTTATTGAAATACTGTGTAAGTATTTCAATACTTGTCATCGTTTTTTTTTTTTGAAATTGCATCAAGTAAAAGTAATTTTTTTTCTTCTTCAGCATACATTTCAGAAGTAATGCAGGTTAGTAACTCTTTTTCTGACAATTCCTCTTGAAAGATATTTACTATACTTTTTTTTTAGCATATTTATAGTTTTCTTCATCATCATTGTAGTAATCTTCAAAGAAAAGAGCTAGTATTTATTAGACTATATACATAGTGGTTTCCCTCTCTATCATAATTAATCAAATTATCTTTATAGATTTCAAAATCAACACTATCATAAACCGACAACCCACCAAAATCATCGACGATTCGGATTTCTTCTATCTTATTATTTTTCCCTATGTCTCCAAAAACAACAGGATATAATTTATTAATAGTTATATCTCTTTTAAAATTATTACTTATTGTTTTTACAATCATAAAATTACCTAACCCCTTTTGGAATAAAATTTTCATCTAAATCAATAATCCAAAAATTATCTGTTATTCCGTTTCTTTTTTTCAAATCTCTAGGAATCGGTACTTTCATTTTTACATCATAATAGCTAATATCACCTGTGTCCAAATTTCTATAATAGTGAATTTTCCCAGTTCCCATAGATGTTTCGTAGCTATAGATTGATTCCATTTTAGCCCAATCAGATATCAAGCTACCATTTTTAGTCAATTCGGAAATTACTTTAGGATCCTTTAAGTTCTTACCAGGAATAATAGCTTTAGAGTTTTCAATTATATCATCTTTAATTAAAAACATTCTATAGTCTTGATATGATTTAATATCCTTAGCTCCACTAGCCTTCTTACCAGTTCCACCCACACCTACCGACAATTTGCCCCCGCTAATCCGATAAATTTGCTCTTCAGCTAATCTCACTCCGCGAGTTCCGACCACACCTGTCGCATATGCTGGCATGAGGCGGTTTCCAATGAATGGGGAATATGTATCGATGAACTGGCGAATTCTTTCTAGCTCTTTTTGGGTGATTTGCTTTCCCGTATCCTTCACTGTCCGGAGAGACAGTTTTGACATTTCACTGACTTGCGCTAGTTTTTTCCTTGCTTGAATTCGAGTCGAGTTTTGGAATGCTAACATTCCTTTTGCCGCTTTTCCGGCTCTCCCGGTTCTGATAAACCAACTAGGTGGTGCGACTGTTAAAACAGTCCAGCCAACTGCCTCGAGCCATTCGGGAAAGCTAAGTTTTTTCCCTGTGAATGGATCTTTCCCATTAAACGCTCGGTAAAGATCGTTTACTCCAATCACTTCCCCAGTTCCTTGAAGAAAGCCCTTAAGCGTTATTCCTTCGCTTACTTGTGTTGTTCGATTAACAGGCTGAATGGTGCGAATCATTTGATTAAATTCTGGAATGTTATGTTGACTTAAAAATGCGTTAATGTTTGATATCGCTTCTAAATAAGGATCGATTGGTTTTGCAGTAGAAAGGGTTTGCTCTAAGGACGGCATTTTTTCGTTGATATAAATTCGTTCCCTTTTTGCTTAACCGCGTCCATCTCATATTCTACCGCAGCGAGATCTTCTGGGGCAAGAAGATGAGAAGCTTCACGGAGCACTGCTAATTGACTTTCGATGGTTTCAGCTTGCTGTTCATAATGCCTGTACATCTTTTTTAAATATGCTGCTATTTCTTCTGTGTGAACGATTAGTTTTCCCACTGGGTCACCTCCTGCTAATCTAGTTTCCCATATAGATCTTCCATTTGTTTCGTTTCGTAAGTTTGATAGCTTGTTGTGTCTGAACTTGATGTGTGATACATTGCAGCTAATTCTGCGTCTGTGTTCGTAAATTGAGTGGCCATTTCTGAAGCATTATCTTGGAGTGTGACGATATTATTTATTTGCTAAAACTTCCATTAAGTTAATGAGCGAATCGACATAATGATGAATGCCTGCTAAGCTTGTATGCTCAAATCCTTGTTCTTCTAAATTTCGCTTAAACTGAATGAGCGTCCCGATCATCGATTCAGCTTGAAATCGCTCTTCGAAAAGTGTTTGATATCATTCCTCTATGCGCTCAGGATCAATTTTAATTTGTCCCATTTACATCACCCTTCTCTATCGAACATATTTTTTTTTTTTTTGTTCGGCAGTTACTATTTCGGCATCTGTCATTTGGATGAGATGAAGCAATTTTTCAATATATTGCTCGGCTAATTTTGTTCCTTCGACATATTGTTGAACAACTTCTTGATAGCTTTCAATCGATTCCCCGGATAAGTCGGCAAAAACTAAGTTAAACTTAGAGACGATCCGATTTGTTGAATCAATGAACGCATCTAATTGCGTTTGTACTTTCGTCATCCCAGTCATTGTTTTTTTCAGAATCATATTCAATGTTGGCGCTGCCTTTTCCAGCTGTCGTCATACATATCCACCTTTCACGAGCATTGTTTTGACACTCGGATCGATTTTCGTTGTCGTTACATAAAGCGAGCGTTCCGCTTGCGGAATCCCTACTAATTTCCTCGCATGATCATGATAAGAGGACATTTTCTCCATTTCTAACGTTTGTTTTCGTGTACGCAATACAGTCAACAAGGCGCTATACTTTTGATCATAATGAAGGAGAAACGTATCTAATCTTTCAAATAGGTCCTCCGACGCTGTTTTTGCTAGACTATGATTCCAATCGCTTGAACTGATTGGTGCTAGACAAACGTGATCAATGCCGTCAAGATTTGATAATTGTTGAATGGCAGTTTCTAAACGGCGAATCCGTGTATCATAATCCATCCTCTTCGTCCCCTTTCCTTCATCTATAGTGCCTTTTTTATTCAATTAAAAACTCGTCGTTTACTCGTCCTTTTTTTAACGGTGTCAGTTGTTCCCAATCTTTTATAAAATGTAGAAGCTGTGCTTCTTCCGCTTCGGCATATCCGGTAAAATATCACTTCTTCAATATCCTCATCATTGAAAAAATATACTTCATCTTCTGCCATTCCGACAGGATAGCGACATGCCATATAATCCAAATAAACATTTTCATGATTTATATTTTCAACAATTGGTTTCCGACCAATAATCATTAACTTTTCTTCTCCACGTTCTAATAGAACGATGCTTCCAAGCGGTAACATTGTTTTCACCTCATCTTCATTAAAAAAGCGGATTCTGCACGTCATAATCTTCGGCAAAAATATGTTTAATTTTAGTATGTAAGATGACAATATTGTTACTAATATTAATAATTTATTACTCTATCGTCAATATTTTTTGTCGTTTGAAAAAAAAAAAATAGGTATTTTATCATCTTAACTAATCATTCTTTTATTGGATATGATTTAATTTCACTAATTTTATGTCTATGTCATCATCTAATACATGTATATTACTATAACAGCTAACTCACCTGGCGATTCTGGGATACCAATTGATTCGATAAATAAACATATTCCACAACTACTTTCTAACACTTTTATACCAAGTTAATGCTTTTCGTTCAATCTTTAACACTAGTTGTTCCTTCCCTTTCATGTAGGAGGCAATGTCATCTGGGAAACATTTAGATAACTCCTCTTTTAAGTCTCCATACTTTTGTGAAACGTCTTGATGTATACGTAAATAATCACGAAAAGCAAGATGACGTTCAATTTGTGAATCACCTATTTCAAACATATGAACGTGATGTGTTCGCTGAGCTCCTCCCTTTTCAAAATATCGACGACCTGCTATTCCATTTTCCCCTTTTGATTCATAACCAATCAGGATCATTTTATTGTTAAACTGATCAATCTGTTTTATATCTTTAACGACAGGCATGATATCAATGATCGGCTTTGACTTTAACCCACCTACTGACGTACTCCCGATGTGATGAATTTCAATTATTTCAGCATTAAAAATATGAAGTAACTTTTTCGCCTCTGTTTCAAACATTGAAATCCATTGCTCATCATATGGCTTGACCTCGACTTTTCTCATCTTTGAAACCCCTTTTAAAGTCATTTAGTAAAATTACCACTACATCATATCATATCAAATGGTTACAACAAGATTAATCAATGATATAAAACAGCAATCAAAAAACCCGCACCAATTATTGGTACGGGTTAGATGTTAATACAACATTTTCGATACTGTTTTTCGGATTCTTTTCATTTGTCTAGTCGAAATCAGGTTATTTTTTCGGGCATAGTTATATGCTGCCATTCCGGCACCAATTGCCAATGCAGAGGTTAACATTCGATTCATTTTTTTCACCTCTAATAATGAATTGTGTGCTACATGCTGTATCGACGATCATTTTCATCAAATAAATCATCCAGTGAACTTAATGTCCCATCTTCCTCTACTTGATGCGTATGAATGATACCATTTGATAAGGAAAGCTCAATAAAGCAATGCCAACAATAATATTGGTTTACCCCAATTTTTCCAATGTTTTTACTTTGGCAGTTTGGACAAATGAACATGGAAAGGCACCTCACTCTTTATCTACATTTACGATGATGGCATCTTTCCCAATTGAGGGTGGATTTACGGTTTTAACCACTCGCTTCCCTTCCATGATGTCTGAAAAGAAGCCATCCGTTAATTCATACCCTATAATTGTGCCCATTTCTTCCAAAAAATATACATCCTCTAATAAACCGAGACGCTCTCCTTCAGTCGTTAACATTTCTTTTCCTAACAAATGACGATGATGTTGAAATGTATAATCGACATTTTCTTGTATCGGCTCAAGTTTACTCATACTTTCGACCATTACACCATCATGACCGAAAGAATGAACATTGGAAATATGAATAAACCGTGTTTTTTTGATGAATGCTCCGTTTTTAATAAGCAAACCATTGACAGTTCCTTGATCAGAAATACTTAAATCACATACTTCTCCGATCTTAGAACCGGTTGATAGCTCATAAATTGGCAGGCCTTTTAGCAACGAAAATGTCCGCAAAGATTATCCCACCTTTCGGAACATTTTTAGTTTCACCTATCCTCCATAAAATCATAAGGTGAAACGTTTTCCATTCCGATCAGCGGGTCTGTATTCATCATTCGTTCTTCATAACTTAATTGATAGATGCCTTTTTCATCAACAGCTACCCCTTGATCCTCTAAAATTCCATCTTGCAGCCTTTCATAAAGCGTTGTTTTTCGAACTTGATCGTTTATTCGCTCTACACCAATCCGCAGCGCCTCTTCTTCTCCACATAAAATGAGAAATTGTTTGCTTCTTGTGATCGCAGTATAAATTAAATTTCTTCTTAACATTCGATAATAGCTTTTAACGATCGGAAAAATGACAATCGGAAACTCACTTCCTTGAGCTTTATGAACGGAGCAGCAAAAGGCATGAGTAATTTGGTTTAAATCTTGCTTTGTATAGGTCACTTCAACTCCGTCATACGATACGATTACCATATCTTGCTTTTCTGTATTTTCTTTAGCATAAAAAATCGAAACAATCTCCCCAATATCACCATTAAAAACATGATTTTCCGGTTTGTTAACAAGTTGAAGAACTTTGTCGCCAATCCGATATTTCATCTCACCAAATTTTATTTCTTTTCGGGTTCCATCATTTGGATTAAAGATTTCTTGTAACAAGGCGTTTAGGCGGTCTATCCCAGCCGGTCCCCGATACATTGGCGCTAATACTTGAATATCCTTTGAACTGTACCCTTTTTTCTTAGCATTTAATGCAACTTTTTTAACTACCTCAGGAATTTGTACCGCTGAACATTTTATAAAGGAACGATCAACTTGTTGAGCGGAAACCGTTTCAGGAATTTTACCGACTTTTATTTTATGAGCGAGCTCAATAATTGAAGATCCTTCTGCTTGACGATATATATCTGTTAACCGCACAGTTGGAATACGTTCGGAACGGAGAAGATCTTTTAAGACTTGTCCTGGTCCTACTGATGGGAGCTGATCTTCATCTCCAACAAGAATTACTTGAATTTGATTAGGTAATGCTTTAAACAGTTGATGTACAAGCCAAATATCTATCATTGAAGTTTCATCAATAATAATAATTTTTCCTTCAAGATGGTTGTTATCATCATACGTAAAACCATCTGTTCCATTCCAACCGAGCAAACGATGAATTGTTACTGCTGGAAGCCCTGTTGATTCACTCATTCGTTTTGCAGCTCGTCCTGTAGGGGCAGCTAGTAAGAATGGATAGAGTTCATCTTTTTTATAATCTTTAGGGTTTAGGGAGCATCCGTGCAATTCACTATATAGCTCAACAATCCCCTTAATAACCGTTGTCTTCCCGGTACCGGGTCCCCCAGTTAAAATCATCATTGGCGACATTAAAGCTGTTTGAATTGCTTCTTTTTGTGACGGAGCATATTGCACATTTAATCTTTCTTCTAACTTTCCTAGAGCAAGTAAAAATTCTGATTCAGGAAATTGTTCGTTATATTCAGTTTGAGTAAGAATTCGCTTAATATTCGTTACAAATCCTTTCTCAGAAAAATAAAGGGATGGTAAGTAAACTCTTGTCTCTTCTATAATAAGCTTTCCTTCTTCTCCAAGCTTAATGAGTTCATTTGATATATCTGTATATTCGATCATATCTCGCTTATTTTCTTCGAGAAGAGTTTTTACTTTTTCAAGTAACTCTTTCGCCTCAACATAAACATGACCTTCTTGCATACATTCTGTTTCAAGTGTATACAAACAACCGGCTTTTATCCGATCAGGATGATTTCCGCTAATTCCAAGCTGATGCCCTAATTCATCTGCCCGTCCAAAACCAATCCCTTCAATATCTTCAACAAGTTTATAAGGATTTCTTTGAATGATCTCTAACGTATTTTCTTTATACATTTGATAAATACGAATGGAAAGCTGCGGACCGAATCCATATTGATTTAAAGCAATCATGATTTGTTCTAACCCTTGATGGTCTCTTAACTTATCATATAAACTTTTTGCTTTATCTGGAGACAGCTTCGGTACTCCATCTAGAAGAGATGGTTCATTTAAAATACGGCTAATCGCATTTTCACCTAATGCACTTACGATATTTTCAGCCGTTTTTTTCCCAATTCCTTGAAAAAGCTCACTCGACAAATAATTAATAACTCCTTGTTTTGTTTGCGGAATATCTTTTTTGTAATGACTTGCTTGAAATTGCGTCCCGAATTTCGGATGTTCTGTTAAATCCCCATAAAAAAAATACGTTTCTTGCTCATGAACAACGGGAAAATAACCGGTAATAACCGCCTCTTTTTCAGCATAAGCAAGATTTGTTTCTTCTACACGGATTCGCAATACAGTATATAAATTTTGCTCATTATGAAAAATCGTGACAAGATGGCGCCCCTTTATATTTTTTTTTTGTTCTTCAAACAAATGAAGTGAGCTTTGCTTTTCCATCATGTCTGCTCCTTTCAAAAAACATTAATGCAAACCGTTGCCTTCCTTTTCAATTAACTTTTTTCCGTAACTTGCAAGAAGGTGATCTGGCTGAATTTGTAATGCTTTATTAAACATCGCAAGTGCTTTTTTATCGTCTTCTTTATAACCGAAAGCTACACCTAAATTATAATAAGCATCAGCGTGATTTTGATCAATTTGTACACATTGTTCAAACTGATTGATCGCCTCATCAATCAGTCCTAATTTTGCCAAGCATAATCCGTATTGAAACCAAGCTTCGCTATCCCGTTCATTTAGTTCTACGCTTCTTTGTAAATATGGTAGAGCAAAGCGGGATTGATCGAGCTGAACAAGTGACATTCCAAGTTGAAAATATGTATCCCCATCATGAGGATTTATTTTCATTGCTTTTTCAAACATTTGTTTCGCCTCATGAAAACGTTCTAACTGATAGTACATATTTCCTGCGCAATAATAGGCTGCTGCTGCATTTGAATCAAGTTCAATGGCCTTTTCAAAAAACTTTAACGCTCGCTCTGATTCACCGACAGCAGTAAGAACATTTCCAAAATTAATATAAGCCGCAGGTTCATTCGGTTTTTGTTCAATTGCTTCATTAAATGCTTTTATCGCTTCCTCCCAATTTCCTTCTTTCATATATTTAATACCAAGTTGGTTTTTATCCATTTAAAATTCACTCCATTTCTAAAAGAATTATAGCATCTTTAACGATTTTACGTTCATATCTACAATGAAAAACCCCGATTTTACAAAAGAAAATCGAGGTTTTATCTCTTAACCAACGTACGTAAGTTTTTCGCCATTTTTAAATACTTCATTAATAGTACCCCCGCCTAAACACTCTTCACCATCATAAAAGACGACGGCTTGTCCAGGGGTTACTGCACGAATCGGTTCACGAAACACAACCTTTACAGATTGATCATCAAGAAAAGAAACCGTCACATGATGATCTGGCTGCCGATAACGAAACTTAGCTGTGCAATGGAATTCAGCTGGTTTTTTCTTATTTGATGTCCAGCTTACATGAGTGGCGATGATTGAAGTCGAATAAAGTTTATCATTATGGAAATTTTGCCCAACATAAAGAATATTTTTCTTTACGTCCTTTCCAATGACAAACCACGGATCACCAGCGCCACCGATTCCGAGTCCATGCCGCTGGCCAATTGTATAGTACATAAGTCCGTCATGTCTTCCTTTAACTTCCCCATCCAAAGTCTCCATATTCCCTGGCTGAGCCGGCAAATAGTTACTTAGAAATTCTTTGAAGTTTCGTTCACCAATAAAACAAATTCCAGTGCTGTCTTTTTTAGAGGCAGTTGCAAGATTTGCTTCTTTTGCAATTTCCCTGACTTTTGCTTTCTCTAATCCGCCAATTGGAAACATAACTTTTTCAAGCTGATACTGCTTTAACTGATTAAGAAAGTATGTTTGATCTTTATTTTTATCAAAGCCTCTCAGCATTTTATACTCACCATCAACAAATTTGACTTGGGCATAATGACCGGTAGCCAAATAGTCAGCACCTAAATGTAAAGCATGTTCTAAAAAGGCTTTAAATTTACTCTCTTTATTACACATTACATCAGGATTTGGTGTTCTGCCCACTCTATATTCGTCTAAAAAATACGTAAATACTTTATCCCAATATTGTTTTTCAAAATTAACAGCATAATATGGTATTCCAATTTGATTACAAACACGGATAACATCATTATAATCTTCTGTTGCCGTACAAACACCATTTTCATCTGTATCGTCCCAATTTTTCATAAAGATCCCAATTACATCATAACCTTGCTCTTTTAACAATAACGCAGCTACTGATGAATCTACTCCTCCAGACATTCCGACAACAACCCGTGTATCTTTGGACGCCTTATTCATTTATTTCACCTCATTAACCGTTTAACAATTATTGCAACGATCTTTGCAAGCTGTTCAATTTGCTCTCTTGTATTCATCAATCCGAAGCTAAATCGAATTGAAGTATGAATTCTTTCAGACTCATTTCCAAACATTGCAACTAGAACGTGGGATGGTTCAATTGAACCTGCCGTACATGCCGAACCGCTAGAAGCGGCAACCCCAGCTAAATCTAAATTCACAAGCATCGCTTCGACATTGATTCCAGAAAAGCTAATATTCATAATATGCGGCAGCGTTTGCTCACATTTACCATTTATATGATAATTAATTTCTTCTTTTTGAAAATAATCGCGTATTAGCTTTTTATACGACTGATATTGTATACGTCTTTTATCTAATTCCCTTTGAGCTATTAATACAGCTTCCTTAAAACCGGCAATTGCTGCAACGTTTTCCGTCCCTGCTCGGCGCTTTCGTTCTTGTTCTCCTCCAAATATTGCAGGAACAAGCTGAATGCCATCTCTTACATAAAGAAAGCCAATTCCTTTCGGACCATTTATTTTATGCGCTGAAACTGATAATAAATCAACTTTAAGCTCATTAACATCAATTTTCTCTATCCCGTAAACTTGGACTGCATCAGTATGAAATTTTGCCTGATGATGTTCTAACAACTGACCGATTTCTTTAATTGGCTGTATTGTACCAACTTCATTATTCCCATACATGATAGATACAACAATTGTATCGTTACGCAGTGCACGCTTTAAGTCTGTAACAGAAATAACACCTGTGTTATCAACAGGTAAATACGTCACCTCATAACCCCTTTTCTCTAATTGTTCACATGTATGTAAAACAGCATGGTGTTCAATAGAAGTGGTTATAATGTGACGTCCTTTTTCTTTATAAGCTTCACATATTCCGATTAATGCTAAATTATCGGCTTCTGATCCACCGCTTGTAAAAATAATTTCTTTTTCACTTGCATGAATGGAATTTGCTAGAACTTCGCGCGCCTCGTCGACAAGCCGTCGAGCTTCTCGTCCAAACGAATGAATACTTGATGGATTTCCAATTTCGTTTTCCATGACTGACAGCATTGTTTTAATTACATTAGGATGAAGCGGAGAAGTCGCAGCATGATCGACATAGATACGTTCCATCATTTCACCTTCTTCAACTATTAAAAAATACAATCTTTCCATTATTAGAAAGACATAAAAAGAAAATATTTAAATATAAAACATGTATGGATCACTTTCACCGTCACCTGTACCTGTATAACTAGCTAAATCATCTAAAGTAGTATTATCTAACACATCTTTTACAGCATCACGAATCCGAATCCAAAGCTCTCGTTTGGCAGGTTCTTCATCTTCAATTCCCTCTACAGGGCTGATTGGACCTTCTAATACACGAATGACATCTCCAGCAGTAATTTTTGAAGGAATATCACTCAGAATATATCCTCCATATGCTCCGCGAATACTTTTTACTAAACCTGCATTACGCAGGGGGGCAATAATTTGCTCTAAGTAGTGCTCAGATAGATCATTCATTTGCGCAATCGTTTTTAATGAGATCGGACCTTCCCCATGCTTTCGTGCTAACTCAATCATTATTGTAAGTCCGTATCTTCCTTTCGTTGAAATTTTCATACATTTGCACCTCGATTTATTGATTTATCGTGTTGTTTGGAAAGGGATAAATTTTTCTGCCGTTTTTTAAGCCGTTTTAAAAAAGTGTTTGTAAACTTTTCACATTGAGGAATCGCAATGCTAGCAATTGGACCGATTACAATCGTAAATATAACTGTTCCAATGGACACTGGGCCTCCTAATAACCATCCGATCATAAGAACAATGATTTCCATTATTGACCTTACATGACCGATCTTCCACCCTGTTTTTGACGTTAAGGCGATCATTAAGCTATCGCGCGGGCCAGCTCCGAATCCCGCAGAAATGTAAAGACCCATCCCATAACCAATTAAGATGATCCCACTAACTAACATTGTAGTTTTTCCTAAGAAAGAAATTGGTGTTTTAATGACAGGAAGAAGTAAGTATAAATCGATAAAAACACCAACTAATAACATATTTAATAAGGCTCCAATTTGAGGTAATTCTTTACTTATTATAGACGCTGCAAGTAAAATGAACACACCAACAATGATTGACAAAGAGCCAATCGTTAAACCTAATTGTAAAAATAGACCGACGTGAAACACATCCCAAGGAGTTGCTCCAAGGGCAGCCTTTATAAGTAAAACGATTCCTAGAGACATAATGAGCAGCCCTAGAATGTACATGATGAAGCGTGGACCAACTTGACCTTTCTTTTTTTGAACCATTAAGCTCTCCATCCTCTGTGCTCTGGATAATCATTTAACAAGTAATAACTAGTAAATAGATAGACTTTTGACATTATAGCATATTAGGCCTTCAAATGCATTTTTAGAATTCTTGTTGTATAGTTGAAATATGAGTTAAATACAATGGAGAGATTGAACATGAGTATAAAACCGTTAGCGTATCGAATGCGACCCAGAACAATAAATGAAGTGATCGGTCAACAGCACCTTGTTGGTGAAGATAAGATTATCTATCGTATGGTAAAGGCAAAACAGCTTTCATCAATGATTTTATATGGTCCTCCCGGAATTGGAAAAACTTCAATCGCAAGTGCCATTGCTGGAAGTACAACATATGCGTTCAGAACTTTAAACGCAGTAACAAACAATAAAAAGGATCTCGAAATTGTTGCTGCAGAAGCTAAAATGTCCGGTAAAGTCATTCTTCTTTTAGATGAGGTACACCGTTTAGATAAAGGGAAACAAGATTTTTTGCTTCCATTTTTAGAAAATGGCATGATCACATTAATAGGTGCGACAACAAGTAATCCGTACCATTCAATAAACCCGGCGATAAGAAGTCGCTGTCAAATATTTGAGTTACACCCTTTATCAATTGATGAAATCAAAACAGCTTTAGTTCATGGATTAACAGATAAAGAACGGGGATTTGGAAATAAAACAATTCACATGACTGATGAAGCGTTGACACACTTAGCAACTGCTTCAAACGGAGATGTCCGCTCAGCTTTAAATGCATTAGAACTAGCAGTTTTATCGACAGAAGAAGATGAGAATAGGACAATTCACATTGATTTACACACTGCTGAAGAGTGCATTCAAAAGAAGAGCTTTACTCACGATAAAAATGGGGACGCCCATTATGATGTCCTTTCAGCACTACAAAAATCGATAAGGGGTAGCGACGTTAACGCAGCACTTCATTATTTAGGAAGATTAATTGTAGCCGAAGACTTACAAAGCATTACAAGAAGACTGCTTGTCATTGCTTACGAAGATGTTGGTCTTGCAAATCCGCAGGCAGGCCCAAGGACATTAGCGGCTATTGAAACATCAGAACGGGTCGGATTTCCGGAAGCACGCATCCCGCTAGCAAATGCGGTAATAGAATTGTGTCTTTCACCAAAGTCTAATTCCGCATATAAAGCAATTGATGCAGCTCTTGCTGATATTCGCTCAGGCAAAAGCGGAGAAGTACCCGCACATCTTAAAGATGCTCATTACAAAGGTGCACGAGAGCTTGGGCGGGGAATTGATTATTTGTACCCTCATGATTATGAAAATGGCTGGGTTAAGCAGCAATATTTACCTGATCCACTTAAACATCGTACGTACTATGAACCAAAACATACTGGAAAATTTGAACTAGCATTAGCTTCGATATATGAAAAAATTCGAAAGCAACAGTCATCAAAAAAAAAATTATAACATAATAACTTTACAGGAGCTGTTAACTTGGACAGCCCCTGTACCCTTTAACATGAAGTTCACTATTACGCGGCCACATCTCGCTTTTTAAAAATATACAGAGCTAAAAAATGAAACAGGCAGAAGTAAATTGCGAGCATGACAACTGAAAAAGTAAGCGTCATTCCTTCAACCATTGGTTCTCCGTTAAAGTAGTCCATTAATCTTGTGTTGGCAAATAAAATATATTTCGCCCAATCAAACTTTAATGCTAGTAACTGTGTTAAGTTACCTCCCATTAATAACAAAAATAATGAAATACCAATTGCTAAAGAGTTATTTCGAAATACTGCCGAAATCATAAATGCCATCGTTGCCAACATGATTATGTCGATTGAATTAAGACCATAGTAAATAAGAAGATAAACTCCCATCGGCTGTTCCACTACTTCTCCATTCATGTACGCAAGATGTGGAACCGGCGCTTCAGGCATTCCAAATAAAAGTGCTCCGCTAATCGCCGAGAATAGAAACGAAATAGCTAACAGTATAGCTCCGAATATAAACACAGTCATATATTTAGCAGCTAAAATTTTACTTCGTTTTATTGGTCTAATAAGTAACAGTTTAACTGTGCCCCAGCTAAATTCACTGGCAACAATCCCCGCTGCAATAATAATTACAAACATGCCGATCACTTGAATATTTTGGGCTGAATCTTCAATAAATCCCCACATTGTATACTTTTCATTAGGAGAAAGATTATGCTCTATTCGATACTCATTAATAGCAATATTCCGTTCTAAGTTTTTTACCAACATGGGATTATTGTTTTTAAATTCCTCGATATCTTTTTTATAGTTTTCATTTTGTGCGACAAGCTCTGCTTTCCAATCATGCCCTTGCGGAACTTCTGTATGATCATTTGCATATTTTATGAATATTCCTGTTACGATCGTTAAAAGTATAATTAAACCGATCATTACATACGTTCCAGGACGTTTAAAAATTTTCATTAACTCATTGCGGATTAAATTAAGCATGAGCAGCGACCTCCTCAGCAGACGTAACTTCTAAAAAGCGCTCTTCCAACGTCTTAGTTATTTCTTTAACACCAAATATTTGGATATCGGTTTCAACGAGCGATTTTACAATAAGCGGTATTTGTTCCTTTTTCAATTGTATAGTGAATCCTTGTTCTAATAGTTTGATGTTGACTCCAACATCAAGACTATTGATAAGCTTAAATGCTTTATCTTTTGGCTGTACCTCAAATTCAAATATTTTATCGGAATCAGCAACAATATCGTGCACCATTTGAACATCAACAAGTTTTCCTTTTTGAATAATACCGATTCGATCACACATCATTTCCATTTCCGCCAATAAATGACTAGAAACGATAACAGCCATTTGCTTTTCTTTTGCCAGCTTTCTAATATAATCACGGATTTCTCGAATTCCAGCTGGGTCTAAACCATTTGTCGGTTCATCTAAAATAAGAACCTTCGGGTCATGCAAAAGCGCTTGAGCCACTCCAAGTCTTTGTCTCATTCCAAGAGAATACGTCTTTACTTTTTCATGAATACGGTCTGTAAGGCCAACAAGTTGAACTGTTTCGTCAATTTTCTGTTTTGTTACCCCTTTTGTCATTCTTGCGAAATGAAGTAAATTTTGATATCCAGTCAAAAACTTATACATTTCAGGATTTTCTACGATTGCACCAATATTCCGCACTGCTTGTTCAAATTGAGTTTTTATACTAGATCCGCAAATGCTAATATTTCCGCTTGTCATACTAATTAAGCCCACAATCATTCGAATCGTTGTCGTTTTCCCTGCACCATTCGGTCCTAGAAATCCAAATACTTCCCCTTCATACACATCAAAGCTAAGTGAATCAATAATTGTTTTTCCTTTAATCGTTTTAGTGACATCCTTCAATTCAACTAATGACTTCATTCCGTTCTACCTCCTATTTTAGTAAGGAAATATCTTTTTCATCCAATTTAATATTGATAAGCCTTCTTCCTCACGTAATTGTTCCACATGTTCCCTAGCAATAATTTTACCTTCGTGAATTGCTAATACTTCATCAAGGAGCGGTTCAATCTCCTCTATTTCATGGGTTGCAATGATCACAATTTGCTTTTCGAAATCAATGAAAGAAATTAAACTTTTAACAATCGATTCACGCACCATCGGATCTAAACCAGAAAACGGTTCATCTAATAAAAGAACAGGAGCATCTCGGGCTAACGTAAGAACTAGCTTTAATCTGCCGCGGTTTCCTTTTGAAAGCTTTTTAAGCGGTTTATTTTTGTCAATTTTCATAAATTGTAATAATTTTTCAGCCTTATTCATTTGAAAATCAGAAAACTGAGAGCTTGTAAATTTAATCATATCCATAACAGTTAACGGATGATAATAAATATCTAGTTCTGTTCAATAAGCTACTTTACTACTAATCCTTCTATCAACAATTTCTCCATTTATTTTGACAAACCCTGAAGTAGGAAAAACAAGTCCGGCAATGAGCTTTAATGTTGTCGATTTCCCGCTGCCATTGGGCCCAATTAATCCATAAATTTCCCCCGGTTTTAACATAAAAGATACTTCATTCAAGGAACGTCCTTTACCGTATTTTTTTGAAACGTTATCAAATTCAATCATGAGACTCCTCCGCGATTTTTTTTAAATGTCGTTTAACTCCCAAAAGCATTTCTGCTTCTGATAAGCCCATTTCTTTCATATCTTTAACAAAATTGGTAATTATTTCTGATTGCAATTTTAATTTAAGTTCTTGAACAGCATTCCCATTTTCACATACGAACGTCCCCTGTCCACGTTTCGTTTCCACAATTCCCATCCTTTCCAATTCACTATATGTTCGTTGAATTGTATTTGGATTTACCCCGCATTGAAGAGCCATTTCCCGAACAGATGGCAACTTTTCAGAAGGTAAAAGTTCATTCCGAACAATTTGCCGGCAAATCCGATCAACTATTTGTAAATAAATAGGCTGAGATGCTTGAAACTGCTTACTCATCTCACTACACCTCTACTTTCCGTTCTAACATCCATGCGGAAACAAAGAAAATAAGTAAAGCAGTCATTATATAAAGCAGAAAAGGAATGAAACTAAATTCTTGTGGGACATGAATAAATATTTCATAAAATCCATAGTCAGTATTACTCTTCATTTCAAAAGGGATAATGTTTAACTTTATTTCCCCTAAACTAATTATTTTTTTGTATAACGAGTGAGAACGTATATAAGTTGCCAACGTAGTGATGGTAGCCCATATAAAGATAATGAATAACCAGCGAAAACTTTTAATATGTAAAATCCGACTTAACGCATAATTTAAAGTCCAATAAAATAACACCCAAATTGATACATAAATTGAACAAAGAAAAATACTTACAAACATCAATATATTTATGATTAAGAAATCTTCTATAAAGAAATTAAACTGCTTTATTAATATTATCGCGATCAAAATACTTAGTGATAACGAAATAAGTTGAAATATTAATCCGGGAATCAATTTAGCACATATTAATTTCAACACACTATTCGGGTTATGGAGCCAAAGCTGTGTTCTCCCTTCAATATTTAAAGACGTAAGCAAATAAAGAGGGAGATAGAAAAAGTGAGCCAATATCATTAATAACATGCCTATGGAAAACAATTTTGGCTCATCAATATAGTTGGTGAAGCTATATCCTCCTACAATTGCTGCTACAAGTAAAATCATATATGTAATAAAAAAATATTGCGTTATTTTAAATTCCTTTATAATCAATCCTTTGAAAGCAGCCACTTCATTAACCTCCAATTTCGCATTTCGTATTAGTGTATTAGTTAAATAGTACACTAATACTTTTGTTTATGTCAATACATATCTAACCATATAACCATATATATTTTTTTCTTTGAGGGTGAGGATAACGAATAGAAAAATTGGGGTGATGAAATGGTACGCAAAAAGAAAGTTTGGACTCAAAAAGAAGATAAAATATTAATTGAAATCGTTACATGCTATAAAAATAGTGGGAAAACTCAAACCGAAGCTTTTAAAGATGCAGGGCAAAAGCTGCAGAGAACTGCTGCGGCATGTCGATACCGCTGGAACAATAAACTTCGGAAAAATGAGAATGAAAAGGGGCATCCGATCTCGGGAAGAGAGGATTGTAACAAGTTAAATTTAGAAACGATTATAGAACATTTACAAACGTTAAAAATAGAACAATTAGAAAATAATAGACTTAAATCCGAAAACGAAATGATTAAATCTGATCATTTAAAGTTAAAAAACGAATTAAAAGAACGGGAAAAACAATTTGCCGAATTAAGGAGGAAATATAGAGGTTTAATGAATGTTATTTCAGAGGCTAAAGACTCAATAGAAAATTAATTATTTTAATGTTGTTACACAAGCCGAAATTTACATCAGCTTGTGCATTTTAAAACACTCATTGATCTTTCACACGCATTATTTTTATATCTTCTAACAACTGGCGAACAACATAGCTAGCCATGATAAGTCCAACTACTGAAGGAACAAAAGCATTTGATGATGGCGGCATTTTTGCTTTTCGAATCGTTGCCTCGTCATCTCCCACTTCTTTTATTACATCTTCACGAGCAACAATTGGGCTCTCATCAGAAAAAACTACCGGAATGCCATTTACAATTCCTTCTTTACGAAGTCGCGTGCGAATCACCTTTGCAATTGGATCAGTATGTGTTTTCGAAATATCGGCAATTTGAAATCTTGTAGGATCAAGTTTATTTGCTGCTCCCATACTTGAAATCATCGGAATATCTTTTATTAAACATTGTTTCATTAAATGAATTTTATAAGCGATTGTATCAGATGCATCAATGACAAAATCTAATTTGTGATGGAACAATTCTTCGTATGTTTCATCTGTATAAAACATTTTTAACGTAATGACTTCACAGGCGGGATTAATATCTTTAATTCTTTCCTCCATTACATCCACTTTTGATTTTCCAATAGTAGACAGTAAAGCATGTAATTGTCTGTTAATATTTGTTATATCAATATCATCTTTATCAACTAGCACTAGTCGGCCAATCCCAGAGCGTGCCAACGCTTCAGCAGAAAAAGAGCCGACTCCGCCAATTCCGAGAACTGCTACTGTACTATTTTTCATTATTTCTAATCCTTCTTTGCCAATTGCTAATTCATTGCGCGAAAATTGATGTAGCATATTTTTCAACTCCAACTATAAAGTAGACTTCATTTATTTTATCGTTAAACTATGTTAAATAATTCGTATAAACTTCTAATTTCAGGCGACTTTTAGGTGAATGCTCCCTCTAAAGAAACTAAAAATCAACAGAATGATATCACATCGCCTACCATTATTTGCAAAAATATCGAATTAAAAACCCTTGATGTAAATTACATCAAGGGTTTTACTCCTATGTATAAGAGTCCCAATCGTGCCGTCGTATGTTGTGCCATTGCTTTGAACCCGCTCTCAGCAGGTGGGTGTTCTGTTTCGAGCTTGTGTAAGTCCTCTTCAGCGAGGCATGTACTCTGCCTGAAAACTCCAAACTCCCGTACAAGAAAATGTTCGGTCAAAACTAGGTTGCACAACGAACACATCAGGACTCATCTTCTTTCTGATTGTATAATAGCATATGATTTATTAATTTTCAAGAAGGCACTGCTCAATTATTTATTTTTCATTGTTAATATTTAGTGACAAATGAAGTTCATCTAATTGTGTTGAGCTAACAGCTCCTGGTGCTTCAGTTAATAAACAACTGGCACTTGCCGTTTTTGGAAAAGCAATCGTATCACGTAAATTAGATCTTCCTGCCAACAGCATCACAAGGCGATCTAAACCAAGTGCAATTCCGCCATGAGGAGGTGTACCATATTCAAAAGCCTCAAGTAAAAATCCAAATTGCTCTTTAGCCTCTTCAGGTGTAAAGCCAAGTACTGCAAACATTTTTTCTTGAATATCCCGTTCAAAAATACGGAGAGATCCTCCTCCAAGTTCATATCCATTTAAAACAAGGTCGTAAGCTTCTGCACGAACTTTCTCCGGTTCTGATTCTAAGAGTGCTACATCTTCCCTCACAGGCATTGTAAAAGGATGATGTGCTGCATTATAACGTCCTTCCTCTTCGTTGTATTCAAGCAATGGCCAATCTGTAACCCAAAGGAAATTAAATTTCGATTGATCAATTAGCTCGAGATCCTTTCCAAGTTTTAACCTGAGCGCTCCTAACGCATCAGCAACTACATTTTTCTTGTCTGCAACAAATAATAATAAATCGCCTGCTTCAGCTTTAAGCTGAGCTTTTATTCCTTCCTGTTCTGCTTCTGAAAGAAATTTTGCGATCGGTCCTTTTAAACCCTCTTCCTCTTTAAGCCACGCTAATCCTTTTGCTCCATAGACAGATACAAATTCTGTAAGTCCATCAATATCTTTTCGAGAATATTTACTTGCTCCGCCTTTAACATTAATTGCTTTTACTTGACCGCCGTTTGCAACTGCTCCAGTAAACACTTTAAAATTTGAATCCTTAACAATTTCTGAAAGATCAATGAGCTCCATTTCAAAACGCGTGTCTGGTTTATCTGATCCATATCTGCTCATCGCTTCGTCATAAGTTATCCGCTGAAAAGGTGTTACAATGTCAATCCCCTTTACTTCCTTCATTACCTTTTTCATCATCTTTTCCATTAATTCAACGATATCCTCTTTACTCATAAAGCTTGCTTCAATATCGATTTGCGTAAATTCAGGCTGACGATCTGCTCGTAAATCTTCATCTCGAAAACAGCGGGCAATTTGATAATACTTATCAAATCCTGAAACCATTAATAGCTGTTTAAAAAGCTGTGGAGATTGAGGAAGAGCATAAAACTCTCCGGGATGAACACGGCTAGGTACTAAATAATCACGAGCCCCTTCAGGTGTACTTTTTGTTAAAACTGGTGTTTCAATATCTAAAAAGCCTTCATGATCGAGAAAATTTCGAATCGTTTTCGTTACATTATGACGCATTTTAAATGTCTTGTACATAACTGGGCGGCGCAAATCTAAATATCGATACTTTAAACGGATATCCTCTGCAACATCCGTGCGATCATCGATGACAAATGGAGGTGTTTTTGCCTCGTTTAAAATTGTGACTGCTTCAACTTGTATTTCAATCTTACCGGTTTTTAATTGATGATTAATTGTTCCCTCATCGCGAGCAACAACTACACCTTCAACATCAAGAACAAATTCACTGCGAATTTTTTCCGCAACAGATAACGCTTTTTCTGATACATCAGGATGAAAGACGATCTGAACAATACCTGTTCTGTCACGAAGATCGATAAAAATTAGACCGCCAAGATCACGACGTTTTTGTACCCATCCTTTTAATATGACCCTTTCACCAATTACAGCTTCTGTTACTTCCCCACAATAGCATGTTCTACCAAACATTTCCATCCTCCTTGTCTTTTACAACCTTTTAAATTGCTCTACAAATGAATCGAGTGCAAGCTCCTTTTGATCACCAGTGGCCATATTTTTCACATTAATGATGTTCCTTTTTAATTCATCCTCACCTAAAATCGCTACATATTTTGCCTGTAAACGATCTGCAGCTTTAAACTGTGCCTTTACTTTCCGATCTAAATAATCTCTTTCGGCGGAGTAGCCGGCTTGACGAAGAGTATGAACGAGACGGACTGTATAATCTTTTGCTTCATCACCAAGGGAAACAAAAAAACAATCGATTCCTTCATTAAGAGGAAGCTCAATCATTTCCGCCTCTAATGCGGCTAATAACCGTTCAATACTTAGTGCGAAACCGATACCCGGTATTTCAGGTCCGCCAATTTCTTCAACAAGTCCATTATATCGTCCTCCACCGCATAACGTTGAATTCGCACCAAATCCTTCTGCATCACTCATAATTTCAAAGGCAGTATGAGTATAGTAATCTAATCCGCGAACAAGATTTGGATCAACTTCTATTGGTATGTTGAGTGCCTGTAAATGCTGTTGTACTTTCTCAAAGTATTTACGTGATTCTTCATTTAAATAATCTATAATAGCTGGTGCTGATTTCATTAATTGATGGTCGCGATCTTTTTTACAATCAAGAATTCGCAGTGGATTTTTTTCCAATCGATTTTGACAATCCGAGCAAAATTCATGAATTTGCGGTTTAAAGTGGTCAATCAATGCATTACGATATGCTTGTCGACTTTCTTTATCTCCAAGACTATTGATCACTACCTTCAGCTTTTTGAGACCTAAATCCTTATATAAAGACATTGCTAAAGATATAACCTCTGCATCAATTGCAGGATCAGCACTCCCAAGTGCTTCAACCCCAAATTGTACAAATTGTCGATAACGACCTGCTTGAGGTCTTTCATAGCGAAACATCGGCTCTAAATAGTAGAGCTTAACAGGCTGATTTATATTGGCATACATTTTGTTTTCAATAAATGAGCGAACAGTCGGAGCCGTCCCTTCTGGTCGAAGTGTAATACTTCTGCCTCCCCGATCTGCAAATGTATACATTTCTTTTTGAACTATGTCAGTCGTATCTCCAACACTTCGTAAAAACAATTCGGTTTGTTCAAATATTGGCGTACGGATTTCTTTATATTGATACATCCTGCATAAATCTCTTATTTTCTCCTCGATAAACTGCCACTTCTCTACTTGTCCTGGAACAATATCTTGTGTTCCGCGAGGGGCTTTTATATTCATTTACAATCCTCCTTAAAAATTAAAGCTCTCGACCCTTGTTATAATAACAAGGGACGAGAGCTTAACTTCCGTGGTACCACCCTAGTTGAAGAGTAAACACCACTCTTCCACTTTAACAGTTAACGCCTGCATACGTTCTTCTCCTACTAAAAAACGAGTTTTTTTCAGAGAGAAACCTAAGAAGTGTTCTTTCATTAAGTCATCATGTAGAAATGCTTTCAGCCAAGACATTTCCTCTCTTTTCATGTGGATTCTTAACTACTTTTCTTCCTCATTGGTTTACTCTAGCTATTCATCCATTTTATTTATATAATAATACGTAGCAAAATTGAAAATGTCAATAGCAATTACGAGCGTTCTAATCGTTTTTTTAACTTTCTTACATCTCTCAATGTTAAATGAAATTCCGTTGCTAATTCAAACATATTTGACTCTTCATTTTGCATGATATCTTGGAAGTTTACACCAAACAATTGATTTTCACCGCTTTTTATTTTGAAGCCTTTTTCACTGAATCTCATTCAAAAAATCACCCTTTTCGCCTTTCTTTAAGCGTTATTCTTCCCAATAAATGTGCTAACCTTACAATAAAAAATAACTTTTAAATCAAAACAAATGATTTTTTTAATAAACTTCGTTAAAATTAAAAGAAAAATAATTATTGGAGGAAAAGCTTATTGCAGAAAAAAGTGATCGTTTTTTTTATTAGTGTCATCTTAATTTTTAGCTCTTTTGAATCATTACAGACAATTGAAGCTGCTGCAAAAGGCTCTGTCACTATTCAATCAAACAGCGTCAACATAAGAAAAGGTCCCGGTCTTAGTTATCCAGTCATTACGAAGGCAGCTAAAGGTGAAACATATACTCTTCTTGACGAAAAAGATGATTGGTATGAAATAAAATTAAAAAGCGGACAAAAAGGTTGGGTGGCTAATTGGCTTGTTTCTAAAAAATCAACAACCAATAAAAATGAGAAGAGCTCTTATTCTAATAAAAACGCAACCGTAGCTACCGAATACTTAAGAGTCCGAAATGGACCCGGGACAAACTTCCAAATGATTGGCCATTTAAATCATGGAGATAAAATTGAAATTATTGAAAGTAATGATAGCTGGGTAAAAGGACATACTCCGTTTGGAATAGGATGGGTTTCCAAAGAATATATTACAGGAGATGAACAAAGCAGTCAGGATCTAAACTACGAAAAAGTAGGAATTGTTACAGTCCAAGATTTAAATGTTAGAAATGAGCCTTCTTTACAAGGCAACATTGTTGGAAAACTAAAAAAAGGAACTGAAATAACAATCCTTTCACGGAAAAATGATTGGATAGAAATTACTTATGGACAAGCAAGTGCATGGGTCAGCAGTAAGCATATTAAATTAAAAACAAAAGCACAAAAAAATAAAAACTATCAAACAACAAAAGCACAAAAAGACCGAAGCGTACATTTAAAAGGAACAGTAGGTACTGTAACCGCTACAGCTTTAAATGTACGTAAAAGCAATTCTCTCGATGGAAAAGTGATTGGTCATGTTAAAAAAGGACAGAGCTTTATTATTCTTGAAGAAGTAAATAATTGGGCAAAAATTGAATTTAGTTCTGGACAATATGGATGGGTCGCAGGCTGGTTCCTTGAGAAAACAGAAAATAAAGGAGGAAAAGCCTCTGTCGATGAAAAAAGCTATGTAACCATTTTACATAATGGAACGAATCTTAGAAAATCACCAACAGTTGAATCATCTGTTATTGAAAGAGCAAATAAAGGGGAAACATACCCAATCATTAGCAAGCAAAATGATTGGTATGAAATCCAGTTAGAGAAAGATGTAACAGCCTTTGTTGCTGGTTGGATAGTTTCGGTCACAGGTCCAATTCCTAAAGTTGAAAAACCTGGTGCGGGCATACATTTAAAAAATAAAACAATTGTAATTGACCCTGGTCATGGAGGTAAGGATAACGGTGCAAAAGGTGTTAAAGGAACGATTGAAAAACATTTAACATTAAAGACCGCAAAGTTAATTCATGATAAATTACGTGCTGCTGGTGCAAATGTCATTTTAACGAGAACAAATGATACATACATCTCCTTACCCGAAAGAGTAAGTACAGCTGAATACTACAATGCAGATGCTTTTATAAGCATTCACTACGACAGTATTAAAGATAAAAGTGTTCGCGGGCTAACTAGTTATTATTATCATTCGTTCCAAAAGCCTTTAGCCGACTCTATTCACAGAGCCGTGACAGCTAATACTAAACTTCGGGATCGTAAAGTACGTCAAGGCGATTATTACGTCTTACGTGAAAATGAGCAAAATGCAGTTCTGTTAGAGCTAGGTTATTTAAGCAACGGTTCTGAAGAAATTTTGATTACCTCTTCGCAATATCAAGAAATAGTAGCAAATGGCGTTTATAACGGACTTGCTCAATATTTTAAATAATATTTTTATTAAAGTAGCATTCTTAAAAAAGGGAATGCTACTTTTTCTTTATTTTCTGAAGATTTCATATATAATAAGGATAATTCGTTATTAAGCCCAGTGGTAATATGTCAAGCACTAAAATTCGGTGGATTGGAAATTAATATTGGATTTCATTGAAAAGTGCTTAAAAAAGAGTATAACAAATAAACCTCACACTATTTTCGATTTTTTACCAATCACTATTAGTGTGAAGCTGGGTGTTTGAAAGGGTCTGAATGAGAAGTTTTAATCTCTCCTTTCAGGTGGTGTGTACAACTGATTGGTGCGTAGTAGCGAAAACACCAATCGTACCAGTTTTCTTGCAGTTAAGACGAGAGCGCGTTTGTGTTTATGTTTTGGAACTTCATCGTACTTTTTTGTGTAAAAAGCTTTATATTCAGAGTCATACTTTCGGATCTTATCAGCAGCTTGAATAAGGTAGTATCGCAAATATTTATTGCCTGTCCTCATTCTTGCCGTTTCTTGGGATTCGAATTCGCCCGATTGGTTTTGGTTCCATACCAAACCAGCATATTTCGCTAAGGCATGATGATCTTTAAATCGCTTTATATCGCCTATTTCGGCTATCAGCCCTGCCGCATAAACGTCTCCAATTCCTTTTACAGACGTTAGAGTTTGCGGTATGCCTTTCATTAACTTGGCAATTTCTTTATCTAGCCGCTTTACTTGTGACTCGATATGTTGAATGGTACTTAAAGTAACTGACATAGAAATATTTACGGGATCCTGCATAGCCTTATTTAACCGATAAGATGATCTAGCCAACTTATGAAGATATTTTGCGATTTCTTCTGGGTTTTCAAATCGGTTCTTCCCTTTATCCTGCAGGAACTCGACGAGTTCTTCGATACTCATTTCAGCGATGGTTTCGGGCTCTAGTTCTTCCATGACAGCCATACTCGTAGCTCCGAATTTATCTGAAAATGGATTATCTTGTCTCAGTCCACTGAACTTTAAAAAGAGCTGGTTAAGAAAATACGTTTTATTTCGGGTAATTTCCCGCATAAAATGAAACCTTGTCCGTGTTAATCGTTGAAGGGCTTCATATTGTATGGCATCTTTCATTTGGGCTGGCAGTCGGCCAAAGCGCAAGTGGTCAGCGATGACCCAGGCATCTATGCGATTTTTTTTTCACAAGGGAGTCATACCCTTTTTTAAAACGAGCGACTTTTCTCGCATTTAGTACGTAGATAGAGGCTTGGAACTTAGGTTCATAGCCTTTCATTTGGTCTTGTAGATAATGGGCAAGATGCCAACTGTAAAGATCAGTGGCTTCCATCCCAATCTTCAATTGGTTGGCCTGACTTTTTTCCGCTGCTTCTAGCATTCGTTTGATCAGGGTTGCGGCCCCCGTTTTGATCATTAGAAACAGAAAAGTCGGCAAGTGTGGATCCGTCCTGTTTCATGAAATGGACATGATGGGACTTCAAGCTTACGTCTACACCAACAAGCATTTGTGACATACCAATCACCTCCAGTAGGTAAGTTAATCAAGAACGTTCAGACCTGGGTGCCCACGGGAATCATCGATGTCTTCCTCGTCATCAGCACTCAAAGAAAAGAAGTCCATCATGAGCGCTACACTCACTTCTTTTACGGCGGCGCAACCAGTGGTTAGACCTTCAATAATGAACCATGGGTAGCAGGCTTATTAAGCAGTACATCGCGAGATGTCCGCAAGGGGGAAAAGCAATATCCTGATACGATCCTGTCGGGTTCCATTGTCCCATGAGCAGGTCTAAAACGCTATAAAAAAAATGACGGAGTAAAACGCTGGAGCATCCTCCATTCTCCGCCATTTCACGATATTCAGTTAAAAGGTATTTCAAAGAAGCAGTAGGGAACTATCCCCCTGCGAAATAACAACAATACGTAAATCTATTATTGATAGTTTGACTTTACCTCGGCTTCCCCACCAGAGGGGTGAAACAAGGGTAAAACAAAAACATTTATTGATGGGAAAGCCGAGAGGCTAACCTTTAAAAAAACCTATAGGAATCTAGAGTGAATTGTAGAGGATCCGGATCAACTGGAAATTCTTCTAGAAAGAGCTCTTACTACTACTATACGAGGGGTGAATGGATGAAGATGACAAAAGTATACACTGATTTACCTATTTTAGAAACGAAACGACTTGTCCTTCGAAAAGTAACTTTAAATGATGTAGAAAGTATGTTCTTATATTGTTCTAATGAAGAAGTATCGAGGTACGTACTTTGGGATACGCATCGGATCTTATCTGACACGAAAGAGTTTGTCAAATATATCTTAAATCAATATGAAAATAAAAAGTTGGCTCCTTGGGGTATCGAATATAAAGAGAATGGAGAATTCATTGGGACAATTGATTTTGTTTCGTGGCAGCCACAACATAAAAGCGCTGAAATCGGATATGTCATTTCTCAAGAATAGTGGGGGAAAGGGATAACAACTGAAGCTGCAACTGAAATTGTCAAGTTTGGATTTGAGAAAATGGATTTAGTTCGTATTCAAGCAAAATGTTTTGCAGAAAACATTGGTTCACAACGTGTAATGGAAAAGATAGGAATGTCTTTTGAAGGCATAATGAGAAAAGGATTATTCGCAAAAGGAAAACATCATGATGTAAAGTTGTACTCTATTTTAAAAGAAGAATTTACTTAAGACACAAAATATTTTGATGGAAGTATGAATATATAAAGATCCATTCACATGTGATTTGATCCCAAATTATTAACAAATGCTTGCATCCTTGTTGCATGTGCTCGATATAACATCATAAATCCTATAAACTACAAGTTCTATTCACCTTCTCGCACTCTGCTCCTTGACTGACATGCGTTTTCAACTAGTTCTTTCGGAATCAAATCACTATTATTATTTGTTAGCAATGTTCCTGCTGACATTGCATTACTGCATCTATTATTTTTCAACTAATGAAACAAGTTCAGGTTTAATATCAAAAGAAACAACCTGCCCCTTTTTTACTTGCTGTTCGATCGGTACATGAATGAATATCGATTGCTTCCCACCTTGTTCAGTATTAATCTTCACAGTTACTTCTTGATACTCTCCACTATATATAACATCTTCTACTTCAGCAACGTACTTCCCATTTTCAACAAGACGACACCCTTCAGGTCTGACAGAAAGCGTCACCTCATCGATTAACTGTTCAGATTTTGTAGGTAAACATACTTTCCCAATATGGGTATAAACGTGTTTTAAATCATTAGCCATTTTACCCGTTAACAAATTAGTTTTCCCCAAAAACTGTGCTACAAAACAATTTTTAGGACAACGGTACATCTCCATAGGTGTATCAATCTGTTCAATAACCCCATCTTTCATAACAACAACACGATCTGAAACAGCAAATGCATCCTTTTGATCATGTGTTACGATAATAGCGGTTGTATTGGTAGATTTTAATATCCTTTTGACATCGTAACGCATTTTTTCCCTCATATTTGCATCTAAATTACTAAATGGTTCGTCCATAAGGATCACTTTTGGTTCAGGAGCTAATGCCCTCGCAAGCGCAACTCTTTGCTGCTGACCCCCTGACAACTCATGGGGATACCTATTCGCATATTGGGCAAGGCCAACTAATTCAAGCACCTCTATTGCTCGTTTCTTTTTCTCTTTATTGTTCCATTTCAATAACCCAAACATTACATTTTTCACAACAGTCAAATGTGGAAATAAAGCATAGTCTTGAAAAACCATCCCAATCCCGCGTTTTTCAGGAGGTAAGCTGTAGTCTTGTTTAAAAATCGTTTCGCTGCCAAAGTGAATTTCACCAGATGTAGGTTTTTCAAAGCCCGCAATCATTCTTAGCGTAGTTGTCTTTCCACATCCACTAGGACCAAGTAAAGTAATAATTTCGCCTTTTTTAATTTCAAGATCAAAATCTTTAACTGCACTTTTCGCAGCATGAGGAAACGTTTTCGTCAATTCTTGTAGTTTAATAAACGCCATCTGTCTTACCTCTTTTCAAAACACTTTGATGATAATGATTATCATTCTATTAATAATAGTATAGGACAGTCTCTAAATAACGTCAATCACAATTATATGCCTAAAAAACATTTGCATTCATAAGGAATATCCTTTACTTTTTTAACATGAAACGCAACGGTAACATAGAAACGATAATAATTAATAATGCAGCAGGTGCTGCTAAGTGATAAACTGCCTCACTCGCTTCCGTCCATACTCGAACTGCTAACGTATCAAAACCAGGAGGTCTTAATAAAAGAGTAGCTGGCAACTCTTTTATTGAGCTGACAAAAACTAATGCACCACCTGCAAGAATACCAGGGATAATTAACGGAACAATTACTTTTAACATTACCTTCACAGGAGAATAACCTAGACTCCTTGCTGCTTCATCAATTCTTGGAGAAACAAGGCTAAGGGCCGCTTCCCCTGATTGCATTGCCTGTGGAAGAAATCTGACAATATAAGCAAAAAACAGAAGGGCTATTGTATTATACAACCAAGGAATATACTGATTAAAAACAAAAACAACTCCTAATGCAACAATTACTCCTGGCAAAGCATACCCTGAATAAGTGATCTTATCTATAATGTTCGTTAAAACAGATGGATATCTTATTTTAAAATAAACAATCGGCAGTGCTATGATCATACAAATCAAAGCGGACACACCTGCAACAAGTACACTGTTCCAAGCATAACCCCAAAAGCGAGAATCTAACGCTCCTTCCATCACCCCAACACTTGACCAATAAATAAGGACGATAGTCGGAAGAAGAACCGCAAGAGAAAATATCCCAAGCACATATATAAGTACTGGAGCTTTCCATTTACCTAAAGATAATAAAGAAGGTTTTTTATATGTATTTGATGTTTGATAATATCTTTGCTTTAGACGCGTTCTCCTTTCAACCGCGAGAAACACTAAAGTAATTAGTATAAGAACCATACTTAAAATTGAAGCACTAACATGATCGTAATTTCCCATTTGATAGTATATAGCGGCAGTAAATGTCGTATATCGAAGCATCGCAATTGCCCCAAAATCGGATAATACATATAACGATATTAAAATGGCACCTGCTCCAATCGCTGGTCTTAGAAAAGGTAAATTTACCTTCCAAAAAACTTGGAACGTGTTTAGCCCTTGTATTCTTGCTGCATCCTCAAAGCTTTGGTTCATTTTTCTTAATGCTGAACTAGCAATAAGAAACACATACGGATATGTAAACATAGTTAATACAAAAACAACGCCCCAAAAGGAATAAATATTAATTGGATATTCAGAAAACCAATTCATCCATTTTTCCTTTAACCATCCTGTTGGTCCAAAAATGATAATATATGTCATTGCACCAACATAAGGGGGGATAACTAATGGTAAAGCTAAAAGCCATTGCCAAACCTTTCTTCCTGGGAGATCACATCTGTTTACAAACCAAGCTAGTGAAATACCGATTGATACTGATAAGATGGTAACAGTAAATGTTAAACTTAATGTATTCCATAGTAAGCCTGGGATTCTCGTATCTAATAATTTAATCCATTGTTCTGTTCCAGCAAATAGTGAACTCCAAATTACATATAAAATTGGGATAAACATTACAAAAGCAATCATTATGCTGAGTAATAACAATATGTAGTCTGGCTGGCTTCCATTTTGAGATTTTATAAAGTTTTGGAAAAAAGCTCGAAATGCACGATTTCGAGCCTTAAAGTCTGACTGTTCTTGTCTGTTCATTATTTGGTCTCCTATTTTACTTCTAAATCAAGCCCTGCTTTTTCAATTAATGTTTTGGTATCAGTCCATACTTTACCTAGCTGACTTAATGGCATTTCCATTGTTTTGTAATCAGAAATACGTTTTGCTTCCTCCGTTGTTTGCACATTAGGATTTAATGGCACTTCTTTAGAGGCAAATGAAAATTCCTTTTGATTTTCTTCTAAAAGAATCCACTCCAAAAATTCTTTTGCATTTTTTTCGTTTGGAGCTCCTTTTATAAAAGCAACACCAGCCGCATTTACGAATACGCCCATCTCATCATCTGCTTGATCCGTGTATACTGCACCAACATGATTATTAGTTGGTTCATTTAGCTGCTGATGATAGTAATAGTTATTAACTAAACCAAATTTATATTCGCCTGAACCAACTGCAAGTCTAATTTCACCATGATCTTTCATAATTGCCCCAGCATTTTCTTTTATTTTCTTTAACCATTCGCTTGTTTTCTCATCGCCCCATTCATTTCTAAGAGCTGAAACTTGTGCAACAAGACCAGCATTTCCACCCCTAGTAATTGCAAATTGACCTTTCCACTTTGGATCAGTTAGTTCCCACATTGTTTTAGGCATTTCTTCTTCTGTTATTAAGTCCTCATTATACATTAATATTCTAGTCCGTGCAGATAAACCGAACCAAGAATTATCTTCCGCACGATACTTTTCATCAATGCTATCAATTCCTTTTGGATCAAATCCTTGAAGTAAACCTTCTATACGTAAATGCTCCATTGCACCAATATCATTTGAAATCAATATATCGGCTTGTGGCCGCTTACCTTCCTCTTTAATTCGGTTTATAACCGTATCATCTGCATGTAGTGCTTTTACTTTAATACCTGTTTCTTGTTCAAATTTATCCAATAAAGGTTGAACAAACTTCTCTTTTCGAGAAGAGTATACAACTAACTCGCCTGACTTTTTAGGATTATCTTTCACTTCTTCTTTTTGAGCATCTTCTTTATTTGAAGAACCGCACGCTACTAAAAGCACAAAAGAAAGCGCTAATAATAACCCTAATAAAAGTTTTTTGGTTAACTTCATTTCATTTATCCCCCTATGTAAATCTAATTTTATGAATAATTATCACAAGATTCATTATAGTTGATAACGATTATCAATGTCAATATTATTTATTGTCAAATAAGTGTTTGTTATCTTTTATTTTATCCTATTAGTATATTGTATTCTCACTATCGAAATGAACAATACATGACAAAGCAATAAAAAGATAAAGCACGGAGACGGGAAAACTTTAGACAGTATAGAAATAGTCGAACCAAAAAGTACCCAATAAAAAAGCACCTATTTTAACAAATTTAAAATAGGTGCTTACATTCATATCAAAATAAATAGTTTTTAGTCATTTTGTTCATCATGCACCTGTCTCAAACAATTTCAAAAATAAAAAGGCTGTTGGTCAAAAATGTGAATAATACTGTACATTTTTCCCCAATAACCCTAACTTAAAATAATAGTTTTGTTTATTTTTGTTTACTGTCGATGACAAGTGTAACCGGCCCATCGTTTATTAATTGAACATCCATCATTGCGGCAAATTTGCCCGTTTCAACTTTAATACCTTTCTCCTGAATAAGGTGATTAAAGTGGTTATATAGTTTTAACGCATGATCAGGCTTAGCTGCTTCCATAAAGTTTGGCCGTCTTCCTTTGCGACAATCACCATACAAAGTAAATTGTGAGACTGATAAAACTTCTCCACCAATCTCTAGCAAGGAACGATTCATTCTTCCATTTTCATCTTCAAAAATACGAAGGTGGACAATTTTTTCAGCTAAATAAAAAGCGTCTTCTTCTGTATCTTCGTGGGTTACACCAACGAGTACAACAAATCCTTTCTGAATTTGCCCTACAATTTTCCCTTCAACTGCTACGCTTGCATTTTTGCTTCGCTGTACAACAACTCGCATAAAAAAACTCCTTAATTCATCATTCTTCGCACTGAATAAATATCGGAAATTTGCTTAATTCGATCGACAACTTTTTGTAAATGGCTTACATTTTGAATATAGATCGACATCATAATCGTTGCCATTTTATTTCGATCAGATTTTCCAGATACTGCGGAAATATTTGTTTTCGTTTCATTTACTGCTTGAAGTACCTCATTTAATAAACCACGGCGATCATAGCCACTAATTTCAATATCAACAATATATTCTTTTCGATCATATAAATTTGTTTCCCATTCAACTGGAATTAGTCTTACTTTAGCTTCGACTGAATTAATATTTGGACAATCTGAGCGATGAACGGAAACGCCTCTTCCTTTTGTAATAAAACCTACAATATCATCTCCTGGAACAGGATTGCAGCATCGTGATAACCGAATTAATAAATTATCAATTCCTTTAACACGAACACCCGATTCTCGTCTTTTTGTTGTAGGAAATGATTTTAATTCAGATACTGCCAGATCTATTCCCTGCTCATTAACTTGTTCTAGTTCGCGTTGTTTCCGATACTTTTCAGTCAATCTGTTGGCAATTTGTGCGGCCGTTATCCCATTATAGCCAACAGCAGCATACATATCTTCCTCACTAGCAAAGTTAAACTTCTCTGTTACTCGTTTCACATTTTCAAGTGTCATAATTTCTTTTAACTCAAATTCCATATTACGAATTTCTTTTTCAATAAGTTCTTTACCTTTAGTAACATTTTCTTCGCGTCGTTGCTTTTTAAAAAACTGACGGATTTTATTTTTTGCTTGTGACGTCTGAACAATCTTTAGCCAGTCTTGACTTGGACCGTATGAATGCTTTGATGTTAATATTTCAATAATGTCGCCCGTTTTTAATTTGTAATCGAGAGAAACCATTTTCCCATTTACTTTCGCCCCAATTGTTTTATTACCAATTTCAGAATGAATTCGGTAAGCAAAATCAAGAGGAACAGACCCTGAAGGGAGTTCAATTACATCACCCTTTGGAGTGAATACGAAAACCATATCAGAAAACAAATCAATTTTTAGTGATTCCATAAATTCTTCTGCATTTGTTGTATTATGTTGGAATTCTAAAATTTCTCTGAACCAAGTTAATTTTTCTTCAAAGGAAGATCCTTCGTTCACTTTTTTTCCTTCTTTATAAGCCCAATGAGCAGCAATCCCAAATTCAGCAATTCGATGCATTTCAAATGTTCGGATTTGCACTTCCAAAGGATCACCTTTAGGCCCGATTACGGTTGTATGCAACGACTGGTACATATTTGGTTTAGGCATGGCGATATAATCTTTAAAACGCCCTGGCATCGGCTTCCAGCACGTATGAATAATTCCTAAAACAGCATAACAATCTTTAATATTATTTACGATAATTCTTACTGCAAGCAAATCATAAATTTCGTTAAATTGTTTATTTTGCAATGCCATTTTTCGGTAAATACTATAAATATGCTTCGGACGACCAGATATTTCTGCTTTAATTGAAACGTCGCTCAACCGACTGCGTACTTCTTCAATGACTTCATCTAAATACTGTTCCCGTTCAGCACGTTTTCGCTTCATTAAATTAACGATACGGTAATATTGCTGCGGGTTTAAATAACGCAAAGCCGTGTCTTCAAGCTCCCACTTAATTTTAGAAATGCCAAGCCGATGTGCAAGTGGTGCAAAGATTTCCAGCGTCTCATTTGCTATCCGCCGTTGCTTTTCAAATGGTAAATGTTTTAGCGTCCTCATGTTATGAAGCCTATCAGCAAGTTTTATTAAAATAACCCGGATATCTTGAGCCATTGCGACGAACATTTTCCGATGATTTTCAGCTTGTTGTTCTTCTTTAGATTTGTATTTAATTTTACCAAGCTTTGTAACACCATCAACTAACATCGCCACTTCATCATTAAATGACTCTTTAATGTCCTCTAGTGAAATACTTGTATCTTCTACAACATCATGAAGAAAGCCAGCCGCTACTGTAGCTGGATCCATTTGCAGGTCAGCAAGTATCCCAGATACTTGAATTGGATGAACAATATACGGTTCACCCGATTTTCGAAATTGATCCCGATGAGCTTTTTTTGCAAACTCATATGCTTTCTCAACGAATGCTACATGCTCTTGATTTAAATATTGTTTTGTACGATCAATAACCTCTTTAGCGGTTAACACATGATCATTTGCCATGGAATCACCTATTTAAACCTTTTTTAATCATATATAAAAAAGTTCTTATAAAAAGAACTGCACCAGTCCTAAATATCCGTTTTTTTAATTTTTGACTGTTTTTTTAATTATAATGATTGTTACTATTATCGAAAAAAAAAGGCAAGATGTAAAGGGGATAAGAACTATCTTTTTAAGGAAATTGTTCTTTTCTGTCGAAAAAAACATTTTTAATCGTTTTAACGTAATAATATAAAGTAGATTTTTTCCTTTTCGATAAGGGAATAACGGAGAAAAAGGAAGCATCTTCTTCAGAGACCGAAGCACTTCCTAATGCAACATTTACTTATTTTTTTGAAAAAAAACTAGTTCTAATCATTAATTTTCTTCTATATATATTTCACCTAAGTCTTCAAGAGAAAATTTGCTTTTTGGGTTATATGTAAACCAATCTGTCAACAACTTATCATATAAGAAATATTTTTTTTATTTACTAATTCCTCTTTAATCATCTTATGTTTTTTCATAAACTTTTCTATTTCTTTTGGATCTCTTGTGCTGTAACTCTCCTTAGTGGGATCATCATAAACCCTTATCTTTTCAATTTTTTTAATTATTATTTTTTTTGAATTAAGATTATAAAAATAGGTAAACCTTAATGATTCATTTTTGTAATCTTCAATGCCTATAACTTCAATTGTCTTTTCTTTTTTATCAAAAAATATGCTCATCCCCTCATTGCTATTTAAAGATGCATCATTATAAATTTCTCTATTTTGATTTGGTAAATAATTCGCTCTCAAGTTTTCAGGTATATTTTTTAATACTTTTAAATTTTGGAAACTAGTAGATGTATATCCTCCTAACACAGTTTTCACTTCAGCATAATACATTTCATCAAATACATTTTTTATTTGGTTTGCTTTAAACAAATAGATCCCCCCTAGTACAACAACTAAAATGATTATCGTGTAGGCGATTTTTTTCATTTAAATTCTCCCATTTCGTTCATTTCTCTTCTACATATATTTCACCTAAGTCTTCAAGAGAAAATTTGCTTTTTGGGTTATATGTAAACCAATCTGTCAACAACTTATCATATAAGAAATATTTTTTTTTATTTACTAATTCCTCTTTAGTCATCTTATGTTTTTTCATAAACTTTTCTATTTCTTTTGGATCGCTTGTGCTGTAACTCTCCTTAGTGGGATCATCATAAACCCTTATCATTTCATTTTTTTTAATTATTATTTTTTTTGAATTAAGATTATAAAAATAGGTAAACCTTAATGATTCATTTTTGTAATCTTCAATGCCTATAACTTCAATTGTCTTTTTTTTTTTTTTATCAAAAAATATGCTCATCCCCTCATTGCTATTTAAAGATGCATCATTATAAATTTCTCTATTTTGATTTGGTAAATAATTCGCTCTCAAGTTTTCAGGTATATTTTTTTAATACTTTTAAATTTTGGAAACTAGTAGATGTATATCCTCCTAACACAGTTTTCACTTCAGCATAATACATTTCATCAAATACATTTTTTATTTGGTTTGCTTTAAACAAATAGATCCCCCCTAGTACAACAACTAAAATGATTATCGTGTAGGCGATTTTTTTCATTTGAATTCTCCCATTTCGTTCATATTTTCTTCAAGACTGCGAATAAAACGATACGAATCTGGTGCCTTAGATTTTAATTCATCTAAGTTGGAAACTTTAAGTTCGGCAAAAATTTGCTTTTTCACGTTCTCTACGGTTGTATGTTTCGTAAATAATTCAGCACGTGTATACTTTATTCCGACTTCTTTATAATATTTATTTACAGCGGCTTGATAAGATAGCTGTTTTTCCTTTATTAAATAGTATATATTTTCGGCATCTAAATCTGCGATATAGTCATCTTTTCCAAAGCTTGGCGGCTCTCCTATAGTTGCATCGCCCAACCAACCAGCTAAATCTTCCTTTTTCTCCTTTCCGATCCCTAATCCGAAAATCTTCATATCAGTTAAAACGAATCGATTATTAAGCATTGTTGCGGTAGTAATTTGCTGATGGGCGAAATCCCCTTTAGTTACCATTCTGTTATATTGTTCATTCCAATATATTTTAAATTCTGTATCTGTTAACTCTTTACCTATAGCATCTTCTAAACTTGCTTTGTACATATTAATTCTATTATTCTTTTCTAAAAAGACTAAACTATTCTCTTTAGGTAATGAAACAATCTGGTTCTGCACGCGAACTTTATATCTTAACAGTTTATATTCGTCTTCAGAAAAGCCTAAAAAAATTGTAAAAAAATCTTTTTCATCAAAACGAAATTGAGGCAAGACCGTATACGGATCCCCAGCGGTCGCGTTCCATTTAAAATGATCACCGCTTGAACTCTCACTTCCTCCATAACTAAATCCGCCAATTAATCGTGTAAAATACCAGTCAAGTTCTTCTGATGAAGCATAAGGGAACCTTTCTTTTAATTTCTCTTGTAGTTTATTCATGAGTTTAACCTCTTCTTCACCGAAACCAAATTCTTCTTGAAGGTGTTTATCGAATTCTTCTTCTGCAGTTAAATTCTTATACTCCCACTCATTATGAATCGATTTTGCCCATTTCATATCCGTTAATTTATATTTGAAACTATGTGCAAAGTCATCCCATGTACCTTGACTAATCATATGTAAACCAACTTCAATATTAGCTAAAATAGATTGAGCTTTCATATGGAGACTCGCATTATTAGAGTTAAAAGCATACAAACGTTGGATCGTAGCGACCATCTTTTTCGTCTCAAAAATTTGCTCTTGAACATTCTTAAATAAATGAAAGTTATCTTCTTTTAAACTATTTAATCTACCTTCAAAAGTATTTATTTTTAGTAGCATTTCGTGCAGTTTATCCGTATCAATGATAGCGGACGGTGAAGGATCTACTTGTGCTTGGAATCGACTAATTAAAAATTTATTTCCCTCGATAATCTCTTCATTGGCACGGATAATTCCTTTGATTAGCGGAAGGTATACATCCCGCATGTATTCTTTAGCAACTTCATAGGATCTCCCTTTAAGGAGCGAATCATTGCTAAATGTTTCAATGGCTGTTAAAAGTCTATAGGCTGCGTTATTTTTACTTTGGAGAATTTTGTTTATATCATTAATTTGTTGATGCATTTCTGACATCGCTACTCTAAGTCCCATTATAACGCCTCCTTATTTGCACGAAGCTGTGCATATTGTTTGTTTAAAGCTAATTCCTGTTCATAAAGGATTTTCTTTTCGTTTTCTAAGCACTCTCTTTCTTCTTGAAATGCTTTTTCCGCCTCTCTCGTTGTTTCAAATAGTGTATCTTCCGTATCATTTAGAAAAGCAGAAGCTTCTACCCCCCGCCAAAAATGACTGAGTTCATCTAAAAGCTGTTTTCCTTTTAACATTACATCATGAAATTCATCAAATGCTAATTCATTTTTCTCAATTTCTTTTATGACTTCTAACCGTTCTTCTTCATTTTTTTGTAATTCATTATATACTTGCAGCTTTTTTTCATGCCGATCTTTTTTACCCATTTTTATTCACCTTATAGGCAATAGCCATTGCTTGCATGTGGTCATGCTTTTCAAAGCTTTTCGCGATAGATAAAATCCGTTCGAGATCACTTACTAAATAGCTAGAGATCATATCTGTATATAATAACGTAATTGGAAAAGCTTTTTTTTTCATATAATCGTTAGGAGTAATATTTGTAAATCCCGACATAGTTGCCACTGAACTTGTATGGCTTAAAGCATTCTTTTTATTTTTTATCTCATTTATGTACTGCTGAACAATCGTTTGATCTGATCTTATCTCACCCATTTGAATGCCCCCTTAACTTGTAAATAATAATATAATTATACTATATTTTGAAATTAATGATAATTCTTTCTACGTCAATTGTGAATAATGACCATAATTAATAAATCTCTTTTGAGCTTGCCTTGTTATGGATACTTGCTAAAAAGTAGGACAGATAAGTTAAGGGAGAAATTTTCAATTAAATGATTGTTTAGAGCTCTTGCTTATAATACAAGGGAAAATGAAAAGGACAGATGAGGCAGCAAATCTTCTGCATAATCTATCCTTTGTTTACACTCCATATTATTGAATTAAAAGGTCTTTTTAATATTTCATTAATGTTAACACATCGTAACCTTCAAGCTTATTTCGACCTTCAAGATAAGTTAATTCGATTAAAAAGGCTATACCGGCAACAATTCCGCCAAGTTCCTCTACAAGCTTAATTGTTGCTTCAATCGTTCCTCCCGTAGCAAGAAGATCATCAATAACTAAAACCCTTTGACCTGGCTTAATTGCATCCTTATGAATTGTTAATACGTCCTTCCCATATTCAAGTCCGTATTCTACTTTTATTGTCTCACGCGGAAGTTTTCCTTCTTTTCGTACTGGAGCAAATCCTACTCCTAATGCATAGGCAACTGGGCATCCAATAATAAACCCCCGTGCTTCTGGACCTACAATAATGTCTGCTTTTACTTCATTGGCATATTTTACAATTTGATCAGTTGCATATTTATATGCCTCACCATTATCCATTAATGTCGTTATATCTTTAAATTTAATGCCAGGCTTGGGCCAATCAGGGACAATGGTAACATATTTTTTTAAATCCATTCTTTTGCTGCCTCCTCATTTTTCACAGGCTCTTGTGAATGTACGTCAAACCAGTTTTTAAGTTGGTTGTACGAAGAATATAGTAAATCTTTTTCAAGAGCAATTTGTGCTTGCTTTCTTTTATATGTTGGAGATTCTGTTAAATCTCGTTTTTTAACCGTATTTGTTAAAGAAATAAATCCATTGTTTATTTTAGCAAAATTTAAATCAAAAAACACCTGTGACATAAAATCAACTGTTTCATGTGACCAGCCCCGATATTTTGCAAGTTCATCACCAAATTTATTTAAATCAAACGGTCCTTTTTTCGCCAAAAAAGCATAATACCATTTAAAATGTTCCCTTGTCGGTATTGTACTAAAAAAGTCACTGCTTGCTTTATAAAAGTGAACATAAATTCTCTCTAGTGTTTTTCCCATTATTAAATGATGCAATAACTCTTTTTCTATCGGCAAGTCGACTAATACAGCATTTATCCCTTTAAGCTGTAATGCAGCCGCTTCAGCAGTTGATCGGATCAAACAAATTTCCTCGTTAGAATTTAATTTAAGCTTGTCCATTGTGTTTTGTTGAAAAACGATCCATTTTCGATTTTCATTTGGGATCACTTCAACGAGCTTTTCAAATCTTTTTATACCGCGTAAATCAAATAATTGCCATGTCGTAACGGCCAAATCATGTAAAAAAAGTTGCGGTTTACGAATATTATTCCATTCATTAATCGAAACTTCTCCAATAGCCGATAGTTTTGAAGACGGTGAAATATGTTCATATAAATGACCCATTCTAAAACCAACTGCATCTAAAGTAATACCGTTTTCCTCAAAATGAACTTTTAAGTGATTTTTATCAGCACCTATTTTTCTAATTGACGCAATACTAACATCCTCTATTAATATTTTCGGCTTTGGGTTGTCCATACCAAATGGAGCTAGCTTAAAAACTTGCAAAATCGTGTCTATGTTAATATCTTCTATAAAAACTTTTGCATCAAGCTCAGTAATCGGTGTAAAATCTTTAGCAGTTAACTGTTTTTTAGCAAGATGATGTAAGCGGTTTTTAAGCTCAGAAATATCCTCACTTTTTAATGTCATCCCTGCTGCCATTTGATGGCCTCCAAAGTGAGGAAGAATATCTTTACATGATGATAAATTTTTAAATAAATCAAAGCCAGCAATACTTCGAGCAGAACCTTTAGCCAATCCAGTTTCGGAATCAATACTTAACACAATTGTCGGGCGATAGAAGCGCTCGGTTAGCCTAGAAGCTACTATACCAATTACACCAGAGTTCCATCCTTCTTTTTCAATGACGAGGACGGGATTTTCGTCTAAATGATGATGCTCCTCAACAATTTGTACTGCTTCTTCTGTTATTTTATTTACGAGTGTTTGTCTGTCTATATTCCATTGTTCAATTTTATTTGCTAGCTGTTCTCCTTCGAGAGGATCTTCCGTTAATAGTAAATTTACTGCTGGATCAGCTTGGTCTAACCTGCCGACTGCATTGATTCTTGGGGCTAATGCAAAACCGATTGTCTCCTCATTAATAGTTATTTGCTCGATTTGTGCTTTTTTAAATAGTGCTTTAAGACCTATCCTGTTAGTCGTTCTTAATTTTTCAATTCCTAATTTAGTTATTAAGCGATTCTCCCCTTGCAATGACACAAGATCAGCGACTGTGCCGATCGCGGCAATATCAAGAAGGTGGGTCGGAACTTGACCATATAGTGCATGAGCTAACTTCATTGCTACACCAACTCCGGCCAACTCTGTAAAAGGATAATAGCTATCTTTTAGTTTTGGATGGATAATCGCATATGCATTTGGTAGAGCAGGCCCAGGCTCATGGTGATCAGTAATAATTAAATCAATTCCTAGCTCTTTAGCAATGTTTGCCTCATTAAGAGCTGCGATTCCCGTGTCAACTGTAATGATTAAAGTTACCCCTGCTTTTGCAGCTTTCTTAAAAGCAGCTTCATTTGGGCCATAGCCTTCAGTAAATCGATTTGGTATGTAGTACCGTACATTTGCCCCTAATTCCTGAAGAGTGAGCATCATAATAGATGTGCTGCAAACCCCATCAGCATCATAATCACCATAAATTAAAATAGATTCCTGCAATTGAATTGCTAATTTTATCCGTTCAACTGCGATGCTCATATCTTTAAATAGAAAAGGATCATGAAATGTTTGATTTTCTTCACATAAAAAAAACCGTGCAGACTCAACGGTATCTATTCCTCGATTGACGAGTAATGAAGCAACAAGAGGTGTTATGTTTAATTCGTTAACAAGTTCTTGTACTTTATTTTGATCAGCTTGTCGAACACTCCATCTAGTTTTTGATCTTAACACACGTTTCACCCCTCAACCTTTCTTATTATACTAAAGGGTGATTTTGGTTTCAAATGATTATTCTTTATGTTACTGTCACCCAGGATGTATTTTAACAAACAATATTCCTTTTTTATGAATATTTAGGCTGCGGCGAAAGTATAACAGTAAGAGCTTATTGTAGATAGTTGATCCGCTTTTTTAAAAATTCACTCATCGAGTAGAGAGGAAAGTTATTTAACTTCCCATCCCTCTCACACCACCGTACGTACGGTTCCGTATACGGCGGTTCAACTTATGTTGCAGTATGAACTTCTAAGTAATAATCTAAGGCGAAGGGGATTCCTCTTTGCTTTAGACGTTTATTGATAATGCTGTTTGAACAACTTTCGATAGCCCTATGTACCGATATCCTTTTCGGCAATAGGTCAGTCCTTTGGCTTCTTCTTCAGGTATACCCAATTGAATAAGTGATTGGATTCGCTTCTTATTACTTTTCCATTGTTTCCAAATGATGACTCGTAACCTAGAGCGCAATTTCGCATCAGTAGTGGTGAGTATCTTTTTCAACTTCGCGATTTTAAAGTAGTTCACCCATCCGTAAATAACTTGTCTTAATTTCATTATCCTGTTATTTAGGGAGATTCCTTGGTTGCGTTTCGTTAGCTGTTTTAGCTTTCTTTGGAATTTTCCGTACCGAATCTTGATGCGCTCGTGGTTGATATTTTTTTCGTATGCGTATCATAATAGAATCCAAATCCTAGAAATTTCGTATTTCCTGGTCTTGATATTCTACTTTTCTCTGCGTTTACGATTAACCCAAGTTTCTTTTCGATAAAATTTGTGATAGATTTCATGACACGATTGGCTGCTTTTTCACTTTTGACGAAGATGATGCTATCATCCGCATATCTGACGAAATTTAGATTTCTTGCTTCTAATTCCTTATCTCATTCATTAAGCATGATGTTGCTTAATAGCGGACTCAGGTTACCACCTTGCGGTGTTCCAATGGGGAGTGTTTTCACGTTTCCCATTCACCATTACTCCACTTGTTAGATATTTTCGTATGAGTATGAGTGATATGACATCGCCATCCTTGATTGTATAAGAAATTATTCTCATTAACTTATCATGATGGACAGTATCAAAGAAGCGTTCTAGATCAATATCATTTTCATTACTTAATATTTCTTCTAAAAGTTCCATACTCGTTTCTTCCTTTCCTTTTCTGTGATGAAAGACATTTCGCTTTTGAGTATCCTTTGGGATACGCCCATACTTACTTTCCTCATTAACACATTCTGAAATTTATCTCTCATGCATCCATGGTGTTAGAAACACTATAAATTGTTCCACCCTTCATGACTTTTGTCATTACTATGGTTTCTGCTGACTTCTCACGATAAACCTTATTCGACCAGTTTTCTTTATAGGGGACTCCTCAACTGTTCGTGAGACCTCCCAAGGTAAGACATTTATCTTTCCTCTTTTTATCTGCCTGATTTACTTCACAGAGTTACGCACATCTTTTGGACTTTGACTTGTTTAGTAGTCTTATCCTTCTGTAAAGCCTTGGTATCAGATTTCTGTTCGTCAGACCAAGATTTTGGTACACGCTTCCTTCAGCTCTTGCCTCACGACAAGCACCTTGCGCTTCCCTAGTGGTTGGATGATGTGTTCCCCCACAGTGGACTTGCACCACCTAGATAAATGCCATGCCTGGCACACTAATAAAAAGACCGCAGGAAAATCCTGCAGTCAAACGATTGACAAACGCTCGCATTGTTCGTTGTAAGCTTATGAACGATTGTTCTATTCGCTTTCGTTTTATTGCTCGGCGCCTCGACTAGTCTAGAAAAACTAATTTAAATATTGATTCTGTTTACGCAGGAAAATCCTGCAGTTATTATACTTGAGGTTGTGATGAATTTTTGCGCTTTTCTTTATATGTTTTCAAAATACCTTTTTTCTTAAGCTCTTTATTTTTCCAAACCACCCATAGTTGTGCGGCAATAAATAATGATGAATATGTTCCGGCAATTAATCCGACAAGCAAGGCGAAAGAAAAGTTTCGAATTGACTCACTTCCAAAAATCAATAAAGCAATTACCGCTACGATAACGGTTAGTCCTGTATTAATAGATCTAGTTAACGTCTGCCGTAAGCTTTTATTTACAACTTCAGCAAGATCTGAAAATGTTTTTAAACGTTTTTTCTTTTGCATATTTTCCCGCATCCGATCAAAAGTTACGATCGTATCATTAATTGAATATCCAACGATTGTTAAAACAGCAGCAATGAATGTTAAATCAACCTCCATCCGCGTAATACTAAATAATGCGATAATAAAGAACGCATCATGTAGTAATGCGAGGACTGCAGGTATTGCCATCGCAAGTTCAAAGCGAATCGTTACATATAAAATAATCCCTAGTGACGCAATTAAGACAGCAATAAACGCATTTTTTGCCAGCTCTTTCCCAACAGTAGGTGAAACTGTACTTACACCTGGCTCATTCCCATACCTTTCTTTTAACTCGGATTTTATTAAAGCAATTTCGTCTTTTGACAGTACCCCTATAAAACGCACAACTCCTATTTCATCGTTGTTTCCAGATACAACGATATCACTTGCATCTATATCCAGCTTTAAATTTTCTAAGTCAGATTTAATTGTTGCTGTTGCTAATGGTTCTGATGAAAGAATTTCAACCCGAGTTCCACTCGCAAAGTCGATTCCTAAATTTAGGCGAAATGTAAATAATGTGATGACACCTATTAAAATTAATACGCCTGATAAAGTGAAGAATTTTTTCCGATGCTTCACAAAATCGAATTTATCAAATTTTGTTGGCAGATCTAAAGTATCATAACTTTCTGCAATATCTTTAATATCTTTTTTCTTTACCCCGAACCATTGTGGCTTTTTATTAAAGATTTTACTATTTACCCAGAGTCCTAACAAAAATCTTGAACCGTAAACTGCTGTTAGAAAGCTGACTAAAATACTGACAATCAACATCGTTGCAAAACCTTTTACTGAGCTGTTCCCATATATAAACAACACAACGGCAGCTAAAATAGTTGTAAGGTTTGCATCTAAAATACTTGAAAAGGAATTTTTATTCCCCGCTTTGTATGAAGACTTTATTGATTTTCCTACTTTAATTTCTTCTTTTATTCGTTCGTATGTTAATATGTTGGCATCTACTGCCATTCCCACACCGAGAATAAGAGCAGCTATTCCAGGCAATGTTAAGACACCATTCATCCAATCAAAGATTAGTAAAATTAAATAAATATAAATAGATAACGTGATCGTAGCAATCAATCCCGGGAAACGGTAATAAGCAATCATAAAGAGGAAAATAAAAGCAATACCAATTAATCCGCCTAAAATAGTCTTTTCCATTGCTTGTTCCCCAAATTGTGCTCCAACAGATGTAGAATATACTTCGTCAAGTTGGACAGGGAGAGCGCCAGCATTTAAAAGATTTGCTAAAGTAGTCGCTTCTTCCATAGTAAAACTACCAACAATTGAAACAGTATCATCATTAAATACGTTTGATACTTGTGGAGCGGATAAGAATTTGGGATCTTCCTTTACAGCCTCATTCGCGTATGAATCTTTTCCCTCCTCAAAGTCCAGCCAAATAACAAGGAGGTTGTTCGGCGAGCCCATGTTCATAATTTCTTCTGTTACTTCACGAAATTTATCAGCGCTTTTTAATTTTAAAGAAACACTTGGTCTTCCATTCTCATCAAAGGTTTGGGTTGCACCACCTTCAACTAAGTCAGATCCATCTAATTTTTTGTTATCATTAACATCCCTAAATGAAAGGTGTGCTTCTGTAGAAAGCATTTCCCTCGCTTTATTTTGATCATCAACTCCAGCTAGCTGCACACGAATTCGATTTTCTCCTTCAATTTGGATGTTAGGCTCGCTCACCCCTAGTACATTAATCCGCTTATTTAAAGCTTCAGCGGTACTAGTAAGCATATCTTTGTCAATTTTTTGGTCTTTATCAATTGGCTTTACTTCATATAAAACCTCAAAACCGCCTTGGAGGTCCAAGCCAAGCTTGATATTGCTTAAAATATTATTCGTTGTTAAGCCCATTGTACTTCCGATTAAAATGATGATCAGAAAAAAGGCAATAATGCGACCTCGTTTTACCATTATTTGGAAATCCCCCTTAATATCAACCCGCTTTTATTAGCGGTGGACTCAGTAACATTCTCATTATGAAATAGATTATAAAGGCTGTCAATTTGAGTAAAAAAATGAGTATTAAAACTTTTAAAAACTTATACGTAAAAATTAATATTTAATCCTTAAGTAATTCTTCTCGTTCTTTCTCATTATGTAAAATAAAATCCATATCTTTATACGCCTCGACCATAGCATAGTTCATATATTCTACAACGCTAATTGACATAATATCTTGAACAATTTCATAAAGGCGTTTGTCCTTTTTCGGTTTCCGCCACTTTTTTTCTTGGAGAAACATCCATAGCTCCTCATCAGTCATCGTTTCATATCCAAATAAAGCAAATTCCTCTATTTTTGAGTTTATTGCAGGCTGTACTTGTTTACGAAAACGGTCGTACATATGGTCACTATCCATGCAAATTTCCCTCCCCTCATGATTTGATCACTTTTTATCCTAAATGTTTCAAGTTTAATCAGAACAACCAAAAAGAAAAAACATACTTGTCATGCTTTGTCCACTTTCATGCATATAGTTAATTGTATATGATATCACCTTTTTTGAGAAGGCAGGGAGTTAAATGTGTCTAAGTTTTTAAAAGGGACATTAATTTTATTAATAGCAGGTTTGCTCACGAGAATATTAGGATTTATTAATCGAATTGTTATAGCGCGATTTATTGGGGAAGAAGGTGTTGGACTATATATGATGGTATTTCCGACACTTATGCTTGTCATTACAATCACACAGCTTGGTCTTCCCGTCGCCATTTCAAAACGCGTCGCCGAAGCTGAAGCGATAGGAAATTTTAAAAAAGTTAAAAAAATATTAGTTGTTTCTCTTGCTGCAACAATCTCGCTTTCAATTATTTTTACACCAGCGCTCATGTTATTGGCTCCATATTTATCAAAAACGTTATTTACAGATCCACGTACATTTTACCCGCTCTTCGCCATTGCACCAATTACGCCGATTGTAGCTATTTCATCGGTCATAAGAGGATACTTTCAAGGTAGGCAAAACATGAAACCAGCGGCAACTTCACAAGTGCTTGAACAACTTGTAAGAATTGCTTTAATTGCAGTATTAACAAAAGCATTCATACCATATGGAATTGAATATGCAGCAGCTGCAGCAATGGTTGCCTCAGTATTTGGCGAGTTTGCGTCCTTACTTTACTTAGTTACAGCATTTAAGCTTAAAAAACGGTTCAAATTGCGTAAAGATTTTTTTCAATATGTTCAAGCGGGAAAAAGTACGTTTTCTAGCTTAATGAGCATTGCTTTACCTACAATGGGAAGCCGAATGATCGGATCTATTTCTTGGTTTTTTGAACCAATTGTCGTTGCCCATGGTCTAGCAATAGCAGGCGTTGCAACTGCAGAAGCAACGAAGCAATACGGATCATTAACTGGATTTGCACTGCCGCTTTTAATGTTGCCGTCTTTTATCACCCATTCTTTATCTACATCTCTTGTTCCCGCAATAAGTGAAGCGAACTCAAGAAATGATCATTCTTTAATCGAATATCGATTACAACAAGCATTGCGTTTTGTTTTATTAACAGGCGGAATCGCAATCGCTAGTTTATACATTTTGGCCGAGCCTTTAATGAAAGTCATGTATGGTTCGACAAGCGGAGCACAATTTATAAAATTAATGGCACCATTTTTCTTATTTTCATATTTACAAGCCCCGTTGCAAGCAACTTTACAGGCTTTAGATTTAGCAAGAGCAGCAATGATTAATAGCCTTATTGGGGCGGTTGTGAAAACCGCAGTCATTTTTCTTTTAGCTAGTCAGTCAAGCTTTGGAATAAATGGAGCTGCATTAGGGATACTTATTGGGATTGTACTAGTAACAGTACTCCATTTTGCTACAATTTTAAAAAGGATTTATTTTTCTATTTATATTCCTTACTATATTAAAACATTTTTAGTCATCATATTAACCGGTTTCATAGGCAAATCGGTTTTTAAAACTATTCAAATAGATGCTCTTCCATTAAAAGTACTGGCAACTATTATAACAATGGCATGTTTGTATATGTTTCTCTTATTGTTATTTCGATTAATAAAAAAAGCAGAACTGTTACGAATTCCACTAATCGGAAATTTATTAGCTAAAATTGTATATTGGAAAAGATAAGAAATGAGTGTTCATCTATAAAGAAAAGATTCCTATTTGTAACTTAGAAAAAGTTTACGCCCTCAATTGCAAATAGAAAGAGCATGTTTTGAAAAAAATTGTTCAAAGCATGCTCTTATTGGGTGAAAGAAAAACCTGATGACTCCAACCTTATTTCAAGACAAAATCAAAAGATTATCCAAAAGCACGCATTCAATCTGAAAGCAAAATAAAACATCGTTCATCAATCAATAACAAACAGAAAGCGTTTAACTCTTCTGTTCTTTTCCATCTTTTAGATCAATAAAAAACTGACCATCCTGAAAGCTGCAAAAAGAAATGTCCTTTAAATTATCGTAACCCCGTTTTCGAAGCTCTTGTCTTAGCCAGAAATTCGTTTTATTTATTTTAGTTAAATTTTCATCACGGACATTCCCATCAACAATAAGTGGAAGTGTGATCTCACCACTTTTTTTCTTATTTTTTTCCTTTTTAATGACAGAAAGCCTTCCACTTGTTTCTAAAATAGCAAACTCAACATCAGCAATATTTCTTATATCCTTTTCTCGCAACTGAAGAAGAAGGTCATCAAAGTTATACCGTTGACTCCTCATCGCCTTCTCGTCTATTTTTCCTTTATTAATGATAACAGTCGGTTTTCCATCCATTAACAGTCGGAATCGTTGACTTTTCAATGAAAAATAAGCCAATGTCATTTGAATCAGCATTAAAAAAACCATCGGAACAATTGTATAGAAAATCGTCGATTGTCGATCTTCAATTGCTATCGCTGCCATTTCTGCAATCATCATAAATACAACTAAATCTAAAATACTTAACTCCCCAATTTCTCTTTTACCCATTAAACGAAATATAACGAAAATTAATATGTAAAGTAAGAACGTTCTTAAAATAATCGTTAAATACTCTTCCATGACTGCTTCCCCCTTCTATAATATGATATGTTTAGCTTCTACCATCAAGTGTGAAACATAATACGAATCTTTTTCCAAAAGTAATATTTAACAATTTTTATTCTATTTTTTAGACGAGTGAATATGTTTGTACTAAAGAAGACTTGTTTGTTTCGGTATAGAAACAAATTAGAAGGGGGGTAAAAAGGTGGAATCAAAAGGCTTCAGCATTTCAGTCTTGTATGGTTTGATCGCTATTTTTTTAATTGCTATTATAAGCAGCCTTCTTTTTTCACTTATTTTAACATTTACTTCTGTACAAGAAACATCATTACGATTAATCATAACGATCATTTCTTTTTTAAGTTTGTTTATTGGTGGATTTATTTCTGGCGGAAAAGGAAAAAGAAAAGGGTGGCTCCTTGGCGGATTAACAGGGATCATTTATACTTTCTTTGTTTTTTTATTTATATTTCTTGGACATGACAGTTTATTTACAATGAATCAACTTATTTACCAAATAAGCTATATTATCGTGGCTATGATCGGTGGAATTTTAGGAGTTAACATGACTAAATCAAGAGCAGCTTAAGGAAAACTCGCCATTGCAAGCGAGTTTTCCTTACATTTAAAGATCATTTTATTCAGTAACTTCGCGAACAGCTCCTCGATCGTATGTAAGACGACTTCCATCACCGCATTTTATCACTATTGTGTTCTCATCTAGAGCATCAACAACTCCATGTAAGCCGCCAATCGTTACAATGTTGTCACCCTTTTTCAAGTCACTTTGCATTTGCTGAATGGCTTTTTGCCGCTTTTGCTGCGGGCGAATTAATAAAAAGTAAAACAAAACAAACATTAATAAGATTGGACCAATTGTAGCAATTAAATTTTCCACCTTATTCACTCCTTTCCACTCGTTTTTTTAAAAATTTTTAGCATTCGGCTTTTTAAGGCCATATCGTTCAAAAAACTCATCTTTAAAGTCACCTAGACGATCTTCATAAATCGCTTGTCTGACTTGCTCCATTAATTTTAACAGAAAATAAAGATTATGATAAGTTGTTAAACGAATTCCGAAAGTTTCATTACAACGAATGAGATGACGAATATATGCACGAGTATAATTTCTGCAAGTATAACAGTCACAATTTTCGTCAAGCGGTCTAAAATCTCGGGCATAGGTTGCATTTTTTACAACAAGACGTCCAGTACTTGTCATTAAAGTTCCGTTACGAGCAATTCTCGTCGGTAAAACACAATCAAACATATCTATTCCCCGAATTGAACCTTCTATTAATGCATCTGGTGAACCGACTCCCATTAAATAACGCGGTTTATTTGTCGGCAGAAGCGGAGTTGTAAATTCTAAAACACGATACATGATGTCTTTAGGTTCCCCAACAGAAAGCCCACCAATCGCATAACCAGGAAAATCAAGAGAAACAAGATCATGTACACTTTGCTTACGCAATTCCTCATATTCTCCTCCTTGAACAATCCCAAAGAGGCCTTGTTCATTAGGACGCTTATGAAAGTTTAGACAGCGTTCTGCCCAACGCGACGTTCGCTCGACTGATTTTTTCATATATTCAAATGATGCGGGATATGGGGGACATTCATCAAAAGCCATCATAATATCAGAACCGAGATCGTTTTGAATTTCGATTGCTTTCTCAGGAGATAAGAATAGCTTGTCTCCATTTAAATGATTCCGAAAATGAACGCCTTCCTCTTCTATCTGACGAAATTCGCTTAAACTAAAAACTTGAAATCCTCCGGAATCTGTTAAAATAGCTCGATCCCAATTCATAAATTTATGTAAGCCGCCAGCCTCTTTTACAATATCATGCCCAGGCCTAAGCCACAAATGATATGTGTTACTTAAAATGATCCCTGCGTCAATTTCTTTTAAATCTTCAGGTGACATTGTTTTCACTGTTGCAAGGGTTCCAACTGGCATGAAGGCAGGTGTATCAAAGGAACCGTGCGGTGTATAAACACGACCAAGGCGTGCGCCAGTCTGTTTACACTTTTTAATTAATTCATAACGAATCGCACTCAAAGTTGTTGACTCCTTTCAAAGCTTGGAAATTAATTTATTTTTTTAAGTTATTTAATTAGCATTGCATCACCAAAGCTGAAAAAGCGATACTTTTCCATGACAGCTGTTCTATATGCGTGTAAAATAGCTTCCCGGCCAGCAAGAGCACTTACTAACATAATAAGGGTTGATTTCGGTAAATGGAAATTTGTTATCATACCATCAATCGCCTTAAATTGATAACCAGGAAAAATAAAAATATCTGTCCAGCCGCTTTCTCCTTTAAACATACCGTTATTTGCAGAAGCGATCGTTTCAAGAGTGCGGGTTGACGTTGTACCTACTGTAATAATTTTTCCACCTTGTTCACGTACATCATTTAAAAGCTGAGCCGTTCTTTCTGAAATATGATAATACTCAGAGTGCATTTCATGATCAGCGATATTTTCTACATTAACTGGTCTAAATGTACCGAGTCCTACATGAAGAGTAATAAAAGCAAGATGAATGCCAGCTTCTTTAAGCTGGTTCAGTAATTCCTCAGTAAAATGAAGCCCTGCAGTAGGCGCAGCAGCTGATCCTTCATGACGAGCAAAAACAGTTTGATAACGTTCTTTACTATCCAGTTGTTCTTTAATATATGGAGGTAGGGGCATTTCCCCTAATTCATCTAATATTTCATAAAAAATCCCATTATATTGAAAGTCAAGAATTCTTCCTCCATGTTCGTTTTCACCAACACATACTGCAGATAAAATTCCGTTTCCGAAGATGATTTTTGTTCCGATTTTAACTCTCTTTGCTGGTTTAACGAGTGTTTCCCATCGATCGCCATCACATTGTTTTAATAAAAGGACTTCGATTTTTGCACCTGTACCGCTTTTTATCCCAAAGAGCCTGGCGGGTAAAACACGAGTATCATTTAAAACGAGGCAATCACCCTTTTGCAAATATGACCCGATATTTTTAAAAATGTCATGAGTGAGCATTCCCGTTTCTTTATTTAATACCATAAGTCGGCTATCAGTTCGGTTTTCTAATGGTGTTTGGGCAATCAATTCCTCTGGTAAATGAAAATCAAATAAGTCTACTTTCATGATCTCACCTTTCTATTTATCCCAAATAACCCGCTAGCGAAAGCGGCTAAAAAAATAAAGAACAACAGATAATATAACGCTTAAAAGGATAGATGTCACAATCGGAAAGTAAAATGTCGTATTTCCCTTTTTTATCACAATATCTCCAGGAAGTTTTCCGATGTTAATAAATTGCATGAGAAAGCCAATTAAAAAAATGATACCTCCAATAATCATGAACAGCTTTGACATACCTGTCACTCTTTAGGGCACCTCCATGTGGAAATGTTGATAGACTAGCTCTGTGACGATTCTTCCCCGTGGTGTTCTTTGTAAAAAGCCAATCTGCAATAAATAAGGTTCATATACATCTTCAATTGTATGTGCTTCTTCCCCAATTGTTGCTGATATCGTCTCGAGCCCAACTGGCCCTCCCCGAAATTTCTCAATAATCCCTTTAAGTAATTTATGATCAATATGATCTAAACCTAAACGGTCAACTTGTAACTTTTCGAGTGCTTGATTAGCTGCGATAATGTCAATGGTTCCATCCCCATTAACTTGTGCAAAATCACGCACTCTTCTTAAAAGACGATTAGCTATTCTTGGAGTTCCCCTAGACCTTCTTGCAATCTCTGTTGCTGCAGAAAGTTCGATTTGTGTACTTAATACTTCAGAGGTTCTAATCACTATTTCTGTTAACTGTTCCACATCGTAAAATTCAAGCCGGCTTAGGACACCAAAGCGATCACGCAACGGGGCTGATATTGCACCTGCTCTTGTTGTAGCACCTACGAGAGTAAATGGCGGCAAGTCTAAGCGAATTGACCTTGCACTATCCCCACTCCCTACAACAATATCAAGACAAAAATCTTCCATTGCTGGATACAAAACTTCTTCAATGGCTCTTGGCAGCCGGTGAATTTCATCAATAAACAAAACATCTCCAGGCTCAAGCGCTGTTAGAATTGCAGCCAAGTCCCCTGGGCGTTCAATGGCGGGACCGGATGTTGTTCGAATACTTACTCCCATCTCATGAGAAATAATTGTTGCAAGGGTTGTCTTCCCTAACCCTGGAGGTCCATATAGAAGCACATGATCAAGGCTTTCTTGACGAAGCTTAGCCGCCTTAATAAAAACTTCTAAATTCTCCTTTACTTTCGTTTGACCGATATATTGTCTTAAGGTTTGGGGACGTAAGCTTTGCTCAAACGTAATATCTTGATTATCAGCTTCATTTGATATAATTCGTTCTTCCACCAATACATCACCCTCACTAATTTTTGAAGAAATTTTTTATTTTAACAGCTTCTGTAATGCAAGCTTTATATATTGATCTGTCGTCCGTTTTTCCTTTTGTAAACTAGGAGTAATCTTTGCCAATTCTCTTTCAGAGTAACCTAATGCTTTCAAAGCCAAAATAGCGTCGTCAAACTCAACAGAACTTTTTGTATTTTTTTCAGGTTTGACATTCGCTGCTGGTGAATATGAAAAATGGTCTAATTTTCCTTTCAGGTCTAGAATCATTTGCCGGGCAGTTTTCTTCCCTACTCCTGGAAATTTCATTAAAAATGCATCGTCCTCTTTCTCAATCGCTTGTACTAGTTGTTCTGGCTGACCAGATGCTAAAATAGCTAAAGCCCCTTTCGGACCAATCCCTGTTACACTGATTAGCTTAATAAATAGCGCTTTTTCTTCACGCGATTGAAAACCATATAAGGCTAAAATATCTTCCCTTACATGCTGGTACGTGTAAATGATTCATTCCTCTTCTAGCTTTCCCGAGTATACAAACGGATTAGGAGTAGCAATTTGATATCCAATCCCATTATTTTTTCAATTACAACATATTCAGGTCCGACAAAATGAATCCGTCCTTTAATAAACTCATACAATTTACTTCGCTCCTCTGTCTTCATCGTACATCATTGTAACATACCGCTAAAAAAAAATTAACATCTTAATAGCTTAGACACAACAAAAAAATAGGAAAAAGGACCGGATAATCCGATCCTTCAAATCACTAATTAAAATAAAAGCCTTCAGACTAATCAAGGTCTTACATCGAAGAATATAAGTGCCTTTAATTTTTTTTGCTTTTCTAGTAAAGAGTAATGTTGAAATGCTTCTATCACTTCAAAATATTTGTCTTTTGTTCTTATCGGTATTCCCTTTTTCAATTGATCATGCAGCTGACTTTCTAATTTTTTTACATCAATTTGAAAAAAAGATTGAATAACATTGGCATCTTCTGGTTTACCATAAAAATCGTAAAGATCCCTTCCTCAGTTATTCCAAAAAATCCGTTTTCTTTTAGAACGGGGAAAAATATCATCAACTTGCTGCTGAAAAAAACAGCCTTTCCTTCTTGCAAATCGATTAAATTCCACTCATCATATTTTGCCCAGAAATCCTCTAAGGACCATATCGTTTCAACAATTTCTTCTTCGCTCATTTCTCCATCTAAGTATACTCGCTCTAAAATGATTGATAATTTTAATGGATCAGATACATGCAAATCAGAATCCGCAATCACTTTTTTTTGATTCATAATAATCATTACACAAACAAATATGACAGAAACGATCATTTTTAATATTGTTAACATGGTCCATCTGGATCTCATCATGATCACCTCTATATTATTAAAAAGCTGTTTTTATTATTTATAGTTTAACCACACATGACAAGTTTATCCAAATTAAAAACCTGTAATATAAATTTTTTACAGACTTGCTAAAAATAAAAACAATAGGCACCTGAAATTTTATATTCAGGCGCCCAAATTTTTTCTGTTTTTAGTTCATGTAATGAGTCTGATGGAACAATTCAAATATTGACTTTGTAAAAATCAGTGTTCTATTTATCGCACATTACTCTTCTTCAAAATTATGATAAACATCTTGAACATCATCATCATCTTCAAGCATGTCTAACATTTTCTCCATTTTAGCCGCTTGTTCTTCCGGCAATTTCGTATATGTTTGCGGTACCATTGTTATTTCAGCTTCAACAAACGTAAAGCCAGCTTGAGATAAATTTTCTTTTACAGTAAAAAAGCTTTCTTGATCTGTAAAAATTTCAAAAACTTCGTCACTTGTTTCAAGTTCCTCTCCACCAGCTTCGATGACTTGAAGCAGCATTTCATCCTCATCAAGATCAAGTCCTTCTCTCGAAATAGCTAAATATCCTTTTCGATCAAAAAGATAAGAAACACAGCCACTTTCACCAAGGTTTCCGCTATTCTTTGAAAAGGCGAGTCGAACATTTGATGCTGTCCTGTTTTTATTGTCTGTTAAACATGAAACCATTACAGCTACTCCCCCTGGACCGTAGCCTTCATAAATGATTTCTTCATAATGGGCACCATCTGTATTCCCTGTCGCTTTGTTAATTGCACGTTGAATATTATCGTTTGGCATGTTAGCTTCTTTTGCCTTATCAATTACTAAGCGTAGAGCCGCATTCGTTGCAGGATCTCCACCGCCGCTTTTAGCTGCTACATAAAGCTCCTTAGCAAATTTCATAAATACTTTTCCACGTTTAGCATCTTGGGCATTTTTACGCCGTTGAATGTTTTTCCATTTAGAATGTCCAGCCATTCTAAATCCCCTCTCTTTAAAAAATACATAGCACTCGTTTAAACAAGGCTTTCTTACTTTATTACAATAAAAGTCCATTTTTACTATAACATAAAAAAAGAACAGAAACAAAAGAGCAAAGATCATAAAGATCATTTGTTCTAATTGTTTCTGTCATAAGATTAACGTTGACTATTACGAGTATTAGTTAATGTCCCTTCATCAATGACAACTTTAATCGATTTTCCATTTAGAAAAGGATTAACCCTTTGTTTAATTTTTTTCTTTGTTTCTTTTTCTTTTGCTTGATCAAATAAAACAACCGAAATTAAAACCTTTTCATCACCGTAAGCGATTGAATGAATATCCTTCACATTATCAGTCTCTGCAGTCACTTTTTCAATTTGATTTACAAGCTCTCTAACGTGAGCATTTTCATGCTTCGTTCTATCAACATTTAAGTGCCCATGATAATTTGCATCAGCATGACTATAATGATGATCACGCTTAAACCAGTTTAGGTTATTTCTTATATTTGTTCTGCTGTTATTCCCATCTTCACCTAAAGTACGATCAAGCATATCGATTACAGGACCATCGTTGTCATTAAAAAAGTTTGAATTATTTTGTTGATGGTTTTCATTTGAATAGTAACCGATCGGTTGAGTTTGATCAGTATAACGTTCATCTTGAACTGCCGTTTCATCATTCATATTACACCCTGCTAAGCTAGATGCAACGAGTGCAGTAAGTGAAAATGAATAACACCATTTCCTCAAATGAAAAACCCCCTCGTTTATATGAGCATACAAATGCTCAAGATTATGTTGTGAGCGAAGGGAATTTTTCATTCTAACAGTTACATCCAGCTATAACTTAAAATTTTGGCGGAATTGCTGCAATTTTTCGTTTATGCTCTGATCGCTCATGTAGCTTTTCAATTATTTCTCGGTCTGTTTCTGGAATTTCTTCTCCTCTTAAATAACGATCAATCATTTCGTAGGTTATTCCCATCTCATTTTCATCTGTTTGACCTTCCCAAAGTCCTGCACTTGGTGGCTTGTTTATAACACTTTCTGGCACATGTAACGTTTTGGCGAGTTCTTTTACCTCTCCTTTTGTAAAATGTACAAGTGGTAATAAATCAACCCCACCATCACCATATTTTGTAAAGTATCCAGTGTACCATTCAGCTGCATTATCTGTTCCAATAACTAAATAGCCATAATTATTAGCAATCGTGTATAATGTTGTCATCCGAAGGCGAGCTCGTGTATTCGCATCACCAATTTTGACCATTTTTTCATTCCATTCATTTTTTGCTTTAAGTTTCGTTTCAATTTCAGAAAATAAAATATTATGTGCCGAAGTTAAATCAATGAGATGAAAATCAATTCCACTGCTTTCAACTACTTTCATTGCATCTTCTTGATCGGTTGAATGACTTTTGCAAGGCATAATAACCCCTAAAGAATGATTCGGAAAGGCACGCTTGATTAAATGGGCAACAACTGCTGAATCAATTCCGCCACTTAATCCAACAACCGCCCCCTTTGCACCTGCTTCGTTTACTTTTATCCTTAACCAGTTTACTAATTCAGAAATTGCTTCTTTCATTTTGTTCTTCCTTTCACTTAACGTGCTGCAATTATTTTAACATATTCTTTATCTCGTTTATAAATCGTTGACGTAAGTAGAATTGACCGATTGTTAATTGTAAAAGGTGTCGAATTTTCGCAGGATCGTAATATGTCTTTTCTTTAAGCATTCTATTCCATTCACGATAAATATCCGTTGGAAATATTAGCGCATATAAAAAAACTTTTTTTCTTTCATATATTTTTTCAATTGATCGAAAGCCATTAATTCAAAAGCGGACCATTTTATAAACGGTAAAATTCTATTCGCATATTGAAGTAAATCAGTAAAAGGAAATCCAACGCTAATAAGATCAAAATCGATTAAATAAAGCTCCTTATTTATATCACGGATAAAGTTATGGTGAGCAACATCACCATGTAAAATTACTTTTTGTTCATTCGGAAAAATGATTTCTTCTTTAGATAATTCATTTATCGCCCAATCCCCCCATCTTACAAGCTCATAAAGAAAATCTTCTTGAATAAAATATTTTAAATGCTGAATATTTAGAAGAAATTGCGAATACCGTTCTTTCCACTTTATTAGTAAATTAAAACTCGGCAATCGTTCCTCAAATTTTTCGACTAACTGCTTTGTAGCATAATGAAATTTTATAATTGTCTCCAAGCCATTTTTTCGATCCTTTTCATCCTTATAATGAAAAGGAACAGCGCTTGGCTTAATATATTCTAAACATCCGAAGTATAGCTGATTAACAAACAAAGGCTCCTTAAAAAGAGGAATAAAAGAATAACTATGGGAAAAACCAGCTTCTTTTAAAGATTGTGTAAAGTCGTCCTGCAGTTTTAATTGGCGCTTACTCTTAAATCCTTTTAAAATATACTCACCAGTAGATATCGTTAAAAAATAAACGTTTTTTCTAATTTTCGTTACATTTTCTACTTGAATATCTTCTTTTAAAAAGGAGAGGAGACGATTCATTGTTTTATCGTCTCCTCTGTTATTAACGATCGTATTCACTGCTTTCTTCTTCAGATCGTGGCATCCCAAATGCCCCTGCCCCCATCGTATCATATGGTTGCATATACGGTTGCGGACCAGCACCATACGGCATATATCCAGGTTGCGGCATGTATCCTGCTTGCGGCCCATATCCCATTGGGGCCATAGCTGGAGATGGACCATAGCCCCCTCCGGCCGGAATTTGCATAGCAGGCGCTTGCGGCATGTATTGAGGGGGTACAGGTACGTTCTCAACAGGGGCATTCATTGGACCGTATTGCCCCATCATATGGTAATTCATATCACCCATATGAGGCATGAATGAAGAAGATGATGACTCATCTTTCATATGCATATGATGATGCATATAACTAGAACTTTCAGAGCCATGCATCATTCCGTGATAACCTGGCATCATTGCAGTACCTTGTACTTGTGGATATGGCATTGGCTGTGGGTGACAACACGTCATCGGCTGTTGAACTGGATAATGATAACCATACCCCGGCATTACTGGTGAAATAGGTGTACAGCATGATGGATGATAATACATAGGCTGACAAAGACCTCCTTGTGGTTGTGGTGGAATATATGCATATTTCTTCTCAGGACTTTCAGGGCTTTCTTCCTTTTCAATACCAGGTAAAATATAGACTGGTTTAGGTGGGATGTATGGTTGGACTTGTGGTTGCTGTTGTTGCATCGACATCTTTGCCATATTAACCATATAGTAATTATTAATATCTATTTCCGGCATTGTAGGCTGCGGCATAATTGGTACAGTTGGAACAATCGGCTTTTCTTTTTTTGGCTTTACTTTTTTCGGTACCTCTTTTGGCATTACTGGTTGTTTTTTTTTCTTTTCTTTTACTATGGGGGCTTCCTTCATTTTTCCGTCATGCATTTTCTTTTTGACAGTCCCCCCCATAGTTGGTACTTTAATTTTCATCCCTGGCATAATTAAATCAGGATTACTAAGATGGGAATTTACTTTTTTTAGCTCTTCAAAATTCACCCCATATTTCTTGGCGATTTTCCAAAGAGTATCCCCTTTCTGCACAATATGGATCTTCACTCTTTTTTCCCTCCTATGGCATCAGTCCATATATTGTATGTGAAAATGGGCAAATTGCTATTATTCTTCTCAAAAACTTATGCGATTTCGTTGTAAATTATGAATCATTATTGCTGAAATAATCTTAAAAAACAAATATTCACAAAAAAATCCTCTTAAATCTAAAAAGCATAAAAACGAGCAAACTTGAAAAAATTACTCTATTAATCGAAAAGAAACCATTGCATGAACAAACACTTATCTGGGGAAACAACAATGTCGAATTTGTCGATATTTCATTTATCGAAATTGAATGCAGGACAAAAATAATAGTTCTAAAGATATGAATAAAAAAATGGTCTTAGATTAAACTCTAAGGACCATTTTTCATTTTTTTCATTGGAACTATTTTTTATGTTCGTTCAAGCATTCGACTTAAGGCAAGTTTCGCTTTTGAAGCAGTATCATCGTCAATGTGAATCACATTATGAGGCTGATCATTTTTGATTGCGTCTAATGCCCACGCTAAATGAGGAAGATCAATTCTATTCATCGTTAAACAAGGGCACATATGAGGATTTAACGAAATAATCTTCTTATCCGGATGTTGCTTAATTAAACGGTTAACGAGATTCATTTCTGTTCCGATCGCCCATGAAGAACCTTTTTCTGCTTTTTCTATTGTCTTTATAATATAATTCGTTGATCCTGATTCATCAGCTAAACGGACTACCTCATGTTGACATTCAGGGTGAACAATCACTTTCATTGTTGGTTCTTTATGACGAACTTCACTAATATTCTCAACGGTAAAGTTTTCATGAACTGAACAATGCCCTTTCCATAAAATTACTTTCACTTTCTTAATATCATCACCTTCAAACAGGAGCTGTTCCTCATGCGGATCCCAAACAGCCATTTCTTCAAGTTTAATTCCCAACTTAAAGGCTGTATTTCTTCCAAGGTGCTGATCAGGTAAAAATAATATTCGTTCTTTTAAAGAAAGTGCCCATTTAACCATTTTTTCTGCATTTGAAGACGTTACAGTTGCCCCACCTTTTTTTCCAACAAACGCTTTTATCGCGGCTGTTGAATTCACATATGTTAATGGTAAAATACTATCAGCATAAAGCCTTTGCAAATGTTCCCATGCCCGCTCAGTTTGTTCAATGTCAGCCATATCTGCCATTGAACAACCTGCTCGCATATCGGGAAGGATAACGGTTTGGTGATCCTTTGTTAAAATATCAGCAGTCTCTGCCATAAAGTGTACGCCGCAAAAAACAATATACTGTGCATCACGATTTTTGGCCGCAATTTGTGCAAGCTGAAGTGAATCACCACTTACGTCAGCAAATTGAATGACTTCATCTCTCTGGTAGTGATGTCCAGGAATAAATAATTTATTTCCAAACACCCCTTTTATTTCCCTAATTTTTTGTTCAAGCTGTTCTTGAGACATTTGGCGGTAGTATGCCGGAATTGTTTTTGGTTCATTTTTAATTAATTGTAAAATATCCATATTTACCCTCCTATTTAACTAAAACTTTAACACTTATATCTAAAGACGAAATAGAATGAGTTAAACAGCCAAGTGAAATATAATCAATATTTAAATTAGAATATTGTGGTAGATCTTGCAATCTTAAACCACCAGATACTTCTGTTGTAATGTGATCAGGTACAAGTGCAGCAAGTTCATTGATTTCCTCTCTGTTTCGATTATCAAACATAATGCAATCTACGTTTGCCTTAACAGCCTCAAGCACTTGCTTTTTCGTTTCAGTTTCAACTTCAATTTTAACCATATGACCGAGTTGATCCCTTACAGCTTCCACTGCTTTTGTAATCGTCCCCGCAAAGGCGATATGATTATCCTTAATTAACACTTCATCATACAGTCCATAGCGATGATTAAATCCTCCACCACAACGAACAGCGTATTTTTCCAACATCCTTAATCCCGGTGTCGTTTTACGTGTATCGGTAATTTTAGTTCGTTTACTATTTAATAATTTTACAGCTTCAAAAGTAGATGTAGAAATCCCACTCATTCGCTGTAACAAGTTTAAAATGACTCGTTCTCCTTTTAATAAGCTCCTAACTTGTCCCTTTACGGTTGCAATTTGTTGACCTTTTTCAACGGGATCACCGTCTTTTACATACATGCTGATACTCGCTTTACTGTCAAGTAAGGTAAAGCCGATTTGAATAATATCAGCACCGGAAAAGATTCCTTTTTCCTTTGCAATAAAAACGATTTCTCCTTCCGCTTCTTCATTGAAAATTAAATCAGTCGTTACATCCCTCTCCCCAATATCCTCAATAAAAAACTGTTCAAGTAACAACCGTAGCTTCAATAAATTCATTATTCTCACCCTTTTTGACTATCTCTTTTTTCTGCCTAACAATCTGTCTATTAAGCCAAACTTCATTATTTTCATGGGGGCAATCAAGTCGATAATGACTGCCTCTCGTTTCAGTTCGATATAAAGCTGATGTAGTTACGAGCCAGGCATTGACAAGCATAAATATCGAGGTAGTCTCTTCAACTGACAGCAAATCGAAATTTACGTCTAAAAGCTGTTCAATTCCAAAGCTTTCGAGCCATTCCTTCTGCTCAATTAGTTGATGCTTTTTCCGAACAATTCCTGTCATCTCCATCATTCTGGTTTTCAATTCATTTATATTTACATGCTTTTGTAACACAGCATGATTGATAGTTGAGCAATTCTTCGCATCATTCAATTCCTTATTGCTAGTTCCATATTTACATAACCATTTTGCAAGTCTTTCACCGAATGCCAAACCTTCTAAAAGAGAATTACTTGCAAGCCGATTCGATCCATGTAGGCCGGTGCAAGCTACTTCACCAACTGCAAAAAGTCGATTAATATTCGTTCTGCAATAAAGATCTGTTTTAATTCCCCCCATAAAAAAATGACAGCCAGGGGCTACAGGAATTTTTCCATGGCTAATATTCACACCTGCTTTTTGACAAAGAGTATAAACAGTTGGAAATCTTAATGAGAAATTTTTAATGTTACGAATGTCAAAAAAAACTTGTTCCCCTTTTTGTATATATTCATGAATTGTTTGCGATACAACATGACGTGGTGCTAAATCCTTTAACGGATGAACGTTTTGCATAATCGGGTATCCAGATTTTGTAATGAGCGTTGCCCCTTCCCCACGGACAGCTTCTGATATAAGTCCATGAGCTTTACCATTTGTATATAATAATGTCGGGTGAAACTGAACAAACTCCAAGTCGGCGAGCTCTGCTCCCGCTATATATGCTAATGCAAGACCATCTCCAGTTGCAGTCGCTGCATTCGATGTTCGTGAATAAATTTGTCCACTCCCGCCAGATGCAATGACAATATAATCAGCAAAAAGAGATTGTATTTTACCATTGGCAAGCTTTACTTTTACACCAATACATGTATCTTTCTGTTTAGTTAAAATTAATTCATAAGCAAACATCTTTTCTTTTATTTTCACATTATCGTGTAACTGCTTTGCGATAAAATGTACGATGCGCTTACCTGTTTCATCTCCTCCACTATGGACAATTCGTTTTTCACTATGAGCACCCTCTAACCCAAGTTCAAGACTTCCAGCTTGATCTTTATCGAACTCACATCCTGCTCTAACTAAATCTTCTATAAGCTGCGGTGCCTCTTTTGTTACAAACTCGACTGCTTTTTTGTTATTAACCTTTCTACCGGCAACCATTGTATCGTGATAATGCTTACTAGGATGATCATCAGCAGATAATGCCGCTGCTACACCTCCTTGGGCTAAACATGAATTTCCATCATAAAAATCTGATTTTGTTACAATCGTTACATCAATATGGCGCCCTAGACTTTTCGCCAATTGTAACGCAGCAATCCCGCTTCCGATAATTAATACTTTTATATGGTTCATTTTTACCTCCTGTAATAACAGGTGTCTTGACACATATGTTTACATAGATTTAAACTAATGACAAGTATTTTTTTAAACAAATTTTTAAGCTTATACGTGTGAGACTATGGCTCTATGCTGAAATGGAAAATGAGTCAAAAAAATAGAAGAGGAGCCTGTTTACAAATGCTTACATCCTTTATTATCAGCTCATGAACCACTAGTTCTATTCGCTTCCGTCTCATGGTTATGCGTCTCGACTAACAAGCTTTTCTGTACTCTTTTTTTGGGCATTTGTTTTAAATAATAACTTAGTCTACAAGCCCAGAGTTATATAACATAAAAACATGGAGGAAAAATGAAATATTTTGATCATGCTGCAACAAGTCCAATAGATGATGATGCGCTTTTAACTTATGTCAAAGTGTCAAAGGAATTTTTCGGAAATACAAATAGCCTACATGATGCTGGAGGTGCGGCAAACTCGTTACTAGAACAGTGTCGTGCGGAATTAGCTAATATTCTTGCTGTTAACAAACGGGGGATTTATTTTACAAGTGGGGGAACAGAAAGTAATATTATAGCTATATACGCTCTTCTTTCAGCGAAGAAACATAGTGGAAATCATATTATTACCTCGCTTGGAGAGCATTCATCAATTATGAACATCATGAAGCGGCTAGAAACTGAGGGATTCCGTATTAGCTATCTACCGTTTACATCAAACGGAACAATTGATGTTGAAGCATTTAAAAAGGAGATCACCCCTGAAACAGTGCTGGCTATTATTCAAAACGGAAATTCAGAAATTGGAACGATCCAGCCAATTCGCGAAATAGCCCGTATTTGTAAAAATGAAAAAATTTATTTTCATACTGATTGTGTCCAAACATTTGGTAAAATTGATTTAAAGCCAGTTGCTACGATCGTCGATTCTTTATCAATTTCGGGGCATAAGTTCAACGGACCAAAAGGAGTAGGTGCATTATTCATTCATCCGGCCATTGCAACTAAACCGCTCTTTCCAAATGGAACTCATGAACGAGGGGTAAGATCAGGAACAGTTAACTTACCTGGTATTGCCGCTATGACTGTTGCTGCACAAAAATCCGTTCAACAGCTTAACATTAACAAGGAGCATTATAAAAAGCTACGTCAATCCTTCTTAACTTATCTTCAACCGATAAATGATCGTACTCGAGTTTTTGGCTCAACTAGCGATGAACAGTTACCTGGAATTGTCGGCCTTGCCATTACTGGAATTGAAGGCCAATGGATCATGCTTGAATGTAACCGTTTAGGCTTTGCTATTTCAACAGGAAGCGCTTGTCAAGTAGGCAAACAAGCTTTAGCAAACTCAATGCTTGCTCTTAAAGTTAACAAACAAACTTCTAAAGAATTTATCCGTATTTCCTTTGGAACTGATACAACTGTGGAAGATGTTAAGCAGCTCGCTGACAGTCTAATTCATATTGTTAGTGGTAAATAAAGGAGAAAAAAGAAAAAATGAAAGAAAAGAAAATACTTGGTGAAGATAGGCGCATATTTCTCCTTAATTTATTAAAAAACAGGAACGAACCAATTACTGGTGGTGAACTTGCGTCATTAACTAATGTTAGTAGACAAGTAATTGTTGGAGATATTACATTGCTAAAGGCAAGAAATGAACCAATTATCGCAACAAGTCAAGGCTATTTATATTTAAGGCAATCTTCCCCTACAACAACATTTGAACGTGTTATTGCCTGTCATCATACACCAGAAAGAACTGAGGAAGAGTTAAATATTCTCGTCGATCAAGGGGTTAAAGTAAAAGATGTTAAAATCGAGCATCCTGTGTATGGCGACTTAACAGCATCTATTATGGTTTCTAACAGAAATGAAGTAAAGCAGTTTATTAAAAAGGTTGAGACAACAAATGCTGCATTTTTAAGTGAACTCACAGGCGGGTACCATCTTCATACAATTTTAGCATCAGAGAAGCGTATGCTAGTTGAAGCAGAAAATGCATTACGAAAAGCGAATTTTTTAGTTGAATAATCTTATGTTTGTCTTAATGAACAAGATCAAAGCCCATGGGAATCTGACTTCCATGGGCTTTGATCATTTTGAACTAGTAAGAGCTGACAATGTTTATTTGTGTAAGATTGCAATTTACCTTAGTAGGGAAATGAAACAATAATCAACAGTTCACTTTGAGGGCTGGGTTATATCGGCTCCTTTTAGTTTAAATGACGGATAGCTCCCTAGTAATTTTACTTTGCAATCAAGCGCCTCTAATTCAGCAATAACACCTGGAATTAATACATCATCAAGCTTCATTTCAATATCAATGATAAAGAAATAGTTACCAAGACCTGTTTTCATTGGTCTTGATTCAATCTTTGACAAATTTAAATTACGCCATGCAAATGCAGATAAAACTTGGTGAAGCGCACCTGATCGATCATCGGGAAGTGTGATCATTACAGTTGTTTTATAACCGTGAAACTGATCTAGCTGCCCTTGAATTATTTCGTTATTTTTTGACAAAATAACGAAACGGGTATGATTAAAAGCAAAGTCATGAATATCTTCTTTAACAATTTTTAGTCCATATTCTTTTGCAGCTAAATCATTTGCAATTGCTGCAGCATTTAAATGAGGATTGTCCATCACATACTTCGCAGCAGCTGCTGTTGACGTCGAGTTTTCGCATGGCACTCCCTTAAAATGAGTATATAGAAATTTATGGCATTGAGCTATTGCGTGTGAATGAAAAAAAATATAGTCAACTTCTTTCCAGCGTTCAGCATTGTCAGGATGTACCATAAACTGCTGCCGGATTGGGACGGTAATCTCACCAATAACAGGTACATTTACTTCATGTATTAAATAATCGAGTGTAATATTAACAGAACCTTCTAATGCATTTTCTAAGGGGACTACTGCAATGTTTTTTTTTTCAGCGACTACAGCATCTAAGCATTCAGGAATTGTTAAATAAGGAATAGCTGTTTCCCCAGGAAAAAGTGCCCTTACGGCTATATCAGTAAAAGTTGCCTTCGGGCCTAAATAACCAATCTTCACCCTAAATCCCCCTTCTAAACTCGATAAAAATAAAACAAATATTAAACAAACATCAACAGGATTTCCTAATTAACGAAACATACACCGTCTCTGACTTTCGCCTGCGTATCATTATCTCAAATCCTAATTATTAAATCACGTTAATTTCATGTAAAATAGCAATAAACTTTCCATTTATTTATGCACCTGAACCAAGCACATCTACTTGTTCAACAAACTCTAGACGGCGTAATCGTGTCAATAGTTCATTAATTTCAATTTCCATTCCTGTTATATTTAAAGAAAGAGTTACATTTGCTCTTCCTTGAAGCGGAATCGTTTGATGAATCGTTAAAACGTTACATCCAGCTGAGGCAACAACACTTAACAGGTGAGAAAGTGTACCAGAGCGATCTTCTAAATGGAAAAATAATGAGATAATTTTCTCCTTAACAATTGTATGAAATGGAAAGACTGTATCTCGATACTTATAAAAAGCACTTCTACTTAACTCTACTTTTCGAACTGCTTCCCATACTGAGTCCGCTTTACCTCGTTCAATCATTTCCTTTGCTTCAAGTGTTTTTTTCATCGCTTCGGGCATCACGTCTTCTCGAACTAAATAAAACTTTTTATCGAATTTACTTACTTTCAATAATTTCACCCCGTTTATTACGAAGCAGATTCATTAATCAATAAACTCGAATTCGTAATCTAGCAGCTTAACTGTATCCCCATCTTTTGCACCTTTTTTTCTTAACATATCATCAACACCCATTCCACGTAGTTGACGTGCAAAACGACGTACAGATTCGTCCCTTGAGAAATCAGTCATTTTAAATAGTTTTTCGATTTCTCCACCTGACACAACAAAACTCCCGTCCGGTTCACGGGTTACAATAAATTTTTCCTCTTCTGCTTCATGTTTATAAATAACACGATGAATACCTGAATCCTTCTTTTCTTCAAAAAGCGTAATTTCTGGTGTCTCTTCAAGCTTATCAGCAATCGCAAATAACAAGTCACGCAAGCCTTTTTTTGTAATCGCAGAGATTGGGAAGATTGGAATATCCGTTTGCAGCTTCTCTTTAAATATTTTTAAATTTTCTTCGCTATTTGGCATATCCATTTTATTAGCAACAATGATTTGTGGCCGTTCTGTTAATTTTAAATTATATTCTTTTAACTCATGATTGATTGTGTTGTAGTCCTCAAAAGGATCTCTTCCTTCAACAGCGGCCATGTCGATCATATGAACAATGATGCGGGTGCGTTCAATATGTCGTAAAAACTGGTGTCCTAAACCAACACCTTGATGAGCTCCTTCAATTAATCCAGGAAGATCTGCCATTACAAAACTTCTGCCATCATCTGTTTCAACAACTCCTAAATTAGGAACAATCGTCGTAAAATGATAATCAGCAATTTTTGGCTTTGCTGCCGTCACTACTGATAACAATGTTGATTTGCCAACGCTAGGAAATCCAACAAGTCCGACATCAGCTAATAACTTTAATTCTAAAATAATATTTCTTTCCTGACCAGGTTCACCGTGTTCAGAAAGTTCAGGAGCTGGATTTGCTGGTGTAGCAAATCGAGTATTTCCTCGACCACCTCGACCGCCTTTAGCAATAATTGCTCTTTGTCCTTGGGTCGTTAAATCAGCAATTACTTCCCGTGTAGCTTCATCTATGACAACTGTCCCTGGGGGGACTTTAACAATCATATCTTTTGCATTTTTTCCATGCTGATTTTTAGACATGCCATGTTCACCGCGAGGCGCTTTAAAATGTCGCTTGTAACGAAAATCCATTAATGTTCTAAGCCCTTCGTTTACTTCAAAAACGACATCGGCCCCTTTTCCGCCATCCCCGCCGGCTGGTCCTCCCATTGGCACATATTTTTCCCGACGGAACGCAACCATTCCGTTACCGCCATCTCCACCTTTGACATATATTTTAACTTGATCAACAAACATCTTTTTTCCTCCCGGTTTCTAAAAGTCATTTGCAGTGTGCAAAAAGGTATCCTTATCATTACAGCGAGATAAATAGTTCAAATACAAGTATGTCTTCAATATGGCTTTGTACTAAAATTGTTTGTACATCATGATAAGGTTCAGATAAAAATTGTTCGATTGGTGTTTTGTTTATTATTGTTCCGCGATAATCAAAAAAGAAACGGGCTTGTTGATCTTGCTTGTCAATCAAAATTGTTAAAAGATTATCAGAAAAAGAAGCAGATCCTTCTTCTAATTTCTCCAAAAAAGCTTTAAACCATTTCGTTAACATTTCATCATGTTTCATTATGTTTATTTGATCATCAATTACTTCATATTTTATTTTAAATCGATGTGGTCTCCAATTAAAAGTGATTAATAATTCGGCAAGACGCGGAAGTTTTAAATTGGTTAGTCTCGATTCTTGTTGAGCCGAAGTGATAATATCATTCATGATTTCCTTTGCTCTGTCAATTTTATTTAATTCGAGATTTCCTTTAATTAGTTGTAATTGATTCATCCAATCGTGCCGTACATGCCGCAGTACATCGACAATTGTCCAGTTCTCCTTCATCCAATAAACCCCTATTCATTTCCTTCTTCATGATAGTATATCAAAAAAAAACACATTCGTCTTTAAACATCCAAACTCCCTTAGATAATCATTTACTTCCCCACTTTCATACTTAAATCTCTTTTGAATTAAATAAAAATCAAGATTTTCTTTCCTCAAAACAAATAAAAAACTCTAACCGAATGATGGTTAGAGTTTTCTTATTTATGCCTCTTTTGCAACAGGATAAACACTTACTTTTTTACGGTCACGACCGAGACGTTCAAAGCGAACTACGCCGTCTACTTTTGCGTAAAGCGTATCATCCACACCGCGGCCAACGTTTTCACCCGGATAAATTTTCGTTCCACGCTGACGGTAAAGAATGGAACCGCCAGTTACAAATTGGCCGTCTGCACGTTTAGCACCAAGACGCTTAGCGATTGAATCACGACCGTTTTTTGTTGAACCCACTCCCTTTTTGGAAGCGAAGAACTGAAGGTCTAATCTTAGCATTTGTTCCACCTCCTATTTAACTATTTTAATTTGTACGTATTTTTTATAATCTCTTTCGATCGTTTGCAACGAGACTAGCATACCTTCTAAAAGCAACTGCACCCTAGCTTGTATGTTGATTGGCAGATTCTCTGGAAAAACACAACGAAGAAAACCGTTCTGTCCTTGTTCTACGTCAGGCTCTATTTCTGTTAACTTTACAATTGCATTTACAGTACCAAAAGAAACAGCAGAGACACCTGCACAAACGATATCTTGTCCTCGATTTGCAAAATTTGCATGTCCACTTATCGAAAACGATTGAATATGTCCTAATTTAGAACGCTTTATCGTAATCTCAATCATTTAATCACGCCGCCTATGCGTTGATTTTTTCAATCACAACTTTTGTATAAGGCTGACGATGACCTTGCTTACGACGATAGTTTTTCTTTGGTTTGTATTTGAAAACAACGATTTTCTTTTGACGACCTTGCTTTTCAACTTTCGCTGTAACAGTTGCGCCTTCTACAACAGGGCTCCCAACCTTTACATCCTCACCGCCAACAAAAAGCACTTTGTCAAAAGTAACGGTTTCACCTTCAGCAACGTTAAGTTTTTCTACATAGATCGTTTGACCTTCTTCAACCTTCACTTGTTTGCCACCAGTTTCAATAATTGCGTACATGAACTGCACCTCCTCATTGTCTAAGACTCGCCATTAGCAGGTGTTTGCATTGTGCAAAAGCTTGTGAACCTGTTCTGTGCGGTTGTAGCACAGGTGCTACAAATAATAACATTAAAATCCTATCACAATCGTATTGCCATGTCAATATTAAGAGATAACGAAAAATATGACTAAATGTTCACAGATCAGCTTTTAGTTTTAAATCTTTTTTTAAACCGAACTGACGTATTTCAAAAAAAGGTTTATTGCTTTGGCTAATAGAAAAACATAGTGCGAAACCGAGCAGCTTTTCGAGTCTTTGTAAATAAATAAGGTTTTCTCCTGTAAATTCAGCCACTACGTCCTTTGATGCTTCAATTAAGACAGCCTCATGATCTATAAAGCGGTGCTCCCATAGTTCCCGTTCTAATTGAAAAGCGATTGTTTCGGAACTGAAAACTCGTCCTGTTCCATGACAAACAGGACATTTTGTAGTCAATGCTTCTGAAAGAGATATCTTTGTTTTTTTTCTTGTCAGCTGTAAAATACCGAGTGGTGTAAAACCGATAATATTTGTTCTTTTATGATCTTTTGATAATTCTTGTTCCATCTGCTTAATAATTTTATGGCGATCTTCTTCATTTGGCATATCGATCAAATCAATGAGAATGATACCGCCAATATCTCTGAGACGGAGTTGTCGAGCAATTTCTTTAACAGCCGCTATATTTGTATGTAAAATTGTCTCACGTAAATCATTTTTCCCTAAATATTTCCCAGTATTTACATCAATAATTGTCAGTGCTTCCGCCTCATCAAAGACAAGATAAGCACCATTATTTAACCAAACAATTCTTTTCAACGTTTTTTCTACTTCATTATCTAACTTTTCCGCTGTAAAAATATTTTCTTTTCCAGAGTAAAGAGTAATTGTTAAGTTTTTGCGATTAAATAAAACCTCTTCTATTTTTTTCTTTACTTGATGATGATCGACGATCACCTCTGCTGTTTCTACTTGATTAAGTTCTGTTAAAAGCTGCTCAAAAAAAGTATCATTTTCTAGAAGAAGACTTGGTTTTTTATGCTTTTCGGCTTGTTTTTTAAGCTCTTGATAACTTTGACGCAATTTGTTTAATTCAATTATAACATCATCCTTTGGACCTATTTGACAAGCAGTTCTAAAAATAAGACCTTCTTGGTCAGCTTTTATGTTATAGCCAATTTTCCGCCAATTTTCCCGAGTTCCATCATTATTCATTTTTTTCGATACGGCGACATAGCGCCCATTAGGTAAGTAAATAAGCTTTTCCCCTTGAAACTCAATAATTCCAGTTAGACGCGGGCCTTTTGTACCTGTTGCATCTTTTTCCACTTGTACAAGTAGCTTTTCGCCTTGATGAGTAAACGCCGAGATCGGACGTTTTTTTTTGTTTTATTTCGGCATCTTCTTCTGATAATAAATAGGAGGGAAGCTTATTCCGATGCAGAAACCCTTTTATATCTTCTCCTATATCTACGAAGGCAGCATTCATTCCAGGAAGAATCTTTGTTACGATACCCAAATAAATATTGCCTACTTTCGATTGCAACTTTGGTTGATGAATGACAACCTTTTCAATAAGGTTATTTTTTAAAATGGCAAATCTTTTCTCTCTTGTTACCGTATTCACAACAATTTTAATCAAATTTATTCCTCACTTTTTTGCGTCTCTTTATTAGTATACAAAATCATTCATTTTTTCAAAAACTATAATGTAAATCACCGATTTTTGCCGTTAACAATTTTTCTGTGAAATAAGCATGTAAAAGCTCGTTTTCATCAAGAAAACCACTTTCTGTATCGTTTTTCAAAATAATAATTGGATGCTTATATCCCCGTTGAAACCGTTCAAGCACATGAATCACTAACTCCTCTTCTCTTACCTTTAGCGGCCGTAAAGAACGAAAATGATCCTTTTTACCAGAATACCGTTCTATTAAAAAACGCATGAAAACGTAGCGCCGATGCTTCCATTCTTTTGTTAACGAAAACAGCAAAAAGGAAAGAACAATCCAAATATTTAAATGAGTTGGCGATATGATTAACACAAATAATATAAAAATAAATATAAAAAAGCCTGAAAGGATTAACGTAGTTTGATGGGCTTTAGGAAATGATTTATATAAAGATAATAATAAAAAAAGTAATTTTCCGCCGTCTAAAGGCCAAATTGGTAAAAGATTAAACGTTAAAATCATCAAATTATATTTTATAAATAAAATAAAAGAAGCAAATGAGAGCCATGACAATTCATATAGTAAAATAGCCCCGCCCATCATCCATAAATGCTGTAAGGGACCAGCTAAAACAACAAGTGCCTCTTCTTTTAAAGGACGATTCCCGTGTTCATCCATTTCTACTACCCCGCCAAACGGTAGCAATGAAATTCGTTTTATTCTCCACGAAAAAAAAGTAGCAGTTACCGCATGCCCCATTTCATGAATAAAAATAATAAACAGCAGCATAAAAAGCTCAAAAAAACGGGCGGTTGCTATGGCAATCGCTATCATTACCCATAAAAGCGAATGAATGTGAATTTTTTTAAACAATGAACTAAATTTATTCAAAGTTAATCACCCGTATTGGATCAATAAAGTCCTCACCTTTTTTAATCGCAAAATAAAATGCTCCTTTTGTATCATCAACATTATTCGATACCGTTCCGACTTTTCCGCCTTTTTCGACAAATTCAAATAAATTAACATCAATCGAACTTAAATGTCCATACCATGTTTCACTTTGATCCGCGTGTTGAATAATAACTGTTTTTTCTAGTTCATCTTTCATCCCTGCAAATCGAACAATCCCCTCATTCATTGCATCAACTGGCGCTCCCTTTCCAGTCTCAATCATAATTCCTTGCCCATTTGTCTCAAAATTTTCAACAATTCTCCCTGAAGCTGGTAATGCATATTGTGAATAATTACTCTGTTTACTATTGTTCTTTTTCTTCGTTTCTTTGTCATCAAAAAGTGGAAATAACGCAAGCGGTTTTCCAAACTGACCTTCATACCAGTCTGCAACTGCTGCAAATTGAAAGTCTTGATCCATCGACTTTTTTACAAATGATCTAATTGGTTCTAGAGGGGTAGCTTCATTACGAAATAAGATTGCAACGATTAAAAATAAACATGCAGATAATAAAAGCTTAAATAAAAATAAGTTTTTGTTAAATAAAGGATGATGATCTTTTATCCCTTCATGATCATATATAGGTAATTTTTCAAATCCATACCGTTCTTCATCTTCAGGGAGGAGCGCTTTACTTTTCCATGCAGCTGCTTCTCTTTCCCTTTCCCTCTTTCTTTTTAACATCCTTTTACGAATTTCATCCGCTCTGGAGCCCATCTGCCCATCAGTTCCTTCCACATAGTTTGTATCATTTATATGACTTGTCTAAAAAACTATGACATTGAATCGGGATGATGTGCTCACATTTGTATCTTCTTGGCTTTTAGAAGCAGTTTGAGCTTATTTTTTAAGTGATAATCTAAAATGCGGGATAAGGTGATGCAAGTTCGCAATTCGTTTTAATCATTGCTTTACTCTTAATAAAAGAAAAGATAACCTGGCAATTTTCAAATTTATCCATTTAATCCTTATTTTTAATTAGATGAATTAAACACTATTTTAAAAATTTATTTATGATATATTCAAAATTAAAATAAGAACGATCAAATCCATATGATAACAATTTTCTCGTCTCAACAAAACGCTGCTCTTCTTCTTCAGCCCCCATTACAACCGAGATTAACCTTTTTTCTCCTTGCTTAGCTGTTCCTGCAAAACAATATCCAGCAAGGTCAGTAAATCCTGTTTTTAAACCATCAATTCCATCAAAATTAAGTTTAGGATCAAATAACATAGCATTTGTATTATAAAGAATAACTCCAGCATAATCCATTTCATATTGATCAAGCCTTGTTGTCTCCAACACTTCAGGAAAGTCATTAATTAATTGATAAGATAATTTTGCAACATCTATTGCGGTCATTTGCGATTCTTTATTTGCAAGTTGAGAATTTGGTAAACCGGTTGCATTGACAAAATATGTTTTATCAGATAACCCCATTTCTCTTGCTTTCTTATTCATTAACTCAGTAAAATTCTCTTCACTTCCTGAAATATACTCTGCTAATGCCACTGCAGCATTATTCGCTGAAGCAATAACCATTGCACTGAATAAGTCACGTACTGTTAAACGATCCCCAATGTTAACGTTGTTTTTTACCCCATTACTATCAACAGTACGATCATTTATTACGATTACATCATTCCAGCTTATTGAACCGTTATGGATTTTCTCTAATACGATATATTCGCTCATTATTTTGGACATGCTGGCGGGAGAAGATGGGACATCGCCCTTTTTTTCGAATATAATCTCTCCTGTATCAGCATCCATTAAAACCCCTGATTCAGCACTAATTGTCGGCTTGCTTAAAAAAAAGGCTCCAAGGAATATTAAAATAATCATTAAAATAAAAGTGATCATTAACGTTTTCAAAATTCTCATTTTTAAACCCCTTTTATCTATTTGTCATATACATGATAAGTATAATTTCCAACATTTAAAAATGAGAAAAGAAAAAGCAAAGAAATTCTAAAGTTTTTTAAAAAATTATTTAAGGCTCATTTGAGGTAATTTTACGATAAATATCGTTTTTTCTTCATCACTAAAAGCTTCTATCGTCCCTTCGTGTAATTCAACAATACTTTTGGCAATTGCTAAGCCTAGCCCTGAACCACCCGTATCTTCTGATCTAGACTTTTCCACTCGATAAAATCGTTCAAAAATAAAAGGCAAATCCATTTTGGGAATCGGTTCACCATAGCTTGTAATCTCTGTAACGATCACCTGATTCTCTTCGTATGCTTTAATATCGAGGTATTTACCATCTTTTCCATATTTAATTCCATTTAAAATGATATTTTCAAACACTCTTGCTAATTTATCGCCATCAGCAAGTACCATTAACTTTACAGGCAGCAAAAATTGTCTGCATTCTAGCTTTGCTTCCTGTAATTGAATACGGAATTGAATAATGAGCTGTTCTAACATTTCGCTCATATCAATTGGATTTCTATTTATCTCTATTTTTTTATTTTGAAAACGTGTATATTCAAATAAATCATGAATTAAATGATTTAGTCTGATCGCTTTTTCATATGCTACATCAATATAGTAGCGCAGTTCGACTTCATCTTTGTATTTATCTTGATCAATCAGACCTAAATAACCGACAATTGATGTTAATGGGGTACGCAAATCATGAGATACGTTTGTAATTAATTCATTCTTCGCTTGTTCTAAACGAAGTTCATCTGCAATTGATGCTTTCAATTTAGAGACAATATTATTAATATATATTGCGAGTTGACTAAGCTCTTTATGTTGAACGAGAGGTAATTGATGATCAAAGTTACCGTTCGCGATATAGTGTACTTCATTGATTATTTGCATAAAACATCTTTCATCGTATTTTTTCTTTTCATGCCGAAAAAACAAAAAAACATAAAACATAAAAACACCTAAAATAAACAAATAATATAAAATGAACATTAAAGGCGAGTTTTTTATCGCATCATATTTACCTGGGCCAAAAAGATTGATAAATTCATTAACGAGTCCATGCAACGTAGGAGAGGTATAGATTACACCTGTTATAATACGGCTAAGTAAGTTTAGAGTTAGCGGAGTAAGGCAAAATGATAAAATGATCCAGCAAAACATTTTCCACTTAGAGATAAATTTAATATAAATAAAAGGATCATTTTTCTATTTTATAGCCAACTCCCCAAACAGTATGTATTAGCTTTTCCCCATTTGTTGCTTCCTCTATTTTTTCTCTTAAATTACTAATATGGACCATTACTGTTTTTTTAGAACCATAACCACTCTCTTTCCAAACTCGTTCAAAAATTTCATCTGAGCTAAATACTCTACCGGGGTGACTTGCTAATAAAAACAAAATATTAAATTCAATTGAGGTAAGCTTTATATACTTCTGTTCAACTTTCACAGTATGGTGTTTCTTATTTATTTCAAGAGAATGAATTCTTAAATCGTCTGACATAGAAGATTGTATTACCTGTTTAAATGAAGATCGCCTTAATAAGGCTTTTACTCTAGCAATTAACTCTAAAGGATTAAAAGGTTTAATCATATAATCATCTGCACCTGTCATTAATCCAAGATTTTTATCCATATCTCCAGCCCTAGCGCTTAACATTAAAATAGGAATACTACTCATACTTCTAATTTGCTTACACACTTCTAATCCATCTATTTTTGGCATCATGATATCTAAAATCATTAAGTCTATTGAATGCTTTCCGAGTAAAGATAATGCTTCTTCACCATCAAATGCTTATAAAAATAATATATATCTTCATTTTTTTAAATATACTTCTAATAGCTCAACGATCTTTTTATCATCATCGACAACTAAAATTGAACTCATTCTATTTTTCTATCCCTTCACTCATTTTTACATCTTTTTTTAAGAAACAAGCAATCATTTTGTATAGTAATAATACTTTAGACATCCCTTTTTTACAATATTTTCACTTTTTATTAGTAAATTTAATTATACAGTCAAATGCTCTTGATCTAGATAATAAAATACCCAATTGGTAAGCTACAACCTATAAATATAGGCATCTTTCCAATTGGGTCTTTAAAATGTACAAAATCATATTATTGTTGTTAAGTGATACACCTACTGTGATGTTTTTTGAAACTCTTATTTTACTCCGAATAGTTTTTTAAGCTTTGAAAACATTCCTTGTTTTTCATCATTTAACTGTTGAAGGGGGACTGACTCACCAAGAATTCTCCTCGCGATATTTCGATAAGCCATGGATGCTTTATTATTTGGATCTAAAGCTATCGGTTCACCTTGATTTGATGCTTTGATTACATTGTCATCATCTGAGACTATTCCGATCAGATCGATTGATAAATGCATTGTAATTTCATCAACATCTAGCATTTCACCAGTTTTCATTAAATGATTACGAATCCTGTTAATAATTAACTTTGGGGGAGCGATATGCTCTTCTTTTTCTAATAAGCCGATAATTCGATCTGCATCGCGAATGGCTGAAACTTCTGGAGTTGTAACGACAATCGCTTGATCTGCTCCTGCAACAGCATTTTTGAATCCTTGCTCTATTCCTGCTGGACAATCAATTAAAATATAGTCATAGTCCTGCTTTAGTTCACTAATATTTTTTTTCATCTGTTCGGTCGTAATTGCACTTTTATCACTCGTTTGTGCAGCTGGAAGTAAATAAAGTAAATCATCAAACCGCTTATCTTTGACAAGTGCTTGATGTATTTTGCATCTTGCTTCTGCTACATCTACGAGATCATAAATAATTCGATTTTCGAGTCCCATTATAACGTCTAAATTACGTAAACCAATATCAGTGTCCACTAAACATACTCTTTTCCCTCGAAGCGCCAAAGCGGTTCCTACATTAGCTGAAGTCGTTGTCTTACCTACACCGCCTTTTCCTGATGTGATGACAATTGCCTCACCCACTGTTACAATCCCCCTTTTAATCTAGTTAAGCTTGGTCTAAGACGCATTAAAGTTTGTAATCTATCAACAGTAATTTTTCCATTTTCACTTATGTAAGCACACTGCATCTCACGTTGTTTATTAACAAAATAATCTGGGGAACGATTAATTAACTCACTAATCCGTAACTGGGACGGTGCCATTGCAGATGCGGCAATAACTGCTTCCTTGTTACCATTGCAGCCTGCATGCGCAACTCCTTTTAACGCTCCTAAAATATAAATATTTCCTCCAGCCTTAACCATGCCTCCTGGATTAACATCACCTATTAGTAATAAATCTCCAGGAACCTCAAGAACTTGTCCAGAGCGGATGATTTTAGCTACAGGAATGATTTCCATCTCTTCTAACCGCTTAGTTGCTTCTTCCTTCGTTATTACATTGCTTTCGATTTTATCCACAATTAAATTATTTTTGTGGCGGACAAGATATTTTATTTCCTCTTCTTGTTCTTCAGTTAAATAACGATTGCCTGTTTGAACCCGAACTGAAATAAGCGGTCGTTCCACTTGTTCATGATAGCTGGTAGAAAGTTTTTCATTTAATTCTAGTAAAAGCTCGGAATACGAACATGAATCATCAAGATGGAGCGTTAATCCAGCTTTCGTTCCTTTTATCATAACATTTTGCTTTTTTTTCATGTCGTAATATTCACCTCAATGGTAAAAAGAATTCGACAAAAGTAGTACCGTTCCCTTTTTTGATAGTAACTTCATTTTAGAACTCAATTGCTAATTTCTCAAATTTTTTTTTCAACGGATATGCGAAAATAATGATAAAAGCTAAATTTAATACGAGTGTAGGGAACAACCGCATTGCAGCAAAGTTCGAAAAGTTCATTTCGGTCATATGTATTAAAAAGTTTATTTCATACACAACAATTTCAAGGATCGTGATCCCAATAATAGTAACAATCACAGAAACGATCACATTAGCCTGTAACACTTTCATCACTTTTGACACGATATAAGCAATCAATGGAAATAAAAATAAATATATTCCCAGTATTTCTGTATAAACAACATCGTAGAGCATCCCAAAGATAGCTCCGTAAAAAATACCGGTCTCTTTATTCGCATATATCGTTAAAAATAATATAAAAGCGAGTAAAAAACGTGGTACAAAAATACGATCGCTATTAAATATTTCCGCAGATGCTACTTCAACAAATATACTTTCACTTACAAAAACGACTGTAAATAAAGCAGGAAGAAGGAATTTTCTCATTTTTTCTTCATCTCCTCCTCCTTCTCAGCCTGTAGTATTTCTTCTAATACTGAGTCGTCCATTTCCTTTTTTGCAACTATGACATGATCAATATCATATAAATCAGCTTCTGGTTTAATGTAAGCAGTTTGGGTAAGACCAAATTGATCCGGAAATACCTCAACTACTCTTCCAATTACAAGACCCTCTGGAAAAAGACCGCTAAGCCTCGAAGTTACAACAATTTGATCCTTTTTCACTTTTGCTTCATAAGGGATTCTTTTTAGTAATAGCATTTTTTTCTCATTATCATAGCCCTCAATCATTCCACTAACTTCGCCATTTTCTTCACCTAAAATCGAGGCTGATATGCGATTTTTTGGATCGGTTGTACTTAAAAGCTGGACCGTTGAAGTAAATTGCTGAGGATTTTTTACCTTTCCAATTAATCCTTTAGATGTAATAACAGCCATATTTGCTTTTATTCCGTGAACACTTCCCTTGTTAATCGTTAAAAGCTCTTGCCAGCGATCAGGATTACGGGAAATGACAGTTGCTTGTATCGGGTCATATTTTCGTAAGTTCTCTTCTTTTTCTAAAATGCCTCTCAGCTCGATATTCTCTTTGTTTAATTGTTGGACTTGTGCTTCTAATTGGGCTAAATCATCAAGACGAGATTTTAATTCCTTATTTTCTTTATATGTATTTTGCAAGTCTTTAAGATTATCAAAGAAACCAGCAACAGAATTTGCCGGTCTTGAAAAGACATTTTGAACAAAGCCAGTTGTATCCTTAATAAGCTGCTCAGGCCAAGTTAATTTGTCTCGATCCCTTAAAGAAAATCCAATTAATGCCACGAGAATAATAATACTGACGAGCAAAATAATTAGGCGTTTATTCAGGAAAAACTGTGGCATGGAGTACACCTCTATTTTTACGCAGATTTTTATCTTGTAACTTTTTGAATTACCCACCGCTTAACAAGCTTGGCTGTTGAAGTGGTGGGTTTTTCATTTTTCCATTAAATATATGATGCTCCCTTTTTTAAACTCATTCATCTCTCAGCCATTTTCATATACAAATAGTACACAAATAAGGAAGATGTGTTTTGTTGTTATTTTTACCGAGAATCGTTCTGTCTATTTTTGAATAAATCAATATGATCTAAAGCTTTGCCTGTTCCGATTGCAACACAATCAAGAGTATCTTCTGCAATGATAACAGGCATATGTGTTTCTTTGCTGATAACTTTGTCCAAGTTACGCAGTAGTGCTCCACCACCTGTTAAAACAATTCCACGATCCATAATATCAGCCGCAAGTTCAGGTGGGGTTTTTTCTAGTGTATGTTTTACAGTATCAACGATTGCATACACTGTATCGTGTAAAGCGTGTGAAATTTCTTCAGGTGTCACTTCAATTGTCTTTGGTAATCCTGTCACTAAGTCACGACCGCGAATTTCCATATTATCGATTCCTTCCGGATCACCAGCTGAGCCAATTTCTACTTTAATAATTTCAGAAGTACGGTCACCGATCATTAAATTATATTGTTTTCGAATATAGTTAACGATCGCATTGTCCATTTCATCACCAGCGATTCTTATCGATTGGCTTGTTACAATCCCTCCAAGAGAAATAATGGCAACCTCAGTCGTTCCTCCTCCGATATCAACGACCATACTGCCGGTAGGCTCCCACACAGGAAGGTTAGCCCCAATAGCCGCTGCAAACGGTTCTTCAATAGGATAAGCATCCCTTGCACCTGCTTGCCTTGTCGCATCGATAACAGCACGCTGCTCAACAGCGGTAATGCCAGATGGTATACAAACCATCACATAAGGTTTACGAGCAAATAAACCTTTATTTTTTGCCTGGTTTATGTAGTATTTCATCATAGTTGCTGTCGTTTCGTAGTCAGCAATTACTCCGTCTTTCATTGGACGTAATGCAACTACACTACCAGGAGTACGGCCAATCATGTTTTTTGCATCATTACCGACTGCTACTATTTGCTTTGTATCCGTTTGAAATGAGACAACGGAAGGCTCTCTCACAACAACGCCTTTTCCTTTCACAAAAACGAGCGTATTTGCCGTTCCTAAGTCAATTCCGAGATCTTTAGTCCCTAATCCAAGCATAAACGGTATCTCCCTTTCTGAATACGAATTGCAATTTAAGTTAAAGCTTTATTATTTCAAAAATCGAATAGTCTTATAATACGTTTTCATTATTGATTCAGTCAAAGCCGTAAACAATATTATAACGTACAGGAAAAAAAAATCATAGTCTCACAAATAACCTTTTTCCTTTAAACTCACATACTTATTTTCTCCAATGATTAAATGGTCAAGAAGATCAATGCCAAGCATTCTTCCGCATTCTGCTAAACGCTTTGTAACTTCAATATCTTCTCTACTCGGCGTTGGATCGTAGGATGGGGAGTATGCGCCTTGCTCATTATTTTTAAAGCAGGTTTCACAATCCCTTCCTCAGAACCGTACGTACAGTAGAGTAGGCAGCAAGCGAGTTGCTACTAAAAAGAGCACTTTTCCAACTGCCCCTCTCAGAACGGAGCATGCAAGTTTCCACTGCACTCCGCTCGCCGGTGATGATCAGTGAACTTTCTTCCTGTCGGTTTATCCGTATACATTTATGAACGATTTGAAAGTGAACAATAGAAGAATATCTGCTATATTCAGATAACCAATATAATTTATGATTGTTTACCATCTTAGAATAGCTCGTTCGCTGATCATATCAAATCATGATATCATTTTCACCTGTTTCCCTTCCCCTACTCAAGGTCAATGGCACACATTACAGTCCATCTGTGCAGCTCCTATTACAGAAGCCACATTGGGTACTATGGAAACTCCGCTACCATAGAGGTCTCCCTCCTTAGGCAGTCCCGTGTTCTCCAACATCGAAACAATTAGCGCAACTTAGATATTCCACTCATCACCTTCATTAAGCCTATTGCTTAATGTCCTGCTAACCTCGGAATTCCTTAAACGAAACGTGAATTTAAGTATGTTGCAGGTAGGGAGTTTTTAGGTTGCGTATCCCTAAATGTACACTTCCATTACTAGTGATTGGAATTTAAGCAGTTTAGCTTTTATCATATTGCACAGAACTCGCAGAGCCATGCTTAATGCAACCTTCCACATGCAATGCTTTATCACCATGCTCTTGTCCCCTCCCCCTTTCAGGTTTAGGTAAGGTGTCGTTCTCAAGGTTTTTCCGAGTACCTTGGTCCGGTATCCGAACAATTTCGATGCCAAATGACACGGCGCACCCTTTCAGTGTATACGGCTCGCCAGTTGATTAGTCGGAATTTACTTCTCAAAAATAAGTTTAATTGTATAGTAGCATACATAGTTGACATTAAAAATTATTATTTTTAGGCTATCATCATTTACACTTTTTATTTTTTAAACTTTAGAATCTTTTTTAGTTTCATATATTAGCGAAGTTTTCCTTATTTTGGTCAACTGAATAAAAAGAATTTTCTGCCCTATAAGCCTTCCCTTCATCGTTGACGTTCACATCAACCTGTCTCCCTTTCCCATGCTAAACCCATTACAGGCAAACGTTGAGTACTATGGAGACTCCGTTGCCGTATGCAATTGAAGCCTGTTTTAGGCATTTGCATTTAGGCAATCCCTGTATTATGCAATCATTTTAGATACGTGATGGTTAGGTATCCCTTTTGACGATTTTTCTCTAAATAGAGATTGAAGGACAAACTTTACTATGGGTGTCAATAGACGTTCTGGAGTTACGTCTCCCATTTTGCCCTCGGTGCCTGTTAACTGTCGTAGGCAGCGGCTCACCCATTGCTCTTACGTCTAGGATTCAAGCAGTCTAGCTTTTACCATACACCACTTGGTCTGAAGAACTGATTCGACATTAGACAGTTTTATCGTCTTTCTCCTTTTCACATCATGCTTTTTTCCCTCTCTAGGTTTCCCTTCAAGGTAAGATGCTGACCATGGAACAATCGTAAAGAATTCCAAGTTACTTAGTAACTGCTAAAATGACACACCTTACAGGCGCACTCCAGACGGGTGATTATGAATACAGATAATTGAAGCTCCTGAGCGTCGAATAGCTTCTTTAAAGTAGGATAAGCACATGGCGCCTTACTTAATTACTTAAGCAGGTTTCTATGAACTCCCCTCCAAACCGTACGTACTTCTTTTAAAGTATACGGCTTTCCATTTACCAACCTTGCTAGAAAGCAAGACTGCTTAATATTAATTTTGAATTTGCTAGAACCTCCCGCTCCATTCAAATTCCGTATTAAACTTGATAAACTACTCTCCTTTGCCATGTAATAGGCTTTCCCTATCTCAGACTACTATGAGAGCTCCGTTGCCCTATTGGATATTCAGACACGATTGTCATAGCCCAATATGGCATTCCAACTTAGGCAATCCCCTTTTAGACATTTAGAAACATAGCCTTTCATGGTTTCGGATGTGACTTTTACTCGTTTCCTTTATATAAAAGGCGGTCAAAATGGTATCACCTTTTGATCTCGAAGTTTTTAAGATACATTCCATTTTGTTTAGCGTGTGTAGCTGCCTTCCGCTAAAGGCCCCAGTAATCCACCTTGAGCTATCATTCAGGCAATGCAGCTTTCATCCTTATCCATGAATTTCATCTCGCCACTCAAGCTTATCTTGGCAACTAGATAACTTAGGACTTTGCCATCATGCTACACTCCCCGTTTAGTTTCCTTCACGGATAAGATGGCTGACGATAGGGTAAAGATTGTGATAAATTCCCTACTGCTTTGCTAAAGCAGATTTTCTAAATGCCCTTATGGGCGCACAACTTCCCTCGGATGTACAATGGAGGCATTTAAACTTCCGATAAAAATGGTTTGTTTGTGGAGTACTTGATTTTTCGTATTTAAATATAACGCAACAAAATGTTCCTGAGATAAAAAGCGCATATCATTCATCACATATTTAGCCCCATCTTCCGGAGAACGTATCACATAACGATCATCATACTCTAAATTAGTTACTCGTCTCCCAAGCTCTACCGCTGCTAATACTTGAATCGCTTTTGCAGTTCCAATTCCTTTTATCGCCGTAAACTCTTCTATAGTGGCGTCCTTTAATTTTCTAAGCCCTTCAAAATTAGTTAACAGGCGATTGGCTAGTTGAAGAACAGATTCATCTTTAGTGCCAGTCCGAAGTAAAATAGCTAAAAGTTCTTGATTAGATACGCTTTCAGGTCCATTTTGAATGAATCGCTCTCTCGGCTTCTCATCATGTGGAAAATCACGAAGCATAATTGATTCTGATTGCACACTGCATTCCTCCTACTGTCCGATACTGAAATAAGGAGCAGCAGGGAAGAAATTTTAATTAGCTATTAAATCCTAGTTTTTTTAATTCTCTTACCGTTTTAGAAAGAGGCAAACCTACAACAGAGTAGTAATCTCCTTTAATTTGTTTTACTAATATAGCTCCAAGCTGCTGAATTCCGTAGGCGCCTGCTTTATCTAACGGCTCGCCGCTCTGTATATAAGTTGTAATTTCTTCATCTGTCAGCTCCCAAAATGTCACATCGGTTTTTTCATAAAATTTAATTTCCCGATCCGAATCTACAATAGCTACACCGGTATACACAGAATGTGTTTTTCCTGACAGTAACTTTAACATGTCATACGCTTCTTCTGAATTTTTCGGTTTTCCTAATACTTTGTGTTCTAATACAACGATCGTATCTGCGCCAATAACGAGAGCGGCTTCACATTTGTTAGCTACAGCTTTTGCTTTTCGAGAGGCAATATCCATAACAATCTGTTCAGGAGAAAGTAAAGGATCGTAACTTTCATCTACATCGCTGCTTGATACTTCGAATGTCAAGTGAAGCATTTCTAGAAGTTCTTTTCGTCGTGGAGAAGAAGAGGCTAAAATGAGGCGTTTCATAAATATCACCTTACCTTAAATCTCATATCAGAAACAGGAGATACATGCTAATTGTACCAGATTTCCCTCTTATAAACAATTTATTTTTTGAAAATTTTTCAAACATCTAACATTCACTTGTTCTTACTCTAATAGCAGCAAAATTTAAATGATGAAAGTTAAATACCTTTATATCCATAATATAGTCTCTCTATATTATGACGAAAAAGATCTCATCTAAGTTTCAATTTGTAGCTTAAATATTTTAAGTTCATATCCTAGCGAATAATAATTAGTTTTGTTTAATTTTTAAGCACTTTCTATGACTCGATCGCTTTCAAAGTCAATATGATATCCCAATAGATTTTAACAAACGGCACGAATCTTACTGTTTTTTTCTTCTATCATTTTATTATGAATTTTCATTTTAATAATTTAGTAATTGTGAATCATAAGGTTTAGGATGATGAAAGTTTTTTATCATCCTATCTAATTACAAAAAATAGTAATCAAATTATTTTTACCTTTAAGGAAAAAATTTAAATCATTATAAATCGAAAAAGGGGCTATTTTAAAACAACTCTGAGTTTGTAGACAATACCAATACGAGTGGCAGATGCCTGAACGACTATTGAAAACGATTATCGTGATGCGTAGTACGAACAGAAGCGAATAAACATAAAGTTCATGAGTTCGTTTTTCAACAGTCGAAGAGCTTGTTTTAAACAGTCCCTTACCCTTTAAACTTATTTCCCGGAAAAATATCTTATTTTGTAAACAAAAGACGATTTTACCTCTTGTTTATTGCCTTACTCTCCATTGAAAGATTCGTATATAATAACAAAATTTAATAGATGATTTTGTAACTCTGCTACTTGTTTTCTTGTTGGTATTTGATTAAATGAATTTAATAAAGTAAATGCTTTTTCTAGTTCTTCTTTCATTTTGATTAAATTCTCATGACCTATGTTCATTTTCTTTAAGGTAGACAATTGTTTTTGAATATGATCTTTAATTGATTGCGAAACAGCATGAGACATCGAAACATTTGTCGCTCCTCCAACAAGCGTATTATATAACGGTAAAATATTTTTTTCCAAAACCTCCTTATCTTTTTTTTGTACACCCTTTACTTTTTTACTATCTATTTCAAACGGTTTTGCAAATACATCAATACTATCCTTTTCAGCAAGTTTTGCAGCAATTTCCTTTGCATGTTCGAGACTGTCAGCAACAGATATAAACAAAATCGCTTGATTATTCATTTCTACTATTCTTACTGGGAGTTCTTTCTTAACAAGTTTAGTTTCAATTTGTTTTGCTGATTCAATAGAAGAAAACACTCCCCCTTGAACAACATAAGCAGTAAAAGCAGGAACAGAAGCCTTATCACCATCAAATTGTTTTGCATCACCTTCAACTTGATTAATTGTCTTAGTTTCTTCCACTTTTGCAACCTCTTCAACAGTTTGATCTGTAATAATTAATTTCATAATAAAAAAACCAAAGCTTGTCCCTAAAAAAATCGCAAAAAAGACAGCCAAGAAAACAGGGATTAGCCAACGCTGTTTACCGTTCCGTACAAATCCCCAATTAATCTTTCCTTTCTCTCCTTTTTTTCTGACGTCCTCGACTTTTGTTGTTTCATGTGTAAACTCCTCTATTTTGTCTGTTTGTTCAGGTAAAATCCAATCAAACTCCTCTTCCATCGACTCTCGGGCAGCTGCTGTTTCACCTAAATTGCTATTTAGTGAAGCTCCTTTCAATCTTTGATCTTTGTCTAAAGAATGTGAATTATCTTTAGACGTTTTCTTTTTTGCAATGTTACTTTTTTGATTAAATGTTTGTCTATTCTTTTTGGTCACTTTTTTTTGTTCATTAAATGGCTGATTTTTTCCATCAATTTTAATTGTAATCGTATTTTCACGCTTGTCCAATGGTACAGCCTCCTTTCCGATAACAATTTGTTTCATCCTATCATATTAAGAAAAAAAAATAACAAGACTTTTGTCGTCTTGTTACATAATGATTTCGTCAAATTATTCGTTTTTTCGTATTCATTATTTATTTTTTGAAGCTCTACCAATTGTAAAAGTTTTGTATTCTCTCATTTTTTTATTTAGATAGTACTTTATTTTAATAGTTGTAAGTAACTATTTAAAATTTTTTCACCATAAAAATAAGCCGTTAATGTACCAATCCCGATGAACGGAGCAAACGGTAGCGGCTTGCCTTTTTGAACAATACCTAGCAGTAAACCTATACCGCCAAATAAAGCGCCGTAAAAAGTTGCCAAAAATAACGATAGTAACACTGTTTGCGTTCCTAAAGCAAAGCCTAATAAAGCAAACAGCTTAATGTCCCCGCCCCCCATGCCTCCTTTACTTATCATTGCAATAAACAAAGGAATGAGTAAAGCAATTACTCCGCCTAATAATGAGTCCCACCACGGATTAAGCGGAATAATAAATCGTTCAACTAAAAAGATGGCTGCAAATGTTAATAGTATTTTATTAGGTATGACCATATATGTAACATCCGTTACAAACACAATTAACAATAAAGACATGAAAGTCCATACGACAACTAATTCAAATTCCCAACCAATGAGAAAGAATGCAGCAGCAAATAAAAATCCAGTTAGCAGTTCAATCATCGGATAGAGAAAAGAAATCCTCCTCTTACAATGACGGCACTTTCCCCTTTGAACAAAAAATGAAATAACTGGTATAAGCTCTATTGCTGTTAATTGGTCATGACAATAGGGACAACGAGAACGGGGTCTTACAATTGATTGCTTTAGCGGTGCACGGAAACCAATGACGTTAAAGAAAGAGCCAAAGACTAGCCCAATGATAAAAATAAATAGTAGGTGTAAGGCACTTATCATTTTTCGCTCCAAGATTCTAGTTCAATTATTTTTTCTCGGTCAAGGTCTTGTTCAATATCGGATATCGGACCTTGATTCTGATCCATTACACCCCTCGTGTGATTGACTAGCTTTACCGAATATTCCAAATTTGGGCCTATTCTTGTTATTTTTACATATGATTCATTTCTGTCTTTCGTGTAACTTCCAATTTTATATCCGCGATTTAATTTAGTGTCTCCCCCGTCAGGATCTAATATTTTTTCCACATACCGCTCATCTTCTAAATATTTTAGAGAAACATAAGTAGGAACATCTTTCGGAGTAAACCTTTTGTCTTTTTCCACTGCTTTTTTTGCTGAATTTATCATTTGTTGAGCATTCCTTACATGAACATCCTTTTTCTTATTATCAATCATTTCTCCAACACTTGGTACAGCAATTGCGGCAATTATTCCTAGTATCATCACGATTGCCAAAAGCTCAAATAACGTAAGTCCATGTTGTTTTTTAAGATGCTTCTTCACAAATTTCAGCATAGGATTTTTCTCCTTTTAGTACTTTTTACCATATTTTATTTTATTTTTCTTTATTATCTTTACCTCTTTGATTATTTTGTTACTCATTTTTTTGCCTCAGCTGAACTAAAAATGGCTTAACCTCAGATATAAAATAAAGTGAACCAGTAATAATGAGAACCTCATCTTTTTCTAATAACTGAAGCTTATTTATTAACAATTCCCTCCAATTCGCCGCCTGATGCTTATTGAGAGATTTACTTATGTGGTACAATTGTGCTGCTGAAGCTGCTCTTTGAAAAGGAAAATCGACGAAAGTTACATCCGCTGCTAACTCATCTATTTTATTAATCATTTCATCAAGTTTTTTGTCGTTAAGTGCTGCAAAAACAACATGGATTTTTTTATTTGGATAGCGTTCTTGAATTGCTGCCGCTAAACTGTTGATTCCTTCCTTATTATGAGCTCCATCAATGATGATTAACGGTCCTTCTGAAATTATTTCAAATCTTCCAGGCCAATAAGCAGCTTCTAATCCTGTCCTCACATCATCTTCTTCAATTTGAAAGGCAAAAAATTGTGTTAAATAAATAGATGCCATTACTGCTAACGCTGCATTTTCTGTTTGATGTTCACCAATTAACGATATTTTTAAATCAGTATACTGTTTAAATATACTATTAACCGAAAACGTCTCTCCTTTCGGAAGTGGTACATGATTAGTAACGGAGAATTCTTCCCCTATTTTATAAACTTGTGCTTTTTTAGACTCGGCTTCTTTCAATAAAACATGTAAAGCTTCCGGCTGTTTAACCGCTGTTAATAAGGGCGTACCATTTTTAATAATTCCCGCTTTTTCGAATGCAATCTCACCAAGCGTATTACCGAGAATATTTGTATGATCTAAACCGATGCTTGTGATAATAGATAAAATAGGATGGATAATATTAGTTGAATCAAACCTTCCCCCCAGTCCAACTTCAAAAATCACAACATCAACTTGATTTATTTTTGAAAAATAGTAGATGGCCAATGCAGTTATAATTTCAAATTCAGTCGGACCGCCAAGTTCTGTTTTTTCAAGTTCATCTGCAAGTGGTTTAATGATATTCACTAACTGCAAGAGTTCATCATCACTAATCGGTTTTCCATTTACGCTTATCCGCTCATTAAATTGTTCAAAATAAGGAGATGTAAACGTCCCGATTTTATAGCCCGCTGTTTGTAAAATTGAGCGTAAAAATGAAACGGTTGAACCTTTTCCATTCGTTCCTCCAACATGGATTGTTTTCAAGGAACGTTCTGGATCATTTAATCTTTCCATCATCCATTCCATCCTTTTGACACCCGGCTTAACACCTAACCGTAAACGTGAATGAATCCAATTTAATGCTTCTTCATATGTATGAAACATTTTGTAACACCTCTTATTCATTAAATTCTCTTTAATAACAGGGAAGACGAATCCCTTTTATCTGAGATCCGTCTTGTAGCTTTATCCCTATTTTTATAAAGGGCTTTACTTATTTTATTAAAACACTATTATCCATTTAACTCTTTAAGGCGGGATTGAACTACAGATCTTTTTTCCATGTAGTCTTTTTCCTTTGCTCGTTCCTCATTAATTACTTTTTCAGGCGCCTTCTTTAAAAAGCCCTCGTTACTTAGTTTTTTCTGTACCCGTTCTACTTCTTTATTTAGTTTTTCTAACTCTTTGTTAAGACGGGCAATCTCTTCTTCTACGTTAATAAGTCCTTCAAGCGGCAAAATAATCTCACAACCAGTTACTACAGCGGTCATCGCTTTCTCAGTTGTTTCATTTTTGTGTTTTTATTATCAGTTCGTCTGGATTACAGAAGCGTTCAAGATATACGCGATTTTTTTCTAGCGTTTGCAGGATTGTTTCATCCTTCGCGTGGACCATCATTTTAATTTTTTTACTCATCGGTGTTTTGACTTCAGCACGGATATTACGTACTGAACGAATGATTTCCACAAGTAGCTTCATTTCACTAGCTGCCTGTTTGTCTGTTAACCGTTCATCCACTTCAGGCCATTTTACAACAGTAATTGATTCACCTTCATGAGGAAGGTTTTGCCAAATTTCTTCCGTCATGAATGGCATAAATGGATGTAAAAGACGCATCGTATGATCAAGAACATAAGCTAAAATAGATCGTGTTGTTTTCTTGGCTTTTTCATCATCCCCATATAATGGGAGTTTTGCCATTTCAATATACCAATCACAAAATTCATCCCAAATAAAATTGTACAGAACACGGCCAACTTCCCCAAATTCATATTTATGTGAAAGTCGTGTTACGGTTTCTATCGTTTCATTTAAACGTGTTAAAATCCATTTATCAGCTACAGACTTTTCGCCATCTAAATCTATTTCTTCAAAAGTTAAACCATTCATATTCATTAATGCAAAGCGTGAAGCATTCCAAATTTTATTCGCAAAATTCCACGTTGCTTCTACTTTTTCAACGCTAAACCGTAAGTCTTGACCAGGTGAGCTCCCTGTTGCTAAAAAATAACGGAGTGAGTCTGCACCATATTGATCAATAACCTCCATTGGATCAACACCATTTCCTAATGATTTACTCATTTTACGTCCTTCTGCATCGCGAATTAAACCATGAATCAGTACGTCTTTAAATGGGCGTTTCCCCGTAAACTCTAGACCTTGAAAAATCATTCGGGATATCCAAAAGAAAATAATATCGTAACCTGTTACAAGACAATCTGTTGGATAATAACGTTTATAATCAGCTGCGTCTACTTCAGGCCAGCCCATCGTTGAAAATGGCCATAAAGCTGAACTAAACCATGTATCTAGAACATCTTGATCTTGCTCCCAATTTTCTATATCTTGAGGTGGTTCATGATCAACATAAACCTCCCCCGTCTTCTTATGATACCAAGCAGGGATACGATGGCCCCACCATAACTGGCGGGAAATACACCAGTCACGAATATTTTCCATCCAGTGAAGATAAGTTTTTTCAAATCGATCTGGAACAAAATGGACTTTCTCCTCTTTCTTTTGCAATTCAATTGCTTTCTCGGCAAGCGGCTGCATTTTTACAAACCATTGTGTTGATAAATATGGTTCAACAACAGCACCGCTTCGCTCTGAATGACCAACTGAATGTGTATGTTCTTCAATCTTAAAAAGAACTCCCGTTTCTTGTAAATCTTTCACGATTTTCTTGCGGCATTCAAATCGATCTAATCCTTCGTATTTGCCTGCCTTTTCATTCATCGTTCCGTCTTCGTTCATTACTAAAACTCGTTCTAAACTATGACGATTTCCAATTTCAAAATCGTTCGGGTCATGAGCAGGAGTAATTTTTACTGCACCTGATCCAAAATCCATATCAACATAGTCATCTCCAACGATTGGAATCTCCCTTCCAACGATTGGCAATATTACTGTCTTTCCAATTAAATGTTTATAACGATCATCCTCAGGGTGAACAGCAACTGCTGTATCTCCAAGCATTGTTTCTGGACGGGTTGTTGCGATTTCAATCTCACCAGAACCATCTGCAAGAGGATATTTCATATGATAAAATGCCCCTTGTACATCTTTGTATATAACCTCAATATCAGAAAGTGCTGTTTTTGTAGATGGATCCCAATTAATAATATATTCTCCGCGGTAAATAAGACCTTTTCTATAAAGAGAGACGAATACTTCACGAACTGCCTTTGATAACCCTTCATCTAACGTAAAGCGTTCCCGGTTATAATCTAATCCGAGACCTAGCTTTGACCATTGTTCACGAATATGTCCGGCATATATTTCTTTCCATTTCCATGTTTCCTCAACAAACTTTTCCCTGCCTAAATCATAACGGTTTTTTCCCTCATTACGCAGTTTTTCTTCAACCTTTGCTTGTGTCGCAATCCCTGCATGGTCCATGCCTGGCAGCCACAAAACATCGTTACCTTGCATTCGCTTCATTCTTGTTACAATATCTTGTAAAGTCGTGTCCCAAGCATGACCCAAATGGAGCTTCCCTGTTACGTTTGGCGGTGGGATCACAATCGTATATGGCTGTTTTTGTTCATCGTCCTTTGCCTAAAAAAACTTTCCTTTTATCCACCAGTCATAGCGACCTTGTTCAATTGCTTTTGGGTCGTATTTTGTTGACATTGTTAATTCATTTGTATCCATTTTCTAAGTCCTCCTACTGTTATTTATAAGCAATTACTTCCTCATTCATCTACTTTAATGTGATACTCATACACGAGAAAACGATAAAAAAACTCCATACATCCTTAAAAGGACGAATGGAGTCTAATTCGCGGTACCACCTTAATTCCAATTAGTCATAGACAAATTGGCACTTTCAATTGATAACGGATTTCCCGTCTTTCACTATAAGGCGTTTTTTAGCCGTTCGCAAAAGAAGCTCAAGGGTGACTTTTCCTATGGTTCAACTTAGAATATCTTCCAGCTTATGATATTCCTCTCTGAAAGTGAATTTCCATCATACTCTTCCCTCTCATTGCTTATTAAATGATATTTACTCTTCATTACTAGTAATAGTACCGAAAAAAAGCTTGTTTCGTCAATAAGGATATCCTAAATTTTTTGACTTTATACTGTGAATAACGTAAGTGATATGACTTGAACCATCTGGATAACGAATAAAATTTTATATAATCAGTCGCCTCAACATGGAAGATGCAAAACATAATTGTAACCCTAACATAGTATCGGAAAAGTTTTATCACTTACGCATTCGTCTAATCATATGATAGTAAAAGAGTGGAGAAAGTCTAGATTGGGGGGATGGATGAATGAGGAAGAAATTTAACCCATATACATTTCCGCCATGGTTAAAAAACATTAGAAATGTAACCGCTCAATTTATTATTCCATTTTCAATATTTCAAGGCATCCGCACACTTTTATTACCGACTACATTCGATGTTTTATTTTTAACGATTTTAATCGCCCTCGCAGTTGCTTTTCATTACGAATGGATTTAAGGAGCCAAGTGTTTTTTTTATTCCTTGGCTCCTTCCTGAGCATGCTTTTTTTGTCTTTCACTTTCATCTATTTTCATTACGATATACTCAATATTTTTCATATGCCAATACTCTTGTTGCAATTGCTGTACAAATTTAAATTCTTTTTTTCGTGTTTTTTTTAAGTAGTAGTTTTGGGCAACACGAATTAATGATCCTGGATAAGCAAAATAGCTTAAAAATAATGACAATTCATCTTCTTTAAAAGGAAAGTACTTAAAGTAAGTGTATATCCAATCAAGACAAGCTTCATGCTGTTTAGGATAGCCTTTTAAAGAGCGGGATAGAAACGGCAGCAAATCATGAAAAGGTGGAGCTAGTTTGGAATTCTCAAAATTAATAAAAAAGCCGTAGCCGCGGTCATCGTATAAAAAATGCTCAGTCGAGACCTTCCCGTGAATGATAACTGCCCGCACATTCGTTTCTTCCTTTGTTTTTTCATACCACTCTTCAAGCTTTCCCTTAGCAAAACGAAGAGCCTGATTGATGTCATTAAAATAAAGGCAAAATAGCAATTCAAAAGGTGACATATACCAATTTTTCTCACAGATCTCAATAAATCCATTTATAAATTCCTCATCTTTTTGCCATTTTAAAACGGTATTTTCGTAGTGTTCCGTTTTTTCATCTTTATCAATCGCTATTTCTTTAGCTGATAATGTGTGTAGCCTTGCCAATTCCCGAAAAAGCTGTTTATGACGCCCATCTCGATTTTCTTTCATTTCATTCGACAACCACGGCATTAAATAATAAAGCTTATGATTATCCAAAATTCCATAACGGCCATCAATAGTTGGATAAATCGGAACAATTCGATTATAACCTTTTTGATATAGAAACTGTACATGATGAATAAAGTCAATACCTGAAAAAGGGGTAATTTTTTTTAAGGCAAAAACACCTTTATTTGAATATACTTTTTGTATATTCCCAAAATCTTCAACAAAATATGGTTTCAGCGAGTATTGTTTTAAAATAGGAGTAAAGTGTTTCAGACGATTCTGTTCATCCATAGATGTCACTCTCTTTCGAATCGTTACAAATGATAAAATAGAAATCTTTATCCCTATGAGTAGTTAAATTAAAAATAATATTAAAAAGCATAATCTGATAACGTATCTCTCCCACCTAAACTTTATTATTGTATTAGGTGGGAGAAACGCATAAGATAAATACTAGTTTGTTATTTAGTTTTTTGAAATACTGGTACATATAAAACTTGCCCTTTATATACGTTTTGAGTTTCATCAAGTTCGTTGACTCGTAAAATCTGTTGTCTGCTAACATTATATTTTTGAGCAAGCCGATCTAATGTCTCTCCTTCTTGAACAATACATACTCTAATTTTCGTATGTTCTTCTTCTTCTTTTCTTGCAAAAAACTCTGTTAATGATAGTCCTTTCTTTTTCGTTATTTTCTTCTTCTTTTTATATTTTACATCCTCTGGTGAAGATTCACTTTCTTCAATATCATCACTAGATTCTATCGATTCAATTTCTAGATCATAAGATTCAAATGATGATTCTTCTCCAATTTCATGTTCTTGTTGTATCGTTATTTTTTGTTCTTCATTCCGCTGAGCAGAAAAGGATATTTCAAAGCTAGATTCATTGCTTTCTTCCTCTGTTATGTTAATTGTTTCTCTATTTTCCTCAATCTTGAGAGGTTTTTTTGTTTTTGTGAAAATCTCTTCTTCTTTTTTGTCAGCTTCAAAGTTTTCTAAAGATAGTACATTTTCTTTTTTGGAAATATGATGAGTTTCAACTGTATTCATTTTTTCTGTCGGTTCTTTTCTGGCTTCCACTTCAAAAGGCTGAAACAACGTGTTTTGTGGTTCCTCTGTTTCCTCTATTTGCTCCTCTTGATCAAGTTCAGCATGTGTTGTCTTTTCTTCAACTAGTGAAGCAGCATGCCTAGTTGCTTCCTCCACTATCTCTTCACTCTGTTGGTTTTCCTCATATAGCCCTGAAATTCTTAAATCAGCTGTAAGCTTTAAACAACTGCGTTCGGGTAATAAATAATCAAACGATTCAATTTCTACATTAACATCGTAAATATTTTTCACACGATTAAGTGGAATCGTAATGTCAACAGGGAAGTGGTGATTGAACTCACAAACACCATCGTCTCTTTCTTCTACAAAATGAATAAATTTTGGAGCAGAAAATGGCTCCTCCTCTATTTCATCTGCTCCAACACGCTTATATTCTCCAGACAATTGTAATAAGCCATTAATAGTAACAAAACGCTCGCTTTCTTGTAGCGTAACATCAGGATCAAGTGAAATTGAAATAAGTTCTGCTACTTCCTGTCCTTTTTGGAACCAAATTGACTCCTCTATTGAAAACTTCAAAAATGATTGATTTTCTTGAGACAAAATAACTCCTCCTTTCTTATCCTCCCTTACGAAAATTTCTTTGTCATAATCACTTTATGAATAGACTGTTTTTTTATGATGATTGCCCAATTAAACAATAATAAATGCGAATTTTTTACGTGAAAAGACGAAACCTCCTTTATTGGTTTCTCTGCAAAAAAACACATCAGATGATTTAAAAAAATAGTTCCTCTTAAACATCAATGCTTCTTTACATAAAAATATGCATAAAAAAACCACTTACCTGTAAAAACAGTAAGTGGTCAGATTGTTGACAAATAAACTGATGAACGACAGTTTTTATCGTTTTTGCCTAGTGCTGCGCTTCTCGACTGACACCTGCATAAAATTGATACAAATGTTGAGTTTGTCTATGTTCTCGTTTAAAAATTTAACCTTTCAATTTTGAAAATGCAGTTTCAGCCGCACTAATTGTTTTTTCGATATCTTCATCAGTATGGGCTGTTGATAAAAACAGTCCTTCAAACTGTGATGGCGGTAAGAAAATACCTCCATTAGCCATCTCTTGATAGTATTTCGCAAAATAATCCAGGTTGGAAGTTTTCGTTTTTTCGTAGTTAACAACATCCTCAGTCGTAAAGAAAAAGCCAATCATCGAACCGGCTCGATTAATTGTATGTGGAATATTATACTTTTCAGCAGCCTTCTTTAACCCTGCCTCAAGCATATCAGCTTTTCGTATAAATTCGCTATAGCTTTCCCGTGTTAACTGGCTTAGTGTGTACAACCCTGCAGTCATAGCCAATGGATTACCTGAAAGTGTACCGGCTTGATAAATTGAACCGCTTGGAGCAATTTTTTCCATTATTTCAGCCTTGCCCCCATATGCTCCAACAGGAAGACCTCCTCCAATTACTTTCCCTAAACAAGTAATATCAGGCGTAATCCCAAAATAGCCTTGTGCACAATGATAATCAACACGGAACCCTGTCATGACTTCATCAAAAATTAACAATGAACCATATTGCTCTGTAATTTCACGCAACCCTTCTAAAAAACCTGGTTGCGGAGGAACGACACCCATATTTCCTGCAACAGGTTCAACGATAATACAAGCAATATCTTCACCATAGCGTTCAAAAGCATATTTAACACTATCTAGATCGTTATATGGTACGGTAATTGTATTTTTTGCGACGCCTTCTGGAACACCAGGGCTATCAGGCAAGCCCAATGTTGCCACTCCAGACCCGGCTTTAATTAATAAAGAATCCCCGTGACCGTGATAGCAACCTTCAAATTTCATTATTTTATTCCGTTTCGTATATCCTCGTGCTAATCTTAGAGCACTCATCGTCGCTTCTGTTCCGGATGAAACCATTCTAATAATCTCTATAGAAGGAACGCGTTCTTTTACGAGTTTTGCTAGTTCATTTTCAACAATCGTAGGTGCACCAAAGCTTGTACCTTTTTCTGCTACTTTTTTGATTTCCTCAACTACTTTTTCATTTGCATGACCAAGAATTAATGGTCCCCATGATAAAACGTAGTCAATATATTCATTACCGTCAATATCATATATTTTCGATCCTTTTCCATGTTCCATAAAAATTGGATCCATTTTTACAGATTTAAATGCACGAACAGGGCTATTTACTCCGCCAGGCATAAGTGTTTTTGCTTCACTAAAAGCTTTTTTTGACTTTTCATATGACCGCATCTAAAAAATCCCTCTTTTCTATCATCATTTTTAATAATCGAAAATTACTCTGCTAACCAACGAGCCGCATCTTTTGCAAAATAAGTAATAATAAGATCTGCTCCAGCCCGTTTCATACTCGTAAGCATTTCCATCACGACACCTTTTTCATCAATCCAGCCATTTTGTGCGGCTGCTTTAATAAGCGAATATTCACCACTTACATTGTAAACTACAACCGGCAAATTAAAATTATTTTTTACGTCACGCACAATATCTAAATATGGCATACCAGGCTTTACTATTAAAAAATCGGCACCCTCTAACACATCCGATTCTGCTTCTCTCATAGCTTCGAGGCGATTGGCTGGATCCATTTGGTACGTCTTACGATCCCCAAATTGAGGCGTACTATCTGCCGCATCACGAAATGGTCCGTAAAAAGCGGAGGCATATTTTACTGCGTAAGACATAATCGGAACATCTTCAAATCCTGCTTCATCAAGACCCGCTCGAATTGCTGCCACAAACCCATCCATCATATTTGATGGTGCGATAATATCCGCTCCAGCCTCTGCTTGACTAACTGCCGTTTTCGCTAATAAATCTAATGAAGGATCGTTTAATACCTTTCCTCCTTTTTCAACAACACCGCAATGACCATGACTTGTATACTCACATAAACATGTATCAGCTACAACAATTATATCTGGAAAGTGTTTCTTTATAAATCGAGTTGCTTCTTGAACAATTCCATGATTATGGTAAGCCCCTATACCAAGCTCGTCTTTTTCAATTGGAACACCAAATAATATAATCGACTTAATTCCTAAAGAAATAATTTCTTCTATTTCTGTTTCTAACTGATCAATTGATAACTGATAAACTCCTGGCATAGACTGTACTTGCTGTTTAATATTTTGACCTACAACAATAAACAGGGGATAGATAAAATCTTCTACATGTAAATGGGTTTCTCGAACAATCGCACGCATATTCGCACTTTGCCGTAAACGGCGATGACGGGTAAAATGTAAATCTTTCATCATTTAGCCTCCAATCTCGTTTCTGATACATAGTGAATTAATTGTAAGATCATTGCATCTACGGTATAAATAGATGGACAAACATGCACTGTTAGTCCGTGACTTTCAGCAGTTTTCTTTGCAATTGGTCCAATACACGCAACGATACTTTCCTTTATTTTATCATGCAATTTTGCCTCATTTACGACAGCCATAAAATGATCAACTGTTGACGAACTCGTAAATGTTAAAATGTGTAATTTTGTTTCTGTTAATGTCTTCATTAACTGTTGCTTACTTTCCTCTGGAAGAAATGTTTCATAAATAATGAGTTCATTTACTTGAATATTATTTTTCTGTAGCGCGGAGACAATGACACCTCTTGCTAAATCGCCTTTTGGCAAAAGCGCCTTTTCCCCTTGTGATATGATTGGTAAAAACTCCTTTACAAAGCCTTCAGCGACATACTCACTAGGAGTAAAAGCTACGTTAAATCCAAGCTCCTTTATAACTCGTTCTGTTTTTTCACCAATTGCCGCGATTTTTGGCATAGATGGCAAATTAGCAGGGATTTTTGTTAAAAAAAACCGGGCTGAGTTAATACTTGTAATAATTAGCCAGTCATACTGATCAATTTGTTCAATCGCTTGTTGAAGTTCCTCTCTAATCTGCGTAGGCCGAAAGCCGATTAGAGGAATTTCAATCGGCACTCCCCCGTGTTCCTTAATAGCTTCAGAAAATGCCTTTGCTTGAAGCTTTCCTCTAGGAATAAGAATATTTTTCCCTTGCAAAGGAACGTCACTCATTATTGATCGAGCTCCTTTTTTACAGAATGGATTAACTGAAGTGCACCCTTATCCGCAAGAAGCTCGGCCGCACGACACCCTACTTCTACTGGATCATGACCAGTAACTCGTTCTTTAAGAATCGTTTTTCCATCTGGTGAAGCAACAAGTGCAGTTAGGGCAATGTCGTCTTTATGATTGATTGTTGCATATCCAGCAATTGGTACTTGACAACCCCCTTCCATCTTATGAAGAAAGGCTCTTTCTGCTTTAACAGTTTTTTCAGTATGATCACAAGTTAGCTTACTTAACTGATCAAGCAACTCATGATCATCATCGCGACATTCAATTGAAAGAGCTCCTTGTCCAACAGCTGGGAGACAAATATCAGGCTCTAAAAAATCTGAAATAACATCTTTTGCCCATCCCATCCGAAACAAACCTGCTGCAGCCAATATAATCGCATCGTATTCCTCTGTTTTTAATTTGTTCAAGCGTGTATCAATGTTACCGCGAATCCACTTAATATGAAGATCTGGACGTTTCGCTAATAATTGGGCACCCCGTCGCAAACTGCTTGTACCGATAATTGCACCTTGTTTTAATTCGTGAAAGGGAACATTTCCTTTAGAAATAAGAGCATCACGATGATCTTCCCGTTTAGGTATACAGCCAATCATAAGCCCTTCTGGCAGAACAGCAGGCATATCTTTCATACTATGTATTGCCATATCAATCTCTTTATTTAGCATCGCCTGCTCAATTTCTTTAACAAACAATCCTTTTCCGCCTACCTTTGATAACGTTACATCTAATATTCGATCCCCTTTAGTAACAATTTCTTTCATCTCAAAATCAAAAGGGACACCGAGTTTTTTTAATTGTTCAATTACCCATTTTGTTTGTGTGATCGCAAGCTTACTCCGTCTTGATCCGACGATAATTTTTCTCATAGCAGCCTCCTGTAATTTTATCCTGTTTGTTAATGTAATCCTAAATATAAGTCTTTTCTATTACGAATACCAAAAATGAAACGATGATAGCCGTCCAAACAAGAAGAAATTTATTAACACAATTAAAAATGAACCTACATTCAAAAGGGCTATCGTTTTACCATGAATATCTTTTCTTACTCTTAAATATAAATTAAAGCTGTAAACACTTAAGACAACAAATGAACCAATAATTTTAGTATCGAACCAATTCATATTTGGCAACTTAATAAATGCCCATTGAATACCTAAAATTAAGGCTAATATTAGCATCGGTACCCCTATTACATTTAATACGTAGGACATATTCTCCAACTTTGTTAAATCTGCTATCCTTAATAGTCTGTCCCCCCATTTTTTCTGTTTTAATAAATCATATTGAATTAAATAAAGAAGAGAAAATACAAATGATAAAGAAAATGCACCGTATGAAAGGATTGCCATCGTTATATGAATTAGCAGAAGTTCAGAAACAAGCTGCTCACTCATCACCCTTGATTCAAATTGAAAAGGTGCAAATGTATGAATAACCATTATTAAAAATCCAAGTACATTTGTAAAGAAAACTGTAAAATCAACCCGTAACAACCGATTGATTACTAACGATAGAGTGATCAATACCCATGCGTAAAAATAAAGTCCTTCAAAAATTGTCAAGACAGGGAATCTTCCTGTTTTTAACATATACAAAATTAAAAAAATAGTTTGTAAAATCCAAACAAACGCAAGTAACCAGAAGGCGATTGAATTTGCCTTCCGGTTGCTATGAAGAAAATCAATAAAATATAAAAGAACGCTCAAGGCATACAATACAACCATAAGTTCATGCAGCCTCGCCAAAAAAATCTCAACCATGGAGGAAACCCCTTTTAAGATTGAAGGGAAGCTTGAGGTGCATGAGCTTGAACTTTTCTAGGTTCAACTGCTTTTTCCGCTCTTTGTTCTTCAACAAGCTGCTCAATATTGAAAATCTTCATAAACAACTCTAACGATTCATCAGCATTAGGTTGTGCAGCCAGTTCTTTTACTTGTAGAATTGGATCGCGTAACAGCTGATTAATGATACTTTTTGTATGTTTATTTAAAACTTTTCGTTCACGATCACTTAAGTTAGGAAGTTTTCGTTCGATACTTTTCATCGTTTCAGCTTGAATTGTTAACGCTTTCTCCCGGAGAGCGGAAATAACAGGAACAACACCGAGCATATTGAGCCATTGATTAAACTCAATCATTTCTCCTTCAATCATTATCATAATTTTTTCTGCTGCTTTTCTACGTTCTGCTAAGTTTGCCTGTACAATTCCCTCTAAATCATCTATATCGTATAAAAATACGCTCTCCATCTCGCTTAGCTGCGGATCTAAGTCACGAGGAACAGCGATATCTACCATAAAAAGCGGCTTTCCCTTTCGCGCTTTTCCTACGTTTAACATCATCTCTTTAGTAATAACAAAGTTTTTTGCTCCTGTTGAACTAATTAAAATGTCTGCATCTGCAAGTGCACATTGGAGCTCTTCAATAGATTTAGCTTCACCGGAAAATCGTTTTGCTAAATCTTTCGCTTTCTCATAAGTTCTATTCATGACCGTTACTTTACTTGCACCATTTGCATGGAGGTTTTTAATTGCAAGCTCACCCATTTTTCCTGCACCTAGTATAAGGACGTGCTTGTTTTCGAGGGTTCCAAAAATTTTTTTTGCAAGTTCAACTGCTGCATAACTTACTGAAACAGCATTTGCACCAATTTCTGTTTCAGAATGAGCGCGTTTAGCAAGAGTAATTGCCTGCTTAAACAGTTGATTAAATAAAGTACCTGTTGTACCCTCTTTTTGTGCAAGCAAGAAGCTTGAGCGAACTTGTCCGATAATTTGCGTTTCCCCCAAAATCATTGAGTTTAAACCGCTTACAACCTTAAATAAATGTTCAATCGCACCATCTTGCTCATAAATAAACAAATAAGGAGAAAAATCTTCTTGGTCAAGTTCAAACCATTCTGACAGAAACTGCTTTATATAATAACGACCTGTGTGAAGTTGATCGACGACAGCATAAATCTCTGTCCGATTACAAGTTGACAGAATGACATTTTCAAGGATGCTTTTTTTATCTTTCAATGTTCTCATCGCATCCGCTAATTCTGTTTCGTTAAACGTTAATCGTTCACGAATTTCAACAGGGGCAGTTTTGTAATTTAGGCCTACGACAAGAATATGCATTTTCACATTCACCCCAATTAATAATACATAATATATATCCATTATAGCATGATAAATCGATACTTTTTTGAAAAAATGTGAACATAATCTGAAACATATGCTATCATAAATAAAGAAAATAACAAATTTCGACAGACATAGCTCCTTCTTTACAGTATCAAAAAAGATTTTTGGATTCAAGTGAAGTAATTGGAAGTGGTGGTTTAATGAAACAACAACGTTTTTTCTCAGGTTTTATTTTAGTAGGTTTTAGTATTTATTTATTTTTTCAAGAAGCAAATATTACAATATTTCCAAATTTTTTCGAGTGGCCTACACTATTAATTATTGTTGGCATTTCCTTTTTAGGACAAGCTTTCTTAGCCCAAGATTATGAAGCCATTTTACCAGGAGTTATTTTATTTGGCTTTGGTTTGCACTTTCACGTTATAAACCAACTAAAACTATGGCCAGATCATATTGGAGTTTTTATCCTTATCATAGCTCTTGGATTTTTATTACGTTTCCAAAAAACTCGAACCGGTTTTTTTCAAGGAGCGCTTTTTCTCATTTTGGCCATTTTGCTCCTTTTTTATGACCAAATTTTTCAATGGCTTGGTATAACTGAAGTTGACAGTGCATTTGTATGGAGAATACTACCAGCTATCTTACTCGTTCTCGGCTTTACCTTTTTCTTAATAAGAGACAAAAAAATAGGGTAACCTCTTTTCGAGACTACCCCCATCGGACTGTATATACTTATTTCAACAAAATGTCGAAAAACTAATTAAAAACACTTGCAAGCCGGAAGTGAATAGGACGATCGTTCGTTCATGAACTTACAATGAAGGCCAAACGAGTGTTTTTCAAAAATATAGAGAATAAACGTCTTTTTAGGAGCTATTTGTTTAAAAATCTGTAAATTCCCCCAGACTGATTGAAAACGCTTGTCAGTCAAGGCGCGTAGCATGAAGCAGAAGCGAATTGACCAGACGTTCATAAGTTCGTTTTTCAACAGTCTGGCGGGTAATCATTTTTACTTTAAATATTTACAAAACAGAATCTAAAAAGTCTTTTGTCCGCTGCTCTTTCGGATTTACAAATAGTTCATCAGGATGACCTACTTCAATGATACGGCCATCATGCATATATACAGCCCAATCCGCCACCTCTCGTGCGAAACCCATTTCATGAGTAACAACAATCATTGTCATACCTTCATTCGCCAATTGCTTCATCGTTGCTAATACTTCACCAACTAATTCGGGGTCTAATGCTGATGTCGGTTCATCAAATAACATAATAGCCGGCTTCATTGCTAATGCTCTTGCAATCGCAACACGTTGTTTTTGACCTCCTGAAAGTTTAGCTGGGTACACGTTCTCTTTATCAAGTAGTCCCACTTTCTTTAACAAACTTCTTGCTTCTTTTATCGCCTCATCTTTTTGATTTTTTTTAACATAAATCGGTGCCTCTACGATATTTTCAATTACCGTTTTATGAGGGAAAAGGTGGAAATGTTGAAACACCATTCCAACCTTAGATCTCACATTATTTAAATCATGAGTTCCCATTTCAATTTTTTCACCAGCAATAAAAATATTACCGTTATCTTTTAATTCAAGGAAATTTAAACAGCGGAGCAACGTGCTTTTTCCTGAACCACTCGCACCTATTAAACAAACAACTTCACTTTCTTTTACTGTCAAATCAACATCTTTTAATACATGCAAATCTCCAAATGATTTATTTAATTTCTCTACTTTAATCATCATTGATTTATCCAAGTTAGTCACTAACCTCCATTCGTTTTTCTACTATCTTTACGATTGCTGAGAAAATAAAGACGAGGATTAAATAATATATGGCTACTATTAATAGATAACTCATGTAATCGTATTCATTAGAACCGTAAGTTGTTGCAACATTAAACAGCTCGTACATTCCGATAAATGAGGCGAGTGATGAATCCTTTAAAGCGATGATAAATTGGTTACCAAGCGGTGGGATAGCTCGTTTAAAAGCTTGTGGTAAAATAATTCTTCTCATCGTCAATCCTGCTGTCATTCCTAAAGAACGACCAGCTTCCATTTGCCCCTTATCAATGGATTGGATTGATCCTCTAAAAATTTCGGCGATATATGCACCATTGTGAAAAGCAAGACCTAAAATAACGGCCCAAAATTGTGAGATGTTAATTGCTGTAAGTCCATAGAAAAAAACAAAAATTTGAACAATTAATGGGGTCCCTCTTATAATGAAAATATACAGATCCGCTAGCCATTCAAATAATTTTACCTTTGAAATTTTTAAAAAGGAAAAAAATAAACCAATAAAAATTGCAATCAACACAGATATGATTGTTAATTGGAAAGTGAGAACCATTCCCTTTAAAAACATGTCGTAGGTATTAATGAATTTTGTAAATAATTCCAAGAACATTCCTCCTTAACTGTTAAACAATCTTGTTGTTTTAAGCTTATCCTGATAAACAGGGATATTTAGTATAGCCGTATTGAAAAAAATAGGCGAATGCATAAATAACACACATTCGCCTCTTACCTAGCTTCCAGGTTGAACCGTAATGTCCTCACCAAAATACTTAACACTAATTTCCTTTAATGTTCCATTTTTGCGTAGCGTTTCTAAAGCTTCATTAATTTTTTCAATGAGAACTTTATTATCCTTTGCAACTCCGATTCCTTGTTCACTTTGTTCAAGCATGTCTCTTCCCTCAATCTTCATACCTGAACCAATCGCTTCTTTTCCAGTAATAAAATCAGTAATGACTGCATCATGTTTTCCTTTAGATAAAGCTTCAAGTGCGGTTACATCACTATCTAATAAAATAATATTATCAGTTACTCCCGAAAGAATATTGGCAAATGTGGAGCCCCTTGAAACAGCCACTTCTTTATCCTTTAAATCATCGAGGGTTTTGAATGGATCATCAGGACGAACAAAAATTTGTGCTCCTGAGTAGTAATATGGGGTTGAAAAGTTCACTTCTTTGAGGCGTTCTTCAGTTATTGTATGACTTGCAATAGCTGCATCAAATCGACCTGACTTTACACCTTCTACAATACTCCCAAATTTAAATTTTTTCTGTACGGGCTCAAGCCCTAATTCTTTTGCAATTGCTTCACCAACTTCTATGTCAAAGCCGATCATTTTCCCATCTTTATCCATGTAACTAAACGGTTTAAATTCGCCTGAAGCTGAAAAAATAAATTTCTCTTTCTCAACAAGTTCATAACCATTGCTTGTTGTTACTTTTCCTCCACAGGCTGTAAGAACAATCATAAACACTAAAAACAGCAATCCCTTAAAACAATGCTTCACCAGGCTACATCCCCCCTTCTATCTATTTATGAAAAACATATGTTTAACCTTAACATTCAAGAACAATATTCTCAAAATTCATATTTCGTGAAAAATCGCAATTTATAAACCTATATTCTTCTCTCACTGCATCAACTCTAGTAAGCTGTTATTTACAACGATATGCATTTAAATAGTACATATTGCTAACAATAAAGGAATATTCTTATTTTTATGGTGAATATTATTTAAAAAGATGATCATTTTAAACGATATCGTTAAATATAGAAATGGATAAAATTTATTTTATTGAACCTAACTGGAAGTATCATTCTATGTATGATTAAAAAAATTAAAATAATTGGAATTTATGTACTTAAATATAGTTTTAAAGTTTAAGGATAAGCGCTTCTGTTGTTACATATAAATACAAAATCTGGTGGAATTAAAGACGAAGATAAAGTTCAAGCATCTTGTGTAAATGAGCGTGTAACATGAGAATATGACAGAAGATAATGAAACCTGCACTTAGTCTTTCAGGTATTTATTTCAAATATTGACTTTGTCTACATGCTCTGCATAGCATAAATAGCTATGTGCTATTTATATTAGATGGGTACGTCTAGTTCAAAGAAGCGCCCTTAGAGACAGATCATATGAACTCTTGGAAAAAACTTTGCCCCCCGCCAACATGATGGCGGGGGGCAAAACTTTACATCATCATTTACGATGAATTTACATGTATAACTCAAGTGCTGACCAAGTTCTTTCAGTTCCTTCTCCTGTTTCAGATGAAAATAATATTAAATGATCTTTTGCATCAAGTTGCAATGTCTGTCTTGTTATATTTAAATGTTTTTGCCATTTTCCTTTTGGAATTTTATCTGCTTTCGTTGCAATAACAATACAAGGAATTTGATAATGTTTTAAAAAATCATACATTAATATATCATCATCCGTAGGGGGATGGCGTAAATCAACAATTAAAATGACTGCTTTCAATTGTTTGCGTTCTGTTAAATACGTTTCAATCATTTTCCCCCAAGCCTCACGCTCTTTTTTTGACACTTTTGCAAATCCATATCCAGGAACATCAACAAAATATAGTTTTTCATTAATAAGGTAAAAGTTTAACGTTTGTGTTTTTCCAGGCTTCGATGAAGTCCTTGCTAAACTTTTCCTTTGGATCATTTTATTAATAAACGATGATTTGCCAACATTTGAGCGTCCTGCTAGAGCAAACTCAGGTAAGCTTTCTTGAGGATATTGTTCTGGTTTTACAGCACTAATGACAATTTCAGAGCTTGTTACTTTCATAATTCACCACCTGTCAAGGCATGTTCGAGTACTTCATCGAGATGAGACACAGGAATAAATTTCAATTCATCCCGAACACTTTTAGGGATATCATCAATATCTTTTTCGTTATCTTTCGGTAAAATAATTTTTGTTAAACCAGCACGATGAGCACTTAATGATTTTTCCTTTAGACCGCCAATGGGCAAGACTCGACCTCTTAACGTTATTTCTCCAGTCATCCCCACCTCTTTGCGTATTTTCCTCCCTGTTAATGCTGAAACTAATGCAGTTGCAATTGTAATACCAGCCGATGGTCCATCCTTTGGTACAGCTCCTTCAGGAACGTGAATATGAATATCTAATTTTTCATGGAATTCGTCATCAATACCTAATTCTTTTGCTTTTGAACGCACAAAACTAAAAGCCGCCTGTGCCGATTCTTTCATTACGTCTCCAAGCTTTCCTGTCAACACAAGTTTCCCTTTACCAGGTGATAAAGAAACCTCAATTTGTAAAGTATCCCCACCTACAGTAGTATATGCAAGACCAGTCGCAACTCCGATTTGGTCTTCAAGTTCAGCTTGACCGTAGCGATATTTTGTTTTTCCTAAAATATCTTCTATATTTTTTTCTGTAATTATAACCCGTTTCTTTTCACCAGAAACGATAATTTTAGCTGTTTTTCGACAGATTGAAGCAAGCTGTCGCTCTAAGCTCCGGACACCTGCTTCCCGGGTGTAGTAGCGAATTATTTTTATAATTGCATCTTCACGAATTTGTAATTGTCCTTTAGATAAGCCATGTTGAGCAATTTGCTTCGGTAAAAGATGGTCTTTTGCAATATAAAGCTTTTCAAGCTCTGTATATCCAGCAATCGTAATAATTTCCATCCGGTCACGGAGCGGATCTGGTATTGTAGCAAGATTATTTGCCGTAGCAATGAACATAACTTTTGAAAGGTCATACGGCTCCTCAATAAAGTGATCACTAAAATTATGATTCTGTTCAGGATCTAACACTTCTAACAATGCAGCTGAAGGATCACCACGAAAATCACTTGACATTTTATCAATTTCATCAAGAAGAAACACGGGATTAATTGTTCGGGCTTTTTTCATTCCTTGAATAATTCTTCCTGGCATCGCTCCAACATATGTACGTCTATGTCCTCGAATTTCCGACTCATCACGAACTCCGCCAAGTGATATTCGAACAAAATTTCGATTTAATGACGAGGCAATTGATCGTGCCAAGCTTGTTTTTCCAACACCCGGCGGTCCAGCAAGACAAAGGATCGGTCCCTTTAATGAATTAGTTAGTTTTTGAACAGCTAAATATTCTAGAACCCGCTCTTTTACTTTTTCCAACCCATAGTGATCTTTATTTAAAATTCGTTCTGCTTTTTGAATATTTAAATCATCTTCAGTCGCTTTCGTCCAAGGTAAAGAAATAAGCCAATCGATATAATTTCGAATAACAGCACTTTCCGCGGAACTAGATGGCACTTTTTCATAACGGCTTAACTCTTTCATTGCGGTATCTCTTACATGATCCGGCATCCCAGATTCAGCAATCTTTTCAGTCAGTTCGTCGATTTCACCGCCCTTACCTTCCTTATCACCGAGCTCTTTTTGAATTGCCTTCATTTGTTCCCGCAAATAATACTCCTTTTGCGTTCGTTCCATCGAACGTTTGACTCGCTGACCAATCTTCTTTTCAAGGTTTAACACTTCTTTTTCGTTATGGATAATTTCAATTACTCGCTTAAGTCTTTCCTTAATATTAATTGTTTCAAGTATTTCTTGTTTTTCTTTTGGCTTCAACGGCAGATGAGACGCAATGATATCGGCCATTCTCCCCGGCTCTTCAATATCTGAAACAGTCGCATATGTTTCTGCTGAAATTTTTTTTGACAACTTTATGTATTGTTCAAAATAACTAAGAATTGTTTTCATTAATGCTTTAGTTTCTACATCTTTTTCTACATCGTCTTCATATAATTTTAAACTAACCTCATAGTAGTCCTCTTTATCATGAAAAGAAATGATTTCAGCTCTATTTAACCCTTCTACTAGAACACGAATCGTTCCGTTCGGCAGTTTTAACATCTGCTTTACACGCGTTAACGTTCCCATCGTATATAGATCATCTTCTACAGGATTATCGACCGATGTATCCTTTTGAGTCGTTAAAAAAATGAAATGGTTATCTACCATTGCTTTTTCAAGTGCTTGTATTGATTTTTCCCGCCCTACGTCTAAATGCAATACCATCGTTGGATAAACAAGCAAGCCTCGAAGCGGCAGGAGGGGGACGATGATCTCTTTACTATTCGTCATGACTTTGCACCTCCAAATGCATCTTTTTTCAAAAAAATCAGGTCTAAAATAACATCTAAAAAACGGGACATGGAACCATTTTTATCGACAGTTATTTTCCTAAACTTTTTGAATAATCTCCTTAAAATATAATCAATTCTTTGTACAATTCTATCTTATTTGCGAAATTGTGTCTATTAACATGAAGTATTTGTAGTACTAATATATCTTCTTTCTTAAATAGTTGGTCTAGACAGCTCTTTTGATTTTCAGTTCATTTTTCCTTTTGACAATCTAAATCAAGAATAAAGCGAGTTGTTGTTCTTAATTTATATCCTTGGAATGACTGTGTATGAAACTAATCTCCCACGAATGAGTCTACTATCAAATTCCTTCAAATTATTTAACCTATCATTCAAATTGACATCAAATCGACATTCTTAATTTTTTTTAGTTCATACTTGATAAAAAGCTTCGATTTCAAGTTTGGAAACCGAAGCTAACTAAAATTAAATATTTCCCTTTTTCGATAATTCTACAGAGGCTGTAGTAGCTTCATTTTGATGAAAATTGTTGTTAACAAATGCAATATTATATACTTCATTTAAATAGTGGACAGGAATGACTTCAATTCCTTCTATTTCATTTAAAATTGCTTGCATATTTTCTTTTGGAATAATGACTTTTTTAGCACCTGCTTTTTGAGCCGCTTTTACCTTCGCATACACACCGCCAACTGGCTTCACATTCCCGTGAATACTTATTTCACCTGTCATAGCTACTTGATGATCAATTGGCAATTTATAAATCGCCGAATAAATTCCCGTTGCCATTGCAATTCCTGCAGATGGACCATCAATTGGTATGCCCCCTGGAAAATTTACGTGAATATCATAGTCATCTGCTGGAACATCCATTGACCTTAGTACAGTTATCACATTTTCAATCGAACCCTTCGCCATACTTTTCCGTCTAATTGATTTCCCTTGGTTACCGATACTTTCCTCCTCAACGATACCAGTTATATTAATTGTCCCATTATCTTTTGCAGGGATAACAGTCACCTCAATTTCTAACAAAGCACCAGTATTAGGACCATATACGGCTAGCCCATTTACTAGACCGATAGAAGCTCGATGACCAATTTTTCGTTCCATTCTTGGGGTCATTTGACTTGAATGGATAATCCACTCTATATCTTCGTCCTTAATAAAATTACGATCCTTTGTAATGGCAAGACCAGCGGCTATTTGCACCATGTTTACTACTTCTCTTCCATTACGGGCATATGTAGCTAAAGTATTTACTCCGTTATCACTTATTAATAAGTTCACTTTTTCAGCAGCTTTTTTTGCGACCTTCATTATTTCATCAACAGTTAACTCGCGGAAAAATACCTCCATACAGCGCGAACGAATTGCTGGTGGTATTTCGTTTGGTGTTCTAGTTGTTGCACCGATTAACCGAAAATCTGCAGGCAGACCATTTTTAAAGATGTCATGAATATGACTGGGAATTTGATTGTTTTCTTCATGATAATAAGCACTTTCAAGAAATACTTTTCGATCCTCCAACACTTTTAATAATTTATTCATTTGAATTGGATGTAATTCACCAATCTCGTCTATAAATAACACTCCACCATGAGCATTTGTAACTGCTCCTTGTTTTGGCTGAGGAATTCCAGCTTGTCCCATTGCTCCTGCACCTTGATAAATCGGATCATGAACAGATCCAATTAACGGATCTGCAATTCCTCGCTCATCAAACCTTGCTGTCGTTGCATCTAATTCAATAAAAACCGAGGATCGCTTAAAAGGCGATTTACTATTTCTTTTTGCTTCTTCTAACACAAGTCTTGCTGCCGCTGTTTTCCCGACTCCTGGAGGACCGTAAATTAGAACATGCTGCGGATTTGGTCCACATAACGCAGCTTTTAACGCCTTTATTCCATCCTCTTGACCAACAATATCTTTAAAGCTGGAAGGGCGCACCCTTTCGGATAATGGTTCAGTTAAAGAAATTGCTCTCATCTGTCGAAGCTGTTCCATTTCTTTTCGTGATTCACGATCAATTGAAACCTTTTGTGTCCGCTGATTTCGTAGTAAATTCCAAAAATATAAGCCGATCACAATTCCGAAAAATAGCTGAACAATTAAGGCAATTCCCGTCCAACTCATTGTATTCCCTCCTGCGATATATATTTATGTTTATACTTGCTAGTATTTCCGTCACATTGTTGGAATAAACAATGAAATTTTATAGAGTAAAACTTCATGTAGTGGGACTTTTTTCCCCTCCTACTCATTGTTATTTGAATGGATCGAACTCCAGGCGTAATTAAAAATTTACCAAATTAGATAGGAATCGAGTAGAGAGGAAAGTTATTTAACTTCCCATCCCTCTCACACCACCGTACGTACGGTTCCGTATACGGCGGTTCAACTTATATTGCAGTATGAACTTCTAAGTAATAATCTAAGGCAAAGGGGATTCCTCTTTGCTTTAGACGTTTATTTGATAATGCTGTTTGAACAACTTTCGATAGCCCTATGTACCGATATCCTTTTCGGCAATAGGTCAGTCCTTTGGCTTCTTCTTCAGGTATACCCAATTGAATAAGTGATTGGATTCGCTTCTTATTACTTTTCCATTGTTTCCAAATGATGACTCGTAACCTAGAGCGCAATTTCGCATCAGTAGTGGTGAGTATCTTTTTCAACTTCGCGATTTTAAAGTAGTTCACCCATCCGTAAATAACTTGTCTTAATTTCATTATCCTGTTATTTAGGGAGATTCCTTGGTTGCGTTTCGTTAGCTGTTTTAGCTTTCTTTGGAGTTTCCGTACCGAATCTTGATGCGCTCGTGGTTGATATTTTTTCGTATGCGTATCATAATAGAATCCAAATCCTAGAAATTTCGTATTTCCTGGTCTTGATATTCTACTTTTCTCTGCGTTTACGATTAACCCAAGTTTCTTTTCGATAAAATTTGTGATAGATTTCATGACACGATTGGCTGCTTTTTCACTTTTGACGAAGATGATGCTATCATCCGCATCTCTGACGAAATTTAGATTTCTTGCTTCTAATTCATTATCTAATTCATTAAGCATGATGTTGCTTAATAGCGGACTCAGGTTACCACCTTGCGGTGTTCCAATGGGAGTGTTTTCACGTTTCCCATTCACCATTACTCCACTTGTTAGATATTTTCGTATGAGTGATATGACATCGCCATCCTTGATTGTATAAGAAATTATTCTCATTAACTTATCATGATGGACAGTATCAAAGAAGCGTTCTAGGTCAATATCAATTAACCACGTGTAGCCTTCATTCATAAATTCTAATGCTTTAACGATTGCTTGTTCGCAACTTCTTCCTGGGCGAAATCCAAAGCTATACTCACTAAATTGTCGTTCAAATATTGGACTCAACTTTTTGACTAATCGCCTGTTGAATCACACGGTCAACAACTGTGGGAATGCCTAGTTTTCTCGTCTTTCCATTATCTTTCGGTATTTCGACTCGTAACGCAGGCATTGGCTTGTATTTTCGCTTTCGGATTTGATTGCGTATGCCATCTTTATTCTTCCGAAGATGGTACGCCAAATCTTCAATGGATATACCATCTACGCCACTCGCACCTTTATTTCGATATACCTGTTTGTAGGCAGTATTCATATTTTCATTACTTAATATTTCTTCTAAAAGTTCCATACTCGTTTCTTCCTTTCCTTTTCTGTGATGAGAGACATTTCGCTTTTGAGTATCCTTTGGGATACGCCCATACTTTCCTCATTAACACATTCTGAAATTTATCTCTCATGCATCCATGGTGTTAGAAACACTATAAATTGTTCCACCCTTCATGACTTTTGTCATTACTATGGTTTCTGCTGACTTCTCACGATAAACCTTATTCGACCAGTTTTCTTTATATAGGGGACTCCTCAACTGTTCGTGAGACCTCCCAGGGTAAGACATTTATCTTTCCTCTTTTTATCTGCCTGATTTACTTCACAGAGTTACGCACATCTTTTGGACTTTGACTTGTTTAGTAGTCTTATCCTTCTGTAAAGCCTTGGTATCAGATTTCTGTTCGTCAGACCAAGATTTTGGTACACGCTTCCTTCAGCTCTTGCCTCACGACAAGCACCTTGCACTTCCCTAGTGGTTGGATGATGTGTTCCCCCACAGTGGACTTGCACCACCTAGATAAATGCCATGCCTGGCACACTAAAAAAAAAGAAACTGGTTTTTGACCAGTTTCTCGAGAATTTCAATTTTTTTATGCTGACGTTTTACGCTCTTTCGTTTCAACTGTACCGTCAATAAGAATAAGCTTAGGAGCTTTATTATCGACAACTGTTTCCTTTGTAATAATACATTTTTCAATATCATCACGAGATGGCAGCTCATACATTACATCGAGCATAATCCCTTCAATAATCGATCGTAAGCCTCTGGCACCAGTTTTTCGTTCAATTGCTTTTTTAGCAATTTCCGCTAATGCCTCATCTTCAAATTCCAACGTTACATTATCTAACTCAAGCATTTTTTGGAATTGCTTAACGAGAGCATTTTTAGGTTTTGTTAAAATCTCAATTAAAGCTTTTTCATCTAAAGATTGAAGACTTGCAATTACTGGCAAACGTCCAATAAATTCTGGGATCAACCCAAATTTCAATAAATCCTCTGGGAGAACTTTTGAAAGAAGTTCTTTTTCTTCAATCTCACTTTGCTTTGGATCGGCACCAAATCCAATTACCTTTTGTCCGAGACGCCGTTTAATAATTTGTTCAATTCCATCGAAAGCACCGCCACAAATAAAAAAAATATTTGTTGTATCAATTTGAATAAATTCTTGATGTGGATGCTTTCGTCCCCCTTGAGGAGGAACGCTCGCAACAGTACCTTCTAATATTTTTAATAACGCCTGTTGAACTCCTTCACCTGAAACATCACGCGTAATTGATGGATTTTCAGATTTACGAGCAACTTTGTCAATTTCATCAATATAAATAATTCCATTTTCTGCTTTTTCAACATCGTAGTCAGCGGCCTGGATTAACTTTAATAAAATATTTTCAACATCCTCACCAACATAACCTGCTTCTGTTAAAGAAGTAGCATCAGCAATTGCGAATGGAACATTTAATATTCTCGCTAACGTTTGTGCTAGTAATGTTTTTCCACTTCCTGTCGGCCCAATCATACAAATGTTACTCTTAGCAAGCTCTACATCATCAATTTTACTATTTGAGTTTATTCTTTTGTAATGATTATAAACAGCAACTGCCAGAGATTTTTTTGCTTGATCCTGTCCAATGACGTACTCTTCAAGGATTTCTTTTATTTCTGCCGGCTTTGGTACATCTTTGAACTCTGCTTCTTCTTCTGTGCCTAATTCCTCTTCTACGATTTCTGAACAAAGCTCAATACATTCATCACATATATAAACACCTGGTCCTGCCACTAATTTTCTCACTTGATCTTGTGTTTTACCACAGAAAGAACACTTTAATTGTCCTTTTTCATCATTAAATTTAAACAATCATTTCACCCCTTAAAAAAACTTCTTACAAATGTAAATTATCGGACTATCAGCAAACAAATTTTAAAGAAAAGCTATAAATTTGTTTTTCATTTTATATACTCGTGCAGGTGAATATCGCTCACCTTATAATTGTGCTAAAATTGGCAATGAATCAATACATACAATCAATTTGTTGTTCAATAGTATGTATTGCATTGTACCATACTTTTTGCATGGACAGGTAATAATAACACTTACGTTTTACAATGAAAAAGCTTATCATTTGTATGTATTTTATGTATGATTTGTTTGCTAATCCACAAAAGAAGAAATAAGATATTCTGACTGTCGACAATCTTCCACATTTCCCCATATAAACTCATGAACGACTTGTTCTAGTAGCTGCTGTTTCCCCTTTTTTGGATGATTAAAAAAACAACGAGATGGTCTCATGTATTATATATACATGTTCTATTCGCTTGCTTTAGTCCATAAAACATTTCTTTATTTTATTATATGTTATGTACTATCTAAGCTTAACCATTTTTGTGTTCATTAAATCAATACTTTTATATAAATAATATGTATTTTTTTAAATGTTTAGGGCAATATAAGTTGTAATTTTATGTATAAAACAAGGCACGATTTCATCGCGCCTCAGACTGTTGACAAACGCTCGCATTCTTTGTTCCTCGCACTCCGTTGTAAGCTCATGAACGACTTGTTCTATTCGCTTCCATCTCGTTAGTCGGCGCCTCGACTGACTAGCGTTTTCAATCAGTCTGAGGAATTTGCTCAAAGATTGATTTTGTCTACAAGCTGAGGCACAGATTCATCGCGCCCTGTTATTATGGTTTTATTCTTCTAAAGTTGTGCTGTTCTCGATTAGGAAGTCAACTGTTTTGCGAATGATTACATCTTTTTGAATGCCTTCCAACGTCCCTAGAGCTTCTTTAACTTGCTCTGGAGTCATTTTGTACATTTCAGCCATTTTTTCTAACTCAACATTTACTTCTTCATCACTAACTGAAATATTTTCAGCATTACCAATTGCTTCAAGTGTTAAATTTGTACGAACACGCTTTTCAGCTTCTGCTTTCATTTGCTCTTGAAGTGCTGCTTCGTCTTGACCAGAGAATTGATAATATAAATCCATATTCATTCCTTGCATTTGTAAGCGTTGTTCAAACTCTTTCATCATTCGATCAACTTCTGTAGTAATCATGACTGGCGGTATATCAATTTCGGCATTTTCAGTTGCTTTTTCAATGACAGTGTCACGAATATGATGTTCTGCTTCATGGTTCTTGTTCTCTTGTAAACGGTTTTTAACCTTTTCTTTTAAATCAGCAAGAGTTTCAACTTCTTCATCAACATCTTTTGCGAACTCATCATCTAGTTCAGGAAGTTCTTCTGCTTTAATTTCATGCACTTTCACTTTAAATAAAGCAGCTTTTCCAGCAAGCTCTGCTGCATGATATTCTTCTGGGAAAGTAACATTTACATCTCTTTCTTCACCAGCGCGAATTCCTATTAACTGATCTTCAAATCCAGGAATAAAAGAATTTGAACCAAGTTTTAGAGAGTAATTTTCAGCCTTTCCACCTTCAAAAGCTTCATCGTCAACAAAGCCTTCAAAATCAATCACGACTGTGTCTCCGTTTTCTGCTTCGCCTTCTTCTTTCACAACTAATTCCGCCTGTTGTTGTTGAAGATTTTTTAATTCGTTCGCAATATCTTCGTCTGTTACGTTTGTGTCAAATTGTTCAACTTCAATCCCTTTATAACTGCCAAGCTTAACTTCAGGCTTAACGGTAACCGTTGCCTTGAAAATAAGCGGTTTTCCTTTTTCCATTTGCTCAATATCAATGTTAGGTTGATCAACTGGTTCAATTCCAGTTTCTTCTATTGCATTCATATACGCTTCAGGAAGAAGAATATCTAAAGCATCTTGATAAAGAGCCTCGACACCAAAACGCTTTTCAAAAAGAGGACGCGGTAATTTACCTTTACGAAATCCAGGTACATTAAGAGTTTTAACAACTTTCTTAAAAGCTGTATCTAAACCTTTATTTACTTTTTCCACGTCTACTTCAACTGTAAGAACTCCTTCGTTCCCTGCTGTTTTTTCCCAATTTGTAGACATACGTTTCCCTCCAACAATCTATTTCTCATTAATCATTAAGTATAAAATGAATGAATACCTCTTCATGGTAAATACCATCCATTCAATGAAAAAATATGTGGCGTTTACACAATACAACCATTATATTATAACATAAGGTCACTTTGTTTCAACAGGGGAGCCTTAAATAATTGGATAAGAAATTTCCTCCAACTCCTGAATAAACGCACAAGCTTCCAGCAATTCTTTCTCTGACACTTAATAACGGGCTGCGATATTTATTTGAGCATCCTCAAAACCAATATATTCTAAACATATTGAATGATATGCAGCTATCCATACATTTAATTGATATTGTTCAAGCTCAAAAGGATATAAAAGAAAAAAGTGTCTTTCGAGAATCGTTTTCATATTTTCAAATAAAATTGGATCTTCATTTTCTATTTGTTCTCTTATCGTCAATATCATTTTTTTTAGCATGGGTTGTGAACGAACATCATGCACTTTTACAGGGTTAACCGTTTTCGTTAACCCGAATTTGTTGACGACCATTTCTTTATGATATTCTTGTTCTTTTAACTCATTTAGCAACATTGTTTTTAGAAAAGGATGAGCATGATGATTCTGAAGGAAATCTGTTATTTCCCTTATGTAAGGTCTAATATTTTGATTTGCTAGCTCAGCAATAAGCAGCATTTGTTTTTTCGGATCACCGTCAACTGAGAAAACATCCTTATTTTGATGCTTTTCAACGTTTTGCGGACTTTTTTCTATTTCTGTACTTTCTTCAATCACTTTTTTACTAAACTGAAGTAAGCTTGTAAAATGTGCAACTTTTTCATCTGGGATTTCCTTTTCTTCTAATAATGATTGAATTGTCTTCACTATTTCGTCATGTTCATGTAATTGAACGAGAATCATTATATATATATCGACGATTTGAAAATAATCTCCGATGCCACTATTTAACAGTTCCTTTGCAGCCTCTTTAGCCTCAATAAAATATCCTGCTTCAAAGTAAGCAACTACTAATCCGAAAAGAAGTTCCTCATTAAGAGGATCTATTGCCTTTGCTTCTTCAAAAAAACGTATTGCCTCTGTATATTGTTTGTTTTTTAAACTATATAAAGCCTTTTCAACTAATCTCCTTTCAAGATTCGGAAACAAGACAACGTTGTTCTTTTTCTTTATTCGCCTCCGCTTTTTCATTAGATATAACCGCCTTTATAGATTGTAGAAGTAGTTTAGCACGAAGGAAAATAAAAAACAAAAGAGAAAAAAATGATATTTAATTTAATTGAAAAGAAGACTGACCTAAGATAAGATACCGGTCAGTCATTACTGTTAACAAACGCTCGTATTCAACGTTATAAGCCTATGAACTTAAAGGTTCTGTGCGGCGCCATTGACAAGCGTGTTCAACTAGCCTTTTAGAAATTTATTTAGTTTTGTCTACGAGTTGTGTCATTATTTTCACGGGATTGTTTTTTCATATTGAGAGATTTTCTCTTCTAATTGTAACGTAATTTCTATTTCATCCCATCCGTTCAATAGGAGTTGCTTCCAATATGGATGAATTTTAAAAAAACGCACAAATCCAAATTCATCCGAAACAGTTTCCTCCTCTAAATTAACTGTTATCATGACATCATTGTTTTGTGATTTCTCCATTAAATATTGTACGTCTTCAGAAGGTAAGACTACTGGAAGCATGCCATTTTTTAAGCAATTTTGGTAAAATATATCGGCAAATGATGGGGCAATAATAATTTTAAATCCATAGTCTAACAATGCCCACGGAGCATGCTCTCTTGACGAACCACATCCAAAGTTTTCGTTTGCAATTAATATTTGAGCACCTTCGTTTTCACGCTTATTTAATTCAAAATCCGGGTTCAGGCTCCCATCTTCTAAAAAACGCCAGCCATAAAATAAAAACTGACCAAATCCAGTTCTTTCTATCCGTTTTAAAAATTGCTTCGGAATAATTTGATCGGTATCAACATTAGCCCGGTCTAAAACAGCTGCCTTACTTTGCAAAGTGGAAAAGCTACTCATCACTTTCTCCTCCATTTCTGTATAAATTATTTGTAAGGAAGGATAACATTATTGATATGCTTTTTCTGTCAACATCTTTCTAACATCAACAAAATGACCATGAATCGCTGCTGCTGCAGCCATTGCGGGACTTACAAGATGTGTTCTAGCACCTGCTCCTTGTCTTCCCTCAAAATTACGATTTGAAGTTGAAGCACAATGCTCACCTGCTGGTACAATATCTGCATTCATGCTAAGACACATGCTGCAGCCTGATTCTCTCCATTCAAAACCTGCTTCTAAAAAGATTTTATCTATCCCTTCTGCTTCAGCAAGTTTCTTCACTTGTTGAGAACCTGGAACGACTAAAGCTCGAACTGAAGGATGAACCTTTTTACCTTGCACAATATGTGCAGCTTGACGTAAATCCTCTAACCGTGAGTTTGTACACGATCCAATAAACACATGTTGAATTTGAATGTCTTCAATTTTTTGTCCATCTTTTAAAGACATATATTTAAGGGCTCGCTCTAACGATTCTTTTTCTACCTCGGTTTCACAATTGTCAATTTTCGGAATACTGCCAGTTATAGATGTAGTCATGGAAGGATTTGTTCCCCAGCTGACCATTGGCGTTATTTTATTGCCATCAATGTAAATGTCATTATCATAAACAGCATCTTCATCCGAAGATAGCTTTTTCCATTCCTCAACCCATTTATCAAATTCCGCCTCTTTAGGAGCGTATTTTCTTCCTTTTATATAAGCAAAAGTAGTTTCATCCGGACTAATTAAACCAGCTCTTGCTCCACCTTCAATTGACATATTACAAACAGTCATTCTTTCATCCATTGTCATATTTCTTATGACTTCACCACAATATTCAATCACATGGCCAGTACCAAAATTAATTCCATGTTTAGCTATTATATAGAGAATAACGTCTTTTGCTGTTACCCCCGGCATTAATTTACCATCTATTTGTAATTTTAATGTTTTTGGTTTAGTTTGCCATAATGTTTGTGTTGCCAGTACATGTTCGACCTCGCTTGTTCCAATTCCAAAAGCAAGCGCTCCGAATGCACCATGAGTAGAAGTGTGACTATCTCCACAAACGATTGTCATTCCGGGTTTAGTTAAACCAAGTTCTGGACCTATAACATGGACGATACCTTGATCAGGGCTTTCTAATCCTGCTAACGGCACATTAAACTCGGCGCAATTTTTCGCTAATGCATTTACTTGATTTAACGCTACTTTATCATCAATTTGAAAGCGATTAACAGTAGGGACGTTATGATCCATCGTAGCAAATGTTTTATCTGGCCTGCGGACTTTCCGTTTCTTTAATCGTAACCCTTCAAATGCTTGCGGAGAAGTTACTTCATGTACTAAATGAAGATCTATATATAATAAATCAGGTTTCCCCTTTTCTCGATGTACAACGTGCTTTTCCCATATTTTTTCAATCACTGACTTACCCATTTTATCCCCCTTCCATGAATGAAACGGACACGACCTTACGACCGTGTCCTTTTTTTATTGTGAAAATTACACATAACAGTTCATTATATTTATAGTTGCTTCATTATCTAAAATAGTTGCTCTTATTTCTTCTATCATTTCAGATGTTGAAACACGTTTATAACTAGAAGAAACAATATCAGCTGTTCGATAACCTGCTTCAAGAACTTCAGAAACTGCATTTTCTATAGATTTCGCTTCTTTTTCCAAATTAAATGAATGTCGTAGCATCATTGCAGCTGACAAAATCGCTCCAATTGGATTTGCAATTCCTTTCCCTGCAATGTCTGGAGCTGAACCATGGATAGGTTCGTATAAATAAGGGCCTGATAGCGAAAGACTAGCAGATGGAAGCATACCTAAAGAACCTGTTAATACCGATGCTTCATCACTTAATATATCTCCAAACATGTTTTCCGTCACGACTACATCAAATTGTTTCGGGTTTTTAATTATTTGCATCGCTGCGTTATCGACAAGCATATGTTCAAGAATGACTTCAGGATATTTTTTCGAGGTTTGTTCTGCAACCTCTCTCCACATACGACTAGATTCAAGCACATTTGCTTTATCAATTGAAGTCACCTTTCTTCCGCGCTTTCTGGCTAATTCAAATGCCAGCCGAATCACTCTTTCTATTTCCTCTTTTTCATAAAATAATGTGTCTACAACTGCATCCTTGCCATTTTGATTCACCCGTTCACTTGGCTTGCCAAAGTACAACCCGCCAGTTAGTTCACGAACGATCAACATATCAACATGTTCAATAAATTCTTTTCGAAGCGGAGAAGAATCAGCAAGGCTTTCGAAATAATTTGTCGGCCTTAGATTAGCATATAAATTCAGTTCTTTTCGGATTTTTAATAAACCCTTTTCCGGTCGAAGATGAACAGGAAGATGATCCCATTTAGGACCTCCAACAGCCCCTAATAAAACTGCATCGCTTCCTTTACACAAATCGATTGTTTCATCTGGAAGCGGAGTTCCTTCTGTATTGACCGCTTCTCCACCAATTTTTCCATACACGAAGGAAAATTGATGACCGAACCGTTCCCCAATCGCTTGTAATACTTCCACTGCACCTTTAGTTACTTCTTTACCAATTCCATCACCCGGTAATACTGCGATTCTCTTTTTCACCTTCATCCCTCCGTGTGAATTTTGGGGCTTTCTACTTACTTAACTGATCTTATTCATTGTGTTTGAGCGACAGGTTCTGCCTTCGCCTTCCCATTTAAATAAATGACTCGATTAATCGCGTTTAAATATGCTTTAGCTGACGCTTCAAGAACATCTTGTGCAAGTCCGCGGCCACTTGTTTCAGTTTCTTGATAACGTAATTTTACGTATACTTGTGCTAAGGCATCTCTTCCTTTTCCTACTGATTGAATTCGAAAATCGAGAAGCTTTACAGGTGCTTGCAAACATCTTTCCAACGTATTGTACAAAGCTTCAATACTTCCTGATCCGGGTGCAGCTTCCTGAATGATTTTATTATGAAATCCAGTTAATGTAACAGTTGCTGTCGGTACTTGATTTGTACCATATTGTACTTGAATGGAAGTCAGGTCATAAAAGCGCTGTTCTGTTGAAAGTCTTTCTTCAAGAACGATTGCCACTAAGTCCTCGTCTGTCATCTCTTTTTTTCGATCAGCCATATCTTTAAAAACAGTAAATAAATGCTTAATTTCTTCATCAGGTATCGTAAAACCAAGTTCCTGTAACCGTGTTTTAAAAGCGTGACGTCCAGAATGTTTACCAAGTACCATAGAATTCGATTGAAAGCCAACTAAGTCAGGGGAAATAATTTCATATGTCGTTTTTTCCTTTAAAACACCATCTTGGTGAATGCCTGATTCATGTGCAAAAGCATTTCTGCCAACAACTGCTTTGTTCGCTGGAACAATCATTCCCGTTAATTTACTTACTAAGCTGCTCGTTCTGCTAATTTCATTTAAAACAAGTCTCGTTTCAGCTTTGTAGTAATCTTTCCGTGTATAAAGAGCTACAGCAAATTCTTCAAGTGCGGCATTACCAGCTCTTTCACCAATGCCATTTATCGCACCCTCTACTTGAGTAGCTCCATGCTCGATTGCCGATAATGAATTAGCAATTGCCATTCCTAAATCGTCATGACAATGAGCAGATAATGAAACTCCATCTATAGAAGGTACATTTTCCCTTAAATAAGTGAAAATATCCCCATATTCTTTTGGTGTGATATATCCTACCGTATCAGGAATATTAACAACTTTTGCTCCCGCTTGAATAACAGCTTCTACAATCTGAGCTAAATAAGGAAGCTCAGTGCGGCAGGCGTCTTCCGCTGACCATTGAACAACCGGAAAACGCTCTGCAGCATATTTTACAGTTTCGACTGCCGTTTCAATCACTTGTTCCTTCGATAATTTAAGCTTATAATCCCGATGAATCGGAGAAGTAGCAATAAACACGTGCAAGCGAGGTTCAACACCGTCTTTCAATGCTTCCCATGCCGCATCAATATCGGACTTGACAGACCGGGCTAACCCGGTCACTGAACAGTTTTTAATTGTCTGTGCAATTGCTTGAACTGAAGAGAAATCTCCTTTAGATGCGGCAGGAAATCCCGCTTCAATAATATCGACATTTAGACGTTCTAACTGTTTCGCAATTTCCAGCTTTTCTGAAAAGTTTAAGTTTACTCCGGCCGATTGCTCACCATCTCTTAATGTCGTATCAAAAATGTTAATTTTTCGCACTTGAGACCACTTCTTTCGACTTTCTCTCATTTACAAATGGCATCATTTTACGTAATTTTCTTCCCACCTCTTCAATAAGATGTTGATTTTCACGCTCATTCACAGCGTTGAAAACAGGTCTGTTAGCTTGGTTTTCTAAAATCCAGCCTTTTGCAAAGTTTCCTTCTTGAATATCCTTTAATACTGCTTTCATAGATTTTTTCACATCTTCATTAATGACTCTAGGACCACTGATGAAGTCTCCCCATTGTGCTGTATCTGAAATGGAATAACGCATTCCTTCTAATCCGCCTTCATACATTAAATCCACAATTAATTTTAATTCATGCAAACATTCAAAATATGCAAGCTCTGGCTGATAACCGGCTTCTACAAGCGTTTCAAATCCTGCTTTTACAAGCGATGTTAAACCTCCGCACAGAACCGCCTGCTCTCCAAATAAATCTGTTTCAGTCTCTTCTTTAAATGATGTTTCTAGCGCTCCAGCTCGTAATGCCCCAATACCTTTTGCATAAGCTAAAGCAAGTTCTTTTGCTTCTCCAGTAACGTCTTGATAAATTGCAAACAATGCAGGAACTCCAGCTCCTTCTTCATATGTTCGTCTTACAAGATGACCTGGGCCTTTTGGAGCAACGAGTAAAACATCACATGACTTTGGTGCGACAATTTGATGGAAATAAATATTAAATCCATGCGCAAACATAATTGCTTGATTTGTTAAATTTGGCTCAATTTCTTCTTTATAAACTTTAGGCTGCAATTCATCTGGTAATAAAATCATAATAATATCTGCTTTAGCAGTAGCTTCAGAAACAGCATATACCGGAAAACCATCCTTTTCTGCCTTATCCCATGACTTTCCTTTCCGAAGACCAATTACAACTTCTACCCCGCTGTCCCGTAAGTTTTGTGCATGAGCGTGACCTTGTGAACCATACCCAACAATCGCTACTGTTTTTCCTTGTAAATAAGCTTCATTCGCATCTCCGTTATAATACATTTTTGTCATTTTTTATTTCTCTCCTTTAATTTTTAAATTTTATTATTTTTTAGCTATATTAAAAATATATTGAAGCTCATCCGTATGAGACCGAAGCCTCACACGCATTTTCAGCTATGAAAAAAAGTTCTTGGAAATGAGCCACAAAAATAGCCTAGTTATTAAGTCCCGAATGCTAACGGGACGTTATACATTTGTTCGCTTTATACAATTGAATAAGACTTTTGCTGATGGACATTTCTTTGCGTCCCCCGTAAGAAAGCTGTTGTACCTGTTCTCGCTAATTCTTTAATTCCATACGGTTTAATTAATTCGATAAAAGCATCTAATTTATCTGATTCTCCTGTTATTTGCACTGTTAGGCTGTCTTTGCCGACATCAATAACAGAAGCTCGAAATGGTTCAATAAGGGCGTAAATTTCATTGCGATTTTGTGGAGTCGACAAAACTTTAATTAAGGCAAGCTCTCTAGAAACAATTGCTTGATCAGTAATATCAGTAACTTTTAATACATCAATTTGTTTATTTAACTGTTTCGTAATTTGTTCGATCACTTGATCGTTTTCCACATGAACAACACAAGTAATTCTTGATACGCCTTCATTCTCTGAATGACCTACAGTAATGCTCTCAATATTATAATTTCGTTTTGAAAATAAATTTGTAATTCTATTTAAAACACCTGGCCGATTTAAAACTGTTAGGGTTATAATCCGTTTCATTCTTTCACACCTACCATTTCATGCAGCCCTTTCCCTTGAGCAATCATTGGGTATACTTTTTCCATTTTTTCTACGCGGAAATCAAGAAGAACTGGCTCACGATCGTTCATTACCTCGCTTAAAATCTTTTCCGCTTCCTCTTCAGTAGAAATTTCAAAAGCCTTAATTCCATAAGCTTCTGCCAACTTAGTAAAAGACGGCTGAGATGATATATTTGAATAAGAGTAACGTTTTTCGTAAAAGAGTTCCTGCCATTGTCTAACCATTCCAAGATTTTCATTATTTAAGATGACAATCTTAATTGGTAAATTTAATTCTGCGATAACTGAAAGCTCTTGAATAGCCATTTGGAAACCGCCATCTCCTAAAACTGCTAATACACATGCTTCAGGATCTGCAAGTTGGGCGCCGATACTAGCAGGAAGACCAAATCCCATCGTTCCAAGTCCCCCGGATGTTACAAAGCGATTCGCATAATTAAACTTGTAAAATTGGGCTGCCCACATTTGATGTTGACCAACATCTGTTACAACAATTGCATCTCCTTTTGTTTTCTCGTAGAGCATTTCGATTACTTTCTGCGGTTTCAATAATTCGCTGTCATTTTCATAATAAAATGGATGCTTTTCATTCCAATCTTTTAATAACTGAACCCATTCTTCGTTGTCACCGGGTCGACCTTTTTGTTTGATTAACTCTTTTAATGCTTCTTTTGCATCCGCAACAATTGGTATTTTTGTCGGAACATTTTTTCCGATTTCCGCTGGATCAATGTCAATATGAGCAACGAGAGCTTTCGGAGCGAAATGTGTTAAGTTACCTGTTAAACGATCGTCAAAACGTGCCCCGATATTAATTAATAAATCACATTCATACAGAGCCATATTTGCCGCGTAACAGCCATGCATTCCCCCCATACCGGTAAATAACGGATTGTCAGCCGGAAATCCGCCTAAACCAAGAAGAGTATGAACAACCGGAATATTTTGTTGTTCTGCATATTGTTCTAACTCTTGTGCTGCATTTGAATGTAAAACACCTGCTCCAGCTAAAATAACCGGACGTTTTGCCTTACTAACTGCTTCTGTTAACTTGCAGATTTGTAAATAATTTGGTTGTAATGTTGGTTGATATCCAGGTAAATTAATTTCTTTCTCTTCAGGAATAAATCCAAGGGAGGCTGAAATGTCTTTTGGAATATCGATTAATACAGGACCAGGTCTTCCACTTGACGCAATATAAAAAGCTTCTTTTACAATATAAGGAATATCTTCAATGTTCCGAACTTGATAATTATATTTTGTAATCGGAGTTGTAATTCCGAGAATATCAGCCTCTTGGAACGCATCTGTTCCAATGACTTCAGTTGATACTTGACCAGTGAAAACGACAAGCGGCAAAGAGTCCATTAACGCATCCGTTAATCCTGTTACAATATTAGTTGCTCCAGGACCGGATGTTACAATGACAACCCCCGGCTTCCCTGTAATCCGAGCGTATCCTTCTGCGGCATGAATTCCTCCTTGTTCATGCCGGGGCAAAATATGGCGGATATCTGAGTGATAAAGCTTATCATAAATTGGAAGAACCGCTCCCCCCGGATACCCAAAGATTACTTCAACGCCTTCCTTTTTTAACGCATTTAACATTAAATCTGCACCGGTCATCATTTCTTCTTCAGCTTTCTTTTCCATAAAAGCAGCTTCCTGCATGTTAAAAATAACCTCCTTAAATTAAGTTTTAATTTAAACAAACGGCACCTAGTATGCTTTGATTGCTTTTTAAATATAAAAAAGAGCCTTTCCATCCCTTAAAAGCCTACTTATCCTAGGCTAAGGGATGAAAAGGCTCATAAATACCACCTTTCCACGGTACCACCCTAATTCACGCGAAAAACGTGCACTTTTGAACAATTTTAATTGTTCTTAGGCTGTTGACAAACGTATTTTGAACGACTGTTCTACTCTTTTCCGCCTTGTTGCTCGGCGCCTAGACTGACAAGCTTTTTTCAAACAGTCTGAAGAGTTGAATTCAAATACTGACTTTGTCTACAATCTGTGAACAAACTTTAATTGTTCTTTTTAATAACGAGTGTTTTAGCACCCGATCAGCCCTACTTAAATTATCTTTCGAACTGATACTCTGAGGCGAGTTCACCTTATGGGGCATTACCGGCTCTCAGCTTCACCGACTCTCTGTGAATGCCACTCCAAAAAATTACTTATCCTCTTCAACGTTTTTTCTATATTTAACTTGCAGAAGCTTTTTTGTTATATACTTTAATACCTTCTGTTACTACTTTTTCTCTGAATTTTTTCAATATTTCCTGTGTATAAGTTCCAGGTTTACCGTTGCCAATCATCCTTCCATCTACTTTAATAACGGAAATGACTTCAGCGGCTGTCCCAGTTAAAAACACTTCATCAGCTGTATATACATCATGTCTTGTGAATGCCTGTTCCCTAACTTCATAACCGAGTTCTTTTATGATATCTATCACTGCATCTCTTGTAATTCCTTCTAGTGCTCCAATATAACTTGGAGGTGTATAAAATACTTTTTTTTTTACGATAAAAACATTGTCTCCTGATCCTTCAGCTACATACCCTTGATCATTTAACATTAACGCTTCACTCACATGAGCTAAGCGAGCTTCAATTTTTACAAGTACATTGTTTAAATAGTTTAAAGACTTAACTTGCGGACTTAAAATATCAGGTCTATTTCTTCTAGTCGCTACAGTGACAATTTCAAGTCCTTTTTCATAAAGTTCTTTCGGGAAAAGAGTAAGCGGTTCAACAATAATAACAATATTTTCCTTTTTGCAATGAGCTGGATCAAGGCCAAGGTTTCCTACTCCTCTGGATACAACTAAACGAATATAAGCACTTTGTAATTTATTTTTTTTCACCGTATCGATAACAATTTGTGTTAACTCCTCCTGCTTATAGGAGATATTTAATAAAATTGATTTTGCGGAGTTATAAAGACGATCCATATGATCTTTCAAGCGAAAAATATTCCCATCGTAAACCCGGATCCCCTCAAATATTCCGTCTCCGTACAAAAAGCCGTGATCGTAGACTGAAATTTTTGCATTCTCTTTTGTCACATATTCGCCATTTAAAAAAATCCACTGTTCGGACACGAAAAAGACACTCCTCTTCTTTAACGATAAAACGCTTTAAACGGATGAAATTTCAAATTAAAATTTTTTCCTAAAAATAAGGTATTATTTTGATTAAATCCAATTAAAACTTTCTATCAGTTGTTCCTTTATCTTTTATTTGAGGACTATCTTACGCCGATTTTATGCAGACGTCAACACCATTTTTATGAATTATTAGATAATTTCGATTTATTGGAAAGGTTGAATACGCTTACAATGTTGAGACATTAATGTTCTTAAAGAGCAAATTTTTTTTTGAACTTTTTGTGAAAAAAAAAAAAAACAGAACAACTGTAGCGAGGTGAAATACAGATGTCTTTTTTGGAAGAACAATACAACAAAAAAGTCATTATTAAATAATAAAGAGTTGTATTGATAATAAGTAAATACACAAAATCCATAAAAAAAGGAGACGTTATTTAAGCACGAAAAAAACATGATACTGTTTCGCTTTAACCGTTGTTTAACGTGTACCCCAGCGACTCTCACCAAAGATGAACGAAGTTTATTTTTCATTGGCTAAAGGAAGAAAAACACTGATGTCACCTTTTTCAAACCTTGTAGCACTACCTTATGTATTCGAACGCAAGCAAAAAGGACTTTCTGATTGGACGAGGCGCTATTAGTTTCATAAAAGTGGGAGTTTATCTAAAGTGGTGAAGACTCTTATTTTAAAGGAAAAAGCATTACTAGACTCTATTTTGCCTCCTTTATCAAATGGCATATGGAAGAACAAACAATAAAATTAAACTCTCAAAAGCCGAAATGACGGGGCATCTTTTCCAACACATTCGCCTAGAAACAGGCTGATCAGTTGTCACCCCCAACTTTTGATGATGAACCAAATCGTCTTGATCATCGAGAAGGGCGAAGGTAAAAACTGAGAAATCATTAAACTAAAGCGATAATGATTAACTAAAAAACCACCAACGCTTTAAAATTGAGTTCTTCTTTTTAATTCCATTATCACCTTCATTTTTATAGTAATCTGAATTATCTGATATATTGATATATTATTACATGATTTTTAGAATTATTAAAAGTAAAAATTACTATGGATAAAAAAGGTGAGATAATGCTCATTTTAAAATACTATCGGAAATTTATTTAGATGTGAAAGTAAGTTAGGGGAACAATGGTTTTTTCATACTCATTAAATTACAAGTCCAGAAAAAATTTTCTGGACAATATTATTTGCTCTTTTGCCAACTCATTAACAATTCCTTTTCAGAAGTATGTTCATCAAAGAGTTCTTCTTTAATAACAAATCCGTTATTCAAATAAAATTTAACTGCATTTTTATTTTTTTGATAAACTTTTAGTTTAACTATGTCTTTATGTAGCTTAATATATTGTAATAAGCTTTTCCCATAACCTTTTTTCTGATAGTCAATATGAACAAATAATGCTGCTAAATAATGATCTATCATTGAGATGAAAGCAACAATTTTTTCATTTTCTTGGATGATAAAGGTTTTAGACATGGGTATATACATCGTTTTCATGTCCATTTTTTTGGATTCCCAGTATTCCTTGTCAATAAAATTATGGGCTTTGATAGATCCCGTTATCCAAATTTCTATTATTTGATCAATTTCTGTTTCTTTTAAAGGTCTTATATTATCCACTGAAATAAGAATCACCTCCCTTTTTCGAGATTTAAATAATAGTTTTAAATATGATAGATAAACATCAATTATTGACAAACATTCGTATTCTTTGTTGCTCGCACACAACAGTTCTATTTGCTTCCTGCGCCTCGACTGACAAGCGTTTTCAAATAATCTGAGATCATCTTGATTCAAATACTGATTTTGTCTAAATTTGACATGTTATATATGTGTAGTTTACTACATGAACTATATTAAACGATCGAATTGTTTTAAAATTTTTTATGAAATTTTAATGCTCTACTTAATTATTCATACTTAAAATGAAGGAGAATCAATTTCAAGTCGTTTCATAAATTCTTCCGCAGCACTGTATCCTTGTTGCTTTAGATACCAATTATTTGCTGCCGCTTCAATTAATCCTGCCACATCGCGCCCTGGTTGAAGCTGAATTTGAATATGAGGAATTTTAACACCCATATATTCTCTAAATTTCGATTCTACTTCTAACTCATTATTTAATTCATTATTCTGCCAGTTTACTAGTTCAATATCGAGCGCAATCCGTGTCTCATCCTGAAAAGCTTTTCTTCCGTATAACCGCACTACATTTAACAACCCAATGCTGCGCAAGGCGAGAAATTCTCTGTTCCTCTCATTATGAGTACCAAGAAGAGTTTGTGGACTAAGCTTTTTTAACACAACAATGTCATCGGCAACTAAACGATGCCCACGACCGATCAACGTGTGTGCAGTCTCACTTTTGCCTACCCCTGATTTACCGCGCAGTAAAATGCCGATTCCTGAAACATTGATACAAACTCCATGCACTGCGATTTCTGGTGCCATTGTTTTTACTAAATAGGCATCTAGTTTCCCAATAAATTCGTAAGTTGTTTCATGCGTACGGAGTAGTGGGATATTTTCTTCCGTACAAAATTGAGTTAAATATTTTAATCCTTTTTGTTGTTCAGTCACGATGATGCAAGGCGGATTATATTTGACGATATTCCCGACCCGAAGCTTGCGTTCATCTTCATTTAACATATGTAAATAAGTAATTTCATTTTTTCCAAGTACTTGAACATGTTCCATCGGGAAAAAATCAAAGTAATCAATAAATTCTAATCCAGGACGATGTGTTCTTGACTTCGTGATTGTACGATGTAGTTGATTTTTTCCTGTCAATACTTCTAATGAAAATTTTTGTATTAAATTATCAATCGTTATAGATTTCACACCCATTACACTCTCCATTAACCTTCTTAAAAGCAGTCTACTTAAAAAAATAATACTAAAAGTCGGAGGATGCCGCAATCTTTCATGTAGTGTAATGAATAACTCATGATGATACAAGTAAATGGAAGTAGTACAAAATTCATTTTAATTTTTGGCACATTTTATATTAAAATAATTATTAGAGGTTCATTTTATAATTTTCATTCCTTATGCTAAGGGTTAATAAAAAATAGGCACCTCCCCAATCTAGTATAATTTGAATCCATTAAATACTTTATATAATCGCTGTACTGTTCCATTGTTCGTTGTTTTAACCCCTCAGCTTCTTTCGCTTGAATAAATATTACTAGCGCCTCATTTATTTTTTCATAACGCTCATTCTTTTGTTGGACATTCCAATAGCTAGCGGATATTACGGACAGCCTTTGCCCCTCTTTCGCCTATAAAGTTACGTTTCATGCTTTTCTTATACCTCCGATCTGTTCGATGACCTTTCACCTGTAAATTAAAAAGAAGCATTCTTTTAAAAAAACAAGCACAATTGCCCAAACTTATTATGAGCAATTGTGCTTTTACTCATTTATAGCTCCCGTTTTGATGAATAGTAGAGGTAATATTTTTTAATCAACGTAAATCAAGCAAGTAGACATATCCTTTTATAGCGTTCTAAAACTCTGTAATCAAAATTAGAGTACACTTCAGCTCGAAGTTCTATCTCTTCAAATATATTATTTTGTAAGGGTTTGATCACACTCATGTACCTGCCAGATAATCCTCCGATTCTCTCAAGTGTCCAAGCAACTGAATATGCGCTTTGCTTTCATAAATGTTTCACCTCTGGAATTCCAGATTCTTCAATCCACTCGTATAATCCCTTCAACTCTTCTTTCACACGATTGATCTCTGTTTTCCCTATTTTTTTCGCTTGTATAAACCAGATCTGATAGCTTTCTTTTAGCTGATAAGCGATCTTTATTATAGAGCCTGTTAAATTAGTTATCCTTGCGAAATGGTTAACAATAACTTCATAATCACGCAAAATACGCTCACATAGTCCTGCCGCCGTCATTTGACGGAAGACCGTAGTGAGCGCTTGTTTTTGTGTTATTCCGTTTGTATTTCTTGAAACTTTCTCGACACTTTTCTGCGGGCTGGACGTAAATAAATCCGTCAAGTATGCGTCTACTTTTAGGACGTCTTTTTTCCTCATCATGGTAACCCCCCCCGATAAGTATATTTACGTGTATAATCGGATGGTTAACCGTGTACATGACCGTTTACCTAGCGTGCTAAAACGTTGATTTGACGGGCTTTTATCGCATTTTTAGGACGTCCCAGGAGAGATTCGAACTCCCGACCGACGGCTTAGAAGGCCGTTGCTCTATCCAGCTGAGCTACTGGGACATGATTTTGTGTATCAGAGACAAGTTTTATTATATTATTTTACCCAATGGATGTCAATGGTTTTTTTAAAAAAACTCAAGGGAATTACTTCCCTAGAGTATTATAAGCTATTTTTTATTTTTTAGGAAGAGGAAATCTCTGCTTTAATTCAGTAAGTTCTCCTTTTTCATATTCAAATATAGAAATATTTGCATAGTTATTTTCTAGTCTTAAAATAACATACGTTTTTTCTATTCGCTTTCGTGGTAAACAGATGCTTCCAGGATTAATAAACAACTTCCCAGCAATGATTTCGACTCCTAAAATATGTGAGTGTCCAAAGCAGACTATATCCGCATCTAATTCCGCTGCACGATAGTGCAAATTCATTAATGTATGCTTTACACCGTATTGATGACCGTGAACAACTAGAAGTCTGTATCCATCTATTTCCTGGATTACTTCTTCTGGAAATCGTTTTTCAATGTCACAGTTTCCTTTTACTATTATGAAATCTTCGATCGCATTATGAGCAATGGACAGCTCAGAATCACCACAATGAATCATGTGATCAATCTCATCCATATGCTTATTTTTAATCACTTTTAACTCTTCCGTTAAACCGTGACTATCACTTACAATTAATATATTCATCGTTTCTAATTCCTCTTTTGAAAAAATTAGCGTATCTAGAAATCATTATACTATTCAGATAAAATGCGTGCAAAATCTTTTTCTAACTTCTTTAACGCTTTTGCACGATGACTTATTTTATTTTTCTCATCTTTACTCAGTTCTGCCATTGATTTCTCTTTTTCATTCACATAAAATATCGGATCATAGCCGAAACCGTTGCTTCCTTTCCGTTCCTTCAGTATCCGCCCTTCACATGTACCAAAAACAGTAAATGTCTCCATACTCGGGGAAGCTACTGCTAAAGCACAATAAAATCGGGCTGTTCTATCCTTTTCTTTTACCGTGCTAAGCTCTAATAATACTTTGTCAATATTCGCATCGTCATTTTTTTCTTCTCCTGCATAGCGGGCTGAAAACACTCCTGGCTTGCCTCCGAGGGCATCGACAATTAAGCCTGAGTCATCAGCAATGACTATTTTACCAAGGCGATTTGCAATTGTTTCAGCTTTCATAATCGCATTTTCCTCAAATGTCATTCCAGTTTCTTCAACATCCCTAATTTCAGGATAATCTAATAATGTTTTAACTTGTATCCCACGCTTGCTAAACATTTGCTCATATTCTTTTGCTTTACCTTTGTTTTTAGTCGCAATAATGACCTCATCCATTTTATTATTATTCCGCCTCTTCCTTCTTTCCATTACCTTCAATGAGTTCAATGATTTTTTCATCTAAAACGCTTTTCTGAAGTTCAAATAATTGCATGAGTCCGCCTTTTGCAGCAGCCAATAGTTCGTTAAGCTGATCAGAAGAAAAAGTCGCTTCTTCTCCAGTTCCTTGAAGCTCAACAAATTCCCCATTTCCAGTCATGACAACATTCATATCTACTTCTGCCTTTGAATCTTCCGCATAATTTAAATCAAGAACAGCACCGATATCTTTTAATATTCCGACACTAGTTGCAGCTAAGTAATCCGTTATTGGAAACTTTTTAATTGCTTTTTGCTCATATAGTTTTGCAAAAGCTTGAGTCATTGCAACAAACGCTCCTGTAATAGAAGCTGTGCGAGTTCCTCCGTCGGCTTGAATGACATCACAATCAATCCAAATCGTTTTTTCTCCTATAGATTCTAAATCAACGACAGCACGAAGGGAACGACCAATTAAACGTTGAATCTCCATTGTTCTTCCAGATATTTTACCTCTTGCGGATTCTCGGATATTTCTCTGTTCTGTCGCCCTTGGCAACATTGAATATTCTGCAGTAATCCAACCTTTTCCTTCTCCGCGCATAAACGGCGGAACGCGATCTTCAACGCTCGCAGTACAAATGACTTTTGTATCTCCAACACTAATTAAAACAGAGCCTTCCGGATGCTTCAAATAGTTTGTATCAATATGTATCGTTCTTAATTGCTGTTGCTCACGTCCATCAACACGCATTAATGTACCTCCTTCAATAATTAACATGACAAAGTCAATAAAGAAGAGGTGGCATGAATTGCCAACCTCTATTCCTATCATTATATAGTATAAAAAAAATATTTTTTTAAAAACTACCTGTATTTATTTTTTCTGGACGTGTTACTGGTTCAGACAACTTTTCACCCTCTTCGTTGATCACTTCTGTACTTCCATCCACCATAACCGAAACACTCTCAATCCCTTGCTGTTCAGTTAAAGAGAGGACAAGACTATTCAATAAATGTTTTGAAATCATTTTTTCCTCAAAACTTCCTAAAATAGATTCATTAAAGTTTAATGTTACTTTTCCATTATCAACTTTTGGAGGATCTATTAATGCTACATCAGGAAGAAACTCCGTCAACAGACTAGATGTATAACTCGGTCCTTCAATTAATTTCTTTACGACAGCTTCAACATTATTCTCAATTTTATTACTAACTCGTCTCGTAACAGGAACATAGTAGGAAGAATCCCCATTTTCCGCAATATAATATACTGTTACTGATTTAGTGTTTGCTACATCACTAATTTCTGATGTATCTAAATTAATGCCAATTTTTCTCGTTAAGCCTTCTTCAATTGGTGTTCCATTCGCTGGCATTTCTTTTAATTCATGACCATTAATCATGATTTTCACACTTTTTATTTGATCGAATTGAGTAAGCGTCCACGTAACAGATTGTAAAATTTTAAGCTCATCTTCAGGCTTGTATTCAGTAAATTCTTTCGAAAAATCAACTAATGCTATTCCGTCTTTAATATTTACCCCTTTAATTTCTGTATCTGCTGGTAAAACTGCACGAAATCCACTTGGTAGCATATCAGTTACTGGTCCATTTTCAACTAAGTACTCCAACGCTTGCTTTGCAACTGACTCTGTTCGTGGGAGATCTAATGTTTGCGGCACGACATAGCCATCTTTATCTATAAGATAAAGCTCCGTTTTCACCTTTTCTTGTGTGGTTTCTTCCTTCGCTTTCTTTTTGCCTGCTTCGTCTGTCTTTTCAGATACATTTATTTCATCTTCTTCCCCTAAATACGATACATTTTGAGGCGGATCAACTTTCTTACTCTTTTCGTTTCCGCCAAATAGACCGCACCCTGATAGAAGAATAGAAGTAGCAATTATTGCTGAAACAATAACTGTTTTCTTCATTTTAAACATATGAATCCCTCCTAAGACTGTTTGTACTACATATATACGAGCCTATTTTTAATTTAGACCGTCTTAAGAAAGAAAATTTTGCTATTCAAATAAAAAAACCCTCTAAATTAGAGAGCTTGGAAACTGTTTTACAAACGCACGCATCCTTACGTTGCTTGCACTTTATTATAAACTTATAAATGATAATTTCTACTCGCTTTCGTTCGTGTCAATATTGGATCAACTTTTATAAAAGTTAAAGCTTAATTGCCGTTACATTATGAATCGTTTTTTCTAACCATGCGGAGGCAATTCGGGCAAAAAGCGCAACCGAGCCTGTTGTAAAAAACTGATGAGCCGGTTCAGTTCTTTTTCCGTTTAGTAAACCTTTCTCATTTAAGATTAGATATACTTCCTTCGCTGTTTCTTCTCCAGAGCTAATAATACTTACTTTGTCTCCCATCTCTTCTTTAATTAATGGTTCAAGAAGAGGGTAATGGGTACAGCCTAAAATAAGGGTATCAATCTCTTTCTTTTTTATTGGCTGTAACGTTGCAGTCACAATTTTTTTTGCAATTGTTCCATTTATTTCACCGCTTTCAACTAATGGAACAAATTTAGGACATGCAAGGCTTTCAACGTTTACTCGATTATTAATCGACTTTAACGTTTTTGTGTATGCTGCACTTTTAACTGTTCCTTCTGTACCGATAACACCGATATTCAAATTTGTTGTGAGCCGAATTGCAGCTCTTGACCCAGGGTGGATAACACCAAGCACTGGAATGGCTAGTTGATTACGTATTTCATCTAAAACAACAGCTGTTGCTGTATTACACGCAATAACAAGCATTTTAATGTTTTTCTCTAGTAAATATTGGGTCATCTCCCATGTAAACTGCTTTACTTCTTCACTTTGTCTTGGCCCATACGGACAACGAGCCGTATCACCTACATAAAAAATTTGTTCATAAGGCAATTGACGAATAACTTCCTTTGCAACTGTTAATCCGCCAACTCCTGAATCAATTATTCCGATTGGCTGCTCCAAGTCGTTTCCCTCATTTTCCCTGCATATCTTGATGTAGTTTCGTTAAATTTGTTTTTAGTTGGAGGATTTCTTTATTTGAAAAATCCTTTAGCACGTCTTGTAAATATGCTTGTCGTTTCTTAATCACCTCATTGATAATACGCTTACCTTCATCTAAAAGATGGATTCTTACAACACGGCGATCTCTCGTATCTTTTATTCTTATAACAAGTTTATTTTTCTCCATGCGATCCACTAGATCAGTCGTTGTACTGCAAGCCAAATACATTTTATTCGAAAGTTCTCCGATTGTCATATCTCCCTCTTCAAATAACCATTGAAGCGCAATAAACTGAGGTGGAGTAATTGTGTAATTACTTAATATTTCTCGTCCCTTTTGCTTAATAATGACGGATATGTAACGTAAATCTTTTTCAATGTCAGCAACGAGACTCATATCAGTTTTTTGTTCCATGCAAACAACTCCCACCTATCCTAAAGAGCAATTTCTTTTATTCTCTACCTTTTAAAAGAAAAATTTCAAGATCTATTTATTTTTTAAGGGGAAAATTGTAATTTAATTGATAGAGTGATAGATAAGCAGGATATTATTGTTGCTTTCTACTGATTAACTATAAACATTTCATTACAGTATCTCCAAATGCTCTAATGTTTTTTAAATACTGATATCCTTTTGGAGAACCAAACCGATTTAACATACAAACAGCAACAACTTCATGTTGAGGAATGACAAGAACAGCTGTGTTAGTATAACCTAAAATTTGATATGAACCTTTAGGTACAAGTTCGCCAATCTCCTTTTTTGTTGTTGGTAAATCTTTCACAAACCAGAAAAATCCATTTTGCGGCAGGGTGTGATCTTTTAATGGAGGACTTTGCAATGAGGTAGCTAGCCGAATGATGTCTTTCGGTACGATTTGTTTATTGTTTATAAATCCTTCGTTTAAATGAAAATAACCCCAATAAGCTAATTCTAGTGCTGAAACATACATATTCATCTTGCTTCCATCAGTTTGCTGGAACGTTTTCCAATGAGGGTCTTCACGTTCTCGAATCACTTCAACGAGTTTTTCGTTTTTCACAGCGTACCAGTTAGATGCTTTTAATCCTAACGGTTTAAATACTTCGTTTGAAACGATTTCAGAAATCGTTTTATCCGTTGTGTTCTTTATGATTTCGCAAATAAGATCCGTACCTACCCCATGATATGCCCAACTCTCTCCTGGAATAAACTCTCGAATGATTTTACCATTTTTATTTCGTAAGCCATGAGTATGTGTAAGTAAATGTCTTATCGTAGTCCCGCTTAAAGTCCCGTCATTATCTATAGATAAGTATTTGGTTACTGGATCATCGATAGAAGAGATATAGCCTTTGTAAATAGAGTAGGCAGCAGCAAATCCAATATAGCTTTTTCGAACAGATGCAACATGAAATTGCGAGTCTTCTGTAATAGGTCTAGCATGAACAGATTTTGAGTGCCTGCCTATATATTCTTCTGTTACAACTTTATCATTATGGATGACGATTACAGCAGATCCTGATGCAGATAAGAGATGATGCGTTTGCCTCACATGCAAAATAACTGAATCAAATTGATTTGAAAGATTTTTAGCAATCTTCATCATCAGACCATTACCTTTCGATATTTTAATATTCTTAAATATGTTAATATAGGCTAAAATTCCAATCAAGTATAAATAGTCAATTTAAATTTTTCTTTTATATGTGTATTTTTTCCTAATTATTTAGAAAATCAAGTATTTTTATCCTAAATTAACAACTTTACAATAATATGACTATTCAACTAATATATATATCTTTAAGACTATTTTTGTCGAATTTTATCATTAATGCTCAATAATTGTTATTATTTACAATGATTATATGTTAAAATTTATTTTCCATATTTTAATTACAAAATAAAAAATGGAGGTGAAAAAATAACAGATGTGATTAAAATATTGGTTTAAATAATAGAGTTTTGAAAGGAAAGATTAATAGAATGAGTGAGTCTACAAAAGAACAAATAAAGAGTCCATGGATAACATTATGGACCGATCCGCGAACAACAATTCAAGCAATGCTTCCTCACACACGGAAATCGCAAATGTTTATACTTATTTTTCTGTTCGGAATTTCGATATTTTTAGATCAAGCTTCTGCCAGGAATGTTGGTGACCATATTCCTAATACAATAAGTATTTTTATCGGTTCAATTATATGGGGTATATTATATGGATATATATATTGGTTCATCTTTAGTACGCTAGTGTATTGGACAGGTAAATGGATTGGAGGAAAAGGCAATTGGAAAGACATGAGAATTGCCATTGCCTGGTCTGGAGTTCCAATGATCGCAAAATTAATATTATGGGTACCACAACTTATTCTTTTTGGTCATGAAATGTTTACAAGTTCGATGCCAAACACTACAAGCAATCCTACTTTATTAATTTTATTTTTCTTATTCATGGCAATTGATACGATAATTGTAGTTTGGTATTACATAATTACATGTAAAAGCATCGGTCAAGTGCATGGTTTTTCAGCTTGGAAAGGACTCTTAAGCATCTTTCTAAGCTTCCTTATCCTACTGCCTTTCATTGTATTCATTTTGTTATTATTATTCGGTATTTAATGTGCTAGTTTAGGTATAAAAGATCATAGGAAAAAAATACATCCATCTTCGATTATGTGAAAAGCAAACTAACATTTTAATGCGGATATCGATTGAAAAGAAAGGGATCGACCTCGATTCCTTTTTTTTTTGTTCCCTTTTATGTAATTAGAAATTGAGTTTTTCAATCAGAAACAATTAAGTTCAATGTAACATGATTGTTCTGATTGATTATTAAATCCTTAAAAATATATTTGCAACAAATGAATCGTTCTAGCTTACTTGTTTAAAATGCAAATCACTACTTTCTTAACACATTTAAATAAAAATTTCCAACTTATCTAAGTTTAAATTACATAAAAAATTTCCTTATTGCACTTTTTTGAATATTAAGTTATCATAATTACACAAATAGTATATCAAGTTCACTATTCGTGTAATTATTCAAGGTGGTGAAATCAAACTAATAAACAGTATTCTCTAATTATTATCCCAATTCGGAAATTTTTTTAAATAAAGGAGAAGATTATGAAACTAGTAACTTTTTCACGTAACGGTTTTACCCGTACAGGTGTATTCTTACCAGCCGAAAATAAAATTGTTGATTTAAATTATGCTTATCAAGCTTTATTACAATCGCAAGGAAAATACCGCTTTGAAAAAATCGCTGAAGCTTATGTGCCGGCAAATATGACTGAATTTTTACAAGGCGGGTGTGAAAGCTTGTCTCTTGCTAAAGAAGCGGTTGCTTTTGCCCTTGAAAATCACAAAAATCACAACACTTTTAAACACGAAATCATTCATATGTTGGAAGATGTAAAAATTGAAGCACCTGTTCCTTCACCTGGAAAAATGATTTGTGTTGGTCATAACTACCGCGATCATATTCTTGAAATGGGAAGAGAATTACCTTCCCACCCTGTTATCTTTGCGAAATTTGCAAATACGGTTATTGGACCACAACACGATATTCCATTTTACCCAATTTCTGAGCAACTTGATTATGAAGCTGAATTCGCTTTTGTTATTGGTAGAAAAGCTCGGAACATTTCACAAGATCAAGCCCTTGATTATGTAGCAGGCTATACCATTGCAAATGATGTTACTTATCGTGATATTCAACGACGCACCCTTCAATGGTTACAGGGGAAAACTGTCGAGGGAAGCGCACCGATGGGCCCATGGTTGGTTACAACAGATGAATTAACCGATCCTAGCGGACTTGAAATGGTATTAACAGTTAATGGTGAAGAACGTCAACGAGCAAACACAGACAACCTTGTATTTAGTGTGCAATATTTAGTGGTATTTTTGTCTCGTCTTATGACACTTGAACCAGGGGATATAATCTTGACAGGAACACCTGGTGGAGTTGGTGTTGCTAGGGATCCTCAATTATTTCTTAAAGATGGTGACGTAGTAAAAATTGAAATTGACAAGGTCGGTGTATTAGAAAATAAAGTATCATTTGTAAAGGAGAATGAGGATGGTTAAAAATACAATGAGTATTCAAGAATATGTTGATTCTATTCAACAATCACTCAATAAAATGATTCAAACAAGTGAAAGCCTTTCAGAAGAAGTGATTCGTTGGAAACCTTCTGAAGCAGAATGGTCAATTTTACAAATTTTATCTCACATAAATGAAGCGATACCATACTGGTTAGGAGAAATTATAAAAATCATCGAAACACCTGGTACAACTTGGGGACGTGGATTACAAGATCAAGCACGGTTATCAGCAGTAGCCAATCCAGATGAACTATCTGTAAAGGTTATCTTAGATAGCTTGAAAGAACAGAAAGATCATATTTCGGCTGTTCTAAATACCTTAACTGAAGAACAACTAACGATTGAATCTCCACATATCAATTTTGCTAAGTTTGGAAATAAGCCCGTATCCTTCATTGTTGATCATTTTATTGATGAACATCTAAAAGGTCATTACGGTCAAATTCACCGAAATCTTTCAAAGCTAAAAAAATAGCATCTTCAGAGGAGTGGGATAAAAATTGACAGAAATAAGAGAATTCATGAAAAGCAAAGTTGTCCAAGACTTTACAAAGGAGATTCAACAATACCATTTAGGACCGCTTTGGGAAGCAATTCCTGAATTAATGAATCGTACTCCTAAGCCGCAAGCACAAGCTTACTTGTGGAAAGGTGAACTGTTAAATAAGAAACTAATGGAGGCTTCTGAAATTTTTACACCCGAGCGAGGTGGCGAACGGCGCGCGATATATTTCCAAAACCCTGGTTTAACTTATAGGCAACCTTGGGGATGGGCTTCTACTACCCAAACTTTGTATGCAGCGGTTCAATTGCTCCTTCCGGGTGAAGTTGCTCCGTCTCATCGTCATTCTCAAAATGCTATCCGCTTTATTACTGAGGGAGAAGGCGCTTATACGATTGTCCAAGGAGAAAGAGTCTTTATGGAAGAAGGAGATTTCTTAATTACTCCTAAAACACTATGGCACGGACATGAACACGTTGGGGAAAAGCCGATGATTTGGATGGATGCGCTTGATATTCCAACCGTTTATTCTATTGGCGGAACATTTTTTGATCCATTTGATGGTTATTTGCAACAGCCTAACACACCAGATAATTTCTCGGAGCTACGTTATCAAGGTGGGATGGTTCGTCCGCTCAACGATCGTTCTTATTCAATTGCACCACTTGCTAATTTTAAATGGCAGGGAACCGTAGATGCTATACAAGGATTAGCAAACTTTGATCCAGATCCTTTTGACGGATACGCAGTTGAATATATTAATCCATCAAATGGACAAACAGCAAATCCAACAATGGGTGCAATTATGCAATTGTTACCAAAGGGATTCCATACAAAAGCTCATCGCCACACACATTCATCGATTTATCACGTGTTTAAAGGATCCGGATATACGATCATTAACGGTGTTCGGTTCGATTGGACAAAAGGAGACTATTTTGTCGTTCCAAACTGGGCATGGCATGAACATGTTGCAACAAGTGATACGTATTTATTTTCTATTAATGACTTGCCAATAATGGAACGGTTTGAGCTAGAACAAAAACAAGAACTTGACACAAACAACGGTCATCAAGAAATAAAAAGTGAATTTACACCAGTGCTTATTAAAAAAAAACTGCATTTATGTCTATACAGAAAGCCTAATTTCACAAATTTATAAGCGCTGTAATTTTTAAGTCATCAAAAGGGGGACTAACAATGTCAGAAAAAAAATCTAGAAAGATTATCATTGTCGGGGGAGGAATTGGTGGTCTTGCTGCAGCATTGGGGATGGCAGAAACAGGGCGAAAATCATTAGTTTTAGAGCGAGCTCCTGAATTTAGTGAAGTCGGTGCAGGTATTCAACTAGCTCCAAATGGGACTGCTGTACTCGAAAGATTAGGAGTCATGGACGAAATTAGCAAATTAGCAGTCTTTCCAAAACGACTCGTTTTAATGGATGCAATTACTGGAAAGGAATTAACCGCTCTTAATTTAGAAGAAACATTCAAAAATCAGTACGGACATCCATACATCGTGATGCATCGTGCTGATTTACACAAAGTTCTTTATGAAGCTTGTCTAGAAAAAGGAAATATTACGTTGCTAACGAATAGTGAAGTAGAAAAAGTTGAAGATTTAACCGATCGAGCTAAAGTGACTTTAGTAAACGGGGATATTTATGAATCTGATGCGGTAATTGGCGCGGACGGGATTCATTCAAACACGCGCAAATTAGTGAGTGACGATCAACCAGTTTGTTCCCAATATGTCGCCTACCGTGGGACAATCCCAATGGAGGAAGTGACCGAAACAGCAGGAACGAACCCAGATGATGTCCTCATGTGGATTGGACCTAACCTTCACCTTGTTCAATATCCAGTTCGACGAGGAGAACTTTACAACCAAGTTGTTGTGTTCAAAAGCTTCAAGTACAAACCAGGCGCTGACGATTGGAAAGCGAATGATTGGGGTACTCCAGAAGAAATGGATGAGCGCTTTGCAAATACTTGTCCATTTGTAAAACATTCCGTATCCTTTATCTCGCGGCAATTTCGTTGGGCGATGTGGGACCGTGATCCAATCCAAAATTGGACAAAAGGACGGGTTACATTGTTAGGTGACGCCGCTCATCCAATGCTGCAATATATGGCTCAAGGCGGAATTCAGGCGTTAGAAGATGTAGCACATTTGACAAGTATGATTCATAAATACGGAGACGACTATACAACAGCATTTCTTGAATATCAAAAAGAAAGAATCCCACGTGCTTCCAAAGTTCAAACGTATGCTAGGAATTGGGGAGAAATTATCCATGCAGAAGATCCAATCTCAATTATGTTGCGTAATGACATTTTCTCAAAGCGTGGCGAGTATGACTTTACTTATGTGGATTGGCTCTATTCCAAACGATACGAATCACTTGTAAGTTTATAATTAAATAGATTCGAAACGCTCTAAAAAAGTTGTTAGAAGACTAGTAGTTAAAGCCACTTAATTCTAGGAATCCCAGGAATCAGCAAGAGGGGGTGTTTTATGATTCAGTTTTTTAACAAATAAAAACACCCTTTTCTTATGAAAAAAAATGTTAATACTTTAATGTTTATTTTTAACTTAAAACTAGCTTTCTTTTCAATAGCGTATCGAAGAACTTAACAGAAATAAAGAAACCATAAACATTAATGTGATAAATGCGATAACAATCCCTAAAAAAATATAACCGACCTTTTTTAACCTACTCAGTTTTCGTTGCTCTGGTAATTGGTTAACTAATGGCCACCACATAAAAACGGCCAATATAAATACGAAACCATTATAAAGTAATTCAATATAATAACTTCCGTAATATGGAATATTAGTTAGGTAAGAAAAAATAAAGAAGATGTTAAATAATATCAAAGCAATAAGAGGTTTCATGAAAATATTAAATATCAACTTAAAGGCGGGATTATTTATGATTGCACGCCAAATCCATTGTGGAATGCCTATAATTAAAAAGGGCGGAATAACTAAATAAAGACAAGCCTTTTGAATATAGTATGTTTCATGAAAGTAAAAATATCCAATTTTAGGTAGTTGTGATCCTTCTATCATATAAAGCAGAACGATCCCAAGCGTAAAAAATGTCGCTTGTCTTTTCGTTAATTTTTCACTTGAAACAAAACGAGTACGAAATTTCATTGTAATTAAAAAGTAGCCGACTAAAATTAACATCAGTACTATGAAAAAGTAAGGACTCCATAATACCCGAAAACCTAAATAATCCGCTATTGTCGATATCGGCATATAATCCCTCATCTCGATCTACTAATCTTTGAAGTTTTATTTACCTCATTAACATAAAAACACAACATATTACAAATGCTTTATGTAATTGAGCCTGATACATTTTCAAGAAAACTATCAGTATGAATGGGGTCTCATATAGCATTTTAAATGATATTTCAATATAAATCTACTTGTGTTATTTTTTGTAATATGTACCCTAGTCTCTTTCTACTACATTAAAACATCTTTTGCTTTTTTTCCTCATATCCTTAATTTTTGTAACTTTTAAATATAAAAAAAAAATAGAAGTAAAAGCAGTAATATATCGAAGAGTAACCATGCCAAGGATTGAGGACCCTACTGTGATCGCTTAATCGCATACTAGTATCATCTCGATAACCCTCTTTTTTTTTAGAATTTACTTGACTAACAGCCTACAATTGAAGCGTCGTTTGTACTGGTTTATAAGCTATTCCATAAAAATAACTGCCAATACTGACAGATTATTTATGACACCAAAAATAATAATCCGATCTCACCACATAAGCAGACTGGATATATTAAATCTTTAGACCCATTTGATCAAAAAAAAATCTTCCTAGAAATATGCCACAAAAAAAACATTACAAAGATAATCACTAAAAAAACAAGGAGACCTTTGAACCTAGTCCCCCTTCTTCACCAAGCCCATTAATAAAAATTAAATATTCCCTCACTTGTTAAAGAGAGCAAATACACTAAAAAGCTAGGGGGTTTTCTTTCCTTCTATTTGTTTTAGATAAATATTTCGAATAAAATAGATCAAGCTGTACTGATGCAAAACTAGCTTCAAGACTCGAAGCCATTGCAAAGTACCCAATGCCTTCCCCTGTTCGTTCAATTAGCATGACTGCCAATACTAATGATGCTAAAATTGTTGTAATAATTCTAAAACTTACTCCCTCTAATAAAATTAAAAATGGTATAAGGCAACAATAATGTATTGAAAAGTCCATAGTTTTGATTTAATTTGAAGCCTCATTTAATTTCCCCTTTTCTTTTTAACTATCTAAAGATTTTGAAGTATGCGGATATATTAAACCAATTTTATCGCTTCTCGGCCATTTAACCAGAGTTGTTCAGATAAGTCATCAAGCCACTTGATGATTACCTTTTCGTGATTACGTAATTTGATCTGCTTAGGAACGTCTATCTCAACATCAACCTCGCCATCTTTTCTTTCGCAAATAAAACAAATACTTTGAAATTTTCGTTGCTTCGTTTGCACATTCACTTTATAAATACCGTAATTTGGTAAACTATTAAATAAGGATGCTTTGATCTTTACTTTATATATACAATTTAAGGTGGAAAGTTCATATACATGAGTGATCCAACCTTTTGTTTCATAATGATCACCTAAATAATAAGCAATTTGATCTACCTTTCCAGACCTTAAAAGGCTTCTAATATAAGTAGAGCTAATTTTCTTTTTATATAATTCTACTTTTGGTATCATTGTTACACGAAATGTCCCTTTTCCATGGGTTTCAAGCGTTTCAATAGTACCTAATCCTTTACTGCCGTATGTAAAATCAAATCCGGCAACTACTTCTCTTACTTGTAAAGAAATAAGATATTTTTGTACAAATACCTCCGGTTCAAGACTTGCAAATTCTTTATCAAAACGTATAACATATAGCCGCTCAACCCCCAGCTGTTCAAAAATTTCTATTTTTCTTTCCAATGATATTAAATAATGAAACTTCACATCATTTAGCACTTCTTTTGGATGGGGGAAAAACGTCAGAACAGTTAATTCCAATCCCTTTTGTCTTGCAATATACTTCGCTTTTTCTATTAATTGTTTATGCCCTAAATGAACCCCATCGAAAAAGCCAAGGGCCATAACACAAGGTTTTACTTTAGTTTGTACACAGGTTGAAATAGATTTAAGAAAAGTTGTTTTCATCATGATCAACTCCTTACGGCTGTCCAACTTTTTAGGCTTTGTTTCATTCTTTCTGTCAAAATTGACTCATACCCTTTCACATAACTGAAAGAATATGAGTCACAAAAATTAAACTACTTCATTTTCCTTCTTTGGAGTGAAAATCATTCCAACTACAGCAACTAATCCAGCTATAACGAATGTAAAAAAACTCCATATTAAATCTACATTCATACTTAACAAGAATCCAATAATAACTGGACCGGAAATAGCCCCTATTCTTCCAATCCCTAGACCCCAACCTAACGCGGTAGCCCTTAATTGAGCAGGATAATATTTTGTAACAAAAGCATTTAAGATTTGGGTACTACCTACCGCACCGAAACCAGCTATCCCTACTAATAAGTAAGTAATTGCAATTGGTGGCGCACCTATCGTTAAACAGAAAGCACTCAACGCAGCGAAAAAATAGGAAACTCCGATTACTCTTTTTGAACCCCAACGGTCGGCAACCATACTCGCAAAAAGGGCCCCTATTCCAGCTGTAAGATTCATAACTAGTAAAAATGATAAGCTAGAATGAAGCGAATAACCCAATTCTTTCATGATTTGTGGCAACCATGTGTTTAATCCATACACTAAATAAAATCCCATAATATACGTTAACCAAATAAACAATGTCGCTTTAATATATTTTTTTGAAAAAAGACCTTTAAATGATGTTTGTTCCTTTATTGCACCTTTTTCTGCTTCAACTACTTGATCTTTAAAAAATGAAATATTCATATGAAATCGCTTACATATCTTTTCTGCTTCTTTATTTTTAGACTTAGAAAGAAGAAAACTCACTGACTCTGGTAAAAACTTAATCATGATCGGAATTAATAACAATGGAACAGCTCCGATCCAAAACATAAATCTCCATCCAAATGAGTTCAAAAGATATATCGATAAAATGGCTCCTAACACTGTACCGAAGGAATAACCCATAAACATAATTGAATAATTTAACGATCTGCGATGAGGAGGTGAATATTCAACTGCAAGGGCAGAAGCAGTTGGAATAACCCCGCCTAATCCAATCCCTCCTATAAAACGAAATAAACCGAAGACTCCTGATGATGTAGCCATAGCACAAGCCGCCATTGTTAATGAAAACAAGGTAATACATAGGATTAATGTCCATTTTCTACCGAATATATCAGTTATTGTACCAACTAAAATTGCACCGATCAACATTCCAAACAGGGCATAACTTCCTATTGTACCTGCTTGAGCTGGCGATAAGTCCCAAGGTTGATATTCTAATAAACTTGGAAGGACAGCCCCATAAATACCTAAATCATAACCGTCAGCCAATATACTAAAAAAGCAAATACTTAAGATAAAATACATTAAAGAAGTTGGCACCCCTGATTTTGAAGGAGCTTCGGTTTCCATATTAATATTATGAGGCGTTTCTTTAACTACTTGACTCATTCTGATCTCACTCCTTAAATTAGGCATATAAAATGTTTAATGCGTCAATCACTATTAAGCTCTCCTTCTACTGCTCATAGAAGGAATTCCTCATATGTATTCCTTTAAAAGAAAAGGAACAAAAATAGGGTGAGACTGGATATTCAAAAAATTTATTTTAAGGCTGTCCCCACTCCATCATGTGGGTTAACAGCCTAACCTTTATCATTAATCATTTCAAAATTTATTTTTTTCAATCCAACTATATTGATAGCTTTCATCTTCCATCATCTGATTCGCCTTTTTAACAACTTTTAACGGTCGGAATGTATCGATCATAACTGCTAACTCTAATGTTTCTTTTTTTCCGATACTTTCTTCAATTTTTCCAGGATGCGGACCATGCGGAATACCTGCGGGATGAAGAGTAATAGACTCTTCATTTATCCCTTTCCGGCTCATAAAATTTCCTTCTACATAATACAAAACCTCATCACTGTCTACATTACTATGAAAATATGGAGCTGGGATCGCTTCTGGATGATAATCATACAACCGGGGAACAAATGAGCAAACAATAAAATTATATCCTTCAAAGGTTTGATGGATTGGCGGCGGCATATGAATACGTCGAGTGATTGGTTCAAAATCACTAATATTAAATATCCAAGGAAATAAATAACCATCCCATCCTATTACATCAAACGGGTGATGGGCGTAATAATGAGAATGTAGGTAATTACCTGACTTTGTTCGAACTTCAAATTCCCCTTTTTCATTATAGGTCACTAATTTTTCAGGTCCTTTTATATCTCTTTCGCAAAACGGACTATGTTCAAGCAACTGGCCAAATTCATTTCTATATCGTTTAGGTGTTATGATCCAACTGTTTGTTTCGATCACAAGAAACTTTGACTCTCCCTTATCTGGCACAATCCGATAAATCGTTCCTATAGGAATAACAATATAATCCCCCGGCTTATATTGAAGCGTTCCGAAAGTAGTTTCAACTTTCCCGCTGCCATAATGGACAAACAATAGCTCATCTCCATTACCATTACGATAGAAGTAATCCATATTTTCAGCAGGATTTACTACGCCTATTAATAAGTCTTCATTTCCTAAAATATATTCTCTTCCCATTACAGCATCACTTCGTTCTTTATTCCCCTTGTTCGTATAAAAATGTCGCGGGCGAAGCGTGCCTTGCTCCTCATATTTCACGCCACAATCTCCGATTAAATTTGATTTATAAAACTGTGTAGGGGGATTATGATGGTACAAAATTGATTGGATCCCGGAAAACCCTTTAGTCCCCATCACTTGTTCATTAAATAAGGAATGATCCTCCTTACGAAATACCGTATGTCTCTTACGAGGGATTTTTCCCATTTTTCGGTACCATGTCATCGTAATCTTCCTCCTTTATCAATCTTTTAAAGCTAAATTCTCTGATGTTTTCTTTGTAGTACATGTTCAGCATCTAGCGCTGGCTCAATTACTCCAGTAACTTCCCCAAAACCAACTCGATAACCATCACCTTGACACCAGCCTGTCATCGTTACCTCATCCCCGTCTTCTAACCACTCTCTTTGTTCTTGTTCAGATAAAGAAATCGGTTCTTTACCTCTCCACGTTAGTTCTAGTAAACAGCCTCGCGAATCTTTTTCAGAACCGCTAATTGTACCTGTAGCAAGTAAATCTCCGGGATTTAAATCGCAGCCCCCAATCGTATGATGGGCAATTTGCTGAGCCATGCTCCAATATAAATAGCGATAATTGCTTAAACAGATTCGCTTCGGTGCACTCATCTTTTTACTTCGCAAATAGACTTCAAGTTGTATATTAAATGAACTCGGAATACTCTGTTCAAGATATTCAAGCGGCTTTGGATCTTGAATTGGTCCTGTTACCCGAAAAGGTTCTAATGCCTCCATTGGCACGACCCATGGGGAAATAGAAGTAGCAAAATTTTTCGCTAGAAATGGTCCCAACGGCTGATATTCCCACGACTGGATGTCACGAGCACTCCAATCATTTACTAAAACCATTCCAAAAACATGCTGTTCGGCCTCTTCAATTGGAATCGGTTCACCGCGCTTATTCCCAACACCAATCAAGCACCCCATCTCTAATTCAAAATCCAATTGTCTAGTTGAGCGAAAAATTGGCGAATGATTAGGCAGCTTTATTTGCCCTAGCGGACGTCGAATACTCGTACCACTCAAAATAACCGAGCTAGCTCTCCCATGGTAACCTACTGGTAAATAAGTCCAATTTGGCATTAAAGCATTTTCTTTCCCCCGAAACATCATCCCAACATTTGTTGCATGTTCTTTGGATGCATAAAAATCTGTATAATCTCCAATTTCTACAGGCAGATGAAGTATAACTTCTTTCATCGGAAACAGCACTTGCTTGCGAATCTCTTCATCGTCTCTTAATTGTGGTTCGTCCTCTGACAATAGCTTTTGAACTTTTTTTCGAACGCCAACCCAACTGTCTCTTCCTAGCTGCATCAAACTGTTTAGCGAAGACTTGTTAAAAACAGCATTTTCCCTAGCGATAATTTCTTTGAAAAACCCTTTCTCTTCTAAAATTGATAAATCTAACACATAGTCACCAATAGCAACTCCAACTCGAGGATTATCCTCGTTACTTGTACTAAATACTCCATATGGCAAATTTTGAATAGGAAAATGAGAGTCCGGAGCCACTTTTATAAATGATTTCACTTAAAGACCTCCTGTCGATTAATTAAATCTAATAATTCATCTTTTGGTTCATCAAAACTGCAACTGCCAAATGAACATAATGAATGATTTCGAAGCTCTTTCATCTCTTGTGCTGTTATACAAAAATGTTTCCAAGCTAAGCTGTCATTCTTAATCATAAAGTGCTCGATATTTTCATCTGATATGATTTCCTCTATTATTTTTTTATTTAGATTAAAATGATAAGCAAGCATACCTGACAGGAAAATGTTAAGAAATCCATGCATTTTTGTCTTTACTTCTTCCCGGTACATTCGAACCGGATGATGTAATCCAGCAGTGAATTTTATTGGCAAATTGAGATCACGACATAAAGCAATTACAGAAGCAACCTTTTCGGTACTGGGAAACATTTCTGCTTTTATTCCGCCGGCTCGCAGTTTTACCCCCACTTTTTCTTTATGTCTTGAATTGAATTCCGAAATTACATCCAGCGTACTAGACAAATTATTTAGCCAATTGTCGCCGTTAAGCATTGTTAACTCACAGTACACTTTCATTCCTAATTCTTTTGCACCTGTTGAAGCTTCCTTTATTAAATTGTTAGTTGGTACAATGGGCGGCAATGGGATTTCATATACTTTGACATTAGACCAATCGGAATTTTCTCTACTAAAATGATGAATTAGCTTTAAATCTTCTCGAAACTGAACAAAACATTGCTCTTCATCACTACTTTTTCTACCAACAACTGAGAGTTCTAAAGCTTTTTTATTTAAAAATAATTCACGATAATGTGGAAGTTCGTTTATTTTTGCAACGGGTATGATAAAAGGTCCTAACATCCAGGAATCATTGCTATTAATATAGTTTGCATAATTTTCAATAGCCTTAATTAAAGACAGATTAGCGGGCGGAAATAACCCTGCATAATCGATTAAACGTTCTAACAAAACGTGGAGACTAGGACTACTTTTCATTTCAAACACTTCCTTTTAGTTCATACATTCATTCAACCTATTTTTTAAATTTGAATTGTTCTCATATATTTAGAAACTTCGTATTCATTTCCTCTTTTCTAGAGGCTAATCACACTTCTAGCTCTTCTTTATGAGTAGATTTGAAAGCCGGCATCACTTCTTTTGCAATTAATTCCATTGATTGCAAAACTTTATGATATGGTAATCCGCCAAAATTCATAAGCATCATAATATGATCGCAACCAACATTTTCATATTTTTTCAGCATTGTAATAACATCCTTTGGTGAACCAATTAGAACTTGCTCTCTATCTCTTAAATCCTCATATTTCGCATTTTTTCCGTACATACGTGTATCAAGATATAAATCAAGATGAGGCTTCGCAGTCGCCTCAGCTTCTTCAGTTGTTTCTGCTACATAAGTATGAAGAGCAAGTGGAATTTTCACTCTCTTCTCATCATGACCTGCTTTGCGATACGTATCTTTATAACTATCGATAATTTCTTTCAATTCAGAAATTGAATTACAAGCAACGTAAGGAATCCCCATCATGTTATAGCCCATTTTTGCAACATAGTTGGCTCCATTTTGACTTAAAGTAGCAATCCAAGTCGGAACCTCTTTCTGTTTTGGGGTAACTTCTAGCTTTACATCTGTAAATTGATAGTACTCTCCTAAATGTGAAAACTTTTCACCTTTCCACGCTTTTTCAATTACAGCTAAGGCATCATTAAATCTTAGTGCCTTATCTTTTCCATCGAGATTAAATCCAGAAAATTCATGTGGAAGGTAACCACTTCCTAGTCCTAAGTTAAGCCGTCCGTTACTCAATACATCTACTAATGCATAGTCTTCAGCAACATTTAATGGATGATGAAAAGGCAACACTTTAACAGACACGCCTAAACGAATTTTACTCGTTCGTTGAGCAGCAGCTGCCATGAACACATGCGGCGAAGTTAAAATACCATATTCACTAAAATGATGTTCAGCGAACCAAACTGAATTGTAGCCTAAACGATCTGCCATTACTGTTTGTTCTAAAACTTCATTCAAAAACCGTTCCGGAGTGCGTTCAAATGATTCCTGGTAATTTTTATAATTGTCAAACACCGTAAATAAACTAAATTCCATCTAAAAATCCCTCCAATTTATTGTTTTTACAAAAAAAAAAAACCAGTAGTAATAGAAAAGTAAATGAAATTCCACCTTCATTTAAATTCCTTCTATTACTACTGGCTTCTTATCTACGTATTGAGGTTCGGCCCATGTCCTAGCTCGATAGATAGTCCAGTTAAACACTGATTTTATGTTGTTAATATTATTATATTTAATTTTCTGATATTTGCAACCGCTTTCTTTTAGTTTTAAAAATTTTTTCTTTCTTCATAATTTTTCTTTGCCATTAGTAATGCTTGAATAACAGCCTTTTGCGGTGGAACAATAAATTTCCTTTCTATATCTTGAATTACTTCCTCTATTTTTTTTAAAGATTTTCCTTTAAGTAATTTACTTATAAACTCGTTTGTTAAATCTTGCAAAAAAGTGAATGTTGCTTTAATAATTGAATCAGTCTCTGTATCTACTACTAAAACACAACCGATTGTTTTTTGTAATTCAAAAACTGGTGTGCCCTTCGGCAATTGAGCAAATCCCGCAACTAAAATATAACTGTTTTTAATTTCCATAAATCTTTATTACAGCTCCTCTTTTTAAATTTTCAGAATACAAATAATATCATACAAAAAAAGATCTGCTTACTCAACTGACAAAAAAGAGGAACCTAATCGAACAATGGACTCTATAGGGAAACACAGTTTTATTTATTTTTCTTACGATAAACCGTTCCCCCTGCTGTTGCCACTAATTGACCTTGTTTATTTTTTACTTCCATATGGTACAAACCTAACCTTTGATTTTTGGAAATTTCCCTTGCTGTTGCCTCCAAGTGGTCGTCTAACTTTACTGCTTCTATGAAATTGATGTTTGCATTAATACCTACCGCAATTTGATCATAGGTGTTGCTTGCAATCGCAAATGCAATATCAGCTAGTGAAAAGATCACTCCTCCGTTTACTGTATCATGTATGTTCAACAGATCATTTGTTATGCCCATTGATACTTTTCATATCCTTTCCCAATCTCATCTATACATATTCCTAAAGCCTTAGCATATGGGTCATTAGAAACTTTTTCTAAAATTCCTTTATCCATTTTTAAATTCCTCCTATTCCTTCAGAACCCACTTGCCATCTTTAACTTCAGCTAGAACCATACTTTCAGCTTCTAATCCATTATGATCATTTTTAGAAAATGTAAATTTCCCTGTAGTTGCTATAAAATCTTTAATTTTATTTTCAAGATAATCTCGTATTTCCGCACGGTCTGCCCCAGCAGCTTTAATTGCTTCAACTGCTAACAAAACATTGTCATATCCATATGAACCAAATTGGGTCGGTTCTTCCCCTTTAAACTTTTTTGTATAATTGTTATAAAATTTTGTAATAATCTCGTATTGAGGATCGTTTTGAACAATTTGATCAATAACTAGTAGTTTTCCCGTTGGAATTACTACTCCTTCCGCTCCGCCTTCTGCAAGTTCAATAAATTTGTGGTTTGCTATGCCATGACTTCCAATGTAATGAAGGTCAATTCCCAATTCCTTCATTTTTTTTGCTATTATTGCTGGACCAGGATTTGTTCCCCATACAATAACAGCTTCAGCCCCAGATTTCTTAATCTTTGTTAATTGTGCACTCATATCTGTATCGTTCGTATGATATGATTCAGATGTCATAATCTCTATATTATATTCATCCGCTAATTCCTCAAGTTTCTCTAGTCCAGCAGCACCGTAAGCATTGGAGTCAGTTAATGTAGCTATCTTTTTGATCCCTTCTTCTTGCAAGTGTATATAAATACGAGTAACTGCATGGACGTTAGAATGCGGTGTTTTAAAAACCCATTTAGCTTCTTCAGCAGGTTCAACTAACTGTGATGCTTCAGCAGCTGCAATCATTGGCACCTCGTTTTCCATTGCTAATCCTTTCATAGCTAAACTTGCCCCTGTAGTAGAAGAACCTAAAACAAGCAAAACATTTTCATCATGAATGAATCGATTCATCTCTTCGATCGCCTTTTCTTGCGATGATTCATCGTCAGCAAAGATTATTTCAACTGAAACGCCATCAATTCCACCACCAGCATTAATTTCCTCTTCTAGCAATAAAGTAGCATTCCATTCTGGTTCTCCTAGCGGACTTGCCGAACCTGTTTTTGAATAGATAACACCAATTTTATAAGACTGTGTTTTTTTTGTAGTCTCTTCTTTATCGCTTCCAGCTTGTTCACTTTTACAGGCCGTAAGGATGCAAATTAGTAGTATAATTGCACCAAAAAAATGAAACTTTTTCATCATTCATCCTCCTCGCATTGTTAGTATAATAGCCCAATGAGATACTTAATAGTTTTTTAAAAAACAGAGCTTCAAATTTCAAATTTTTTAATATATTTTTTAGCTAACAGCATGGCCTAAAAATGCTTCTTTCACGTATTCATCATTTAAAAGTTCCTTTGAAAAACCTTCTTTTACAATTTCACCTTGTTGAATAACGTATGCGCGATCGGATATTTTTAAAGATGCAAAGACATTTTGCTCAATCAATAATATAGTCGTATTATATTGATCGCGTAAAACTTTCACTAACTCTAATACTTCCTTCACAAGCAAAGGTGCCAATCCTAACGATGGTTCATCTAAAAGTAACAACTTAGGCTTTGCCATAATCGCCCTGGCAATGGCTAACATTTGCTGCTGACCTCCCGATAAAGTTCCAGCAAGCTGATTTTTCCTTTCTTCAAGAATCGGGAATATCTCGAATAATTTTTTAATTTCCTTTTCAATCTTTTTCTTTTTTGTTTTTTTAAAGTGATGATACGCACCTAAATACATATTTTCGATTACACTTAATGTAGAAAATACTTGGCGATGTTCTGGTACGTGAATAAGATGCCGTTTTACTATTTGTTCTGCAGGAAGGGCTGAAATATCCTCACCATAAAAAAATATCTGTCCTGATGAACTATTTTGTAATCCTGAAATTGCTTTAAGCAACGTACTCTTACCTGCACCATTTGCACCAAGCAACGCAACTATTTCACCTTCATTCACATGAAAAGACAATTTTTTCAAAGCGATAATTGGCCCATAACTGAAACTTAACCCTTTAATTTCTAGTAATGAATCTTTTCTATTTATCATTTTGTCACCTCACCAATTCATCAATAGCATCGCTGCCTAAGTAGGCCTCTACTACTTTTTCATCATTTTGGATTTCTTTCGGTGTTCCTTCTGCAATTTTCACGCCTTGATCAAGAACGATGATCTTATCACATATACCCATAACAAGATTCATGTCATGTTCGACTACAAAAATAGTCATCCCCTTTTGACGGATTTGATTAATTAACTTATTTATTTTTAATGTTTCTCGATCGTTTAGACCAGCCGCAATTTCATCTAATAATAACAACTTAGGTTCAGATGCAAGTGCTCTTGCTAACTCTAACAAACGCAGTTTGCCTAAAGGCAAGCCTTCAGCATTTACATCATAAACATCTTCAAGTCCGACTAATTTAATTTGCTCCATTGCGGCCTCACAAATAATTTTTTCTTCCCTTAGAGCATTAGGAAAACGCAAAGCAGCAGCTAACATTCCTGAAAATGTTTTTGAATGATGACCAACCATAACATTTTCTAATACCGTCATATTATTAAATATTTGTAAATTTTGAAATGTCCTTGAAATTCCAAACTTACATATTTTATAGGATGAAAGTGTGTCAATTCTGTTTCCTTCAAAATCTATTCTTCCTGAAGTAGGCGGAAAAACACCTGACAATATATTAAACATTGTACTTTTACCGGCACCATTTGGACCTATTAAACCAACTATTGATCCCTCTTCGATCTTAAAAGATACATCCTTGTTAGCAACAACTCCTCCGAAACTTTTAGTGATGTTCTTTGCTTCTAATAAAATATTCAATTCTTCCACATTCCCCTCTCGATTAGAAATTTAGATATTTTCAGAGGCTCTAGATTTTCTAATATTGATTATTTTCGAACGATAGACTTTTGTTATTGCTGGAAATATTCCTTGAGGGAGAAATATGACAACCAGCATTAAAATTAATCCGTAAATGACATGTTCAAAATCACTTGTAATAAAGGGAATATGTTCTCCGAGAAAATCTACAATTACTCCAACTATTGTAATAAGTACGGAACCTATAATTGCCCCCCATACACTTGTACTTCCACCTAAAACGACCATTGCAAGAAATATAATTGATGCATCAAGTGTAAAAGATGTCGGTGAAATACTATAACTCATATGAGCCATTAACCATCCAGCTAGTCCTGAAAACATCGCTCCTAGAACAAATATTTGTATTTTATATTTACCTGCATCAACCCCCATTGAACTAGCCGCAATCTCACTCCCATGAATTGAACGAAGTGCACGCCCTATTCTAGATTTAATAATATTTAAAGATAAAATAGTCATTAAAAGTACAAAACACCAAACGAAATAATAATATTGAATTCCTTGTGTTAAGGCTAAGCCGAATAATTCTATTTTTGGAATCCCATATAAACCTGATGCACCTTTAGTTAAAGATTTCCATTCCACCAGCAAAACATGAATAATAATACCGAACGAAAGTGTCGCCATCGCAAGATAATAACCGCTTAGCCGAGCCATTGTAAAACCAATCATATAGGCAATAACACCTGGAATTATAAATGAGAAAATTAATCCTATCCATGGATTTAATTGATATGTAGTTGATAGTACAGCTGTTGTATAAGCTCCTACACCATAAAAAGCTGCATGGCCTAATGAAATTTGTCCCGCAAATCCCATTAATAATCCTAAACTCACTGCAATGATCGCATGAATTCCTGCATAAGTTGCTTTCGTTATATAAAACGATTCAGAAAAAACGATTGGGAAAAGAATAACTAAGAGGGCAAACACTTGAAAACCAATCCAACTCTTTTTTTGAAGTCCCTTCAATTGAAACATATTAAAGGCCTCCTTTCCCAACATTTTTTTCACCCATAATTCCATATGGTCGAATTAGTAAAATGAGAAGAATGAAACCGAAAACGATCGCATCTTTTATACCAGAGCTCACATATCCAGCGCCTAATGATTCAATTAACCCAATCATTATGCCGCCAATTACCGCTCCTTGTGCGCTGCCTAATCCTCCAAGTATAGTTGCAGAAAATCCTTTCACTCCTAGCATTCCGCCCATGTCATATGTAGGAAAAATGATTGGTGCAATAGCAAGTCCTGCAACAGCTCCTAAAGTGGCACTCATTATAAAGGAGAATGAAGACATTTTAGCAGGACTAATACTCATTAACCTTGCAGCTAATGGATTAGCTGAACATGCACGAAAAGCTTTTCCTACCATTGTCCTTTCCATAATGTAATATAGTATTGTTAGACAAATAAACAAGATTAACATGATAAAAATACTTTGAGGTGTGATAGCGGCTCCGAATATATTAATAGGTTCACTATTCAAAAATGATTCTACCTTAACTGGATTTTTTCCCCACACTATCCGTGCAATACCTCGTATAAATATTGAAGCTCCAATCGTTAGAATAATTAAGCTGATTGCATCAGCCCTTTTTGCCCTTCTAATAATAATAAATTCTAGTAAATATCCTGATATAACAACAATGCCAATGGTCAAAATAAATGCGATAAAATAAGGGACCCCTAGAGAAAGCATTGAGAACATTGTCATTCCACCTAGCATAACGAATTCCCCTTGAGATAAATTAATGACCTTCGTTACGCTATAAACTGTTACAAACCCTAATGCAACGATTGCATAAATACTTCCAATCGTTAATCCAGTCATCAAAAATTGCAGTAAATCCTCCAATAATATCACCTCTAATTTATATGACGTTTTTATTACGTTTGTGTTTAATTTAGTATAATTATATGGTAATCACTTTAATAAATATTGTCAAGAATATTTCGAAAATTTACAAATATTCTATATAAAAAACGGACAATAGCTGTCCGTTCATCATGTTTTACTCTATTTATAGCTTTCCACTTTACTCGTTCCCCTACTTACTACTGTCAAAAAGGGTTGGTTTTTCCTGCTCATTAGTTTTTTATAATCATTCTTTTCCCAAATATTTTCTATATTAATTATCACGTTTTAGAAACGTTTTAGGATTAAATGTTTTATTTTATTAAATGAGTTCTTCTCATTTTATGTGTGAAGCAGGCTGGATATATTCATGAAACAGATTAGCTGCATGACTTGCTTCTCTCATCATGCGGCATAACAACTGTTCTACAGTAGGTATATCATTAATTAATCCAGAAATTTGTCCCCATTTATAAATCCTCTGCTAAAAATTTCCATCTATAGCTCCGATTTTATGATATTTTTCACTCGTTAATTCATTAAATTTTTCTAATGTAAAATGATTGCCCTCAGCTTCTAATAATTTTTTAGCATAAGGAGTTTTTAATACCCGTCTTATCCGATTTACAGAGCGTCCTACAATAACAGTGTCAATATCTGTAGCTGATATGATTTTATGTTTATATTCATCACTAAAGGGAGCTTCTTGAGTTGCAATAAAACGAGTACCGATTTGTACTCCCCTAGCTCCTAATACGAGCATTGCAGCTAAACCACGACCATCACCTATACCACCAGCTGCAATTACTGGAACTTTTACTTTGCTAACAATTTGAGGTATTAATGTTAAAGATGTACTTTCATAATTTGAATTTATTCCCGCTGCTTCATATCCTTCTGCTACTATCGCATCTGTTCCGGCGGCCTCCGCCTTTAATGCATGCTTAACCGATCCTACAACCGTAATTACCTTTATCCCAACATGATGGAGTCTCTTTATGTACGCTGTGGGATCACCAGCTGACAAAGAAACAATAGGAATTTTCCGTTCAATGACTAAAGAGATCATTTCCTCTAAATACGGATTAACATTAATCGCTATATTTACGGAAAATGTATTATTCGTCATACTCTTTGTTTCTAAAATAATCGTATCTAATTCTTCCGGAGTCATTGTACCTGCGCCGATCGTTCCCATCCCTCCTGCCTCAGATACTGCTGCTGCTAATTTTGCATTGCTGATATTCCCCATACCTCCTTGGATTATTGGATATTTAATTTTAAACATCTTACATAATGTATCCATTTTATTGCCCTCCGTTAAAAAAGTGTTATAATAATATTATATATAAATTACCATATTAGGGAGGGTTTTAAAATGATTTTTCCATATAAAAATAAATTACCTCAAATTGATGAAACTGTTTTTATTGCACCTGGTGCTAAAATTATCGGTGATGTTAAGGTTGGTAAACACTCTAGTATTTGGTTCAATGCAGTTTTAAGGGGAGATGAGGCACCTATTATCATTGGTGAAAGATGCAGTATACAAGATAATACAACTTGCCATTTGTATGAAGAGCATCCCCTCATTATCGAAAACGATGTTACAGTAGGTCATCATGTTATTCTTCATGGCTGTAAAATACGAAAAGCTGCACTCATCGGAATGGGATCAACGATTTTAGATGATGCTGAAATAGGAGAATATACTATTATCGGAGCAAACACTTTAATTCCTCCCGGTAAGAAAATCCCAGCAAGATCGCTCGTTGTTGGCTCTCCTGGGAAAGTTATCAGAGAATTAACTGAAAAAGATTTTGAGCTTATCCAGCTATCTATCACAACATATGTACAAAAAGGAATTGAATATAAAGAACAATTTTCAAAATTTTAAAATAATCCGCTTAACTGTTTTGCAATCTTTTTATATCATATTAGTAAGACCGACATGTCAATTTTCTCCTTAGAACACCTTATGAAAGGATAGACTAATAACAATGAAGAAAATAGTAGATTTAAATAAAGTCATCCATCAAGAAATTCCTCCACCTGCATGTGATGTTTCACTTGGTATAAAAATTTCGGAAGCTTATGAAGGATATGCAAAAGGATATTGGAACATTAAGGATCATCTATTAAATGGGAACGGTGTCGTGATGGGGGGATTTGTATCTGCTGCTGCTGATATTATCATGGCGTATGCGATGACAACTCGTTTAAATGAACATCAAACATTTGCTTCGATTAATTTAGACACAACTTTTCATCGCCCAGTGTTTACAGGCAAAGTGGAAATAGAAGCTGCCATTAAAAAGTTAGGCAAGTCAATCGCTTATGTACAAGCTGTTTTGACACAAAACGAAAAAAGGGTTGCTGATGCAGTTTCATCCATCATAATCATGCAAAAAGAGACTAATATCAAAACCTAATGCCGGATTCATTAGAATATGGCATAACTGTACAAAAAATCTTAGATTTCATTTCAAAGTCTTTTAATCCAACTTCATAATTTAACTCCTAGAATATGAAATTAAAATCAGCCAAGCTTTGAACTCCGCCCCAATTGTTAGACACAGTTTAACATTGGGGGGTGTGGTTTTTTAATGCCAAATATACAATAGAGTAGAAAAGGCCTGAGTCCTGTAGAATAGCGAGTTCAGACCTTGGAAGTTGCTTCAAAAAAATAATTTATGTCTAATTTTTTTAAGGTCACTTCAGCTTTTATACTCTTGGGTTGATTATAGTCAGCGGTTGTTTTTTTTCATAAATGGATGGTTAAGAACTTCATACTTACTATCTTTGCGATCGATTTCATTATCCTTTTCAAAAATTGTTTCAAAAAAACGGTTTGCAGGACCAGCCAACGTTTTATAATAATCACTGAACAAAGTAGCTGCATGTCTTCCAAGCCATTTGTCTAGAAGCAATTCTTCAGGTAATCCTGGGTCTATAAATAAAAATTTGCGATATTTATGAACTAACTTCGTTCTTTCAACAAAGCATTCAGCATCTGACATTTGTTCATTCATTATTTTACTTTTATCTACGACAAATTTTTTGCTATATTCAGTAATAAATTCTTCATACTTGGAGTTAATTTCATCAATATCCCAGCATGTTTTTACAAGCTTTTCATTCTCACAAGGTCCTTTATAATCAGACACAAAAAAGTGAACATAAGATTTAATATCATATTTTTCAATGAGGAGATTCACTTCTTTTTCTAAATTATTTGGAGAAATCCAGCAGCTATTTAGCAACATGCCAAATCCGCTCCATACTAATTCCTGACGTAACTCATCTCTTATATTACGTTTTTCTTCCGGTATGGTATACATTAACATTCTCCATTTACCATCCCATTGTAAAGGATTTAATTTAAAAATCCTTTTTGATGCTTCTTCAATTCTAGCTACACCCATTTTGGTCAAAGAATAATAGCTTTTATTTCCTTTCTTTTTAGAAGTTACCCACCCTTGTTTGCCCATCCTAGAAATTGCAGCCCTAACCGAATGTTCATTATGTCCAAATTCCTCCAATAACCGAATGAGGCTTCCAATCCATATTTCATTACCATAATGGCTTATATAATCACCATATAACGTAAAAATCATCGAGCGTGTATTTAAATTTGCCACACTTATTCATCCTTCTGCTTTTTTAAGTTCTTTTCGAATAGTCTCTTCACTTGCTTATATAAATGGCGAAGAGATGTTTTCTATCTAAATTTTCATAATAATATTACTATACCCAATAGATTATATCAATTGTTAGTAATAATGTTAACGTTACTTATTTACTTTTCCATTCTGATAAAGCTGTAACATGACTACATGTACCGTTTTTTATCCGTAAAAAAAGGCTCAAAATTGAGCCTATCGCTTGAAGAAAAAATTATTATGAATATTATGGATTCATTTCAGTATTTTTAAAACGAAGTCAAACAACAAAAACAGTCGTTTTTAGTTGACAAGTGTGATTAATCTACATTTTCTACAATCGTTGCAATTCCTTGTCCGACTCCGATACACATAGTGGCAAGTCCATATTTTACATTACGTTTTTTCATTTCATAAATAAGTGTAGTTAAAATTCTTGCCCCACTTGCTCCAAGAGGATGGCCGAATGCAATTGCACCGCCATTTACATTCACAATATCGTTATTTAACTCTAATTGTTTAATACATTCAATTGCTTGAGAAGCGAATGCTTCATTCAGTTCAATAAGACCAAGGTCATTTACTGTTAATCCAACTCGTGATAATGCCTTTTTTGTTGCAAATATTGGCCCAAGTCCCATTATTGCTGGTTCTAAACCTGCGGTAGCAGAAACTTTATATTTCACGAGAGGTTTTATACCTAATTCCCTTACTTTTTCTCCAGACATTAATAAAAGGACAGAAGCACCATCATTTACTCCTGACGCATTTCCTGCTGTTACGGTTCCATTTTCAGAGAGTGGTTTTAACTTACTAAGCTTTTCCATTGTCGTATCGGCTCTAGGATGTTCATCATCATTAATTTGAATTTCATTTCCTTTTTTATCATGATATACTACAGGAATAATTTCTTCGGCAAACCGATTTTCTTCGATAGCTTTTTTAGCCTTTATTTGACTTTCATAAGCAAAATAATCTTGCGCCTCACGGGAGATATTATATTTTTGTGCTACATTTTCCGCAGTTTGCGGCATCGAATCTGAACCATACATTTCATGTAATCTCGAATTTATAAAACGCCAACCAATTGTTGTATCAAACATTTCCAAATGACCGCGCGGATAATCTATTTCTGGCTTGGCCATTACAAATGGAGCACGGGTCATACTCTCTGTTCCACCTGCAAAAAAAATATCTCCTTCATTTGCTAATATTGCTCGAGCACAATAATTAACTGCATCTAATCCAGATCCACATAGGCGATTAATAGTTGTCCCCCCAACATTTATTGGAAAACCTGATAATAACGCTGACATTCTAGCTACATTTCGATTATCTTCTCCTGCTTGATTTGCATTTCCTAAAACGACGTCCTCAATTTGTTCTACTGGTACATTTGGATTTCGTACAATCACTTTTTTAATTGCAATAGCAGCTAAATCATCTGGACGAATTGATTTTAACGCTCCTTTATATTTTCCAATCGGTGTTCTTACTGCATCAACAATATAAACCTCTCTCACTTCTTACAACCTCACTTTATTTTTCAGTATAATCGTAAACACCCTTACCTACCTTTCGCCCTAATCGACCAGCTTTCACATATTGTTCAAGCAATGGTGCCGGACGATATTTCTCACCTAACTTTTCATGTAAATATTTTAAATTATTTAAACGTGCATCTAACCCCACAAGATCAACGAGTTCAAAAGGACCCATCGGAAAATTCAATCCAAGTTTAATTGCTTTATCAATTTCTTCGGGTGTACCGACCCCTTCTTGAAGCATGTAAAAAGCTTCATTTCCAACTAATGTGCTAATCCTACTTGTCACAAATCCAGGGAATTCGTTTACCACTACTGTTTCTTTCCCCATTATGCCGGAAATGCGTTTTACTATTTCAACCGTTTCATCTGCAGTTTCTAATCCACGAATCATTTCAATAAGGGGCATTTTGTGAACTGGATTAAAGAAGTGCATTGCAATTACTTTTTCGGGCCGTTTTGTAAAAGAAGCTATTTCAGTTGGACTCATCGTTGAGGTGTTTGTTGCAAAATAACAACTCTCAGGAGCATGAATATCAATGGTTTCAAAAACTTTCTTCTTTATTTCTCTTATTTCTGGTACAGCTTCAATAACCAAATCTGCTGTTTTGACAGCTTCAACAAGATCGACATCGTATGAGAGACGCCTTTTTGCCGCTTCTACTTGTGTACTTGATAGCTTTCCTCGTTTTACTGCTTTTTTAAAAACATGAGTCATTTCTGCTTCTGCACTTTCTAACGCTTCTTTCTTAATATCAACTATTTTTACATGTAAGCCCCCTACAGCTCCTACATAAGCAATTCCCCTACCCATCGTTCCAGACCCAATGACTACTAAATTATTTCTCATTACAGTTCACTCCTCGAAAAGTGCTGAAAAAATACTTTTAAATTAACAGTTTAAAATTCCGGTTAATCCAAAATAATGAATATATTTTTTGAATTTATACTAGTAAATTAGGAATATTGCAACTATTGTATTACTAAAAGTCACCTCCAATTTTCCCGATACTTGTTTATTCAAAAAAGAACGAGCAAGTGCTCGTTACAATAACAATCAACTTAATTGAATTACACACCTAATGGATTTAGTGGCTTTCCTCCATAATACGAGAGTACACTTTTTGTTTCTGTATAAAGATTTAACGTTTCAATCGAAAGCTCCCTACCAAAACCCGATTTTTTGTATCCTCCAAAAGGTGTGCCAGGGAAAGCGGAAAATGGGCAATTTACCATGACAATTCCAGCACGCATTTTATGAGCGATACGGGTTGCTCGTCCTTGATCCTTTGTCCAAACGGCTGAACCTAATCCATAATCTGTATCATTTGCAAGTTTAATGACTTCCTTTTCGTCATTAAACTTCATGACGACAACAACTGGTCCAAAAATTTCCTCTCTCACTATTTTCATGTTATGATTAACATCTGTTATAATAGTTGGTGCATACCAAAAACCATCTTCATATCCTTCAACTTTCACTTCATGTCCGCCTGTTACAATTGTTGCTCCATCTTTAATAGCTGATTTTATATAGCCATCGATCACTTCAAGCTGATTTCTACTAATAATTGCCCCTACTTGTGTCGCTTGATCAAGTGGATTGCCTAAACGTAATTGTTTTGTTTTTTTAATAAATTTTTCCATAAACTCATTATAAATATTCTCGTGCACATAGAGACGGGATCGTGCTTCACACGATTGGCCAGTATTATAGAAAATCCCAAAGATCGAGCCGTAAACAGCCGCGTCAATATCGGCATCATCAAAGACAATGTTCGGTGATTTTCCACCCAGTTCAAGTGTAATCCGCTTAAGAGTATGTGAGGCTTTTTCCATAATATCTTTTCCAATGGGAGTAGAACCGGTAAATGCAACTTTATCAATATCTTGATGCTCTACAATGGCATCTCCAACTGAAGAACCCGGACCTGGAACAACATTAACAACACCTTCTGGTACACCAGCTTCATGACAAATTTCTGTTAATACAATAGCAGTTAAAGGTGTTAAACTTGCAGGCTTTAAGACTACTGAACATCCAGCTGCAATAGCAGGCGCAATTTTCCAAGCTGCCATCATCAATGGATAATTCCAAGGAATGATTTGTCCGCATACACCTACTGGTTCTTTTTGAGTATAATTAAAAAATCCATATGGCATATTGTTTACTTCTCCGCGATGTCCAACAATTGCACCAGCATAAAATTCAAAATCTTCTATTGCTTGAAGCACTTGACCTTCAGCAGCCGATAGTGACTTACCGCTATTTAATACTTCTAATTCTACTAATTCATTGAATTGAGACCTCATAATTGTAGCTATGTTATTTAATACTCGAGCCCTTTTACCGACTGGGTATTTCCTCCATTTCCCATATTCAAATGCATATCGTGCTGCTTTAACTGCCTTATCAACATCATCCTTAGAGGCTTTAGCAACTTGAGCAAGTAACTCGCCCGTTGCCGGATTATATGTCGGTGACGTTTCTTTTAAAGTTCCATCAACACGTTCCCCATTAATAACCATTTGATAGTAATCACGCTTAATATTTAATTTTTCCATTTTTTCAACTTTTACGGTTGACAAAATAATCACTCCTCACTTTAGATTAATAACCGTTAAACTGTGGTTTTCGTTTTTCTAAAAAAGCTGCGACCCCTTCCTTGTGATCTTCTGTTAAACCAGCTGCACGCTGTCCGTTTGCTTCTTTTTCTAATATTTCATTTAAATTGCAATTCCAGCTGTCATTGATATATCGTTTGATCATGCCAATTGCTTTTGTAGGCATATTTGCTAAGCGTTCTGCAAATGAAGTAATTTCTGCTTTCCAATTGTCAGCACTCATTACTTTTGTTACTAATCCAATTGATTTTGCTTCCTCAGCGGAAATTTTTTCTCCTAAAACAGATAATTCTAATGCTTTGGCTTGACCAACTAATCGAGGCAAGTAATACAAATTACCTGAGTCAGGAATTAAACCTATATGAATAAATGCTTCTACAAAACTGGCTTTCTCAGAAGCTAATCTAAAATCACATGCTAACGCAAGGCTTACACCAGCTCCAGCAGCTACACCGTTAATTGCAGCAATAATTGGTTTTTCTAGTGCAGCTAATTGCTTTACCATTGGATTATAGCGATTGCGAAGTATTTCCCCGTGATTCGTTTCCTGACCAATTCCAGCGAGGTCTTCTCCGGAACAAAATGCATGTCCTTCGCCTGTGATTACTAAACATCTTATCTCGGGATTTTTTGTGATATTTTTTAGTACACGAATCATTTCTCTATTCATTTGTTCATTAAAAGCATTCAATTTATCAGGGCGATTTAATGTGATCCAAGCTACACCATTATTTACTTCTAATTTGATCGTTTCAAACATATATTCTCCTACCTCCCTTGAAAATTTGCTTTTCTTTTTTCGATAAATGCCTTCATGCCTTCTTTCCGATCATAGGGATGAGAATAATAGAGAAAAATTTTTTCTTTCATATTGCATTCCTTCATCTAAAGGATAATCTACTGCTTTTAAAACAGATTCTTTAATGAACCGAATGGAAAGGGATGGTTTTTTTGAGATTGTACTAGCTAATCTTATCGTTTCTTCCATTAATACTTCTGGAGCAATCAACCGATTGACAATACCATAATGCAATGCTTCATTTGCAGACATTGGTTCACCTAACCAAAGCCATTGCAATGCTTTAGTTTTTCCCATTAATTTTGTTTAAACGCTGTGTGTTCCTCCAGCTCCGGGCATTACACCAATATTTATTTCAGGAAAGCCAAACTGAGCGTTCTCTGCCGCAAGCAAGATATCACAGCAAAGGGCTAATTCAAATCCGCCCCCTAATGCAAATCCTTGTATAGCCCCAATAATTGGTTTTTTAATTAAAGCAATCCGATCCCAATCTGCAAATTGGTTTAATAATTCTAATGTTATCGGGTCATCTTCAGTCATCTCATTAATATCCGCACCTGAAGCAAAAGCACGTCCTTCCCCTGATAAAACAATCACTTTTACTTCATTATGTTGATCAAACAATTCCATTGCTGCTACAATTTCTTTTATCATAGCGCGATTTAGGGCATTCAAAACTTCAGGGCGATTGAGAGTAATATATCCAATTTGGTGATCGTTTTTAACTTTAATAAATTCGTAATTACTCATTATGATCCTCACCAATCATTAAAGTAACGATATCTCCCGCAAAAGACATAAGATCTTTTGAGGACGCTTTTGCTTCCTCTGTCTTCATTGCTGCTTTGAATGTTTGCATATTCTCATAGTACATTTCACACATTAAATAATACTCACTTTTACCTCCCATACCACTACCTATTATTTTAGTAACGTCCATTTTTAAAAGACCGGGTATTTTTTTAGTAATTGGTACATGGATAGAGAAATAATGTTCATCAAATTTTTCCTTATCTTTAGGTTCTTTATATAAAGCTATTAATTTAATCATTTTACACCCTCCAAAAATTTTAAATTAATTCTTTTTTTTATCTAAATATTCAACAAAAACATGTCACATTTAAAACGAACTATATACAATTAATTACCTATAGAAATTGGTTTCATTGCTTCAAATGGATTTTTACATCCTTTGCAGTATAAAATACTTTTACAGGCAGAAGGTCCAAAAATATTTTCTAATGTATTATATTTGGAGCCACAATACGGACACTCAACTTGCCATGAACCATCACTTTCAAGTTGATTTGGCGGAGGAGCAATTCCAAATTCCTTTAACCCCTCCTTCCCATTATCTGTAATTCTATCCGATGTCCAAGGGGGGGTTTTTCTATACGTAACCTTAACTTCTTTTATTCCCTTTATTTCACTTATAGCTTGAATAACATTGTCTTTAATAATTCCTAAAGCTGGACAGCCTAAAAATGTTGGCAATAGTTCAACTATCACTTTGTTTTCTAAAATAGAAACGTTTTCAACCATTCCTAAATCAAAAATATTAACGGTATTGATTTCTGGATCGAAAACTGTTTCTAATTGTTTCTTTACTTTGCTTTCTAAATATGAGTTTGAAGATGCCAATTGCCTATCCTCCTTTTTACTTGAAAACTATTCATTCTTTTACCATGGAACAGCAGGATTGATGTTATATACCTCTGAAAGTAACGCAATCGCTTGATGTAAATCATCAGTATGAATGCCGGCTCTTCCATCACCGCGCTCCATTTTTGGTTCACCTGGAAAATCTAAATTTAACTTTTTAAATTCCTCCTTTAATTCTGAAATAAACCGCTCTTTTAATACTGATTCACTTTCTATTAAACCAGCAGCAACGATGTCATCTCTCTTTGGACCTAGTGAAAAAACACCCCCAATATCTTTCCAAACCTTTGTAATTGCTTTCTTCATCCTGTCCCTTGCTTCCCCTTCTGCACTGACTAATTGTTGAAACCAAGTTCTCCAATGCATAAGATGATAAAGAGCTTCTCCATCAACCTTAACGGCTACTTGAGCAAGTGGCATATAAGAATTTTTTTTTTTAATGAATTTATTTTTTTCCTTTTTAATTAATTCATAAAAATAATTACGAACAACTGTAAAGCCCCAATCGTAGCATGGTTCATCATATAACCAATGCCCAGTACCATTTACTTCTTCTAAAAGAATGGCATTTTTTCTTTCCGCTGCTGAACGCAAATGTGCTAAATCATCCACTTTTCCTTCCCCAAGTTCCTCAAGCAGCTGATAGAACATTGATGCATGCCCCATTACATTTTGTGCGATAGATGAATAAGCGACATCCTCTTCAATATGCGGGACTAATCCAAGCCACTCAGAACCTCGATAGGAAACTAATAGATCGTCATCTGCAAGCTGGTACAATAAATCTACTAATATCTCTTTATATTCAATGTTCATCGTTTCACACGCCCCTTACTCCACGACAAGATTTCTTTTTCGTCTAACATCCCTTGATCAGCTTTCCGCCATATTCTTGCTAAATAACCATAACCTTTAGTTGTTCGATAGTTTTTATTATCGATCCGTTTCAAAGTTTCACGTTCTTCTGGATTCATCATTCGTATATCCGAACGCTTAACAACCCATATATCACAAACACTTTCACGTCTAATAAAATTCTCTTGCGCCATTACTAAAGCGATTTCATGATTTGGTGCAAGAAGTGTAAACTGTTCTTGACTATGAGATATTGGCGTTTTTCGGCTAAAAACAACAAACTCTTCATAAAACGATGCTTTTTCGTTTTGTTCCATATTCCATCCTCTCATTTCAATAATTTTTTAATTTATATAAAACTAATTCGTATTATTTAGTCCTAAAGCTTTTCGTACCCAAGCATTGTTTTCATATGATAATTTTCGAATTCGCAATCTTTCTTTTGACATCGGGCCTTCATTTCGAATAATTTTCAGAAACTCATTCCAATCTGGCTGCTTGTAGATCCACTCTTCTTTTTTCTCGTCGTATCGAAGATTTTCATCTGGAATCGTTAGACCAATTCCTATTATTCTCGGAACATATTTCGTAAGGTAAAATTGCCTTAAATCTTCATTTGTGTTTTTCCTGATTTTATATTTAATGGTTAATTCCTGCTTTGAAGCTCCTGTTGTTTCCATTGTTGGGGGTCCAAAAAACATAAGTAGTGCTGGCCACCAGCGATTTAAAGCATCTTGAAGCATTTCTTTTTGTTCCATTGTTCCTTGTGCAAGCGCAACCGAAATTGCTTCACCGTGCTGCGCATGAAATACTTCTTCAGCAGCGATTCGTTTTAACGCTCTGGCATACGGTGCATACGAAGCGTCTAACATATTGGTTTGTGTAATGATTGCTGCACCATCAACTAACCATCCAATTAATCCTGCATCAGCCCATGATTTTGTTTTCCAATGGAAAACGTTATGAAACTTTAACTTTCCTTGAAATAAATCTTCCATTAAATCTTCTCTCGTTTTTCCATATGGCTTTATTAAATCTTCTGCTACTCGTAAAAGTAATTGTCCATGTCCCATTTCATCTTGAACTTTAGCCATAATTCCAAGCTTTCGATATAAAGTAGGCGCCTTAGGTGTCCACTCTTTTTCGGGTAGGGCCCCCATTATTTCACTTATGCCATGCATTGATATTAATTTAATTAATACTTGGCGGTATTCATGAGGCATCCAATCATCAGCTTCAATTTTTTCCCCTGATTCTATTCTTTCCATAAATTCCTGATGCTTAGCTTGATCAGATAAATCCATTATTTGAACCGACATTTAATTTTAACCCCCAATTAATATGACGTATTTATAACGTTATTATAATATCATGTAATATTATTTGCAAGGAGTTAACTCAATTTTTACTAAAGTGTTAATATTCAGATATTTATTGGCATACTTCTTTTATTCACAACTCTAACTGCTTTTCCTTCTGATCTTTGAATTGATTTTGGAGGGTGAATTTTAACATCCATCGATATTAAGCAACTACTTTTCATTAAATTAGAAATAAACTTTTCAAGTTGGAAAATTTTTTCATTCCCCATATCACCTTTGATTTCTTTATAGAATGTTTCTGTTACTTCAACATTTAATTCCATACAATCCAAATAACCTCTTTTTAGAAGATGTACTTGAAAATGTGGTGCTATTTCATTTACTTTCAGTAAATAATGTTCGATTTCAGACGGAAAGACATTTACACCTCTTACAATGATCATGTCATCAATTCGGCCTTTAATACGTGACATTCGAATTGTCGTTCTCCCACATTTACACTTTTCTCTATTTATCGATCCAATATCACCAGTACGGTAGCGAAGAACTGGAAAGGCTTCCTTCGTTAAACTCGTAAATACAAGCTCTCCATCTTGACCATCCGGTACAGGTTCAAGCGTTTTTGAATCAATTACTTCTACCAAAAAATGATCTTCAGCAACATGGAGTCCGTCTTGTGCTTGATAGCATTCCATTGATACACCTGGACCTATTACTTCACTAAGGCCGTAAATATCACATGCTGTGATTTCAAACTTTTCTTCAAGCATTTTTCTCATTTCCTCAGACCAAGGCTCAGCGCCAAAAATGCCATGTTTTAAACTCGTTTTTCGCGGATCTATCCCCATCTCTTCCATATGTTCTGCAATAGTTAATACATATGATGGGGTGCCACAAATCACTTTTGGCCCAAAGTCTTCAATTAAAGAAATTTGCCGATCCGTATTTCCTCCTGAAATAGGAATTGTTACCATCCCTAAATGTTCACTGCCGAAATGAAGACCTAACCCACCTGTAAACAAACCATAGCCGTAAGTATTATGTAATATTTCTCCCGGCTTTCCTCCTGCTATAACAATGGCTCTAGCAACAATCTCACTCCAATTGTTAATATCATTTTTTGTATAACCAACTACCGTTGGCTTGCCACTTGTACCTGATGATCCGTGTATACGGACGAGATCCTTAAGATCAACCGCAAATAGACCAAATGGATAGTTATCTCTTAAATCTTGTTTTTTCGTAAACGGAAGATTTCTTATATCCTCCAAACCTTTAATTCTTTCTGGAATCACATTGCGTTCCATTAATTTTTTTTGATAAAACGGTACAGAATTGTAAGCCCTTTCAACGGTTTTAATTAACCTTTCTAACTGAAGCCTTTCAATATTCTCTCTACTTTCTGTTTCGATTTCATGTAAAATCATCAAACTTCCTCCTTTAATTTTTTTAAAAGTAGTAGAAAAGAGCATTTTTTTATTAAACAGCAATTATAACTAATTTTCATATGACGAATTAATTACGATTGCCAATTTAATGTTATATATATTTAATAACAAAGATACAATATCAAGATTATTATGTCAATATTTTTTAAATTTAGATAATTTAGTTTTCTACTGAAAAAAGCCCCTAAAATAGGAGCTTATGAAAAATAAGCTCTTATTTTAGGGTGTATTTTCTTAATATTTTCTTTTTCCTCATTCATATTTGAAACTACTTGTAATAAGAGCAACTACAAACTTAAATGAAGCTCAATAAACTAGCAGAATGACGTGTAATTTGCTAATATTACATATATCACCATTTAATAGATAGCTTTATTTTTCAACGCAACAGCTAGTCTGTTAATAACAAATTCTCATTAGTCTTAAATTGAACTTATAATTGTAAGTAAATTAAGGGGTTGAATAAAAAAAGGGAGGGGAGAAAAATAGATTTCATTTCAATTGATTTTGAAATTGCAAACAAGAATCTTAATAGTGCTTGCTCATTGGGACTCGTTTTTGTAAAAAATAATACGATCATTGATCAACAGTATTTTTTAATTAAACCACCAGTTTTAGATTTAGATGAAGAATTTACAAAGATTCACGGAATTACAGCTAATGAGTTGGAAAACGCTCCAAGCTTTGCTGAAGTTTGGGATAGGATCTCACATTATTTTCATCAGGGAAACTTAATAATTGCCCATAATGCACGCTTCGATATGAGTATACTGAAAAATTGTTTAATGGCTTATTCACTTAAAGAACCCGAATTCCAATATGTTTGCAGTATACCTATTAGCACACGAGCTTGTCGAGGTGAAGGTATAGGTAAATCTTTAGCAGCTAGAACTAATAGATTTGGAATTGTAATCGATCACCATCACAATGCATTATCTGATGCTAGAGCTGTCGCTGAATTAGTAATTAAATGTGTACAAATAAAGAGTCGAAAATCAATTCAATCCTATATTAATACATATAGCTCCATCCCTGTAAAGTCGTTTGCTGAATTAAAACCGCAAACTATCTTTGGAAAAAAACGCCGTAAATTTAATAGAGTTTCTATTAATGATATAAAACCTATCAATCATGAATTTAATGAAAATCATCCATTTTTCAGGAAAAATTTAGTTTTTACAGGTGAGTTGCAATCGATTGATCGTAAAGAAGCGATGCAAAAAGCTGTAAATGTCGGTGCTTTAGTAAAAAGTGGCGTAAGAAAAAAAACTGATTATCTTATCGTTGGTGAACAAGATAAGTCACTTGTTGGCAAAGATGGATTAAGCACTAAAGAAAAAAAGGCATTTTACCTAATTGAAGAAGGCGAAAGCATTAAAATTATTGATGAAGGTCAATTTCTAAAACTATTAGAATCTTTAGTTACCAATTAACGTTTAGGGGTTAAAAGAAGTTTATAAATATATAATACAAAAAATCACTAGCGTTGCATTAATAAATATTGAAAGTTATGAAGATTCCTAATAGTTAGTAATTAATTTTCAAGCAATAAAAAAATCCTTTACAATGGAAGTACAGGTGATTCCCTGTCCAAATCCAATAGTAAAGGATAACCGATATGGACAAGAATACACTAAAATCATCATTTGGTAAATGGATAACACCTATAAACTCAAAAATACTTTTTGAACAAGTAGAAGAAAGTAAGCAAGATCATTATACGAAAAAACTGACAACTGTAGCCTACATAAAGCTTATGTTGCTTGCTCAATTACAAGGATTCGAGAGTCTGGAAGAAATGAGTGACGCACTGATTCATGATCAACTTCAAAAAGCCTTAGGTTTTGAATCAATCAGTAAATCTCAATTATCAAGAAAAAACAATGAAGTCAATCCAGCTATTCTTTCCCGATTATTTTTGGAGCTTGTGCACCAAATAAAAGAAATTCACTTTAAAAACGGAAAGCATATGCCATTAAAAATCATCGACTCCAGTACACTTCCATTAAACCTGACGAATTATAAGTGGGCAAAATTCCGCAAAACAAAAGCTGGTGTCAAGCTGCATTTGCGACTTGTGTTCATGAATAATGATACTGTATACCCTGAAAAAGCAGTAATTACAACAGCCAAAGAACATGACAGAAATCAATTGGAAATTCTCGTTGATGATAAGGAAGCCATGTATGTGTTTGACCGCGGATATGTTGATTACGAACGGTTCGATCGAATGATGGATGATGGCTACTTCTTTGTATCAAGATTAAAGAAAAACGCCGTCATTCGTGAGGTAGAATCCTTTTCGGTTCCTGAAAAGTCTACTGTTCTATCAGATAGAATGGTTTACATTGGCTCTACTCAAAATCGTACAGAGAATGTCTTCCGCCTCCTTGAAGTTGAGGACACAAAAGGAAACATTCTTAGGTTAATAACGAATCGCTTCGATTTAGAACCTGACGAAGTCAGCGAAATTTATCGTCAACGTTGGGCGATTGAACTGTTTTTTAAATGGCTAAAAAACAGCATGTAAAGATCAAACACTTTTATGGTATGGGTGAAACAGCGATTCAGAATCAAATTTATCTTGCACTCATTGCCTATTGTCTAAATGTTCTAATCCAACTGGAGATGAAAAGCAAAAAAGCCCTACTCCGGATTAGTCGTTGGTTAAAGGCAGCACTTTGGAAGCCTGCTTACATTTGGATTCGCAAATTCGATAATAGAGCAAGTCCGTAAACACATACACAGTTGCTGTCACCTAAGTATTAAATGTATATTTTTACCGAATGGACAGAGCACCTTTGTTTAGCCCTTGTTCTTTTAGCAAAAAATAACACTGGTCTATTTACAGAATATTCCGTCCTTATTTATGCAACGCTAATGACAAAAAATAAATAACTCAACTTTCGCAGTGTAAAAATAACATATAATCGTTATCCGGTATAAGACATTCAGTACTTCATTATGTTCCTTGACAAAAGTATTTATAAAAGAAAAACACCCCAACCTTTGGTATAGTTTAATTGTCGAGAAAAAACTACCAAATAGATGAGGTGCCTCCTACTATGATAGCGAATAATGACCAAAATAATCAACTACCAAATGATTTGAAATCTGCATTTAATGAATTACAGATTCTTAAACACTTACGGCTTTTTAAATCATTCCAAATTTTCTTGGCGTCGATTTTTACTTTTACTAAGCACAGCAACTATTTATAAAGTCAATCGCTTGACCAAAAGTGACCGTCCAAAAGTATTGATCATTGATGATTCTTCATATGAACGAAACCGTAGTAAAAAGGTGGAATTGCTTGCGCGCTGTTTTGACCATGCATCTCATAAAATGCGTTTTTATAAAGGCTTTCGTATGCTTACGCTAGGCTGGTCTGATGGTGCTACCTTCATGCCAATTGATTTCTCGTTATTAAGCTCAAAGAAGTCTAGAATAAATGACATCTCGGATAAAGTAGACAAACGCACTTTAGGTTATAAAAGACGTGTAGAAGCACTACAAACTGCGCCAGAACAGATACCATCTATGATTTCCCGAGCACTTTCTGCAGGAATTGATGCTTCTTACGTGTTAATGGACAGTTGGTTTACCCAACAACCCCTTATTCAATCTATCGTGAAACAAGGCATCGATGTCATCGGTATGGTTAAGGCCACGAATCAACGTTATCTAGTAAATGAAAAGCGAGTCGGGTTAAAAGAACTTTACCGCCTAGCGACACCTACATCAGGAAATAAAAACATCTTGCGCTCCATTCGTACAACGATGGCAAATGGTGTCCAGGTAAAAGTTGTATTCGTCCGAAACCGTAACAAAAGAAGTGAATGGTTAGCCATTTTAAGCACAGATTGCACGTTAACAGAGACAGAAATCATACGAATTTATGGGATGCGCTGGGATATTGAAGTCTTTTTCAAGGCTACAAAATCGCTACTAAAATTACAAAAGGAATTTCAAGGCAGGTCTTATGATTCACTTATAAGCCATACAACCATTGTATATTTGCAAGATATATTCTTTTATCATGGCAAAATCGCTGCAGCACAGATGACCGCACACTTGGTGGTATGTTTTACGAACTTTGTGACGAAATAAATGAGCTTGATTGGGCTGTTGCACTTCAACAACTTATCGAGCTTCTTGAAGATGCCTTGAAAAAAAAACAAATAAGAAATTCAAAAAGTTAATCAAAAGTCAACTACAACAATGGTTTGCCGGATTGCCTAATTATATCAAGGCCTACCTGCCTAATTTGGGCTGCGAAAGTTGAGTTAATAAGAAAAGATTTGATGATCCACAAAAAAATGTTGCTGACTATGTTACTAGGGATCATTGCTTACATGTTTTTAGATGTTTCAGTTTTATTCGTAGGTATTATTTTTTCAATCGCAACAGCTATGACAGCTTTCTCAGTAGATGAAAAAAAGTCAATTCAGCTACTGCTGAGCTCACTTCCTTATACAAGAAAGGAAATTGTGAGTTCCAAATACCTCAGTTTAATCATGTATACACTTTTTTACATAATCATTATTTTTATTGCCAAATACGCCATTCATCAAAAGCCTTTAGAGTGGAAACAATTATTTTTCATTATTTCAGCGGTTATGTTAATTGCCTCGTTTATGTATCCATTTTCATATAAATATAAAAGCCAGTATTTATTTACTGTTACAATTTTTGTATTCGGTGCGTACTTTCTAGCAATCAAGTTATTCATCCCAAATTTAAATGATTTAATTCGAGAATATGTCGTGAATTTATTAGCGTTTGCTAATGTACCTATTTTAGTTGTTATAGCCATAGTGATCTTAGTCATTTACAGTGTTTCCTGGATGTTATCTATTAAAATATACGAGAATAAAGTGTTTTAATAAAGGAATAGAATAACTGAATCATCCTCCTGTAAAGGAACAATCATTTTTCAATAAGTCTTCGATATTATCTATACGTTAAGTCAAAAGCAACATAAGGGGGTTCGAGAACGACTATCCACAGAAGAAGAAAATCAAAAATAGAAGCAGAAAAAATAGATGTGGAGCCCTCGTTTCTGACACTATATAATTGCATAAGTCCTTATTAAAAAATTTAATTGCTTAAATATTTTATTTGATTAATTGAGTTAATTTCGTAAATTAAGAGTAAAAATCCTCATCAACTGTATTTTAAATAAAAATTTAAATAAGGAATTGCATAACATTAAAATTTCAATCATTAGTACATAAATATCTTTGAAAGGAAAAAATGGAATCATAGAAAAATGCGAAAACAAAAGGATATTTGTATAAATTCAGAAAAATTATATAATAAACATCCAATGTTTACTTATGAATCTTTATCAGAATTGTTACTGTATTTTGGTTATATTTTACAATGTCTCCGAGCTCGCTACCGCATCAACGAGTTACAATTGGCGTGTTTCTGTTTTTTGAAATAAACATATTTTTAAAAAGAGGAATAATGGGGATAAATTTAAATTACTAAAATAATTTAACTAATAACTCTTCAAATAAAAAAAATATTATATATGATACAAAGTTACCTCTAATTATACAAGATTCATTATGTTTACATTCAAAATAAATAAAGTGCAAAACCGGCTTCCTTGGAAAGGATAGCCGGTTTTTCTTAAAGCTCTAATTCTCCCATGCGAAGGAGCTCTACAACAGCTTGGGAACGCCCCTTGACACCTAGCTTTTGCATAGCATTTGAAATATGATTTCGAACCGTTTTTTCACTTATAAACAATTCACTAGCGATCTCCCTTGTTGTTTTATCTTGTACTAACAGTTCGAATACTTCTCTTTCTCTTTTCGTTAGTAACGGCTTGTGAGTATATTCATTATCCTTCAAGTATTGTAACCCTCCTTGCCTTCGCCAGCTATGAACCGTGGGATGGGTATATATTTACTCATCATATCATATGTGAAATAAAGAGATGGAGTGACTATATTCCTTGAAGGAACACGTTATTATGAAAAATGTGCGAATGTGTATATTTAAATGCTTAATTTGTTGCTTAAAATAAACTGTCCTTTTATTTCGTCTGACCATGGAACGCTTTTTCCAGTTTTTTTTGAGATTTGTACAATAGTTCCTCTTCCAACAAAGCAAACGGTGCCATCCATTTTTTTCGCCATGTAATGAATATCAACAGAAGATGTCCCAATTTCATTTGCTTTAACGTAAATTTTTAAATTTTCTCCAAAATATACTTGCTTAATAAAATCACATTGTAAATCAGCAACTACTGGAATCGTTTCATTATTTTGGAGCAGCCAATTTTGCATGACTCCTTTGCTATTAAAAAATTCAATTCTTGCTTCTTCAAAATATGTAAATGGAACCGTATTGTTAACATGTCCAAACATATCAGTTTCAGAAAAACGGACTTTAATTGGATGAAAAAACTTAAAATCTTGCTCCCACTTAGCGAAATCCTTAATATAATTTACCTTTTTCATTTAACTCCCTCCTAAAGATGAATGAACATTCATTCTCCTTCTATTATATAGGTTTTGAAAAGTTTTGAAAACTGGGGGATGTCATAAAAAACTCCCTTTTTCCATATTAGGAAAAAGGGAGTTATCAGTTTTATACTCGATCGCTTCCGAAGAAGTTTTTAAATGATTGTATTGTCGTATCTCTGTTTAATGCTGCAATTGAAGTTGTTAATGGTATACCTTTAGGACATGATTGAACACAGTTTTGTGAATTACCGCAATTTGCAAGTCCTCCGTCCCCCATAAGCGCCTCAAGTCGTTCAGCTTTATTCATCTCACCTGTTGGATGAGCGTTAAATAATCGTACTTGGGAAAGAGGAGCTGGACCGATAAAGTTTGATTTGCTGTTTACATTTGGACAAGCTTCCAAACAAACACCACAAGTCATACATTTTGATAATTCATAAGCCCATTGACGCTTTTTCTCTGGCATACGTGGTCCTGGACCTAAATCATATGTTCCATCAATTGGAATCCATGCTTTAACTTTTTTCAATGAGTCAAACATTCTGCTCCGGTCTACTTGTAAATCCCTTACAACAGGAAAAGTACGCATAGGTTCTAAACGTACTGGTTGTTCTAATTGATCAATTAAAGCCGTACATGATTGTCTTGGCTTTCCATTAATAACCATCGAACAAGCACCGCAAACTTCCTCTAAACAGTTCATATCCCAAGCAACAGGGGTTGTTTTTTTGCCTTCAGCATTAACTGGATTACGACGAATCTCCATTAAAGCTGAGATCACATTCATATTAGGGCGATAAGGAAGTTCGAATATTTCCTTATAAGGGGCTGAGTCAGGGTTATCTTGGCGAGTAATTTCAAAACGTACAGTTCTTTTTTCTGACATTCCTTATTTCTCCCCCTTCTTCTTCGTATAATCACGTTTACGTGGCTTAATTAAAGATACATCCACATCTTCATAATGGAATTGTGGTGCAGATTGTTCATCAACAAATTTCGCCATTGTTGTCTTTAAGAAATCCTCGTCATTACGGTCCGGATAATCAGGCTTATAGTGAGCTCCCCGGCTCTCGTTACGATTGTATGCACCGATTGTAATAACACGGGCAAGCTGAAGCATATTCTCAAGTTGACGAGTGAACATTGCACCTTGGTTGCTCCATTTTGCAGTATCGTTAATATTAATTTTCTTGTAACGCTCCATAAGCTCCTGAATCTTCTCATCTGTCTTTAAGAGCTTGTCATTATAACGAACAACAGTAACATTCTTAGTCATCCATTCCCCTAGCTCTTTGTGAAGGACATACGCATTTTCATTTCCATCCATAGACATGATATTATTCCTTTTTTCTTCTTCTTTCTTAACATAGCTGTCAAACACCGTTGAAGAAACTGAATCTGCACTCTTCTCAAGCCCATTTATATATCTCACAGCATTAGGTCCAGCTACCATTCCGCCATAAATTGCAGAAAGCAGAGAGTTAGCTCCAAGACGGTTTCCTCCATGCTGAGAATAATCACATCCACCAGCTGCAAACAATCCAGGAATGTTTGTCATTTGATCATAGTCAACCCATAATCCACCCATTGAATAGTGAACTGCAGGGAATATTTTCATTGGAACTTTACGCGGATCATCCCCCATAAACTTCTCATAAATCTCAATGATACCGCCAAGCTTAATGTCTAATTCTTTCGGATCTTTATGAGAAAGATCTAAATAAACCATGTTTTCGCCATTAATACCAAGCTTCAAGTTAACACAGACGTTGAAAATCTCACGTGTTGCTATATCACGAGGCACAAGGTTACCGTATGCTGGATATTTTTCTTCTAAGAAATACCACGGTTTTCCGTCTTTATAAGTCCAAACACGTCCACCTTCACCGCGAGCTGATTCACTCATTAAGCGCAGCTTGTCATCTCCTGGAATCGCAGTTGGGTGAATTTGAATGAACTCACCGTTTGCATAATAAGCACCTTGTTGATAAACAATTGATGCTGCTGATCCTGTATTAATAACTGAGTTTGTTGACTTCCCGAAAATAATTCCGGGACCACCAGTCGCCATAATTACTGCATCACCGGCAAATGATTTAATTTCCATCGTCGTTAAGTTTTGAGCAACAATTCCTCGGCAAACACCTTCATCATCTAATACAGTGCCTAAAAATTCCCATCCTTCATATTTCGTTACTAAGCCAGCAACTTCATGACGGCGAACTTGCTCATCTAGAGCATAAAGTAATTGTTGTCCTGTTGTTGCACCTGCATAAGCAGTACGGTGATGCTGAGTTCCACCAAAGCGGCGGAAATCTAGTAAACCTTCTGGAGTACGATTAAACATTACCCCCATTCGATCTAGTAGATGAATGATTCCAGGTGCTGCCTCACACATTGCTTTTACCGGAGGCTGATTAGCTAAGAAATCACCGCCATAAACAGTGTCATCAAAGTGTTCCCATGGAGAGTCACCCTCTCCTTTTGTATTTACTGCTCCATTAATACCACCTTGGGCACAAACAGAGTGAGAACGCTTAACCGGCACTAAAGAAAATAATTCTACTGGGTTTCCTGATTCAGCAACTTTGATCGTTGCCATTAGGCCAGCTAAACCGCCGCCAACTACGATCACTTTCCCTTTACTCATCGTGACTCACTCCTTTATCAGTCGTCGAAATAGTCCGATCTCATCTCTATAAAAACGTTTTGCATGTTAAATTTAAAATTTAAAATTAAAATTAAATGAATGCTGTTAATGCACGAATACCAACAATTGACAATGCAACAAATATACCCAATGTTACATATGTAGAGATCATTTGTGATCTTGGTGTAATCGTAATACCCCAGCTAACTGCAAATGACCATAAGCCGTTAGCAAAGTGAAAAATTGCAGATATAACACCAACTACATAAAACCAAAACATGAATGGGTTTGATAAAATGTTCTCCATCATTTGGAAGTTTACATCAGCACCGAGCGCTGCTTGTACACGTGTTTCCCAAACGTGCCAAACAACGAAAATAAGTGTAATAACACCTGTTAAGCGTTGCAGCATAAACATCCAATTTCGTAAAAAGCCAAAATTACTAACATTGTTTTTAGCGGTAAAAGCGATATAAAGCCCGTAGATTGCATGATACATTAATGGTAGGAAAATAATAAAAATTTCCAAGAAAGTACGGAAAGGAAGATTCCCCATAAAATTAGCAGCATTATTAAAGGATTCTTCCCCTTTAGTAGCAAAATGGTTGATGACCAAGTGCTGCGTTAAGAACAATCCTACTGGAATGACTCCTAGCAGCGAATGCAATCTGCGATTAGAAAATTCTCGATTACCTGCCATGAATTTACCCCCCTTATTATTTTAAAATGATGGATAGGTGTATCTTTCCCATTACCCCCTTGATGGAACGATCTACCTTTCATCATTATAGAAAATGTTTGCGCATTTTCTAACAATTATGTGACATGTTCATTTTACTCCCACATTGCTGGAGCGTCAAGGAAACGGATACATAAAAATTTTATATAAACAAAATTATAAAAATATACTGGAATTGTATAGAACATTTACTTAAATGAATTTTCCCTATTACAATAAAATGTAATTTTCATTTTCTGTATGAACTAATAAATTGTATTATTTATTATATCAGTTGCTTAAGCAGTAAGAACATGATTTTGTTCACGATACAGTAATAATGAAATTTCTATTTATATGACCTAGCTTTATTTTCTGCTATAGTTTTTAACAATTTTCTATTGTATAGCCTTTGATAAAATTGAATGTTTATTCATCATAAATAGGTAATTATTACTAATCTCTATCGTGAAGAATCGTACTAATCTTTAACATTTTATTTTTTAAAAGTGTACTGATTTTACTCCCAATTTGTATATAATAGATTAATAGAAAGAGGGGAGTATATTGATTGAAACAACATCTTCAGAAAAACAATTACAAAGCGAATCATTAACGGTTCCATTGTTTGGATATGAATTGATTCGAGAGGTGCTTTTAACAGAATTACTCGGCAAAGACACACCTGAAATTTTGTACTGGGCCGGAAAAAGATTAGCCCGAAAATATCCGCTGAAAACGGTAGAAGCCGTGATTGATTTTTTTGAAAAAGCTGGCTGGGGACATTTATCCCTAAGACATTTAAATCCTCATGAAATGGAGCTTGAGTTATCTGGTGAACTTATTAAAGAACGCTTTAAACGAAAACGAAATTGCTCCTTTCAGCTTGAAGCAGGCTTTCTAGCTGAACAAGTTCAACTGCAAAAAGGCTTTATTGCAGAAGCATATGAACATCCTAAAAAGCTCGTAGCGAAAGTAAGGTTCACCATTAAATGGGACTCTAAAGCTACCCCATAAGGAAATCTAGCCTATGCTGGATTTCCTTTTATTAAAACAGCCTTAAGATCTTATTGGAATCGCAGAAAGCTTAAATGCCTTATGCAATGCATTTACTGCCGGTAACATTTGTTGCTGATTAACAACTGTAGAAATCTTTATTTCTGAAGTACTAACCATCCTTATCTCAATTCCGTTATTTGAAAGAACAGTAAACATTTCCGCAGCTACCCCTGGATTAGAAACCATCCCAGAGCCAACAATTGATACTTTTGCAAGTCCTGTTTCTGATTCGATATGGTCATACTTTAATAAATCTTTATTTTTTTCAAGAACATTTAACGTCTCTTTTAGTGTATCATTTTTAATCGAAAATGATATGTCAGTTATTTCCTTGCTCGTCATACTTTGAATAATAATATCTACATCGATGTTGTTTTTTGCTAAAGTTGAAAAAATTGTCGATAAGCTTGTCAAACAATTGGGTAATCCAAAAACAGTAACCCTTGTAATCTCGTCTTCAAACGCGACACCACGTACAACTAAATTTTGCTCCATCGTTACTTCCTCCTTAATGATCGTTCCTCTTTCTTTTTCTATACTCGAGCGGACTTCAAGAGTCACATTGTGATTTTTTGCAAACTCTACAGCACGAGGATGAAGTACACCTGCTCCTAGATGAGCAAGTTCAAGCATTTCATCGTATGATATTGCCGCTAATTTTTGAGCTTCTTTCACATGCCGTGGGTCTGTTGTATACACACCTGTTACGTCAGTATAAATATCACATTTAGACGCTTTTAGAGCCGTCGACAATGCAACAGCTGTCGTATCTGATCCCCCTCTTCCAAGCGTTGTAATTTCTCCATCTTCTGTTACTCCTTGAAACCCAGCAACGATTACTATCTTTCCTTTATTTAGCTGTTCGCGGATTTTTTCCGTATGAATATTTAATATCCGTGCATTACCATGCACTGGTTCAGTAATAATTCCTGCTTGCCAGCCTGTAAAGGAAGCAGCTTCCCACCCGTTTTGCGAAAGAGCCATCGATAATAAAGCAATTGTTACTTGCTCTCCAGTCGAAAGGAGCATATCCATTTCCCTTTTGTTAACTTGGTTTGATACATCTTTTGCTAAAGAGATAAGCTGATCAGTTGTTTTGCCCATTGCTGATACAACAACAACACAATCATTGCCTTTCATCTTTTCTGCGCTGATTCGTTCGGCAACATTTAAAATTCTCTCGGGATCACTTAATGATGTACCACCAAATTTTTGAACAATTAACGCCACATTTTCCCCTTCTTTCTCACATTTTTCAGAAACGATTTCCTTATCAACAAAGCTAAGTTATCTAACTCAATTGATTCATTGGCCCATTTCCTTCTGTTGATATGAATCGAACAAGATAGCTAGCTTGCTTTATTAATTCATATCAACAAAAGGACCTTTTAACATAGCCGAAAGGCGATTGAGACTGCAGTCTCAATCGAACGAGCCGAAAGGTTTAACAAAAAATAAACAGCAATGAGAAGTTCTATCCCATTGCTGTGAAACGCTATAAACACGAATTTCGCAGACAAAGAGATAGCTCTCCAAGTTGTTATTGTTCAACTTGACAATTCTGCTTCTATTCAAAGCAGAACCAGCAAAGAAATAAATGAGTCTTTCTTTACTTCGGCAAACTCCCCTTTCAAAGCTTTTCATTGAAGCTCATTCTTCTCAAAGCTTTTACTATTGAAGTTTGCACCTCTATCCTTTAACGCTATAAAGTGATAATGTTTTGAAATTTTAATGAATATTATATCATATCCATTTTTATCAAACAACCTATTGTGTTAACTTTTTCATTAATGCTTCAGCTACATTTTTTGGTATTCCAATCGTAGTAAACTCTTCTAACTTTGCCTCTTTCTTTTTTTTAATTGATCCGAAATGTTTTAACAATAATTTTTTTCTTACTTCCCCAATCCCAGGAATATGATCAAGGATGGAATTAAATGTATTTTTCCCCCGAAGCTGGCGATGAAACGTAATCGCAAAACGATGAACCTCATCTTGTATTCTTTGAAGCAGATAAAACTCTTGGCTATTTTTTTTTAATGGAATCATTTCAAGTGGATTTCCATATAATAGCTGTGATGTTTTATGTTTTTCATCCTTTACAAGTCCAGCTATCGGTATATTTAGGTTTAATTCATTTTCAAGAACATCCCTTACTGCCTCTACATGACCTTTTCCCCCATCAATAATAATGAGATCCGGTAAAGGAAGTCCTTCTTTTAATACTCTAGAGTAGCGCCTTCTTACAACCTCCCGCATTGATTCATAATCGTCGGGCCCTTCTACTGTTTTAATTTTATACTTACGGTATTCCTTTTTCTCTGAACGGCCATCAATAAACACAACCATTGCGGACACTGGGTTCGTTCCGTGAATATTTGAGTTGTCAAACGATTCAATTCTATGCGGAGTATAGATTCCAAGCTGTTCCCCTAATCTTTCTACTGCTTTTATTGTTCTTTCTTCATCCCGTTCTATTAGCGAGAATTTTTCTTTCAAAGCAATTTTAGCATTTTTTATCGCTAAATTGACAAGATCTTTTTTTTGTCCCCGTTGCGGGGTCAATACTTTTACTTCAAGTAGTTCTTCAGCCATTTGTGAATTAACTGTGTTTGGAATTAATATTTCTTTTGGCTTAAAATGATGATCTTTTAAATAAAATTGTCCGAGAAACGTCAACATTTCATCCTCTGGTTTTTTATAAATTGGGAACATCGAAACATCCCGTTCAATTAATTTCCCTTGGCGAATAAAAAATACTTGTACGCACATCCAGCCTTTATCAACTGTGTAACCAAAAACATCTCGATTCGTAAAATCATTGGTTGACATTTTTTGCTTTTCCATGACTGCTTCAATATGAGCAATTTTATCTCGCAACTCTTTTGCTCGTTCAAATTCAAGATTTTCAGATGCTTCAATCATTTTCTTTGACAGCTCTGTCTTGATCTCCTTATATCCACCGTTTAAAAATCGAGTAATTTCATCAATCATTTCTTTATATGTTTGATCTTGTATTTCATTTACACAAGGTGCGATACATTGACCAAGATGATAATATAGACAAACCCTATCTGGTAACGCTGTGCATTTTCTGAGAGGATACATACGATCTAGCAGCTTTTTCGTTTCATTCGCAGCGTGTACATTAGGATAAGGTCCGAAATATTTACCTTTATCCTTTTTTACTTTTCGTGTCGTTATTAATCGCGGATGTCGCTCCGCTGTCAGCTTAATATACGGATAGCTTTTATCGTCTTTAAGCATTACATTATACTTCGGATCATACTGCTTAATTAAATTCATTTCTAAAATGAGTGCTTCGATTTCAGATGAAGTGACAATATATTCAAAGTCTTCAATTTCATTCACAAGTCGTAACGTCTTCCCATTGTGAGATCCAGTAAAATAAGACCGGACTCTATTTCTTAATATATTTGCTTTTCCCACATATATGACCGTTCCTTGTCGATCCTTCATTAAGTAACAGCCAGGCTGTTCAGGGAGAATGGCAAGCTTTGTCTTTAGTTTTTCATTCATTTTGTCACATCCCTATTTAAACAAACATTTCGAAGTATTGTATCACACTGAAAGGAAATTTGGGGGGAGAGATTTATTTGTTAAAAGGAGATCACGAACTTTGGTCCTTAAAAAGACCTTGGACTATGATGATAAGTCCAAGGTCTGTCTAATTAAGCATGTTTTGAAAGAAGTCCAACAAGTGCTTCTTTCGGTTGAAAACCAATAACTTTGTCAACTACTTCTCCGTCTTTAAGAACAACTAAAGTTGGGATACTCATGACACCAAATTTTGCAGCAGTTTCTTGATTTTCATCTACGTCAACTTTGACGATTTTCACTTTCTCACCCATTTCAGCATCAAGCTCTTCTAAAACAGGTGCAATCATTTTACATGGTCCACACCAAGGTGCCCAAAAATCCGCAAGCACTAAGCCTGAGCTTGTTTCAGCTGTAAAAGTTTGATCTGTTGCATTTGTAATAGCCATCTTTATTGCCTCCCTAATAATATAAAACTAAAAATACTATCGTCAGTATAGCACCGTTTATTCAATCATGCTAATAATATGTTTCTAACACATTTTACCCTTATCGTTCACTTATTATAAGGAAAAATACTTTCAAAAAAGATGATCACGAACATGCTCCAACTTTACCTTTTCGATCATGTTCCTTATTTTTTAGAGTATTTATCAAGTACAAATATAATGTTTTTTAGATCATTAGGTCTTTTTTCACACTGAATAATTCACAGCAATCTATTACTTTTACCTTATAGTTAGCAAAAACAAACCATGACAAGAAAGCGGCTAACGAGAGCCGCTTTATGAAAAACTTTAATTGCACATATAATCAGGTTTTAGCACTTACAAATTATGCATTCACCTTTATTTTTTTAAATTCCTCTATTAATAAAGGTACAACATCAAATAAATCACCGACAATACCATAATCAGCTACGTTAAAAATATTTGCCTCAGGGTCTTTATTAATCGCAACAATCACTTTTGAATTAGACATACCTGCTAAGTGCTGGATCGCTCCAGAAATCCCACAGGCAATATAAAGATCCGGTGTAACAACTTTACCAGTTTGTCCAATTTGTAAAGAATAGTCACAATATTCGGCGTCACATGCACCACGTGATGCACCAACTGCACCGCCAAGCACATCAGCTAATTCTTTTAACGGTTCAAACCCCTCTTCACTTTTTACTCCGCGTCCGCCAGCTACTACAACCTTTGCTTCAGAAAGATCTACACCTTCACTCGCTTTGCGAACAACTTCTTGAATAACTGTTCGTAAATCTTTTATTTCTACTGAAAGTGAGGATACTTCACCTGTTTTTGCTTCATCTTTTTCAAGTGGATCGATATTATTTGGACGGATTGTTGCAAACACAATTCCATCAGTTACAATCTTCTTCTCGAACGCTTTTCCAGAATAAATTGGTCTTGTAAATACAAGATTTTCACCTGTTTGTTCAACTGCAATCGCATCAGATATTAATCCAGAATCTAATTTACTTGCAATTTTAGGAGATAAATCTTTTCCCATTGCGGTATGTCCAAAAATTAATCCTTCAGGATTCTCCGCATCAATAACAGCCATAACAGCTTGAGAGAAACCATCAGAAGTATATTGTTTTAGCTTTTCATTCTCAACTACAACTACACGATCAGCACCGTAGAAAATCATTTCATTAGCTAAATCTTTTACTGAATCTCCAATTAATAATCCTACTACTTCTCCACCGTCAGCTACTGTTTTTGCAGCTGAAATCGCTTCAAAAGAAACGTTGCGCAACGCTCCGTCACGGACTTCTCCTAACACTAATGTTTTTTTAGCCATTCGTTTCTACCTCCTGCAATATTATTCTCTCAATTGTAAAATTAAACTACTTTAGCTTCTGTATGGAGAAGATGTACTAATTCCTTTACTTTATCTTCAAGTTCACCTTCTAAAATTTTACCTGCTTCCTTCTTAGCTGGAAGGAAAATTTCGAGTGTTTTCGTTTTAGCTTCTACATCATCTTCGTCTAAATCTAAATCATCTAATTCAAGCTCTTCAAGCGGCTTTTTCTTTGCTTTCATAATTCCTGGTAAAGAAGGATAACGAGGTTCATTTAAACCTTGCTGTGCTGTTACTAAAAGCGGCAGGCTCGTTGCAATCTCTTCAGAGTCACCTTCAACATCTCTTGTTATTTTCACATCGCTGCCATCAATTTCAAGTTTTGTAATCGTTGTCACATATGGAATATCTAATAATTCAGCAACACGAGGTCCAACCTGACCAGATCCGCCATCAATGGCAACGTTTCCAGCAATAATTAAATCTGGATTCTTGTCTTTTAAAAACTCTGCTAAAATTTTGGCAGTTGTATATTGATCACCATAATCTAAATCATCTTCAGTGTTGATTAATACGGCTTTATCTGCCCCCATTGCTAAAGCAGTGCGCAACTTTTTTTCTGTTTCTTCATCACCGACAGAAATAACAGTGATTTCACCGCCATGTGCATCGCGAACTTGAATTGCCTCCTCAACTGCATACTCATCGTATGGGTTAATGATAAATTCTGCACCATCTTCGTTAATTTTTCCACCAGAAATTGTGATTTTTTCCTCTGTGTCGAATGTTCTTTTCATTAGTACATAGATGTTCATGTTTTCCCCTCCTAAATATTTTAGCTATCCTACTCGATTGTAATTGTTATTATTTGAAAATAAAAACAATTCAAATGATATTTATATAATAACACTAATTTGTTACTAGAGTGGGATTTAAATTCTCAAGATGTTACATTGGATAATGGCTTAGGCTCTGTTCGTCATTTCCAGCATGTGAATAAATTTATTATTTTCCTTTGAAATTCGGTTGTCTTTTTTCAATGAAAGCTTTAATTCCTTCTTGGCCATCTTCAGACATAAATACTTCCCCGAAAAGCTCGGCCTCTTTTTTGACTCCTTCATAAAACTGAGTCGTTTTACTATAACTTAACAGGTGTATTGCTGCTTTAACAGAGATTGGACTTTTCTTTGCAATCTTCTCTGCAAGTTTGTATGCATTGTCGAGCAACTCATCTTCTTGATAAGCATGATTTGCTAAACCGTATTGAACAGCTTCTAATCCTGTAATTGGTTCACTTGTAAATAACATTTCAGCAGCCCTTGCTGTTCCAACATAACGAGTAAGACGTTGAGTTCCTGCGAAACCTGGAATTAGACCAAGCTGTAATTCTGGAAGCCCTAATTTTGCATTTTCACTCACTAACCGAATGTGACAGCCCATCGCAAGCTCAAGACCTCCACCTAAAGCCGCACCGTGAATAGCTGCAATCATCGGTTTTGGGAAATTTTCCATTCGTTCGAATAGATCTTGGCCTGTTTTAGCAAGCTTCGAAAAGTCTTCACTCGTTTGAATGGTTGTAAATTCTTTAATATCAGCTCCCGCTGAGAAAAAGCGCCCTTCTCCATGAAGAAGTACAACTCGAATCTCTTCGTTTGCTTCAATCTCTCCTAAAACGGTAGACAATTCTTTTAGCAAACCTGTTGAAAGGGCATTTGCTGGAGGACGTTTTAGGGTAATTGTTGCGATTGAATTTTCATAAGACCAATATAAGTATTCCATTGACTCCCCTCCTCATTCATTTAAAAAGGATCATAAACTCCTTTTTGTTTATTGACCACACCCATTAATTAATAGCTGATGTACAGGCTCTGCTAATGAAACCAAATCATACTTTCGATCATTCATTACCCATGTTGTGACAGTCTCGTCAATTGTGCCAAATATCATTTGCTTTGCAAGTCTCACATCGAGTGAACTATGGAACTCCCCGCTTCGTTTGCCCTCTTCTAAAATTTGTTCGATTAGATATAAATATCCTTTTAATACTTCGTTAATTTTTAAACGAAGTTCTTTATTCGATTGTCTTAGTTCAAGCTGGGTAACGATTCCAAGATGATGGTCTTCAGATAGCATTTTAAAGTGTGTTTTAACCAACATTAATAACTTCTCTGTTGCTTCCGGTTTTCCTGCAATATTTTCTTCAATTTTTTCTACGAAGAAGCCCATTTTTTCTTGAAAGAGAGAAATGAGTATATCTTCTTTATTTTTGAAATATAAGTAAATGGTTCCATCCGCCACACCTGCTTGTCTCGCAATTTTAGACACTTGTGCTTGATGATATCCATTTTCTGCAATTACAATAACAGCAGCATCGATAATTTGGCGATACTTCGGTCTATTTTTTTTCAATGTTTTCCCTCCTTTCAAGATAGGCAGCGATCATATATGTTAATGGTACCTACAAATCTATTTCATCATTATTAGTTAGTTACGATCAAATATGAATGAGCAATCATTCATATTTTTATGATATTAACATAATGAAAATCTGTCAAGTCATTTTCTTATCAAATTAATTATGACACGTATGATAATATAGGACAAGGCAAATAATCTCAAAATAAAGAACCGATTAGCTCGATTTTAATGATCTATGCCTGTTTACTTTGTTCATCATCAAGTCTTTTTCTCTCTTCATCAACTAACGCTCTTCGTAAAATTTTACCTACAGCTGTTTTAGGCAGTTCATTTCTAAATTCATATATTCTTGGAACTTTGTAGGCTGCAAGATGTTTCCGCGCAAACTCATTTAAAGCCTTTTCCGTAACTGTTGCCTTTTCTTTTAAAACAATATATGCTTTTACAGTTTCACCTCTATACGGATCTGGTACACCTGCAACTACTACTTCTTGAACATCAGGATGCTCATAAAGGATTTCTTCAATTTCCCGTGGATAAATATTAAAACCACCTGCAATAATCATATCCTTTTTTCGATCAACAACATAGAAATATCCATCCTCATCCATATATCCAAGATCACCTGTAAATAACCAACCGTCGCGCAATACTTCTTCTGTCTCTTCAGGCCGATTCCAGTATCCCTTCATCACTTGCGGTCCTTTAACAGCAATCTCACCTATTTCACCTGGCGGAAGATGTTCACCTGTTTCTAAAGAGACAATTGCAGCGTCTGTTTCGGGCCAAGGTACACCGATACTCCCCTTAATACTCGGACGTTCCCACAAAAAATTTGCATGTGTAACAGGAGAAGATTCAGTGAGACCATAGCCTTCAACAAGCTTTCCACCGGTAATTTCCTCAAATCTTTGTTGCACTTCTATCGGTAATGGCGCAGAACCGCTTATACAAGAATCAATTGAGGAAAGATTGTATTTTTGTAAATTCGGATGATTTAATAAGCCAATATATATTGTTGGAGCACCAGGAAATAAGGTAGGCTTTTCTTTTTGAATTGTTTTTAACGTTGTTTCCGCATCAAATTTTGGTAGGAGTATCATTTTGTAGCCTTGCATGATTGCTAAAATCATAACTGCTGTCATTCCATACACATGAAAAAATGGTAAGACTCCTAAAACAATTTCTTCTCCCCTTTTGCATTTATACATCCATGCTGCACACATTGAAGCATTTGAAACAAGATTTTTATGTGTCAGCATAACTCCTTTAGGAGCTCCCGTTGTCCCACCTGTATATTGTAACAATGCTAAATCTTCGTTAAAATCAAAATCAATTTTTGGCTCTTCGCCAACTGGTTTTTTTAATATTTCTGTCAGCAAGTGATGATTCCCTTTATGATTTACATTTACAACAAGTCCAAATTGCTTTTTTTGCTTGAAAGGATAAATAATATTTTTCGGAAAAGGTAAAAAATCCTTGATAGCGGTTACAATAATATGCTCTAAATTTGTTTTCGGCATGACTTTCATTACTCTAGGGAATAAAACATCTAAAGTAATAATCACTTTTGCCCCAGAATCTTTCATCTGATATTCAATTTCTCGTTCCATATAAAGGGGATTTGTTTGGACAACAACTCCTCCTGCCATTAGTATACCGTAATAGCTAATAACTGCTTGAGGCGTGTTTGGCAGCATAATTGCAGCACGATCTCCTTTATTAATTCCTAGTTCCCTTAAATATCGTGATAATTTTAATGCGGCTTCATAAAGTTCTTGATAAGTAACCTTTTTACCTAAAAAATGGATGGCTACTTTATCTGGAAATTCATTTGCCACCTCCCTTAAATATTGCTGTACCGGCCGAGGCTCTTCTGTTAAGACTGAAGGAATTTCTTTTGGATAATGTTTAAGCCAAGGTTTTCTTTCAGACATACCGTATCCTCCTATTTAAAAAATTATTTGAACATTCAAATTGTTCTTTCTTATTATAATATAATGATGTATCCTTGACAATTAGAATCAAATTTGTTCCTTTTTCAAAACAAATCGGTTTTTCCAGCCACACTTTCTTTTAAATCGTGTTTCATTACGTCCAATTAAAACTACCGGTATGATAAAAATAAATCCCTCATCAATGCCATATATGAATATAAAAGGAGGACAAAAATAAACGTATAAGCAATGATAAATATGCTGATGTTAGACTAAAAAGAGACACAGTTTATGTATTGAAAAAACTATTAATATAAGGTGTTCACTTGAGCAAAAAGTCTATAATTTTTTTCTAGCCATGTCCCATGAATCCCTCTTTTTATATAATAATGAAATTATTGCTACCAGATTAGCCAAAGGAATGTCTTTGAAAATGGTCATTGGTACACTAAAAAAACATAGAAAAAACGGAATATAAAAGGAGTCCTCCTTCATAGCATCAGGGTTTTCAGTATAACAACTTGAGTCCATATCGATATAGACTCAGGCTGCAGATGGGCTTTTTTAATATTATCTACTTGACAGGGAGCACTTCATTTCTTCTTCTACAGTAAAAATCAATTCTCCTTACTTTTATCTACTTTTTCAGCGATAGTATATGCTATGAATTGGGTAATGACTAATACCATTAGTACCCAAAAAGCATGTTTAACGCCAACAGTAATATTAAGAACAAGTAAAGTAAAGTAAAATTAAATAGAAAAGAAGAAACACATATTTAACTCTATTTACATTCATTTGTATTATTTCCCCTTTCTCCAATTTTTTTTAGTATATAAATGACAAGGGAATTGTTTCTATTAATAATTATATTAGGAGGGTAACAATTTTCGAAGAGAAAAATTAGCTTTAATGTAATCGCTTTACCTCTAGCTTTAATCCTATTGTTTAGTAGTTTACCGTTAAATGTATCTGCTGAGCAAATACATGAAGAAGTTAATACAGAAAATATTGTTGTTGATGGACAAAACTTTGAGTAAAAAACATAAAATGGAAATATCTAAACAGGTATCTTCAAACTAAATAGTTTCCTTGTTTTCCAAGATTGAAAGATTGCTCAGCCCTTCGTTTCCGTTGGAAATAACTATGGCGTCTGCTGACTTCTCACGATAAATCTTGTTTCAACCGGCTTTATTTCCGCCCGTGAGACCTCCCCCGTTAAGAGCTATAACCTTCCTCCCATGTAACTGCTGTATTTATTGTATGGAACTCGTGCAGTATCGGACTTTGTCATGTTTGGCAGACTCGTCCATTCCAAGTCAGCCTTGTATGCAGTTTCGGATCGTCAGTTCGGGATTTACCTTCGTCTTCCTTCAGATTCCGCCTTACGATGCCCATCCTTGCCTTTAGCTAACAGTTCCTACTGCCCAGGCTTGTAGTGGACTCTCACCACCAAGTTATAGCTCAGCCAGGCGCACCAAAAAAAAGAACCGCTGCATATTAGCAAGCGATCCTTAAATATACTTTAGACAAAAAATAATAAATATACAACTCCGATAAGCATAAAAACTCCTGAAATGACGAGCAATATTTTCGCTAATTTTTCCATTAAAAATTCTCCTTATCTTACACAAACTTAGAGCTAACAGTTATTATACTAAAATACCAGCCCCAATTACATAAGACAAACCAATTGAAATAACCATTGAGATAAATCCGACGGCACGATTATTATTTTGTATCTCATCGTCAATTTTAAATTTCGGAGTTAAAAACTCAAAAATAAAATAGCCGATAAGTAATAATACAAAACCGTAAACTCCCCAAATAATCATCATTAATAACGAATCGTGGCGCATGATAGAATGCCGAAAAATATTTGCAATCCCAAAAATTTTTCCACCTGTAGCCATTGCAACAGCCATGTTACCCTTTTTTTTATTTCTTCCCAATTATTATATTTTGTTACGAGTTCAAAAATAGCTAAAAAAAACGACTACAAATAGAACTACAACACTATAATTACCGGCTGTATAAATATACTCGTTTTCCCAAAAATCTTTCATCGTTTCATTTCTCCCTGATTTTTATTTGAACTGTACAACAGTAACACCTGTGCCTCCCTCACCTGCTTCTCCGAAACGAATATGCTTAACTGCTCTATGATTTTTTAAATATTCTTGGACACCTTGCCGTAACGCTCCCGTTCCTTTTCCATGGATAATTGTGACACGGGGATATCCTGCCAGTAAAGCATCGTCAATATATTTTTCGAGTTTTTGTAAAGCAGCTTCAAAACGCTCTCCTCTTAAATCAAGCTCAAGGCTGACGTGATAACCTTTTCCTTTTACTGTAGCAAGAGGTTTTGTCTCGACTTTTTTAGGTTTGGAGATGAACTCCATATCTGTTTCGTCAACCTTCATTTTTAATATTCCTATTTGAACATGCCATTCCTGTTCTGATAATTTTTCAATGAGATAACCAACTTGATCAAAGCTTAATACCTTTACCTCATCTCCTGGACTAAAGGAATGTTTCTTTATAGGCCTTTTAACATGCTTAGTTGATGTGTCAATTTGTGGGGTAACATCTTCAAGCCGTTTCTTCGCATGAATTAATTCATGCTCTTTAATTTCCGCATGCTTCTCAAATCGCAGTTTTCTTAGTTCACTAATAATTTGTTCCGCTTCTATTTTCGCTTTTTCAACTATTTCAACTGATTCCTTTTTTGCTCTGCCTAATAATTTATCTTTCTGTTCAAAATAATTGCTTAATTCCTTTTGTAAGTCTTGATGAAGCTTTTCTGCCTGTTGTAAAAGCTCGTGTGCTTCCGTTAAATCATCGTCGGCTTGCCGTTTACTTCTTTCCAGTGATGCAATCATATTTTCTACTTTACTACTATCTGCACTTATATAAGTTTTAGCATTTTTAATTACTTTTTCATTTAAACCGAGCCGTTTTGCAATCTCAAAGGCGTTACTTCGTCCTGGTACACCGATTAATAGCTTAAATGTAGGACTTAAAGTCTCGATATCAAATTCAACACTTGCATTGATTACTCCTTCACGATTGTATCCGTATGCCTTTAATTCTGGATAATGAGTTGTGGCGATGACGCGAGCTCCACGATTATACACCTCATCTAATATTGAAATAGCAAGCGCAGCACCTTCCTGAGGATCTGTCCCTGCTCCTAATTCATCAAATAATACAAGACTATTACAATCAGCATGAAGTAAAATATCAACGATGTTGACCATATGTGATGAAAAAGTACTTAAATTTTGTTCAATTGACTGTTCATCCCCGATATCAGCGTATACTTCAGCAAAAACAGCTAATTGTGAACCATCGAGGGCAGGAATTTGTAATCCAGCTTGAGCCATTAATGTACATAATCCTACGGTTTTCAGCGTTACCGTTTTACCACCTGTATTTGGACCTGTAATAACCATTGTCGTATAATCTTTTCCTAAAGAAAAATCATTCGCAATGACTTCATCAGCTGAAATAAGCGGATGACGTGCTTTAAATAAGTTAATGACGCCTTGATTATTGATTAACGGTTTTGAACCCTTAATTGAATTGCCGTACCGTGCCTTTGCAAAAATAAAATCAAAGCTGGCTAAAATATGAACGATTTCTAGTAAAAAGCTATTACTTTCAGCGACTGCTGCCGTTAAATGAGTTAGAATTCTTTCAATCTCTTGTTGTTCCTTTACACGGATTTCTTGCAATTCATTATTTAATTGAACAATTGATTGCGGTTCGATAAATAATGTTTGTCCTGAAGAACTTTGGTCATGAATAATTCCGCCATAATGTCCGCGATATTCTTGCTTAACAGGAATGACGAATCGATCATTCCGAATCGTTATAATGGCATCAGATAGCATCTTTTGCGCATTAGCAGAACGGATCATCCCCTCAAGCTTTGACCTAATTCGTGCCTCATTGCCACGAAGTTGGTGGCGAAGAGTTCGTAATCTATCGCTTGCGCTATCAAGAACATCACCATTATCATCAACAGCCGTTTTAATTTTTTCCTCAAGCTCCGCTAAAACAACGATCCGGTGAGCAAACGATAACAATATCGGAATATCTATTTTTTCATTAGCTAATTCTTCGATAAATCGTTTCATTATTCTGCTGGAATGGATTGTACTCGCAACTTGCATTAATTCATGCGGACTGAGCATTCCGCCAATTTCAGCTCTTTTTATATGAGTACGTATATCAAAAATACCACCAAGCGGAACGTTGCCTTTTAATCTTAATACTTTTACTGCCTCATCTGTTTCTTCTTGAAGTTTGATCACCTCTTCAAATTTAGAAGACGGTAACAAATTCTCTACTTTCTCTCTTCCTAGAGAAGAGGATACATGATTTACAAGCTGTTCTCTCACTTTTGCAAATTCTAACACTTTGAAAGTTCGTTCGTGCATTGAGCGTCTCTCCCTCTTTCTACGCCCGTTTTTCTTTCAAAAAGCTGAGTAATTGTTCCGTTTCCAGCGCATTTAAAACGGCTGTTTTTGGCACCCAAGCTTTTCGAGCTGCTGCTACACCCACTTCCATATGTGCGAGCGTATCAATTTTATGGGCATCTGTATTTATGACAAGCTTAACCCCCGCTTCATGCGCCTTTTTCAAATGTTCAGTGGAAAGGTCTAACCGATGGGGATTTGCATTTAACTCTAATACTGTGTTCGTCTGTTTTGCTAGTTCAATCAGCAGATCAATATCAACATCATATCCTTCCCGCCGACCTATTAATCGTCCTGTAGGATGAGCAATCATATCAACATGTTTATTTGTAAGCGCTGTTTTTAATCGCTCCATTATTTTACTGCGTGGCTGGGAAAAAGAAGAATGAATTGATGCGATGACAAAATCCATTTCACTTAATAATTCATCACAATAGTCTAACGTTCCATCGGGTAAAATATCCATTTCTACACCAGCTAAAATAATAAAATCATCATATTTTTTATTTAATCGGTCTATCTCTTCTCGCTGTTTTCTTATGCGATCAGGTGTTAAACCGTTAGCAACCTTTAAAAACTGAGAATGATCAGTAATTGCCATATATTGATAACCTCTTTGGCGGCATGCTTCAGCCATTTCTTCAATCGAATATGCACCATCACTCCAAGTGGAGTGCATATGTAAATCTCCTTTTATATCATTTAAGGTAATGAAGTTTGTTTCTTTAGTCATCCGATCAATTTCGTTTCCATCTTCACGGACTTCCGGAGGTATAAATGGTAGTCCAAAGTGATGAAAAAAATCTTTTTCAGATGCAAATGTATGAATTTTTCCAGTTTCAATATTTTCAACCCCGTACTCGCTAATTTTTTCACCACGTTCTTTTGCTAACTGTCTCATTCGAACGTTGTGATCTTTTGAGCCTGTAAAATGGTGTAATGCATTTATAAATTCTGAAGGTTTTACGAGACGAAAATCGACGGACACATCAAGTTCATATTCAAAAATGATCGAGACCTTTGTATCACCTGTTGCAATTGTTTCTTTAATATTTGGGAGCTTTAAAAGCTGCTCCTTAACGATAGATGGATCTTTTGTACTAATAATAAAATCTAAATCTTTTATCGTTTCCCTTACTCTTCGTAAGCTACCGGCGCGTGAAAACTGATTAACTTGTTTAATTTGTTTAAGTTCAGCTTCAATCGCTTCAGCAATCGGAAGCATGTAAGCAATTGAGAGACGTTCAGGTCTACTTCCGATATTTCTAATTGATGCTAATAATTTTTCCTCTGTTTTTTTTCCAAAGCCGGGTAACGTTTGTACTTGATTGTTTACACATGCTTCTTTCAAATCCTCTACATTTTTGATTCCAAGTTCTTTATACAGCTTAGCAATTTTTTTACCGCCTAAGCCTGGTAATTGCAGTAAAGGAATCAGTCCTTTCGGTACCTCCTCTCGAAGTTCATTTAAAATTGTTGAACTACCATTGTTAATAAACTCTTCAATAACCCCTGCTGTCCCTTTTCCGATATTCGGAATACTTGTAAAATCAGCTATTTCTGCTAAGCTTCTCATATCTCTCTCTAAAGCTAAAGCTGCTTTCCGGTATGCTGAAACTTTAAAAGAATTTTCTCCTTTTAATTCCATGTAAATAGCAATGATATCTAATAACTGGATAATATCCTTCTTATTTATATCCAAAGGTAAACACCTACCTTATATATAGTAATCAACAGATAAATGAGGAAGTACAGACTTTGCCCAAATTCGATAGACTAAACAATAGATTACAGACAAAAAGGCGCTCAGAATCGAACATTCGAGCACCTTATATTTGCAATCAAAACTCCTAATAGTGAATCCGTCGTTTTATTCAATCCAAAGATCCCTTAGTTGCTGTGATAAAAACGGTGTGTGCTCTACAATCCCCTTCATGATAATCGAATCGTTCAACGGCGTTTGAATTGATTCTACTGGGAGTAAAGCAGATATATATAGTATAATAAAAATGATAAAATAAACTTCAATAAATCCTAATATTCCACCTGCCCAAATATTTAGTTTTCTTAATATTGGTATACTGGAAACAAAATCTAGCATAGAACCGATCATTTGCAATAAAATTTTTACCGCAAAAAAGATTAAAACAAAAGCAATTGCTCGATAATACATATCTTCTATGTTAGCTTGATCAAATAACAATTTCATACTTGAATTATCGCTGAATTGTGGATAGGGAACCCACATTTTTAATTTTGGAGCAAGGTCATCGAAATAAATAAAAGCAACGATGATCGAAATGATAAAGCCTGCAAAATGAATAACTTGAAGAATAAATCCTCGTTTTAAACCGATAAAAAATCCGAGAATAAGAAACACAATAATGAGTAGATCAAGCATGACTTTTCAGTCCTTTATTTATTTAATTCACGCTCAAGCCATTCGAGACGATCCTTTAGCTTTAAATAGTCATTAACAGCATTTACAGCTGTTAAAACGGCAAGTTTATTTAGATCAAGCGTAGGATTCTTGGAGCTGATTTCACGCATTTTATCGTCTACCATCGAGGCTACGAGACGAATGTGGCTCCTACTCTCTGTCCCGATGATCGTATATTGCTGTCCATATATATCAACAGTTGTTCTATTTTTTTGAACTTCTGACAACACATCAACCCCCCATTCGAAAGAATCCTATTCAATATCATAACATGAATTAAAATCGATTGGGAAGCGATACATTCCGATTCTAGACGTTTTCATAATAAATAACAATTTTCTTCATTAAAAGGAGCTATATCACAATGAAAAATATCGTATTAAAAATGAATTCACAGCAAATAAATGAATTAAAGCATTACTATCAATCAGTAATCAAAGATAGCGCATCTCCGAGCAGTTTATTTGTTGCAAAGCCTGCTTCTTGTACAATTACTGCTTATCAATCTGGAAAAGTGCTATTTCAAGGGAATAATTGTGAGGTTGAGGCAAAAAAGTGGGAACACTTGCAAACAGAAATGAAGAAAACGTCTTATAATAAACGACAATCCACTCATTTGCCTAAATCAATTAGTACTTTATCCGTCATCGGATCAGATGAAGTCGGAACCGGGGACTTTTTCGGACCAATAACTGTTGTAGCTGCATATGTAAACAAAAAACAAATCCCCCTTTTAAAAGAACTAGGAGTGAAAGACTCAAAACATTTAAACGATACAAAAATTATCTCAATCGGCGAACAATTGCGTCACTGTATCCCATTTAGTCTTCTCAGTTTACATAACGAAAAATATAATGAATTGCAAGCAAAGGGAATGACACAAGGAAAAATGAAAGCTTTACTTCATAACAAAGCAATCAGCAATGTACTTAAAAAAATTGAACCAGAGAAACCAGAAGCAATATTAATTGATCAATTTGTTGAAAAGGAAACATATTTTCGACATATTAAAAATGAGCCGGTCATTCAAACTGAAAATGTATATTTCAGTACAAAGGCTGAGAGCGTCCATCTTGCTGTTGCTTCGGCGTCTATTATCGCTCGCTATGCTTTCATAAGACATATCGAAAAGCTTAGTGACAAAGCTGGCTTTACAATCCCGAAAGGTGCAGGTGCAACTGTCGATATTGCCGCAGCCAGATTAATGAAAGAAAAAGGAAAAAGTATCCTCCCGCAATTCGTAAAGCTGCATTTTGCAAACACACATAAAGCTTTACAAATAGCGGAAAAAAATAAATGAATTTCTTTTTTAGAAAATGATTGGCCTTTAAAAATTAAAAAATAGCCTTAATATTGCTTCAGATCGTTGATAAAGCAATACGAGCATTTATCAGCAATCTGAAGCATGAACCAATGCTCCATTCAGTTTTGGATTGTTCGTACAAGTGTCACCAAGTAAGTAATGACAACGTCATTTTCAATACTTTTCTTTAAAAACTTGCTCGTCATATTCCGATATGCAGCGATTGGCATTTTTTTATTAAAAATAGATAGGACGTGTTTTTTTGAATCTAGTTTTCGAATCAAAACTGTTAACAGATTATTTAATTGAGACTGAAAATGTGAATTTTAATCACCCAACGATACAGAAAAAAATAAAAGAATTATTTTATGAAGGTTTAAGTGATGTTGAAAAAATAAAAATTATCTATGAATTTGTACGCGATGAAATTTCACACTCTTGGGATATTCAAGCAACAACCGTTACTAGAACAGCTTCCGAAGTCTTAGAGCAAGGAACAGGTATTTGCTATGCAAAATCAAATTTACTTGCAGCGTTGTTTCGGTGAGTAGGAATTCCTTGTAGCTTTTGTTATCAAAGATTAATGATTTTTGATACGCCTAAAAAAGGTTATTCTTTACATGCTTTTAATGCAGTATATATTAAATCGCTTGAAAAGTGGATTCGTTTGGATGCAAGGGGAAATAAACGTGGAGTGAAAGCGGAGTTTTCTCTGTAGATGAAGATATGGATGAAGTAACATATCCATTTGTTTATGTCAAACCTAATGAAAAAACATTACAAATATTAAAAGACTCAACAGATGCGCTGGAAATGTATAAATACCATTTACCAGATAAGCTATAATAAATATTCGAAACTTTAATTGAAAAACCTCTGCGGGCTTCCGCAGAGGTTTCAAAAGGTATCCGTTTAACTTCTAAAAACAGCACCGGTTTTTTCTTGTAGTGCTTCTAGTACTTTGTTATGAACTTTTGTTACTTCTTCATCTGTTAATGTTCGTTCAGGTGCAAAGTATTTTAAAGAAAGAGCGATTGATTTCTTTCCAGATTCCATATGCTCGCCTTCATATAAATCAAAGACGTTTACATCCTTTAACAGCTTGCCGCCTGCATTTTCAATGACTTGTACAAGCTCAGCAGCGGTTCTATCATAATTGACGACGAGTGCAATATCTCTAGTAATTGACGGATATTTTGGAATTAATTCATATTGTAACGGTGCTGCTTCGGCTTCAAGTACATCCTTAATAGCAATTTCAAACACGTACGTGTCCTTTAAATCCATTTCCTTCTGAACTGTTGGATGAACTTGACCGATAAAACCAATATTTTTACCCGACAAATAAATTGAAGCTGTTCTTCCAGGATGCAAGCCATCCATTTCGCTTTGCTTATATTCGATTTTGTTTCCAAGACCAAGTTTTGCAAATAACACTTGTAATATTCCTTTTAATACAAAAAAGTCAACTAGTTTCTTTTCTCCTTGCCAAGGGTGCGACTCCCATAAACCTGTTACAGCTCCTGCTAGGTGCTCTCGTTCTTCCGGCAGTTGGTTATCTTCGTTACTTAAAAAGACTGAACCGAGCTCATATACTGCTACACGATCATTATTCCGAGCTAAATTATATTTTAATACTTCTAAAAGCTGTGGAACAATACTTAATCGTAGGTAGCTTTGTTCTTCACTCATCGGCATTGATAATTGAATTGGCTGTCGTAATTCAAGTGCATACTGTGTCGCCATTTGCTTACTAGTTAATGAATAAGTAACTGCTTGATAAAGACCTGCTCCTTCTAAGTATCGACGAACAGCGCGACGTTTCTTTTGATACATTGACAGCTTACCCGGAATAGAAGAGCCAATTGGTAATGTAACTGGTAGAAGATCATAGCCATAAAGACGTGCCACTTCTTCAATAAGATCTTCTTCTATCGTAATATCTCCGCGGCGTGTTGGCACAGTAACAGTAAATGTCTCATTTTCAACTACAGCTTCAAATTGCAGTTTTGCAAATATGTTTTTAACTTCATTAACTGTTAATTGTGTTCCGAGAACGCGATTTATCTTTTCAAGTGTAATCGTAATGACAGCATTTTGTATTTTTAGACAATCTGCCTCAACTGTTCCAGCTAATACTTCTCCATTTGCATATTGAGCGATTAATTGAGCAGCTCGCTCGATTGCAGGACGGACACGATTCGGGTCAACCCCTTTTTCAAACCTTGCACTAGCTTCACTTCTTAGTCCAAGATCTCTTGAAGCCTTTCGAACTGTTACACCTTTAAAATATGCAGACTCTAATAAAATTGTCGTCGTCTCTTGTTGAACTTCCGAGTTTGCTCCACCCATTACACCTGCAATCGCTACTGGTTCAGTTCCATTTGTGATTACAAGATGATCATTAGTCAATGTTCGTTCTACATCATCTAACGTTTTTATAACCTCACCATTTTTTCCACGGCGAACAACAATTTCTTCAGAACCTAACCGCTCATAATCGAATGCATGAAGCGGCTGTCCGTACTCTAATAAAACATAATTTGTAATATCGACTACATTATTATGTGGACGAATACCAGCAGCAGCTAATCGTGCTTGCATCCATAGCGGTGACGAACCGATTTTTACATTTTTAATAACTTTCGCCACATATAGCGGGTTATCTTCGCTTGCCTCTACATTCACTCGAATATAATCTGCTGCTATTTCTGAGCTTTCTTGTTTATTTACCTCAGGAATTTTTACATTTTTTCCTAAAATAGCAGCAACTTCATAGGCAACTCCAAGCATACTTAAACAGTCTGAACGGTTCGGTGTTAAATCCAGTTCAAGCACATGATCATCACGATTTAGTAAGGACATGGCATCGACACCAACTTGGGCATCATCAGGAAACACGAAAATTCCATCAGCAAACTCTTTTGGCACTAACTTCCCTTCCACACCGATCTCTTGCAAGGAACAAATCATTCCATTAGACTCTTCCCCGCGGAGCTTTGTTCGTTTTATTTTAAAATTACCTGGTAAAATGGCACCCGCTTTCGCAACAATCACTTTTTGTCCCTTCGCCACATTCGGAGCTCCACAAATAATTTGCACCGGCTCTTCTTCCCCAATATGAACTTGACATTTGTTTAATTTATCAGCATTCGGGTGTGGCTCACATTGTAGTACATGACCGACAACAAGACCGCTAACTCCCTCATTAAGAGCTTTTACTACATCAACTTCAATACCGCTTTTCGTAATTTTCTCCGCCAATTCTTCGGGTGTTATATCAGTTAAATCTATATAATCTTGAAGCCATTTATATGAAACGTACATATTAGTCCCTCCTACTATTTCTTTTATGTTCTATTACTTGCTCTTTAATATTTTTATTCATGAACAAAAAATTGTTTTAAAAAGCGGACATCATTCGTGTAGAAGTGGCGGATATCATCAATTCCATACTTTAACATTGCGATCCGCTCTACCCCCATTCCAAAAGCAAAGCCTGTATACTTCTTTGAATCATAACCAGCCATTTCTAACACATTTGGATGAGTCATTCCTGCACCGAGTATTTCAATCCATCCAGTTTTTTTACAAACATGACAACCGCTTCCGCCGCACATGAAACATGAAATATCCATTTCAACAGATGGCTCGGTAAACGGAAAAAAGCTAGGGCGAAGACGAATTTCACGATCAGCACCAAACATTTTCTTTGCAAATACTTCAAATGTCCCTTTTAAGTCACTCATACGAATATTTTTATCAATAACAAGTCCTTCAATTTGTGTAAATTGATGTGAATGTGTCGCATCATCATTATCACGGCGATATACTTTTCCTGGACAAATGATTTTAACCGGTCCTTTCCCTTCACGTTTCTCCATTGTTCTTGCCTGAACTGGAGAAGTATGTGTTCGTAGTAAAATGTCCTCGGTAATATAAAACGAATCCTGCATATCCCGAGCAGGGTGTCCTTTCGGAAAGTTTAACGCCTCAAAATTGTAGAAATCTTTTTCAACTTCAGGTCCTTCAGCTACTTCATAACCCATGCCAATAAATAAATCTTCAACTTCTTCTATGATCCGAGTTAATGGATGATGGTTGCCAACTTCAACTGGTCTTCCTGGTAATGTAACATCAATTTTTTCAGATGCGAGCTTTTGTTGCACTACAGCTTCTTCAAGTTTTTTTTGCGTTTCTTCGATTTTCGTTGCAATGACTCCACGGACTTCATTTGCCAGTGCGCCAATTTTTGGACGTTCTTCGGCCGATAACTTGCCCATTCCTCTTAACACTTCAGTTATAGGTCCTTTTTTACCTAAATAGGCTACTCTAATCTCATTTAATTGTTTTAAGTTTTCGGCAGCTTCAATTTTCTGAAGTGCTTCCATTTCTAACTCTTTTAATCGTTGTTGCATTATTATATCCTCCTTTAATGATGATTTTTTGTAAATAAAAAACCCCGTCCCCTATAGAAAGGGACGAGGATATCGTCGTGGTACCACCCTTTTTAGCTCAAGAAAGAGCTTAACTTCATTCTGATAACGGTTTTAAGCCGGCGCATCATTACATTTAAAATGGTCCCGATGCCAACTCAAGAGGTGAACTTCATTTGTGCTTCCATAAAAATGCTTTCAGTCTATGGCACTTTCTCCCTGCATGGTAAGAAACAAACTACTTTCCTCTGTCATTGCTTTTATCTTTTCAATTTGATGTTTATTATATTACATTTTATCTTTTGTTTCAAATTGGTTTTTCCACGATTAGCAGGATTCAACTAATAGCCCTTTAAGTAATATAGCAGTATTCCTGTCGCAACCGCAACATTAAGAGATTCACTTTTTCCGTAAATCGGTATATATAAATTTGAATCTGTTTTTGTTAATAATTGTTTGTCTACTCCGTTTCCTTCATTCCCAACAATTAATGCAAATGAATGAGTACGCTTAATGTCAGAATATATCATCCCATTTTCAAGTGCTGTACCGTATACTGGGATGTTTTGACGATTTAATTGTTTTATCCACTCGGTTAAATTTCCTCTTACAATTGGTAAATGAAAATGACTTCCTTGGGCTGAACGAACTACCTTTGGATTATAAATATCTGTACTTCCTTCTCCTACAACAACACAATCAATTCCAGCAGCATCTGCTGTTCGAATCATTGTACCTAAATTTCCCGGATCTTGAACCGCATCGATCAAAAAAAAAGTGTTGCCATCTTCGATTGAATTGTTATGATGATCTTGATTACAAACAGCACAAATTCCTTGAGGAGTTTCAGTTTCAGTTAATAAGCTTATAATTTCATCACTTACAATAAAAACTGGAATCGATTGAACATTCCACTCTTCTCGTATTTTGATTTTTTCATTAATGATAATTTCAATGATCCTTCCTTCATGTAATGCTTCTTCGACAAGGTGAAAGCCCTCAATTAAAAAAGTGCCTGTTTTATCCCGTTCTTTTTTTCCAAGTAACTTTCGCCACTGTTTAACTCGCGGGTTTTTTATCGAGTGAATATAATTCAACATTGATTCTCCTTTTACATTAATTAATGATCGCTTAAAACATTGTACATAATAATTAAAGAAGACGTCAAAATATTATCAAACACTTCTACTATCTTTTGCAAAAAAATATTATTCATCGTAAAAGGAGAGTCCAAACTATGAACTTAAACTTACGTAAGGCCATTATTCAAAATGTTTCCGGAAATTCACAAGCAGAGCTAGAAGATACAATTGTAGATGCGATTCAAAGTGGAGAGAAAAAAATGCTGCCTGGTCTTGGTGTACTTTTTGAAGTAATTTGGAAAAATGCTGATAATAACGAAAAAAGTGCAATGCTTGAGACATTACAGAATGGTTTAAAACATTAAAAAGTGCTCGGCAATTTTAATACAAACAACAAAGACTGACTCTAATAATAGAACTCCTTTAGCACAGGAGATGAGTCAGTCTTTTTTACATTAATCGAAGGTAATGCTATTAACAGTATCTTTATCTAAACGTTTAATAACTTCTGTAATCAGTTTTACTGTATTTTCAAAATCATCCCGATGAAGCATTGCCGCAGGGGAATGAATGTAACGAGTAGCAATTGTTATCGCTAGTGATGGAACACCTTTTACAGATAAATGGATTGACCCTGCGTCTGTTCCCCCACCGGAAATAGCGTCAAATTGATATGGGATGTTAAGCTCATCTGCAACCCCAGTAACAAAATCACGCAATCCTTTATGAGAAACCATTGAAGCATCATAAAGAATGATTTGTGGACCTTTTCCCATTTTTCCAAGCGCATCTTTTTCAGATATCCCTGGGGTATCACCAGCAATTCCGACATCAACTGCAAATCCGATATCAGGCTCAATTGTTTGTGCAGCCGTCCGAGCTCCGCGCAGCCCTACTTCCTCCTGAACTGTACCAACTCCATATACAACATTCGGATGTTCCGCACCTTTTAATTGTTTCAATACATCGATGGCAATTGCACAGCCAATCCGATTATCCCATGCTTTTGCTAAAAGCATTTTATCGTTATTCATGACAGTAAACTCAAAATAAGGCACTGCCATATCACCAGGTCTTACTCCCCATTCTTGTGCTTCTTCACGACTTGAAGCACCAATATCGATAAACATTTCTTTAATGTCTACTGGTTTTTTTCGAGCTTCAGGAGATAAAATATGCGGTGGTTTAGAACCAATGATTCCAGTAATCTCTCCTTTGGCCGTTACAATTGTCACACGTTGGGCAAGCATAACTTGTGACCACCAGCCTCCAACCGTTTGGAAACGCAAAAATCCTTTCTCATCAATTTGAGTAATCATGAAACCAACTTCATCTAAATGGCCAGCAACCATGACTTTTGGACCGCCATCTTTTCCAACCTTTTTTGCAATTAAACCGCCTAATCCATCTGTAGTGATTTCATCAGCAAAAGGAGTTATGTATTTTTTCATGACTTCACGAACTTCGCGTTCATTTCCTGGAATTCCCTTGGCATCAGTTAAATCCTTTAACATTGTCAATGTTTCATCTAACTTCGTCATTTATTTCGCCTCCCTAATAATTAATTACTTACTTATTATATAAAAGAACATTATTTTTTACAAAAAAATTTAGATGTAGATAAAGTTAAGATGACAATCCATTCGCTTTAAACTAATTAACGCTTGTCATTCAAGGCTTCGAGTATGACAAGCGTTCTTGTGTTTACTACGAAAAATGCGAACGTGATCAACATTCTGACATCATTTTCCATAAAAGACTTCATTAATATCCTTGTTGCTGTCTTTCAAAATTAACTTCATTTTTTTCAATATATGCTTTTTTTATGTCATTACTATTGAAACCAAGTTTTTTTCCAAGCAATATGTATTGATTAAACATATTCTCATATGCTGTTAAGTGTCGGGTTCTTTTAAATTCTCCTACTGCCTCGTACACATTTAAAAATAGTTCACTTAAAGATTGATTTACTTGACCGTCTACTTTTATATTATTTTGGGTTTCAAATCCGAGTTCTAGACCTAAAGATAACATGAAATGTATTCCGTCAACAAATTCCTCAAGAATAACATTATTCGCCGACGGTGCTTTTAGGCTCCAAAATTTAAAGCATCTCGTTTCATTTGCGAGTTCGCCTAACTCAACAAGTAACGCAAGGACTTTTCGATCGAACAGATCCTCCTTTGTTAGATTATGTTGCGTTTCAATATGCTTATCTAAGCTTTGCTGCATTTTAAAAAGCTCGTTAAAATCCACATTTATCCCCCTATTGTAGTAAATAATTAATACATAAAGTGTATCATCCTTAAATTCTTGAAAATAGTTTTAAAAAATGTAACAAAGAAATTTCAAAAAAGTGAAACCTTTTTGAATCCCATTCGTATAGTTGATAATAAACTTGAAATATGGAGGGCATATTTATGATGTGGCTGTTGCGCTTAACAATATTTGCACTCATCATCTTCCTCATTTACAGTATCATAAAATATATTTTGAATCCAAAAAGAAAATTAGAACTTGCCCATGAGCAAAAAAGATATTATTTTTTAGATTATCAAGAAAACGTCCAAAAAAATTTCTTCCTCACATATAAAGGAGCGCTATTTGAAGGAGAAAAGTATTTAGGAACTACAGACCATGCATTTGAAGTTGTTTCAATCTTTATATGGCCGCGGAATACAGCAGAGTTAAAAGGAATGGTGAAAGAAGACTTCCAATTTATCGAAAACAAAATTCATGAACATTATCATAATGCAAAAATTGATTGGAAAAGCCCGGTTAAGGAATTCATGGAAAAAAGCAGATTCCCTAAAGATCGATTTTAGTATTATTGTTCTTGGCTTATTCGTGTGAGACCGAATCTCACAAGGAATAAGCCAAGAAACAAGCAAACACGTACTTTAAACAGTTGCTTTAAAAAAGTCTTGCCATTTAATAACTGTTACTTTCTCCCTTAACGCATAGACGAGGACAACGAGAGCAAACAATATAATTAAAATCATTGTCGGGGTAAATCTGCTAATAAATTCACCAAACACGGTGTAAAAGAGGATAAGCGGGACGTTTGAAATCAATGCACCTTTCATATATTCTTTCAAACTGCCGTTACGTTCAATCAAACAAAAATTTAATAAATGATAATGAATAAAAGGGATAAGTCTTAATATCGTAATTTGTGAAACAGTTAAATTTCGATACTCTCCGAACCATCTTTTTTTAATTTTTAAAAGCTTCTTATGAATATTTGGCATTTTTTTTATCATAAAATAAAACAATAAGTTCACTAGCATTAATCCAATGAGCGAGTATATCGTCCCACATAATGTTCCAAACAGCACTCCGCCAGAGATGATTACAATAGCAACGGGAATAAATAAAAATTGTCTTAAAAGATGAAACAAAATAAAAGCAATTGGTGCCAAAAATCCCCCAGCTTCAACATAATAAAAAGCAATTAACAGCTTTTCATTCATCATTTCACCCTCTTAAATACTGCTTCACACGATATTAAAGCTTATAAAAAGGGACAAAACGTTATGACAAAAACAGCAAAAAATATCTCTTTAGATCAACTCTCGATCAACAAGAAAACGGGATCAATATTCTTTATTAATACGTTTCAATAACCTTCAACAGCATTTTATAGTACAAAAAAACCTTTTAATATTTTTCACTATAAACTTGCTAATACTTTTTGTACTTGCCGTTAGTTTGCGCTGACTAGTCAAGGCTATATTATTTAACAATAATCATAATGATATATTGCTTTTTTCTGTGAAAAATTACGTCCGAGAACACAAACTTGAAATTTCATAAACACTTCAAAAGTAGCACTGAACAAACCCCTAGCAGAGAAATGCAACACCAAACTAAGGTTACTTTATTTTAAGTTTTTTCTCTATCGCGCCTTCGCCTGGCGACCTCTTCATTCAAATGCAGAGTTAGATCTTTTCTTTACTTGAATGAAGAGAAAATAAATACCTAGTTTTTAATTTACAATCTTGTGAAAGTGCATACGTTGTATTTAGAGGGCGATAAATATTGGCTATTACCTAAAACAAAAATACCTCAAGAGGACTTTAGCCTATCAAGGTATTTTTTTAATCTAATTGTACAGTAATATTATTGTTCATTATACAAATTGATTAACTCACATTTAAAATCTTCATACATTAAAAATGCTTCTTTTAATATCTCTTCTAATTCTATATAATTTCGAAAAACCGGTTCTAGTATTCTTTCACTTGGATCAATTAATAACCTTGAGTAAACACTCCAAGGACTCCCTAATCTTACCTCATTATTATGATAAACAACCCAAATAAACTCTGTCATTCCATATTCTAAAATTATATTAAACCATATCATATAATTCGGTGAATTATCTACAACCCCTACTTTGATAAAATTTTCTTTCTTATCAAAAGATGCATCATAACCTAAAGTATTAATTATTTCAATAACCTTCTCTATTTCATAGTTTTCAAAACTGTCATCGGGATTACCGTTAAAACGATTAGACATTTCCTTATACCTGTCTATAAATTCGATTTTTTTCAAGGTAGCTTTAATTTCGGGTTTCATTTCAAAACTCATTCTCTATTCCTCCATAAACCTTAATTCTACTTCATATTCTTTTGCTATTTGTTTGTATCTTTCGATATCAGTTATATTTTTATTTATCGCTGGTATTTCCAATATTAGTTTTCTTTCTAATAGCTTACCATTTAACTCTGGATAGCGATTTGAATGTATTTTCGTGCCGGCAGAATATTTCTGATTCATTTCTTTTAGGTATGCCCTATAAGTTTTTTCATCAATCATATCTAAATCCGTTGCTTTCCTTGAAATTATTTCTTTAGCAATAGGATGATCATATGAATCTAATCTTTTCCCATTTTCTAAATGAATCTCATGATAATTATATATACGTCTCTTTCTAACAGTCTTATTAAACTTGTTTCCCCTTGCCATAGGAGAATCGTTTAACCAATAATCTCTTGCTTCTTTCCATTCTAGCTATCACTCGGAATTTTTCCTTCTTTTGCTTTACGGGAAAGATATTTTACATAATTAGATTCTAAATTTGAATCTATAAATCTCCCATTTGGAAGCTAGAAGATCTTTACCCGTTCCCTTACCAATTACATCCACATCCTCCGACACTTTCCCACCACGATTTTCTCCAAACGCTTCCTTACTCGCCTGATGGATTCGATTGTACAAGTTATCCATGACGTTGTATGGAATATTGTCAACTTTGCCTGTTGCAAAAGCGGGAGTTAATCCTTTATTAATCGGTATCGGTGGCGGGATCTTATTTACAACATTTCCGATCTTTTCAACATTACCGAGTTTTGCTGCATTTCCAAGCTGACCTGCTCTACTTAATCCTTTATCTCCGATTACGCCAATTCCGATTGTTGTTAAACCATAGAAGAAGAATTCAGCACGGCTATGGGCATCACCGTTGATGACATCTCGATTCCAGGCGTTTTTCATCCCTTCCCACATATATTTTGGGAAATTGATTGCTTTATCCTTCATTTCCCCTAGCTTTTTCTTTGGGTCATGGATGAGTTGATAAGCGAAGATGGCTTTTTCAATATAATTGATATGACCCGGTTGTAAATTTTCCTCGGCAAATTTGTATAAAGAAACGAGACCGTCTATCGTGTCACTAAGCGCTTTTCCCGCTCCATCGATGACACCTTCAAATGCACGATCAACTAGCGAGATGAAAATCTATATATGGTTTTGTTATTTCCTCGATTACATTCTCTAAAACCTCTAATACATTAAGATCTGAAACAATCTCGAAAATCTACCCGCCTCTAATAATAAAAGCAATCTATAGCCCACTACATTCCTAAAAGTAACTATCTACTGTTTTATTCTGCATGTATTTTAACAAGTACCCGAGAAAACTGGATACACCTAAGCTTTTTGGTCTTCACAAAACCTTTGGTTGATTCTTATTCTTCAACAGAACATTAAACGCATGGTACGTTTTATTATTAAACGTCTATGAAATCTATTAACAGCCCATGCGTAATTGGGGAATTTTATATTTTTTTAAAAAATGTTTTAAACTCCAATTTAACATGCATTTTAGAATATTCTATATAAATATTGTATTTAGATTCTCCTTTAAAAGTTGATTATCTCTTTTAAAATCTACGAGTGCTAGGACTGTTCTGGATGCCCATTCCGTACATCATGTACAAAAGCAAAAGATGGTAAAAACCGCAAATTAATAGTGAATAAAAAATGGGAACAGCAAAAATAATATGTAAGAGTGAAGCTTTCAGAAGAGAAAACGAGTGCCAGCTATCGGAAATGCAAAATCGACGTGGATCCGGTTTTTGGGATTATTGAAGACCAATTTGCGTTTCGCTCGATTTTCTATACGAGGAAAATCGAAGGTAGAAAACAAAATGGGTCTCGCATGAATGGCAGTGAATTTAAGAAAATTCACTGCCAACAAGAATATATACGTAAAAATAGAGAAAGGTGAATTTGAGTACGCTTAAATTCACCTTTCCCACTATTTGAAGCTAGTTTTGTCCCAGCCCCTTTAACATTTTTATTATGTGAATGAGTAACTAGATTTATTTCTTTAAGAAGATATAAGCATTTGTCAAAATATTATTTTTTAGTGATTTGCTATCTTTCTATTGTCGTTTTTTCTGGAAAAAATCCACCTTCTTTAAAGATTATTTGACCAATTCTTTGAGCAACCCATTTCTCATAAGCTTCATTCGGGATAATTCCATCATTTACTTGCTCATGAATAGTGATTTTTTTTGTATTTTTATCATACTCAAGTATACCCAAAGTTGACTCATTAGGTCCAAAATAGTAAGTCACTTTATTGTCATCTTCCAAAATTTTTTTCATCATTACATATATAGCCATTATTCTTCTCCTTTCGGTGGAAACCATACTCGACCAGATTCAATAGTTTTATCGTGAGCTGTTCTATAATTAGTTTTAAATATTCCTTCAAAACGAGACTCAAAAAATTCATGATTTAATAAATCTATATCATTACTTTTTATATTCTTCCCCTCAATTAATCTCTCCCATGCGTCAGCCATATCAGGATCAGCATCAAATCTACCTACTCCATTATCTTTTTTATGACTTTTATAAAAAAGATGGTCTTTAATTCTAGCAATCTTCCACTTAGGTAAACCGATATTAGCAGCAATTTTCTCTATATCATTATTGTTAGCCCTAATTTTCCCATATCGTTCCTCAGCTTTTTCAAACCTCAAAAATTCTTCATAAGGATCAATTTGTCTAGCACCAGTTTCAAGTTTATTAATGAGACCACTGGCTCCTTTACCAGTCCCCCCAACACTCACCGACGCTTTCCCACCACGACTGTCTCCAAACGCTTCCTTACTCGCCTGATGGATTCGATTGTACAAGTTATCCATGACGTTGTATGGAATATTGTCAACTTTGCCTGTTGCAAAAGCGGGAGTTAATCCTTTATTAATCGGTATCGGTGGGGGGATCTTATTTACAACATTTCCGATCTTTTCAACATTACCGAGTTTTGCCGCATTTCCAAGCTGACCTGCTCTACTTAATCCTTTATCTCCGATTACGCCAATCCCAATTGTTGTTAAACCATAGGAGAAGAATTCAGCGCGGCTGTGGGCATCACCGTTGATGACGTCTTGATTCCAGGCGTTTTTCATCCCTTCCCACATATATTTTGGGAAATTGATTGCTTTATCCTTCATTTCCCCTAGCTTTTTCTTTGGGTCATGGATGAGTTGATAGGAAAAGATGGCTTTTTCAATATAATTGATATGACCAGGTTGTAAATTTTTCTCGGCAAACTTGTATAGAGATACGAGACCGTCTATCGTGTCACCAAGAGCTTTTCCCGCTCCATCGATGACACCTTCAAATGCACGATCAACGGGTGAAGTAATGGCACCATCCCTTATTTCTTCGGGTATTGCTGGAACAACTTCATAATGATTTTTGCCAGATCTATCGGCTTCCATTACAATCAAGCCGTCTGCATATACGTGATATTTGATACTGTTGTCATTTCCATATGCATCTCTTTTGACCGTATTGATTGGCTCAAGTCCGACCTTTTGCACTAAGCTACCTAAAAGCTTGCGATAAGCCTCGCTTGTCATCATTTTTGATACACTGTAATGAGAAATTGGTAATTGACCACTTTGAGTCATCGCTTCTATTTCTTTCATAAAGCTGGCCATCATTAGTAAATCATCTAAGATCCGATCAAGTAAACGACTTGCTTGCTCATCAAAGGAATGGAGGTTTTCGATCGTCAGTTGATTATGTTGTCGTGCTTGATTGATATGGGAGATTGTTTCATCAGCTTGGATAGGTGGCAAGCTGACGATATCTTGTACATTATGTATTGCATTGTTGATTTCACTCGTTATTGATGTAACTCGTCTCTCAAGACGATCTAATCCATTTGCGACATCATTTTCTAAAAAACTTTCGTGAATAAAGCCATCTTCTGCTGGCTCAAACGCTTGAAGCAAATATTTAATTTCTGCTAAAATTGTATCATAATCAGTAATGAATGCTTGAAGATATAAGAGGAGAGGCTTATGTACGTATTAAAAAAAGCACGTAATCGCTTCGCCGCCTTTTCCTTTAAGTGAATCTTCTAGTTGGATAATTCCTTCAACAGCACGTTCAATTTCACCCACTTTTGATAGAAAATTTATCTATAGAATTATTTTTTATATATGTATATTAATAGTAAGTGTAAATTTTATTACTTTCAAGGGATTTTTAACCTTTTTTGTATGAAAGAAGTGGAGTTATAACCAATTTTTCGAAGGCATAAAATATTATAGATGATATTTCATATGGAGGCATTTTAATATTTATTTGACGTTCATTATCTATTATTTATTTAATCTATCACATTGTATATTAATTTCATATGAGGATTCCCCCCATAAGAGATCTCATTGTTTTTTGAGAGCATTTAGAGATAATGAAAGTTATCTGAAGGACAAGAGTAAAAGCTTAAGTGTTAAGATGATAAAAGTTTTGCAACAATTAAGTATCAGATCCTTTAAAATACACCTTAATCACACCACTGTTTTATAGCCCATTCATCTGAACTCCTACCCTGAATTTATCTGAACGTTTACGAGCATGATTCAAAATTGTGATTTTATATTCCTGATCAATAAGAAAAGCCATCCTTACCTTAAAAGAATGGCTAAATATTTTCATTACTTATTTAATTGACTTTTTGCAGCGTTTGCTAAATTAGCAAATGCTTTCTCATCACTTACTGCAAGATCGGCAAGCATTTTACGGTTTACTTCAATCCCAGCAAGCTTTAAACCATGCATTAAACGGCTGTAAGAAAGACCATTCATACGTGCTGCTGCATTGATACGAGTAATCCATAGCTTACGGAAATCGCGTTTTTTCTGACGACGGTCACGATAAGCATACATATAAGATTTCATTACTTGTTGATTTGCGACTTTATATAATGCATGCTTTGATCCGTAATAACCTTTTGCTAATTTAAGAACTTTTTTACGACGTCTGCGAGTAACTGTACCGCCTTTTACACGTGGCATGTTAATTCCCTCCTATTTAAAAATCAAATCGTTCAAGATTATTTAATGTTGTCCAATAAATGACGAATACGTTTGAAATCGCCTTTTGATACGAGTGTTCCTTTACGAAGCTTACGTTTTTGCTTTTGAGTTTTATTTGCGAACATATGGCTTGTATAAGCATGAGCACGCTTTAATTTACCAGTTCCAGTTTTTTTGAAACGCTTTGCAGCGCCACGGTGAGTTTTCATTTTTGGCATTTTCGTATTCCTCCTTATTACTTTTCGTTTTTAGGTGCTAAAACTAAAAACATGCTGCGACCATCCATTTTAGGAGAAGATTCTATCATCGCCACATCAGCACATTCCCCTGCAAAACGGTCTAATACACGTTGACCAATTTCTTTATGAGTAATTGCACGACCTTTAAAACGAATAGATGCTTTTACTTTATCGCCTTTTTCTATAAATTTACGAGCATTGCGAAGCTTCGTTTTAAAATCATGCTCTTCGATTGTTGGACTGAGGCGAACTTCCTTTATGTTAATAACCTTTTGTTTCTTACGTGCTTCTTTGTCCTTCTTTTGTTGCTCAAATTTAAATTTTCCGTAATCCATAATCCGAGCTACAGGCGGTTTTGCGTTTGGAGCAACAAGCACTACATCAAGATTAGCTCGTGCAGCAATTTCCAGAGCTTCATGTTTGGATTTAATTCCAAGCTGCCCGCCATTTTGATCAATGAGACGAACTTCCCTTGCACGAATACCATCGTTTACCATCATGTCCTTGCTAATAGTTAGACACCTCCAAGTTTTATATAACGAATACATGTTTGGGTTAAGAATCACCGTATTATAGTTGGACAGCCGCATCAATAAAAAAAGTGCAGATGTCAAAACACCCACACTTTGCGAACAGAAATTAATAATAGTTTGCTCACGTAGAACCTGCCAACTGCAATCTTTGCGTTAATCAGGTGAGAAGCGGGTGCTTCTTCTTTTCCTCAAACCCGTATTCCATTTTCACTTTTTCTAATATAACATAATTGTTGAGACAATGTCAAATAGGATATTCCTTCACATCATATTATAACATACGACAACAATATGCATTTACAACGTTACTTCTTCTTTTAAAGCTGTAACGAAATCTGCAAACGAGATTGTTTCAGATTTTTTCTCTCCATATTTACGAACATTAACAGTTTTTTCATCTACTTCATTATTTCCGACAACGAGCATGTAAGGGATTTTTTGCATTTGTGCCTCGCGAATTTTATAACCAATCTTTTCATCACGACTATCTAGTTCAACACGAAAACCTTCTGCTTTTAATTTACTTTCTACTTCTTTTGCATAATCAAAATGAACAGATGGTGAAACAGGAATAACTTGAACTTGAACAGGTGCAAGCCAAGTTGGAAACGCACCTTTATACTCTTCAATTAAAAAGGCAACAAAACGCTCCATAGTAGAAACGACGCCGCGATGAATCACGACAGGACGATGCTGTTTACCGTCTTCCCCTATATATGTGAGATCAAATTTCTCAGGAAGCAAGAAGTCAAGTTGAACAGTTGACAATGTCTCCTCTTTGCCAAGAGCTGTTTTTACTTGAACATCAAGCTTAGGACCGTAAAATGCCGCTTCTCCTTCAGCTTCAAAATATTCAAGCCCTAATTCATCCATCGCCTCTTTCAACATGCTTTGTGCTTTTTCCCACATTTCATCATCATCATAATATTTCTCTGTATCTTCATGATCACGATAAGATAGACGGAATGAATAATCATTTATCTCAAAGTCTTTATATACGTCCAATATCAGTTGAACGACACGTTTAAACTCTGTTTTAATTTGATCTGGACGAACAAATATATGAGCATCATTCAAGGTCATTCCACGAACACGCTGCAACCCTGCTAATGCACCTGACATTTCATAACGATGCATTGTCCCGAGTTCAGCAATTCTAATTGGTAATTCACGATAACTATGGATACCTTTTTTATACAACATCATATGATGTGGACAGTTCATTGGACGGAGAACAAGCTGTTCGTTATCCATATCCATAACAGGAAACATGTCATCCCGATAATGATCCCAATGTCCCGATGTTTTGTAAAGCTCAACACTTCCCATAATAGGTGTATAAACGTGATCATAACCGAGGCGAACTTCTTTGTCTACAATATAACGTTCTATTATGCGTCGAATTGTTGCTCCTTTCGGTAGCCATAAAGGCAATCCTTGCCCGACTTTTTGTGAAATCATAAAGAGATCTAGCTCTTTGCCTAGTTTACGATGATCTCTTTCCTTTGCTTCCTCAAGAAGACGAAGATGTTCCTCAAGATCAGCCTTTTTAAAGAATGCAGTACCGTATATGCGCTGAAGCATTTTATTTTTACTATCGCCTCGCCAATAAGCCCCAGCAATACTGAGCAGTTTAAACTCTTTAATTTTTCCAGTTGACGGAACGTGAACTCCCCGGCAAAGATCAAAAAATTCCCCTTGCTCGTATACGGTTACTACCTCTCCTTCGGGAATTGCCTCAATTAATTCAAGTTTATATTCATCTCCAATCTCTTCAAAAAGTTGGATTGCTTCTTCTCGAGATACTTCTTTGCGAATAACTTCTATATTTTCGTTTATAATTTTCGCCATTTCTTTTTCAATTAGTGGCAAATCTTCTGGTGTTAAAGATTCTTCCATATCAATATCATAATAAAAACCACCTTCAATTACCGGACCTACGCCAAGCTTTACATTTTTATATAGTCGCTTCACTGCTTGTGCCATTAAATGAGCTGTGCTGTGGCGCAGTATTTCTAAAGCTTCTTCTCGGTCTTGCGTGATAATTTCGAGTGCACCATTTTCTTTTATTGGCCGACGAAGATCATACATTTCACCATTTATTTTTCCAGAAATCGCCTTTTTTTTCAATCCAGGACTAATAGATGCAGCAATCTCTTCAGTTGTTGTTCCTTTAGGAAATTCCTTTACTGCCCCATCTGGAAATGAAATGTTGATAATTTGTGACATTTTTGCTCCTCCTTTTAAGTTTCTAAAATTAAAAAAACCCGTCCCTATAAAAGGGACGGGTTGTATTATTGGTTCAACACGTGGTTCCACCCTAGTTCTCATTTTGTCGAATGATAAGCTGCGAATATCTGCGTTGCTTGAACTCGATCAATCCTCACGTGCTATTGGCACGCTCCGGTTGCTCTCCTCCTGCGCGCCTTGATCTTCTAGCTTCTCATTCGACAAAAAGGCGACAGGATATGAATGAGCGACGATCTGCCTTGCTTGAAATCGATCAAACCTCACGTGCTATTGGCACGCTCCGGTTGCTCTCCTCCTGCGCGCCTTGATCTTCTTGCTTCTCATTCGACAAAAAGGCGACAGGATATGAATGAGCGACGATCTGCCTTGCTTGAAATCGATCAAGCCTCACGTGCTATTGGCACGCTCCGGTTGCTCTCCTCCTGCGCGCCTTGATCTTCTAGCTTCTCATTCGACAAAAAGGCGACAGGATATGAATGAGCGACGATCTGCCTTGCTTGAAATCGATCAAACCTCACGTGCTATTGGCACGCTCCGGTTGCTCTCCTCCTGCGCGCCTTGATCTTCTTGCTTCTCATTCGACAAAAAGGCGACAGGATATGAATGAGCGACGATCTGCCTTGCTTGAAATCGATCAAGCCTCACGTGCTATTGGCACGCTCCGGTTGCTCTCCTCCTGCGCGCCTTGATCTTCTAGCTTCTCATTCGACAAAAAGGCGACAGGATATGAATGAGCGACGATCTGCCTTGCTTGAAATCGATCAAACCTCACGTGCTATTGGCACGCTCCGGTTGCTCTCCTCCTGCGCGCCTTGATCTTCTTGCTTCTCATTCGACAAAAAGGCGACAGGATATGAATGAGCGACGATCTGCCTTGCTTGAAATCGATCAAGCCTCACGTGCTATTGGCACGCTCTAGGTTCTCAAGCGGCTTCTTAAGCTTATGCTCGACAATTAATGACTCCTAGCTAAGATAACGGTTTTTTCCGTCAGCCAATACTTGTTTCACGTTGTATACTTGCTTTCGTTTCACGTTCATAGCTGAAGTTTAAAGGTGGTAGGCATTCATCTCGTGTTAGGAAGGTTTCAGCCATGCCTCCCCTCTCTGAAAACCGTAAAAGAATACCCTTGTCCTTATCATAACCTTTAATTTAATCAATGTTTATTATGTAGGTTATTATAGTTCTTTAAATAAGGAAAATCAAGGGGGTGCATTTACGAATTTTCTTCCACTTTAGATAAATAAAATTTTTTTTGATAAAATGCTTCGTAAGAATGAATTGTAACCCGTTCTTCAAATATGTTTTGGATCGTTCTTACAAGTGGTTGTTCAGAGTCTGTTGTATAAACATAAATGACATGAGGAGCAATCGATAGTAATGGTGCAATTGTTATCGAATCAACATAAACTGGATGATTTGAGAGCAGCTTGCGATCAATCATTTTCGTAAGTACACTTCGTTTTATTTCATTTAAATATTCATCAAAAAATGTTACACCTTCATCAATAAACAGATGCAGTTCAGTCAGCTTCGCCCCTCGTCCACTTAAAAAGTCTCTTAATGTTTGGATAAACATTTGATATTCCTGCTCCATTTTATATTCATCTATCGCAACTTCTACGTATTTTTCTAAATTAGCCATAAATGAACGCATCCGAAATTTAATAAATGAATCAAAAGAAAAAGAAATATTGTCTTCAAACATCCCATCAATTGTTGCAGTAACATTTTCTTCAACTCCGATATCCACCAAAAATGGAAACAGTTCCTCCCGATCCCCTTCTAACAATGAGTAAATAATCTCCAAAATTTGCCGTTGTTCTTCCGGGTCATGAAATAAAAACAGCTCACTTATCATGTTGCGAAACCAATCATCTCGCTTTTCATAAAGAATGAAATTTCGAAATGTTTCTTTAACAAGCTTTAAATCTTCTCCTCGTAACGGTCGGGGTCCTGTTAGTTTCACTATATGGGAATCTTCTATTGAAAGAAGAAAATCTTTTTGCTGCAAAGCTGAAAAGTTTTTATAAAGTTGATTATATAGTTTTTTTGCATCCTCTTTATGCTGAAAGGTGATCTCGATCAATCAAATCCCCCCTTTTAAATCTCTGATTTTATATATATGGGGGACTTGTTTAAAATAGAAGTGAGTTATATAGTTGCTTTTCCAAAATGAAACACCTAATAACAGGTTGTTTCCTTGTTATAACAGCTTGTGAAAGATTTATGCCTATTTTATATTTTTTTAATGGTTAGCACTTCAGTGTGAAATTTTACTATTGTTAATTAAAGCTATGCGATATAACATTGCTAAACAGAGCCAAATTAAAAACAGGTAATCTAATAATCGAATACCTGCCATAAAGTGAAACTTGTTAAGGGCGGTTGATCACTGCCTTACTATTATTCATTTGTCCTTTAATTTAGTTTAAAGGCGACGATTTGGTCCATCTACATGAACTGGTTTAGCTAAATATTTAATTCGTTCCATAATCCGGGCAGCTTTCAATCGTTCTTCTTCCCCACGCTGACTATATGTTAAATGATGCTCGAGCTCTTCAAGATCAAAATTCGACGTAAAAAAAGTAGGTAGGCTTTCCAACATCCTAAATTGTAAAATTGTTCCCAGTACTTCATCTCTAGCCCAACTGCTCATTGTCTCTGCCCCAATATCATCGAGCATTAAAATTGGAGCCTTTTTTATCGTCTCCAGCTTTACATCTATAGTTTGATCGCCAATAGCGCTTTTCATCTCTCGTAGAAATTCTGGTACATAAACGATTAAAGAAGAAACTCCCTTCTTAGCAAGTTCATTTGCAATTGCCCCAAGTATATAAGATTTTCCTACTCCAAATTTACCATAAAAATATAATCCTTTTTCTTTTTCATTTTTATTAAAGTTATCTACAAATGTTGCCGCAAGCTCAATAGCCTTTATTCTCCCTTTATTTAGCTCTATTTCGCCTAGAGAGGCATTTAAAATTTCCTTTGGCACGTAAATACTTTGAATTAACCGCTCATGTTTCCTTCTTTCATCATGCAGAACTTTTCGAGGGCACCGTTCATATTGTAAATCAATATTATTTCCGTGAATTACAATATGAGGGTGGAAGCCTTTCATCATATTTACACATCCATCGAGACTTGGGCACCGGTTACATTCCTTACTTTGAGCGGTGTACTCATATAATTTTCCTAAGCTCCTATCAATCATTTCCTGAGATATTTCACGTTGATTTTTTCTCAAAAAAGATTGAATCTCTTCGTTGGTCATTATTTTTTTTTTTATTACTTCATACCGTTGCTGAAAGTCCTTTTTATTTGCTAGTTTCCGTAACGTATCATTAATCTTTTGCATCATGATTCACCTCCACTTTTATTTTTTTTTAATTTTTTTTCAAGGTTCCGCTTTTTCATTTCAAAGTCAGCTTCATCATTTTGTACACTTTGTTGTTGGTCAACTTCTTGTTTCTGTTTAATAAACCAACTTGGAAGCTTTTCTATACGAATTGGAGTTTTTTTATTGTTTCCTCTTGATTCTTTTTTCCCTTGTGCCCATTCCATATATTGGCGATGTTCATTTTTGGCTAATTCCATTGCTTCTTTTACTGTTTTAATTTTTTTACGAGACCAATGGCTGGCGATTTTTTCAACATAGCTTTTTGATAATTTCATATCTGTTTTTAACATTACATATTGAATAAGCACATTTACAACGCCTGGAAGGAGCTTTTGATTAAACATAACATTTTCAATCATTTGCAAGTCCGTTTTTGACGGCTCTGCTCCTCCTGATATATCAACCAATAGTTGGCGTGGTGATGTTGTTTCTAAATAATGAATGAGTTCTTCTTCCTTTGTCTTTGGTTCGTTCGCTTGTGTATGATGAACAACCGGCTGTATTCGATCTACTAAACTCGGGAGATTATCCTGATACTCAAACTGATACCAATCCCGGGCAGATTTACGGAGCTCCTCAATATCTATTTCATTATCAATGGAAAGAGCACTAACTACAATATTTTTCATCTGGATTGGATCAATTCCATATAAAAAAGCAAGCTTGCTGATCGCTTCTTTTACCTTTGGATGAAAAGTTTTTTTTGGAACGAGTGATTCTTTTAATCCAGCTAATAATAAGTCAAAATCAAAAACAGATTCAGTGATTTTCACACTTTTTTGTTCGTTTCTTCCAATAAATTGCATATCCCGTTCATAATGTAACTTTTGGATCATTTCTTCTTTATGCTGAATACTTGGTAAATTAGCTGAGGCAAACACATCTTGAAATTGTTTTGTTATTTCATTATAATGTTTATCTTTTTTTATTTTTTCATCACTAAAAAATTGTTTTAAACGCATATACTGATTTTTACCAATTTTTTTATATAAATAAATGTTTAGCATCCCATCTAAAAAAAATTGTTCTGGTGTAAGCGGTGGGCGGAGCTCATATACAAATGAGCGAACATCATCTTCAGTACGTACGAAGGTTTTTAGTAAACCGATTCCTTCTAGCTTTAATCGAGCATTGTAAATTGATTTTAAATTCATATCCATTAAATTCATCAGGCTATGGTGCGTGGAAGGAGTTGAATATAATCGATTTTCCTCGAGCTGTGCCCATAAAGTCATGTATAAACTAAAACATGTCGAGCCAATTAACGGTTGATATAAAAATGATAATACTTTCCGATCGTAATCATGAAGAAGACCGTCTGAAGACACGAGATAATGATCAACTGGTAATAGCTCCTGCCAATGTTGTGTCATATATACACTCATACCCTTTCTTAGCTAAAAAAAGAGCTAAAGATAAGTCTTTTAGCTCTTAGACTATTGACAAACGCTTGCATTCTTTGTTACTTGCACTTCGGTGTAAGCTCATAAACGATATGTTTTATTCGCTTCCGCCTCATGCGGCGCGCCTCGACTGACAAGCGTTTTCATTCAGTCTGAGGAAATATTTACTTTGTCTATAAGCTTTAAGCTAAAAGATAAATCTTTTTAGCTCCGTTATGATTTTTCTTTTTTTATAATTTCTTTTAATTCATCTATAAAAACGTTTAGATCTTTAAATTGTCGATAAACCGAAGCAAATCTTACATACGCTACTTCATCAACTTTTGCAAGTCTATCCATAACCATTTCTCCGACAACTTCGCTTTTTACTTCCGCAACTCCTTGGCTGCGAAGCTCTTTTTCGATTTCATAGCTTATTTCATCTAGCTGCTTTAAAGCAACTGGTCGTTTTTCACAAGCCCTAATTAAGCCGCGTAATATTTTCTCCCGACTAAATTCTTCTCGTGTTCCTTCTTTTTTTACAACAATTAACGGGATTTCTTCGACTTTTTCAAAAGTCGTAAAGCGATATCCGCAACTTTCACACTCTCGCCTGCGGCGTATAGATCTTCCTTCATCAACAGGTCTTGAATCTAGTACTCGCGAACTATTATTTTGACATGCCGGGCATTTCATTTAAAATCAGCTCCGAATCATCTTCTTTGTATGTTTTTTAAATAAACGAATATAGTGAAACTTGAATCAGCGGAGATTTCACTAAAAATGTTAGTTTAAACTTAACGATTTTTTCGTGAATCTTTGCTTAAAAATGAAAGTCTTTCGGCTCACTAGTATAATCCTTTTAAATATTAAATTGAAACCCATATTAATATCTTATTAAAAAGCTTATTATAGTACAAGTGTATAATAGATAATTTGTCATTAATAAAAGCTTACTAAAGACGGAACTGGTTCCAACACGGGGATGCAAAATTTTTTAGCTTTAATTTTAGGCAATTATTTTTGTTGATAAATCAACGCTAATGTTTTTTTTATAAAATGATCATTGAATTCAGATAAAGTTTTTTGGGTGTGATAATACTTGTTGCATATCGAGAGTAACATACGAAAATAGATGTAAATTAGCCTGCGATGTTTTAGAATTTAATAAAGATAATACTGTTGTAAAAATAAAAATTTTAAGGAAAGCCGAAGAATGGTGGAAAAAATAAAGAAAAACGCGGTTGGGGATCAACAGCGTTTTATAGATAAAGTCAATATTATAATCGATTTCCTCAGACTAGTTATGAAGCAAGCGATTTGATGTACTTTATTAGATATTTGCGTTTCAAAGCAGAATCCGTTATTAAAGACAGCACACCCTTATTTTATCGCTTTCAGAATGTTACGTTTATTCTTAAAGTACCTTCGTCTTCTTTTGATTTATTTGAATTGGTCCTATGCCACGGGGCAGTTCAATTTTTTCACAAGCTTTAGAGTCTAATGCTACAGCAATATAATCAGCAGCAATGTTAGGATCTAAATCCCCACATGTATAAACATCGATGCTTGCATACCCATGTTCAGGAAATGTATGAATCGTTAAATGTGATTCAGAAATGATAACAACTCCACTTACACCTTGAGGTGCAAATTTGTGGAATACGACTTCACGAATTTCTGCTCCAGATTTTAATGCAGCATTTACGAAAATTTGTTCGATCTGTTCCTGATCATTTAATATAGTAAAATCACAACCCCATAATTCGGAAATCACATGCCTTCCCATAGTTTCCATATTCAAATTCCCCCTTTAAATCCAAATTCTCATTTTTTTTAGCACATAACTACCACGGGGGAAAGTTAGTCCAATGAGGTCCTAACCCTTTAAGTAGTTACGATACCGTTGTAAAGAAGTTTACGCAAAATAGTATACTTTGTTTAAATTTTTTTTGCAATATGATTTTAAAGTGTTTTTTATTAGGAGAATTTTAAAAATCAGAGATTAAATTTAAGGCTCATTAAATAGATTTTATTATTAACCTCGTAGATAAATTATTATTAAATCGATTTTCACAAGATTTGAAAACGCTGTTCAGTCGAGTCGCGCCACACATAGCGGTAGCGAATAGAACATCTATAATTCATGAGTTTATAGCGAAGTGCAAGTAACGATGAAGGCGAGCGTATATCAACAGTCTGTAGAGTTTATCATTCAATTGTTCAGTTTATGACTAAAAAGAAAAACGGCTTACTAAAATTTTAGTAAGCCGAAAGAAAACATTTTCCCTTTCTGTTAAAAAAAAAAAATATATTAAATTGTTTTTAAGTGATACCGTAAACAATTAGCCTATTTCAACTGGAACGCTTTTTTTTAACTTTTCTGCAACATATTTAGTAAGATCAACAACACGACAAGAATAACCCCATTCGTTATCATACCATGCAAGAACTTTTACTTTATTTCCACCAATTACAATCGTAGATAATCCGTCAATAATTGCAGAATGTTCGTCTGTATTAAAGTCAATTGATACTAGCGGTTCAGTTGAAAAGTCTAAAATGCCTTTTAATGAACCAGTTGATGCAGTGATGAACGCTTCATTTACTTCATCGACTGTTACATCACGTTTTACATCCACAACTAAATCAACTAATGAAACATTTGGTGTTGGTACACGTAATGCCATACCATGCAACTTTCCTTTTAGTTGAGGAAGAACTAGTGACAATGCTTTTGCCGCACCAGTTGTAGTTGGAATAATTGATTGTGCACATGCACGAGCGCGACGTAAATCTTTATGCGGATTGTCGATATTTTTTTGATCGTTTGTATAAGCATGAACAGTTGTCATTAATCCATTCTCAATTCCAAAGTTTTCATCAAGGACTTTTGCTACTGGAGCAAGACAGTTTGTTGTACAGGAAGCATTCGAAATAATGTTATGTTCTTCTATCTTTAATTCACTATCATTTACACCCATTACAATTGTTATATCTTCATTTTTCCCTGGAGCAGTTAAAATGACTTTTTTGGCGCCAGCTTCAAGGTGAAGACTTGCCTTTTCACGAGAATTAAACTTTCCTGTTGCTTCAATCACGATGTCGATATTTAAATCTTTCCAAGGAAGATTTTTCGGATCACGGTCACTTAATAGTTGAACTCTTTTTCCGTTAACAATAATTGCATTTTCTTCAGGAATCACAATTCCATCGAACTTACCATGATTTGTGTCATATTTTATTAAATGTGCCAATGTTTCAGCTGGGTAGCTGGCATTTATCGCCACAACATCAATACTATCTTCTAAGATGGCTTTTCTAAAAACCATTCTTCCAATTCTTCCAAAACCGTTAATTGCTATTTTTGCCTTCATAATACGGCTCCTCCTACATTAATGTTATACTCTTAATGTCATTTTCAGTAATTAGTATAGCATATTCCGGATTGAATGTGCTAACTAAATTATGAATTTTTATATTTTATCTTTTAAATACAGAAAAACTTCAAATTTGTGCGATTTTTTCCCTTAATTCATCAGTTATGAGAACAATTATTTGTGAGATAAGTTCATTATAGTCTGTGTTTATTTATTACAAATAATAAATAAGATGACTTTAAATTATTTACCAATCTGAATGTGGACTTTTATACAAGGAAGTTGATCCTCCCTAAAAATAAAAAAAAGGAGCGAGTTATGCTCCCTGGGTTTCAACTAATCCCCATTGATGCAGTATGTTTACTAGTTGATGCTCTGTTTCCTCAAGAGTTTGATTATTATCGATTACCGCATCCGCAAGATGTTTTTTTTCATCTAATGGCATTTGAGATTGAATTCGAGCGATTGCCTCTTCCCTTGATAATTGATTCCGCTCCATTAATCTTTTCAACTGAACAGACTCATTAACGTAAACAAGTATTGTTTTATCAACCATATGCATTAATTTGTTTTCAAACAAAAGCGGGAGATCCATAACAATTATTTTTTCTCCCCTTGTCTCAGCTAATGTTTTTTTCTCAATCATTCTTTTTCTTACTGCTGGATGAACAATACTATTAAGTTGTTTTCGTTTTTCTTCATGATGAAATATAATGGATCCTAGCTTAACTCGATCAATAGCACCATCTTGTTGTAAAATATCTTTTCCAAATTGCTCTACAATACTTTCATAAGCCTTTTCGCCTTTTTCCACAGCAAGCCGCGCCTCGATGTCTGCATCTATAACTGTCATTCCTCTTTCTTTCAGCATATTCGCAACTGTACTTTTTCCACTTGCGATGCCGCCTGTTAATCCAATGATTATACTCATTTTGACATACCTTTCTAATTTTTTTATATTTTCCATGCCCCGATTAAAATTAATAGTACTCCAGGAATAAATGTAAGCTTTTGTACCCATTTATATTTTGAAAAAGCCGATCCGCTTTTAATACCTAAAAAAACAAAAAAGGGACTCATGATCGCTACAGAAGCCGCTAAAAAAATAGGCGAAAACCCCAACATTGCTGCTCCAATACCAGCTCCAAATGCATCGAGAGACAATGCAATTCCTAGAAGAAAAGCTTCCATACCTGTAATCGTTCCAGAACGGTCAAAATCAGCTGACATCGGCTTTCTTAAAATATGAATCGCTAATCCAATGGATTTGATTTCAAACTTAACGATCATTTTTTCATGAGCGAGCGGAGCTTGATCTTTAGTTTTTTCAGGTTGAAAAAACTGGTATATAACCCAAGTTCCAATTAGTATTAAAATAAATCCGCCTACCCGCTCCCCTAATACAGGAGAAAAAATCGTTGCAATGACATGTCCGATTGTCATCGCAACTGTCATTGAGATTGCTGAACATGTAGCAATAATCACAAGCGATTTTAAGGGAATCCTCATATTTCTTAACCCATACGTGAATCCGACGGTAAAACTGTCTAAACTAACAGCGAATGCAAGCAATAAAATTGAGAGCGTTACTAACATCGAAAGGGCTCCTTCCTGTTAAATCTACGATAGTATATGGAAAAAGCCTATCCATTGTTAATTTGAAAATCACAATTTTCGCTGCGTTTTATGATCGTCGTCTTTAGTTGTAAAAAGGGTGATAAGTGTAGGGATTCCTAGAACAACTGAGCGCTCCTTTTTAAATTGAACTTTCTTTTGCTTGACATGTTGGACAAAAATGAGTTCCTCTTCCGCCAACAATTATTTTTTCAAGCTGGCTTCTGCATAATTTACAGTGTTCACCTTCTCTTCCGTAAACGTAAAGCTCTAACTGAAACATACCTATTTGTCCTTGACTATTTACATAAGAACGGATTGTACTGCCTCCCTTTTCAACTGCTTCTGATAATGTAGCAATAATTTCTCGATAGAGCTTTGCAATTTCTTCTTTCGTTAAAGTATTTGCTATTTTCTCAGGATAAATGTTTGCACGGAATAAAGCTTCATCAACATAAATATTTCCAAGACCGACAATCACTTTTTGATCTAACAATACAGGTTTAATTTTCCGTTTAGTTTTTGACAACTTCTCTTCTAGCCACTCAGCTGTAAAGTCATCTGAGAAAGGTTCCGGTCCAAGCTGTGAGAGAGGAAGTTGATGAAATTCTGAACCTTTTTTAAACAAATGCATTGTCCCAAACTTCCGAACGTCTTTATAACGCAGCTCAGTTTGATCATGAAAGTGAAAAATAACGTGTGTATGCTTTTCAACAAGCTCTTCTTGACTAAAAAGTCCATATTTTCCTTCCATTCGTAAATGTGAAACTAGCGTATAATTGTCTGTATAAATGAGGAGAAATTTACCTCTTCGATCAATCCCTTGGATCGTTTCACCTTTTAAAGCATCAGTAAATTGTACGATATCGCTTGGATGCTTAATAATTTTTGGCCATGATACAGTCGTTGCAGTAATTGTTTTGCCAACGACTAACTGAATTAATGTCTTTCGAACAGTTTCTACCTCTGGTAACTCCGGCACGCTATCCCCCCTCGTGCTTTTAATTATTTTGCATCATACCATGTTGGTCCATAGGCAAAATCGACCTTTAATGGTACTAACAATTCAATCGAATTTTCCATTACATCTGGAACGATTTCTTTTAATACAGCTATTTCATCTTCTGGTGCTTCAAAAATAAGCTCATCATGTACCTGGAGCAATAATCTCGTCTGCAAATTCTCTTTTTCTAATCTTGCAGCCATATCAATCATCGTTTTTTTTATAATATCTGCGGCACTCCCTTGAATTGGAGTATTCATGGCTGTTCGTTCTGCAAAACTGCGGACGTTAAAATTGCGGCTTGTTATTTCTGGGATATATCTTCTTCGATGAAGCAACGTAGAAACAAATCCTTTCTGCTTTGCTTCATAAACGATCTCCTCCATATATTCTTTGACTCCAGGATAACTTTCAAAATATCGGTCAATAAAATTTCCTGCTTCTTTTCTAGAAATTTTAAGGTTTTGTGATAAACCGTAATCGCTAATTCCGTATACAATTCCAAAATTAACCGCCTTTGCTTGTCTTCTCATATCTGGTGTAATCTCTTCTTTAGATACATGGAATACATCCATAGCTGTTTTTGTATGAATATCCATATCCTCTTTGAACGCCTTTATTAATTTTTTGTCACCGGAAATATGCGCAAGCACTCTTAGCTCAATTTGTGAATAATCCGCTGCAAAAATCACCCATCCTTCTTCTGAAGGGATAAATGCTTGACGGATTTTCCGACCTTCTTCTAAACGAATTGGTATGTTTTGTAAATTAGGATCTGTCGAACTAAGTCTTCCTGTTTGTGTTAACGCTTGGTTAAACCTTGTATGAACTTTATTTGTTTTTGTTGACACAACTTTTAACAAACCTTCAATGTATGTTGATTGCAACTTTCCTAATTGACGATAATGTAAAATTTCTCGAATAATTTCGTGCATTGGCTCAAGCTTTTCTAACACATCTGCAGAAGTAGAATAACCGGTCTTTGTCTTTTTAATGACTGGCAGGCCTAGCTTGTCAAATAAAATAACACCGAGCTGCTTAGGAGAATTAATATTAAATGTTTCTCCAGCAAGGTGATAAATTTTCTGTTCAATTTTTGTAAGCTTCTCTTGTAATCCATGTCCCATTTCTTGAAGACGCTCGATATCAATCTTTACACCTTGTGATTCCATACTTGCTAAAATACGAGATAGAGGCATTTCAAGCTCTTTAAACAGCTCGTATTGTTGATTTTCCTTCAAAGCCCCCTCAAGCTCTTCTCGTAAATACATAAGAGCTTTACCTTTTCGTACTAAATGCTCAGCTAAAATAGGTTCGTCAGGTATTTTTCGCTTTGCCCCTTTACCATAGACAGCTTCATCTGTATGAACGATGTTAAGTCTGTGTCGCTTTGTAATAAATGCAACATCATCAATTGTTTCGGATGGATTATTAATGTACGAAGCTAATAGTAAATCAAAATCGATTCCCCGTAAATGGATGTGATGATGTCTTAAAGAAACAATTGATCGCTTTGCATCATACACTATTTTTCTTTTTTGATCGTCTTCAGCCCATCTTTTAAAGATATCTGAATTTAAAGCTAAATCGGCTCGAAGATAAAAGCAACCGTGTTCATTAACAATTGAAAACCCAACAATATTTGCATGGTGATAGTTATCCTCTAAAATTTCAACGTAAAATCCATTTTCATTTGCAAAAATACTTTCAGTAATCTCCTCAACAATTGTGAATTCAATTGCTTTTAATTGTTGCTTTTCTGCTGATTCTCCACCATGATCAAACTTATCTAACAACGAATTAAAATTAAGTTCTTTAAAAAGAGCGATCACTTTTTCCTTGTTAAAGTCCTTATATTCAATATCTGCAATATTTATTTCTAGCGGGACTTTACGTTCAATCGTTGCCAAATTTTTACTCATTATTGCTTGATCCTTAAACTCCGTTAACTTTTCTTTTAGCTTTTTTCCACTTACTTGATCAATCGATTCCAGAAGCTTTTCAACCGTCTCAAACTCTTTTAAAAGTTTTATCGCTGTTTTTTCCCCTACTCCAGGAACACCGGGAATATTGTCTGAGTTATCCCCCATAAGTCCTTTCATATCTATTTTTTGTTCTGGAGATAGTCCATATTTTTCTTTTATATGAGCAGGAGTATATTCTTCAATTTCCGTAATTCCTTTTCTCGTTATACATACTGTCGTATTTTTTGAACTTAATTGTGTTAAATCTTTATCTCCGGAAATGATTTTTACTTCGTAGCCATCTTGTTCTGCTTGTTGTGACAGCGTGCCGATAATATCATCCGCTTCATAATTTTCTAACTCGTAACGTGAAATATTGTATGCATCCAGTAACTCATGAATAAACGGGAATTGTTCAGAAAGCTCAGGAGGAGTCTTTTGTCTCCCGCCTTTATACTCACTAAAAGTTTTATGACGAAATGTTGTTTTCCCAGCATCAAATGCAACAAGCACATGTGTAGGCTGTTCATCCTCAAGTATTTTCATTAAAATCATTGTAAAACCGTATATTGCATTTGTATGAATACTTTTATCATTATTTAATAATGGCAGAGCAAAAAATGCACGATATGCAATACTATTTCCATCAATTAACACTAGCTTTTTTTTCACCAAAAAACCTCCTATCAAAAAATGGCCATGTAAATTTTTATTGGCTTATTTCCCTTCGATCATTATGAAACGGACAGGAAAATGAGCTTACTTTCTCCATTTCATACCGTAGCGCAAAACAACAATATTATTTAACATAGCTAAAAAATAAAAAGTCGCCATTTCCCTTCTCTTTATTTTAGCATGACACTGTTTAGAAAGGAAAATAACGACTTTATTCGTTAATTTGTATGTCCCATTAACAAGCGGGCATATGGAGAATCGGATGGAAGTACAATTACTGTTTCTCCATTAATTGTTTTTTTGTAAGACTCAAGAGTTCTAAATAGTTGGTAAAAGTCTTGATCCTTTGAAAAAGATTCGTTATAAACTCGTGCGGCTTCTGCTTCACCTTCTGCACGAATAGCTTCTGCATCCGCTTTTGCTTTTGATAACATTTCTTTTACTTCACGATCTGTTTCTGCGATAATTCGGATAATTCGGTTTTTTTCGGCATCCCCCATTGATAAATATTCCTGTGCCTTAGATTCACGTTCAGAAATCATTCGCGTATAAACTGATTGTTCATTTTCCTCTGGTAAATCTGTTCGCTTCATCCGCACATCAACCACTTTAATACCATATTTATCATTCTCTAATAACTCATTCACTTTTTCTGTAACCCTGTCATTTAATGAGCCTCTTGAAGACTTCTCATCATTAATAATTTCATCATAGTTTAATTGCCCAAGCTCAGTCCTCACAACAGAGTATATAAACTCCTCCATCCGTGACTCTGCATTTTCGAGATTACGGGCATTTGAAATCATTTTTTTTGGGTCTTCTATTCGCCAAACTGCATAATTATCAATTAACATTCTCTTTTTATCTTTCGTATTAATTTCTGCTTCTGAAACATCATATGTCATTTGATATTTAGGCAATGTTGTAATAGATTGAATGAACGGAATTTTATAGCTGAGTCCCGGTGAACTATCGATTCGAACAACTTCCCCAAATTGACGTATGACCTTGTACTCTCCTTCTTTTACAATAAACACATTTGAAAAAGTTAAACTTAATACAACAAGCAATCCAACTATAAATACCCCTAACTTAACATATTTTCTATAAGGAAAACTACCTCTTTCTTTCCTATCCATATCAATGATGTTATCACTCATTTTTTTCACTTCCTTCTTCTGTTGGCTTTGTTTGCTCTTTCTCCAATGGACGAATTGGGAAGTATTTCATAGTGTTTCCATCATCATTCATAATATAGATTTCGGTTTGAGGTAATACTTGTTCGATTGTTTCAAGAACAAGCCGTTGTCTCGTAACATCTGGGTTTTTTCGATATTCTTCATAAAGCTTATTAAAAACGGCTACATCTCCGCGAGATCTTTCGATTCGAGCAGCCTTTTCTCCTTGGGCTTGTGAAATAAGCGCATCCTTTTCACCTTGAGCTTCGTTTGTTCGCTTGTTTTGATACTTACGAGCTTCATTTATTTTTGTATTCATCGTTTCGCGAGCATCCGTTACATTTGTAAAAGCTTTACGAACATCGTCATTAGGAAGTTCAACATCCTTTAATTTTACGGCTAATACTGATATTCCCATATCATATTTTTCAATTAACGATGATAAAAGGTCTCGAACTTCTGCCTCAATGACAGCTTTCCCAGAAGTTAATGCATCATCGATTTTCGAACTGCCAATAATACTGCGTAATGATGCAGATGTTGCGTCAGTTAATATCTCTTCGGGATTGTTAGTATTGTATAAAAATTTTGCAGGGTCTGTTATTCTCCATTGAACAACTAAATCAGCGAAAACGATGTTTTCATCGCCAGTAATCATTTTTGTATCAGCTTTTTTCCCTTTTAAATCTGCATCCTCTTTCTCATTATTTCCAAACTTTAAACTAAACGTTTCCTTAGATAGTTTTTCTACTTTTTGAATCGGCCAAGGCAGTTTGAAATGTAATCCTGGTTCATTAATAGCCTCGCCGGCCTTACCGAAGGTTAAAATAACAGCTTGTTCTGATTCATCAACTGTATACCAAGTGGAAACAGCTGTAACACCTAAAAGAATAACAAGTGCACTTAAGCCGGTTATGATATAAATTCTTTTTAAACTAATCATTCCGCTCACCTTCCCCTTCTAAAAATACTCCTACATTTTTATACGATTTAATAGGCGAAAGGTTCCTTGTTACGTTAATATTTTGGCAATTTTACAGAAAATACAGTGCCTTCTCCAACTTTACTCCTAACGATAATCGTTCCCTTATGTGCTTCAACTATATGCTTAACGATAGCTAAACCTAATCCGGTACCCCCTGAATTTCGACTTCTTGCTTTATCAACCCGATAAAATCGTTCAAAAATCCGCGGTAACTCTTTTTCCTCAATGCCGATCCCTGTATCGATTACATCAATAATGACCTGATCCCTTTCATCAATTAATTTAACTTTGACTACCCCGCCTTGAGGTGTATACGTAATTCCATTATTAATTAAGTTAATAAATACTTGTTTTAATCGATCAATATCTCCATTCATCGTTATTTCCTTATCACTAGACTCAAATTTTAACTGGATCATCTTTTCGTCGGCCTTTTTGTTTAATAGTGTCACAATCTCTTCGAGAAGAGAGTTAAAATTAAACAGTTGAGTATTTAAAGTAAAACCTTCTTGTTCTATTTTTGAAAGATCTAGTAAATCTTTAACTAACGATTGGAGTCTGTCGCTCTCTTATAAAATAATTGATAAAAAAGCTTGTAATGCTTGCTCATCTTTCATTGCCCCATCTAAAAGTGTTTCAGAAAAACCCTTTATCGACGTAATAGGTGTCTTTAACTCATGGGAAACGTTTGCGACGAAGTCTTTCCTCATTTGTTCAAGTTTCTTTAATTCGGTTATATCATAAAAAACGAGTAAGATTCCTTTCCATACATTATTTGTCCCAATAATCGGTGCACCATAGACTTCAAAATGACGTCGTTCCATTTTTAGTGTTAAAAGCATTTGCCTTCTTACTTTTTGTTCAGTCATAAAAATCTCTTCAACAAGAGAACTGACTTCCTTGTCTTCAATAGCCTCATAGTAAAGCTTTCCGAGAAACTGATCAGAACTTACATTAAAAACTTCTTTGTATGTACGATTTACTAAGTTAATAAAGCCGCGACCATCAATTAAAATTAAACCGCTTCCCATATTTTCAATAAGGGTTGTAAGCCGATCCTGCTGCATTTCTTGTGTTTTCGCCAAATCTTGAAGATTACCAGCCAAAATATTAATTGACTTACTAAGCATACTTGCAGCTTCTTTATTGTCTTCATTCGTTCTAGCACGATAGTTTCCTTTTGCTAACTCTATTGCTACTTTAGTTGCCGATTCAATTGGCTTCGTATAGCGGGTAGTAATACTTGTACCTAATAAAATGATCACAAATAAAGCCAAACCAAGACTAATAATTAATAACCACCATAATTGGCTGTAAGATTTTTTTAACTCATCCATCTTTGTACTAATAATAAGATATCCTTCATGTGTATCATCTTTATATATTGGAGTCCAGTAATAGTGTAAATACTGGTCATCATTAGCAACCTCTACGATTGGCTCCTCTTTATTTCTAATAATCCTATTGATAAGTTCTTTATGTTTTGTTAAGCTAGTACCGCCAAACTCGCCGCTATCATGTAAAACCTCACCAGCCTTTGTAACAATTGTCACTCGAGCCTGAAGAATCTCGCCAATTTCATTTGTTTTAGTCTTATTTATTTGTTGAATACCGCCATTTTCCTCAATATGTAAAGCTACAAGGCTATTTTCTTTTTCTACCCTTTCATTAAAAATGTTTATATAATAATTTTTAAATAGCTGACCAAGAATAAGACCCAAACTTATTAACACGATAATAATAAGCGTAATGAGTGCAAAAAGAAGCCTCGTGCGTAATTTTGTCATTCCCCTTTAGGCTCCTCAAATTTATATCCTAAACCACGTATCGTTTTTATATAAACTGGCTTTTTCGTATTCTCTTCTATTTTTTCTCTAAGATGGCTAATATGTACATCAACTATTCTCGTATCCCCTGCAAAATCATAGTTCCAAACAGAACTTAATAATTGATCTCTCGTTAAAACTCTCCCTTTATTTTTCGCTAAAAAGAGAAGTAACTCAAATTCTTTTGGGGTAAATTCAAGCTGTTCATCCCCATAATAAGCTTCGTATTGTTCAGGATAAATTTTCAGCTTGCCTATCATGATACTGCCTTCCTCACCTTCATTTTCCAACTCTTCTTGTTTGAAGTGAGATCTTCGCAAGATTGCTTTAACACGTGCAACTAGTTCTCTAGGACTAAAAGGCTTCGTCATATAATCGTCTGCACCAAGTTCTAGGCCTAAAACTTTATCAAATTCATCATCCTTTGCAGTCAGCATTAATATTGGTGTCGAAACTTTTTGCTGACGAAGTTCCTTACATACTTCTATTCCATCTAACTTTGGTAACATCAGATCTAAAATGATTAAATCTAACTTCTGCTCTAGCGCCATTCTTTTTCCTGCTTCTCCATCCATAGCTGTTACAACTTTAAAGCCTGCTTGCTCTAGATTATAGCTGAGCAATGTAACGATTGATTGTTCATCATCTACAACAAGTACTTTTTTTGTCTCCATAATTTCCTCCATTATCTCTTCTCACTACTGTTTTAGCCCTATCATATCATTTACTAACTAAAGAGCAATTATTTTTAAAAATGATCCTATTTAAAATATCTCGTTTTTTGTGGAAAATGACAAGTATAACTTGAGGACAATAAAACTACGAAGGATTCACCATTTTCACTGCTACTCTCATGATCTTTGAGAGGCGATAGAAAGGCTTTGAGCCACCCAAAGCCTTTAAATTGATTTAAAAAATTTTCTAAGGAATTCCCATCAATTTCTTCAATTTTGTATGGAGGAATAGCCGTTAATTTTCCTTCAATTACTTTTTCCTCTGCTTCATTAGTACCAAATACATCGATATCAATTGAATGTTTGTCTATATTTACTGCTGTAACTTCGAACAAAAACTGAATCGTTTCATAATGAAATACAGGCTTTAAGAAACGAATTTCTTGTTTTAAAATATGACTTCCTGGTCCCGGTAAATATTTAGAAATAGCTGAAGTAATAATACCTGTTAACATTAAACTAGGTACAATCGGCTTCTCATATGGGGTTTGTGATGCGTAGTCGTGTTGAATAAAAAGTGGATTTGCGTCGTTTGTTAATCCTAAATAAAGCAATAAATCTTTATCTTCAATTTGTTCAGTTAATGTTAGCTTTTCTCCAACTGATATTTCTTCAATCTGTCTACCAAGCTTTCTTTTTTTCCCAAGTAACATGAAGTATGGGCACCTCCGTCAAATCATTGAAAAAATTCGGGGGCTGTCCCCCGAATAATATAAAATAAAAAGCTTATGCTAAAACTTTCATTACATTACGAACAGATTGTGCTGACTTCTCTAAAGCTGCCTTTTCTTCTTCTGTTAATGCTAACTCGATGTTTTTTTCAATTCCATTCGCGCCTAAAATTGTAGGAACACCAAGGTAAATCCCTTCATAACCATACTCGCCCTCTAAATAAGCAATTGAAGGAAGAACACGGCGTTGATCTTTAAAAATCGCTTCACACATTTCTACAAGAGAAGCGGCTGGGGCATAATAAGCACTTCCGTTTCCTAATAAGTTAACGATTTCTCCCCCACCTTTACGAGTACGTTCAACAATTTCATCAAGGCGCTCTTTTGGAATTAACGTTTCTAACGGAATGCCACCTGCATATGAATAACGAACAAGCGGTACCATGTCATCTCCATGACCACCTAAAACAAATCCAGTAATGTCTTTTACAGATAGATTTAGTTCTTGGGCAATAAATGTACGGAAACGAGCAGTATCAAGTACACCTGATTGACCAATTACACGGTTTTTAGGGAAGCCTGACTCTTTATATACCGTATATGTCATCGCATCTACAGGGTTTGTTAAAACAACAATATAGCAGTTTGGTGAATATTTAACAATTTCTTGTGTAACAGACTTCATAATTTTTTGGTTTGTTTGAACTAAGTCATCACGACTCATTCCAGGCTTACGTGCAATACCGGCAGTAATTACTACGATATCTGAGTCAGCTGTATCTGCGTAGTTTGCTGTACCAGTAATATTAGCATCAAAGCCTTGAACGGGGCTTGCTTCAAGCATATCTAACGCTTTTCCTTTAGTAGGATTCTCCATTTGTGGAATATCAACTAAAACTACATCTCCTAATTCTTTTTGTGCGAGTAAAAATGCAGTTGTTGCTCCAGTGAAACCGCCTCCAATTACGGAAACTTTTTTACGTTTTAATGACATGATAACCCCTCCTTATAAAATTTTATTTAAGGGCTGTTCAAGTTCAAATGAACAGCCCTTAAAATAAATTAGGGATTAATCCATATTTTTAATTAGTTCATCACCAAATTCAGAGCATTTAACTTCTTTTGCTCCATCCATCAAGCGGGCAAAATCATAAGTAACAACTTTCGAAGCAATTGTCTTCTCCATTGATTTGAAAATTAATTGTGCAGCTTCGTCCCAGCCTAAGTGTTGAAGCATTAGTACTCCTGAAAGGATCACAGAAGACGGATTTACTTTATCTAAACCGGCATATTTAGGTGCTGTACCGTGTGTTGCTTCAAAAATGGCATGTCCAGTTTCATAGTTAATATTAGCTCCTGGAGCTATACCGATACCGCCTACTTGTGCTGCTAATGCGTCTGAAATATAGTCGCCATTTAAGTTCATCGTTGCAACAACATCAAATTCACGCGGACGAGTTAAAATTTGTTGTAAGAAAATATCTGCAATCGCATCTTTAATAATAATTTTTCCTTGTGCTTCAGCGTCTGCTTGTGCCTTGTTTGCAGCCTCAACGCCTTTTTTTTCTTTAATTTCGTCGTATTGAGCCCATGTAAACACTTTATCTCCAAATTCCTGTTCAGCTAGTTCATAACCCCAATTTTTAAATGCACCTTCCGTAAACTTCATAATATTTCCTTTATGTACAAGCGTTACGGATTTACGTCCTTCTTTAATTGCATAGTTAATTGCTGCACGTACTAAGCGCTTTGTTCCATCTTCTGAAACAGGTTTAATCCCAACTCCAGAAGTTTCTGGGAAGCGAATTTTTGTAACACCCATTTCATTTTGCAGGAAGTCAATTAATTTTTTAGCTTCGTCAGAGCCTTTTTCATATTCAATACCAGCATAAATATCTTCAGTATTTTCACGGAAAATAACCATATTTGTATCTTGTGGTCGTTTTACAGGTGAAGGTACTCCTTCAAACCAGCGAACAGGACGCAAACAAACGTATAGATCTAATTCTTGGCAAAGGGCAACATTTAAAGAACGGATACCTCCTCCAATCGGAGTTGTAAGCGGTCCTTTAATTGCAATAAAATATTCGTTAATTGATTCTAATGTTTCTGCTGGCAGCCATTCACCTGTTTGATTGAATGCTTTTTCACCAGCTAGCACTTCTTTCCAAACAATTTTTCTTTCGCCTTTATAGGCTTTCTCTACAGCAGCATCTAAAACTTTTGAAGCTGCAGCCCAAATATCCGGACCAGTTCCGTCCCCCTCAATAAACGGAATGATCGGATTGTTTGGAACGTTTAGCTTTCCACTCTCCACCTTGATTTTTTCACCTTGACTCATGTCTTTCTCCCTCCAATTAAATGAAACTATTTTGACTAAACCATTTATTTTAGTTTAGTCATCCCCCACCATAAAAAAGGTGAAAGATGATCAATGAAGAAATTTTGTTCAAAAATGACACTATTTCTTCATATTCACTATTTTACATGATCAAAGGTTAGAAGTAAAAAAACCCCTAACCTTTGTTTCATACATATATATATTACAACAAATTTCGCGAAAAATGTAATTCAAAAAATTAACTGCGTTCGCTAATTGGCACGTAAGTTTGTTTTCCAGGTCCTGTATACTCAGCACGTGGACGAATTAAACGATTATTATCATATTGCTCAAGAATATGAGCTAACCAGCCTGATACACGGCTAACAGCAAAAATTGGTGTAAATAGATCGTGATCGATACCTAAGCTGTGGTAAACTGAAGCCGAGTAAAAATCAACGTTAGGCGGTAATTTTTTCTCACCAGTTACAATGCTTTCAATTTTTCTAGACATTTCGTACCAATGAGGTTCGCCAGTCAATTTTGTTAGTTTTTCTGACATTATTCTTAAATGTTTTGCCCGTGGATCTCCCTTACGATAAACACGGTGTCCGAAGCCCATAATTTTTTCTCTATTATTTAATTTTTCTCGAACATATGGTTCAACATTTTCTAATGATCCTATTTCTGAAAGCATTTTCATTACAGCTTCGTTTGCACCGCCGTGAAGAGGACCTTTTAATGCTCCAATAGCAGAAGTAATACCAGAGTAAACATCGGATAAAGTTGCTACACAAACACGTGCAGTAAATGTAGAGGCATTCAGCTCATGATCTGCGTGAAGAACAAGCGCCTTATTAAATGCTTCAATAGCAATTGCTTCTGGTTCTTTGCCAGTCAACATGTATAGAAAGTTAGCAGCAAAACCTAAATCTTTGCGAGGTGCAACTGGCTCAAGACCTTTTCTAATCCGCGCAAAAGCAGTTACAATCGTTGGCATTTTCGCTTGTAAACGAATCGCCTTACGATAATTTGCTTCCGGCTCCATGATATCTGCTTCCTCATCATATAATGCTAATAATGATACAGCTGTACGAAGTGCACCCATTGGATGTACTTTATTAATTGGATACATTTTAAAATGCTCAATGACTTCTTGAGGTAAAGTAGCATTTTCCGCTAACTCGTTTGTTAAATTTTCCAATTCTGCTTCGTTAGGTAATTTTCGATGCCACAATAAATAAATAACTTCTTCAAAAGTAGCGTTTTCTGCTAAGTCATCAATGTTGTAGCCTACGTATGTGAGTGTATCATCGATGATGGAACTGATTGAGGATGTTGTAGCAACTACTCCTTCTAGACCGCGTGTAACTGTCATAATGAACCTCTCCTTTTACAAAATAATTTCCCCATTACCCATTTTTTTAGTGATTTTTTTTTTTTTATTAAAATAGCTAGTCAAATATTTATTTTATCATTTATTCTTGAAGCTAGCTAAATTTAGCGACTTAACTATATCGTTTATTTAATAATTGAGCGAGTGCTCGGTAATTTTGCATAAAAGAAAATGCTTTCATTTTCCTTTAAAAATGAAATTTTCACCTATATTATACCCCTAAATATTTTTTGGCCAGACTACAAGTCCTATTATAATCAATTATCAGATTTTTGTGAATAAAATCCGAAAATTATTTTACAAAAAAAAGATCATTTTATCATTTGTAAAATTTTCATTGCAAAATATGCTATTCCCGCACCAATCAGCGGTCCAACAGCAACTCCTTTAAATAAGGATACGGCTAAAATTGTCCCTAATACAAGTGCTGTAGTAATATGAGGATCTTCAGCTAATAATATAATCCCACCTTTTGCAAGTAATGCGACTGCAATTCCTGAAATTAAGGCAATCCATGCATAAGGTGATTTAAAGGCAGTAAATAAATCATTAAAACCAATCTGTCCTGTTGCAATAGGAGCCAGCACAGCAATCGTAATAATTGTTACACCCCAATTAATACCTTTTGACTGTAACAAGGAAAAAATCTTTTCATCTAAACCCATCGCTTTCATTAGTAATAAAAACAAAACAGCTATTATAAGCGACTGATTTTTTGCTAAAAAACCGACACATAATAATAAAATTAAGAAAACAATAGGTTGATTTAGCAATCTAACTGCCCTCCTATAAGTAATATTATTGTACCAAAATATTTATTTTTCTACTAAAGATAAGCTCACAAAATTGGAATTCGGAATTGATGGAACATTCATACTGAAGAAACTAATTTGAAATGAGATACTGATAAAGTAAATATTTGTGAACTGCTCGAAAAATTACTTGATGCGAAAGCGAATAGAACAAGCATTTATAAGTTCTTTGTTAACAGTCTGAACCCATTCAGGAAAAATATTGGTAAAATCCATCCTTATGAATGTTACAATCTATATTTACAAGCAACAATTTACTTAAAAATTCACCCGCGTTTTCATGGGATTCTAGAATATAATTTAAAGTAATTCAATATAAAATTAAATGCTTTTCTTTGTTTAATTTGGTAAAATAAAGTTTAGATAAGGGATCATTCTCTTACGTCTATTATGAACTTTTATCTTTAAATGTTGTTTAAAAGGGAGGTAACTAGTTGAACCCGACGTATATACACCGCTCGATCCGTTTTCTAATTGTAATTGGGATAGTTGCTTTAAGCCTCGTTGCTATTTATTTGTTATCAAAGTATACATATCCCTTTATTATCGGTTTAATTATTGCTTTTATGATGAACCCTGTCGTCAATTTTTTTGAAAAAAAAGGACGAATGCCAAGGGCGCTTGCAGTATTTGTCTCGCTAATTATTATTTTCGCAGTTTTTGCAGGGTTAATTACTCTATTAGTTGTAGAAATAGTTTCAGGTACTGATTATTTAGCAAAGGTTGTTCCAAAACACCTTGAAACAGTGATTGATTATATTGAACAGTTTTTTGCAGCACAAATCATCCCGCTTTATAATCAACTGTCAAACTTATTAAGCAGTTTAGATGCGGGACAGCAAGATACCATTATGTCAAATATTGAGAGTGTCGGTAAAAAAATCGGGACAACTGTTGGCACATTTCTTCAAAATTTCTTCGGGAAAATTCCAGCAGTATTATCATGGTTCCCAAATGCAGCAACTGTTTTAGTTTTTTCGCTTCTTGCCACATTCTTTATTAGTAAAGATTGGTACCGTCTGTCACAACTTGGAGGCCGTCTCTTACCTGCAAGAGCGAAAACAAGTGGAAAGACTGTTTTTACAGATTTAAAAAAGGCCCTATTTGGTTTTATTAAAGCACAAGCAACCTTAATTTCTATTTCGACAGTCATTACTTTAATTGGCTTGCTCATTTTACGAGTTGATTATGCAATTACAATCGCTATTTTAATAGGTTTAGTCGATATACTTCCGTATTTAGGTACAGGGCTTGTATTTGTCCCATGGATTATTTATGAAATGATTGCAGGTGAAATGAACCTTGCTATCGGTTTAGGGGTTATTTATCTGCTCGTTATCGTTCAACGCCAAATTATGGAGCCAAAAATTCTTTCATCTAATATCGGTCTTGATCCGCTTGCCACGTTAATTGCTCTTTTTGTCGGATTTAAACTGGTTGGCTTTTTAGGATTAATAATTGGTCCTGTTTCCCTCGTCCTACTAACGACTCTTCATCGTGCAAATGTCTTTCATGATATTTGGGACTTTATTAAAGGGAAAGACGGAAAAAACCCAGTATAGCATTTAGAAAAAATGATATGAATCACTAAAAAAATCAACACTTTTACAATAAGTGTTGATTTCTCATTTAACGATAGCGAATCCATCTTCGCATTAATCTTCTAATTATAGCCTTAAATTTTTCTCTCGTAACTGGAATTAGCAATAAAAATCCGGTCAAATCAGTTATAAATCCTGGTGTTATTAACAGAAGCCCACCGATAAAGATACATATGCCATCTAATAGTACATCATTAGGGATTTGACCGTATTTTAAATGTGTTAATGCATTTCGCATCGTTTCCAGGCCTTGCTTTCTAGCCAAGTAAACACCAAATACTCCCGTAAAAATAATCAGTAAAACTGTCGGTAATACTCCAATCGCTTTACCTGACAAAAGAAGAATACCAATTTCTATAGCCGGAACAGTAATAAACAATAATAAAAAAACTCTCACTATATCACACCTCTAAAAAAACTTGACATATTGCCCCTTTATTATTAGCTTCTTTTGTGTGTAATACTAATGATAAAAAATATAGAGTTGAACCTTAAATTATATTGTAAGAGGCGGTGATAAATAAAATTGCATTTATAAGACACTCGCATGCCCATTATAAATAACGCCACGAGCAGAATCGACTGTAATCTCCTGACCATCATTAAAGATATCCGTAGCGTTCGCAACCCCCACAACTACTGGGATTCCTAAATTTAATCCTACGACTGCAGCGTGGCTTGTTAATCCTCCTTCTTCTGTAATTAAAGCACTGCATTTTTCAATCGCCGGAACCATCTCACGATCAGTTCCTACTGTTACTAAAATACTTCCCTCAGTTACTTTTTCAAGAGCTTCTTTAGCGTTTTTAGCAATAACGACTTTTCCGTAAGCGGTTTTCCGTCCAATTCCTTGTGCCTTAGCAATAATGTCACCAACGACATGTATCTTCATTAAATTAGTTGTGCCAGCTTCTCCAACAGGAACACCAGCCGTAATGACGACAAGATCACCATGCTTTACAATTTTACTCCTCAAACTTTCCGAAACAGCTATTTCAAGCATTTCATCGGTCGTCGTTGCTTTTCGTCCGCTTAATGGATAGACACCCCATATAAGTGCAAGTCTCCGCGAAACCGGCTCATTAGATGTTACAGCAACAATTGGAGCTTTTGGACGATATTTTGAAATCATTCTAGCAGTGTGGCCGCTTTCAGTCGGTGTAATAATTGCGTTGACCCCTAAATTCCATGCTGTATGAGCGACTGATTGTCCAATTGCATCGGTAATAGCACGCTCACTATGCTTGCTTCGATTTTGTAAAATACCTTTATGATCTAGAGCAAGTTCAGCACGAGAAGCAATGTTATGCATTGTACGGACAGCTTCAACCGGATATTTCCCTGCTGCAGTCTCTCCAGAAAGCATAATAGCGTCAGTACCATCGAATATAGCGTTCGCTACATCACTCGCCTCAGCTCGTGTTGGTCGAGGATTTCTTTGCATAGAGTCAAGCATTTGGGTAGCTGTAATAACTGGTTTTCCTAAAGTATTACATTTTTTTATAAGCATTTTTTGAACGAGCGGAACTTCTTCGGCTTTAATCTCAACTCCTAAATCACCACGTGCAACCATTATTCCATCAGAAACCTCTAAAATCTCGTCAATATGATCGACACCTTCTTGATTTTCAATTTTAGGAATGATTTGAATATGAGGGGCATTATTTTTTTCAAGCAATTCACGAATCTCTAATACGTCTGAAGCTCTCCTAACGAATGAAGCAGCAATAAAATCTACTTTTTGCTCAATTCCAAACAAAATATCATTCGCATCTTTTTGTGTTATACCTGGTAAGTTTACAAAAACACCTGGAACATTTACACCCTTTTTATTTTTTAATATTCCATTATTTAATATTTTCGTTTCAATTTCTTGCTCGATTTTGTCAATTTTTGTTACTTCAAGAGCAATCAATCCGTCATCCAATAATATTTTTGAACCAATTGTAATGTCATTTATCAGTCCTGAATAAGAAATGGAGAATTTCTCTGAAGTGCCTATTACTTCTTTCATCGAAATAGTAATCCGATTACCTTCAATTAGTTGGATTTCACCGTTTTCCATTGTATGAGTACGAATTTCAGGGCCTTTTGTATCAAGTAAGATAGCAGTATTTATGCCCGTTATTTGAGAAGCTTCGCGAATATTTTTAATCCGTTCCTTATGTTCCTCATAATTACCATGAGAAAAGTTAAGGCGGGCTACGTTCATTCCGTTCTCCATTAATTGTGTTAACTTTTCAACACTTTCACTTGCTGGTCCAATGGTACAAACAATTTTTGTTTTCCGCATGTACAGCTACCTCCTAAAAAAATTTAAGTTTTTAAATTGACAACTCTTTAGAAAGTTTAATTAAACTTAAATCATAAGTAACATCTTTTTCGAAGGCTTTGGAAAGATCGTAGTCAACGAGTAGATTTTCCTTAATCCCTACAGCTCGTCCTCCCTTTCCTTCTAGAAGAAGTTCAACAGCACGGGCTCCAAATCGACTTGCAAGTACTCTATCAAAAGCTGTAGGAGAACCACCGCGTTGAATATGGCCTAACACCGAGACGCGAGTATCAAGATTTGTTGCTTCTTTTAATTTTCTTGCCAAGTCTACACCGCTGCATACCCCTTCAGCCACAATAATAATACTATGTTTCTTACCTCTCTCTTGACCTTTATGTAACCGTGCTACAATATCATTAATATCGTAGTCTTCTTCAGGAATTAGTATTGTTTCGGCCCCCCCGGCAAGTCCAGACCAAAGCGCGATATCACCCGCATCTCTTCCCATTACCTCAATAATAAATGTTCTTTCATGTGAAGTTGCCGTGTCACGTATTTTATCGACTGCATCGATGACTGTATTTAATGCAGTATCAAATCCGATAGTAAATTCAGTACCTGAAATATCATTATCAATTGTTCCTGGGACACAAATACAGCGGTATCCTTTATCCGTTAATGCTTTTGCACCCCGATAGGATCCATCACCGCCAATTACAACTAATCCCTCAATATTTAGACGCTTTAATTGTTCTATTGCCTTTTGCTGGCCTTCCTCTGTTTTAAATTCATTGCTTCTAGCTGAGTAAAGAACTGTACCGCCGCGATGAATAATATCTCCTACTGAACCAAGTTCAAGCTGTTTTATATTTCCAGTAATTAACCCTGCATAGCCACCGTATACGCCAAATACTTCGAAATCATGATAAATCGCTTTTCGTACAACCGCACGTATTGCAGCATTCATACCAGGTGAATCCCCACCGCTTGTCAAGACACCGATCTTTCTCATTATCTCACCTCATTGTCTTTTAAACTTTAATGAAATCGCCTTTAAGATGTAAGACCTCTCTTAATTACTTCTAACATAACACGAAGAATCCTCTATCTCAACATAATCTAAATGAAATCAAAAGATACAATTTTCCGGAAGTTTTATCCATTTCGGCTTTTATGGTATTTAAGTTACATAGACTATTTTTTTATTTTACATTAAAAAAGACGTGCTCTTAAATTGAACACGTCTCATATTGTTAATAAACGTTCGCATTCTTCTTTGCAAGCGCATGAAGTACTGTTCTATCCACTACCGTCTCGTTTCTTGGCGCCTAGACTGACAAGCATTTTCAATCATTAGAAGGCAACTTGCTTCAAATATTGACTGTTTCTATTAGCAAAGATGTGCCCTTAATTGAACACACCTTAATTGATCCTCATTAAAAAGTATTAAAAATGGCATAATAACTCTTTTTATTTTACATTAATTAATTGATTGACAAATCCATATTCGCCAACTGCTTTAAATTTATGATACCGCTCGTTCACTAATTCATCTTTTGACATTTTAATCAGCTCTTTTAATGAGGATTTTAACACGACGTCAATTGCCGCTGCTTGTTTCTCGACATCTTTATGTGCTCCTCCTCTAACTTCTGGAATCACTTCATCGATAACACCAAGCTCTTTTAAATCTGGTGCAGTTATTTTCATAGTTTCAACAGCACGTTTTGCTAAAGAAGCGTCTTTCCATAACAATGCAGCCGCCCCTTCCGGAGAAATAACAGAATAAGTTGAATTTTCAAGCATGTGAATGCGATTCCCAATTCCTAATGCTAAAGCCCCGCCACTGCCTCCTTCACCAATAACGATACAAACTACAGGTACCTTTAATCCTGCCATTTCAAAGAGATTTCTAGCTATTGCCTCACTTTGACCACGCTCTTCTGCAGCTATACCAGGATATGCACCTTTTGTATCTATAAAGCAAATAATTGGACGGTTGAATTTTTCAGCCTGTTTCATTAAACGAAGAGCTTTCCGATACCCTTCAGGATGCGGCATCCCAAAGTTTCGGCGAATATTTTCCTTCGTGTCTCTTCCTCTTTGATGACCAATTACCGTTACAGGTAAACCATGATACTTTCCAATTCCTCCAACTATTGCTTCATCATCACGGAACGTTCGATCTCCATGACATTCAAAAAAATCATTGAACAGATAGGAAATATAGTCTAACGTAGTCGGTCGGTTAGTATGACGAGCAATTTGAAATCGATCCCACGGTTTCAGTTTTTTCGTATATATCATTTTCTAATTTTTCAAGTCGCGCTTCAAGCTTTTCAATTTCAGAAGTTAATTCTACATCTGCATTTTTTGTAAATTCTTTTAGCTCATTAATTTTTTCTCTTAATTCAATGATTGGCCGTTCAAATTCTAGCTCCCCTACCAATTCGACTCACCACCTTGTTCATGTATATCGAGAATATTTGAAACTTGCTTTTTTAATTCTAATCTCGGAATGACTGCGTCAAGCTGTCCATGCTTTAATAAAAATTCTGCTGTTTGGAAATCTTCAGGAAGCTCTTCGCGTATTGTTTGTTCAATAATTCTCCGTCCTGCAAAGCCGATTAATGCACCAGGTTCTGCTAAATTATAATCTCCTAGAGAGGCAAAACTAGCTGAAACCCCGCCAGTAGTTGGGTGTGTCATAATTGAGAGGATCAATCCCCCATTATCACTAAATCTTTTTAGAGCAGCACTTGTTTTAGCCATTTGCATTAAGCTTAAAACACCCTCTTGCATCCGTGCTCCACCAGAGGCGGTAAAAATGATAAATGGAATCGATAATTCATCAGCTAATTCAATAGCTCTCGTAATTTTTTCTCCTACAACTGAACCCATACTGCCCATTCTGAACGTGGAATCCATAACAGCAATGACAATTTCATGATCATCTACTTTCCCAGTTCCAGTAACAACCGCTTCGTGTAAACTGCTGCTTTTTTGATCTTTCTCAAGCTTTTCTAAGTAATCAGGGAAATTCAGTGGATTTTTTGAAACCATGTCACTATTTATTTCTTTAAAACTATTCTCATCTAAAAAACTATCGATTCTTTCATATGCCTTCATCGGATGATGATAATGACAGTGAAGACAGACTTTTATATTTTTTGATAATTCCTTTGAATACATGATTTTTTTACAATTAGGGCATTTCGTCATAATTCCTTCAGGCAAATCTTGTTTCGCTGCCTCCGTAGGAATAGTTGCATATTTTTTCTTTTTAGATTTTGAAAAAATTTCTTTAAGCAAGGTGAATCCTCCCTCGTTCGAAAACAATCGGACTAAATTTTTTTCAAAAAGCTTGTCCTAACAATTTATAAAAAAATTACACAAATGTTGTTTAAAATTGTCGCTAATCAATCGACAATTTCCTCATTTTTATTTTGATAGTATGAAACAGCTTCATTTTCACTTCTAGATAGGAGTGTTTCAATTAATTGAATATACGACAGTTTTGAATATTCATTATTATGTAATTTTAATGAGTTATAATATTCTTTTAATATAAGCCAAATCCTCAATGTTAATCTATTTTTCGACAGCATGACAATTTTTTTAAAAAAATCATCATCAGTAAAGCTTGTTGTCTCGGCCCATTTTTTAAATGAAAACAGCTCTTCTTTTTCTGCTCTTTTAATAACAAGACGGATACTATCCATTTCAAGTAAATTCTTTGTCTCCGATACATCTTTAACCGCTTGGTCATCTTGCAAAATAAAAGTACTTAACACCTCGACAAGATGATGTTCACGAAAATCACGGATAAAAGTTCCTTCCCCACGCCTTGTTTCGATTAATCCTAATAATTCTAAAGCGCGCAATGCTTCACGGACAGAAGATCGACCGACATTTAGACGCTCTGAAAGTTCTCGTTCAGATGGGATTTTATCCCCAGCAATTAAATCGTCATTTTTGATCATATCTCGAAGCTGTTTCACAATTTCTAAATAAACTTTTGAATTTCTTTGTGAAGAATTCACTTTTATTTCACTCACTTTTTCCAATAATTGCGAGCTTTCTCGTTTTTTCCTTTATTTCTTTCGGATCTATTTTTAGTCGAGCTACCCCTGTTTCCATTGCTGCTTTTGCTACTGAAGCCGCAACTTCAGGAGCCACCCGCGGATCAAATGGAGCCGGGATAACATAATCAGCGTTAAGTTCATCATCACTAATTAAGCTTGCAATTGCTTCAACTGCGGCAATTTTCATCTTTTCGTTTATATGTGTAGCACGTACATCAAGTGCACCACGGAATATCCCCGGGAAGGCTAATACATTATTTACTTGATTCGGAAAATCAGACCGGCCAGTACCAACAACTTTAGCACCAGCTGCTTTTGCTATATCAGGCATAATTTCAGGTTCTGGATTAGCCATTGCAAAAATGATTGGGTTAGGATTCATTGAACGAACCATTTCTTCAGTTAATGCTCCAGCTACTGATACACCAATAAATACATCGGCACCTTTAATAGCATCCACAAGATCTCCTTGTTCATCTTCCCTATTTGTAAATTTAGCTACTTTTGCCTTAACTTTGTTCATACCATATGAACGACCTTCGTAAATCGCTCCTTTAGAATCGCATAAAATGATATCACGCACACCATAACTGTATAAAAGCTTTATAATTGCAATACCAGCAGCTCCAGCACCATTTGCAACCACTTTAATTTCTGTTATTTTTTTGCCAACTAATTTTAATGCATTAACTAAACCAGCAACAGTTACAATTGCTGTACCATGCTGATCATCATGAAAAACAGGAATATTCGCTTCCTTCTTAAGCCTTTCTTCAATAACAAAGCAATTTGGAGCAGCAATATCTTCTAGGTTAATCCCGCCAAAGTTTGGTTCTAGACATTTCACTGTTTCAATAATTTTTTCTACATCTGTTGTATTTAAACAAATAGGAAATGCATCTACACCAGCGAAACTTTTAAATAAAACGGCTTTTCCTTCCATGACAGGCAAACCAGCTTCAGGTCCAATATTCCCAAGCCCAAGAACAGCTGTTCCATCTGAAACGACTGCTACCATGTTTCCTTTCATCGTAAATTCATAAACAGTTTCAGGTTTATCATGAATTACCTTACAAGGCTCAGCAACGCCTGGAGAATAAGCCAAACTTAAATCATGTGCGTTTCTAACCGGTACCTTTGACGTTGATTCTAATTTACCTTTATTAATGCGATGAATATGTAAAGCCTCTTCACGTAAAGTCAAATCGTTCACCCTTTCAAAATTTCACAAACAGCACCTTAAGCCCTCTCACTCTTTCGGGCGAATAAAAAGCCATTCTGGTGGTCTGACCACATCTGTCTCTTTATCCAATATACATTAGAACTGTGAATAATGTAAAGATTTAATGTTTTAAAATAACGTTATTTTTACCTAAAAAGTTTATTAACTCTTGTAAACATTGCGAATTAGGGTTAACCCGGTAGTCTTTAGAAAGGAGTATTGCCTTTTCTTCGATTTCATAGTAAAGGACGACTGATGTTTTTCCTCTAAAACTTTTTAAGATTTTCTCTAATTGCTGTAAATTTTCATTAGATTGTTTTTCTTTTGTAATTCTCAAATATAATGTTCGTTTATTTGCTGCTGCCTCACTAAGTGCTTCTTTAATATTTTTTCCAACTTGAACGATAAACTGCTTTCTCCCTTCGCGGTATTCCATTTTACCTTGCAAAAGCACAATATTTCCCTCTTTTAAGATAACTGATAAGCTGCGAAATACGTTTGGAAAAACGACTGCTTCTACCTCTTCGCTCTGATCGCTTATCGTTAAAAAGGCCATTGAATCTCCTCTCTTTGTCCGAATTTCCTTAACTTTAGAAATATAGACTCCTACTTTTTCTTGATTATGATCCACTGTTATTTTTGTTAATAACTTAGCACCTATTGTTTGTAATGCTTTTTCATAAATTGACACAGGATGATCCGATAAATATAATCCAAGTACTTCTTTTTCTAATAAAAGTTTATCTTCAATCCTCATTGGGTCAACTTGGACATACTTAGGCTTTATAAAAAACTCATCCGCTGCAAAGAAGTCATATTGTTCCCCTTCATTTGGCTGAAGCAGTTGTGCATGTTCAACCGCAACGTCAATGCTTGCGAGAAGAATTGCACGATCCTTGCCAAATTCATCGAAGCTTCCAGAATGAACAAGTGATTCAAGTGTTTTTCGATTAACAGCTTTAGGTGATACCCTTATAAAAAAATCAAATAAATCTTCAAAGCGCTTTTGTCTTCTTGCTTTAAAAATTTCTTTTAATGCAGCAGCCCCGACTCCTTTTATCGCTGCTAAACTATAACGAACCTGAGTATTTTCAGGATAAAAAGAGTAACCGCTTAAATTAATCGACGGGGGAGAAATATTGTAGCCTATTTCTCTTAACTCCTGAACATATTGCCTAATTTTCACCTCATTACCGATAGCAGATGTAAGTAAAGCCGCCATAAAATCTAAAGGATACGTAGCTTTTAAATAGGCTAATTGGTATGCGATAAAACTATATGCAACAGCATGACTCCGGTTAAAACCGTAATTTGCAAACCTAACAATTAAATCGTAAATTCGATTAGCAGTATGTTCGTCATAGCCCTTTTCTTTTGACCCGATAACAAAGTGAACTCTTTCTTTATCTAGTACCTCCTTTTGCTTCTTTCCCACAGCCCGTCTTAACAAATCAGCTTCTCCTAACGTAAAACCAGCCATTTTTGAAGCAATTTGCATAATTTGTTCTTGATAGACGATTACCCCATATGTGTTTTCTAATATTGGCTTTAATTCTGGATGTAAATATTCAATTTCCGTCAGGCCATGCTTTCTTTCAATAAATAAGGGAATGTTCTCCATCGGACCAGGACGATATAAAGCATTTACAGCAACAATATCTTCAAATCTCGTTGGTTTTAGTCTTTTTAAAACATTCCGCATCCCTTCAGACTCAAGTTGAAAAACTCCAAATGTTTCTCCGCGACTTAATAGTTCATAAGTTCGTTTATCATCAAAAGGTATTTCACGAATATCAATTTTCTTCCCTGTTCTTTTGTAAATGGAGGCAATAATTGCTTCTATTAAAGAAAGATTTCTTAATCCAAGAAAGTCCATTTTTAATAAACCTAAATCTTCTAGATGATCCATCGAATATTGCGTTAAATAAACCCCGTCATGTCCAGTTTGAATCGGAACACTGTTTATTAATGGCTGTTCACTAATAATGACTCCAGCAGCATGTGTTGATGTATGGCGCGGGAGTCCTTCTATTTTTAATGCTGTCTCAAAAAGACGATGGTTCATTTTTGATTCTTTTAAAAATGATCTCAATTTCTCAGATTGGCTATAGGCATCTTTTAATGAAATACCAAGCTTTGACGGAATTAAACGTGATAATTGATCCAGCTCTTTCGTATTAAAACCAAACACTCTGCCTACATCTCTAATAGCTGCTTTTGCCGCAAGCGTTCCAAACGTAATAATTTGTGCTACATGAAGTGCACCATATTTTTGCACAACGTATTGTATAACTTCGTCGCGACGATGATCAGGAAAATCAATATCAATATCTGGCATTGAAATTCGCTCAGGATTTAGAAATCGTTCAAATAAAAGCTGATGTTTAATTGGATCAACGTCTGTAATATATAAAACATAAGCAACAAGCGATCCAGCAGCAGACCCTCTTCCAGGACCTGTTAAAATCCCCCGTTTTCGAGCAAACATCATAAAGTCCCAAACTATTAAAAAATAATCACTGAAATTCATTTTCTTTATAATATCCAGCTCATATTGCAAACGCTTTTGATGCTCTTCATTCGGTTGCTTGTACCTTTCCTTCAAACCTTTTTGACATAGGAATTCAAGCTCGCCATCAGCAGTTTTTCCAGTTGCAACAGGATATTTTGGTAACAGTTGTTCCGCTAATTTAATTGTTACATTACATTGTTTTGCAATATGCAGCGTATTTTCTACTGCATGAGGATAGTCTGAAAATAGTTGAGCCATTTCATCAGCAGTTTTTAAATAATATTGATCACTATCAAGTTTTTCTCGATTTTCATCTCGAAGCTTTTGTCCGTTTTTAATTGCAAGAAGACATTCGTGAGCAAAAGCATCATCTCGGGCCAAATAATGAACTTCGTTTGTCGCCACTACATTTAGTCCTGTTTCTTTCGAAAGATGGATGACTTGTTCCATTAACATTTTTTCTTCTTTCGTTCCGTGCTGTTGTAATGCAAGAAAAAAAGACTGCGGTTCAAATAATCTAGAGAGATGTTTTACAGTCTCAAGTGCTTGATCTGTTTGATGGTTTAATAAATATTGCTCTACAATTCCCGCTTTTCCTGCCGTTAATGCAAATAAACCTTTCGAATAACGTTTTAACCATTTTGTGGGAATACCTAGTGGTGACTTCGTTTGAACTAAGCTAGAAATTTTTAATAAATTACGATAGCCCTCATTATTTTTCGCCAGTAGAACGAGCGGATAACTAGCCTCTTTACCATTCATTTCAGCCATCACATCAACTGTTATCCCAAAGATCGGTTTAATTGACTGTTTTAAACACTCTTTATAAAAAGCGATTGATCCATACATCACATTGCGATCAGTTAGTGCAAGCGCCGAAAAACCTTTTTCTTTTGCAGCACTTACTAATTTTTCAACAGTAGCCGTACTTGTTAGCAAACTATACGCACTGTATACATGAAGGTGAATAAACGACACTTCTACTCCCACCTTTATAAACATTTCTTAAGCTTATTATAGATAATCGACTTTTAAAAAGAAAATATGTTCTCACTATCACGAAGCAAGATTAACTTAATCTATGACAATAAATCATTCTGCTCATAATCTAGCTTGTTTGTCCATATGATGAAAGTAGAAAATAATTAGTTGATGATCACTACAACCCAATATGCTTTATAAGGATGGGGAATAATGAGAGAATCACCTTTTTTTTCAACATTATTTGATAGTTATTTTATCGCTCTCGGTGTTTTATTAGGAGGTTCACTAATTGGTGGACTAGCTGCCTTTTTAACAGGAAAGCCACCCTTAACTGAAATTTTTCGACTTTCTAACGCACTTCGTATTTGGGCAATTGTCGCTGCAATCGGGGGAACGTTTGACGCAGTATATAGTTTTGAAAGGGGATTACTTCAAGGCGAGACAAGAGATATTGTAAAGCAGCTTTTATTAATTTTAGCTGCTTTAGGAGGGGCACAAACTGGTGCATTACTTATTAATTGGCTGACTCAGGAGCATATTTCATAATGAGAATCCCTCCCTTTTATCACAATCCAGTTTGGCAACGTTTTTTAACAGGAATTGTGTTAGGAAGTATTATTAGTTGGGTTGTATTTTTATTTATTTACGGTTCCCTTCAAGAAAACCAAACGAAATTAATTAGGCAACAGGAGGATGAAATTCGTGATTTAAAAGAAAATATTAAAATATGGCAGGAGGAGTTTAAAGCATTAAATAAAAAAAATGAGCAAAAACTTACAGTACAAGATATTAAAGTTCAATTGGTGAATGGTCATAAATACAAATTAGATTCTTTTAGTATTTTTGAAATTGAGGAGAAAATTAAAGAAGATGTTAGTATTATGATTGCAAAAGATTTAGATACTGTTTATAAAAGCAGAGATTTATTTAAAAAAATGATAGAAAATAAAGTCATTAAAGTAAATGATAAGCGATATCGGCTTGAAGTAAAAGAGATTGTTGTGTATACAAGCCTACTCATTCAATTGGTGATTCATTTAGATGGATAAGTATGTCCACCTATTCATCTCATTTTAATTTGAGATAAGTAGGTGGGTCTTGATCATTCATCAAATTTCAAATTTTATTGTAATGACTGTCCCTTTACCAATTGCGGATTCAACCGTCAACTCGCCACGATGAGCTTCAGCGATAGCTTTTGCAATACTCATGCCAAGGCCTCCTCCTTCTGCTTTTTCCTCGGTATTCGTGCCGCGATAATATCGTTCAAATAAGTTATTAACCGTTTCTTCATCCATTCCGATCCCATTATCCTTAATCATTACAATCCCATATTGGTGATCTTTTTTGACAGTAACAGCAATCTCCAATGGAAGTGGATTATGTTTAATTGCATTATAAATGAGATTATCAAGCATACGGCCTAACCATCTTTCATCAGCTTCAATCCATATATCTGAGGTGTCATTTTGAAAGGAAAATAAAACATCCTTAATCGTGGCATCATTTACAAATCGTAATACAGTATGATGTACAAACTGATTTAAATTCATCTTCTTTTTTGACAAAGGAAGGGCATTATTTTTTAGTTGAAAAGATAGAGAAAAATCTTGAACTAAATCAAGCATGTATGCTCCTTTATCCCGAATTGTTTTTCCCATTTCTTGAAGCTCTTCTGCTGTCCAATTATAGTTGCCACTTTCTAATAAATGTCCATATCCCTGAATTGTAGATAATGGTGTTCTCAGATCATGAGAGATGCCAGTCATCCATTCTTCCCTTGTTTTTTCAAGCTGTGTTCTTTCTTTTACCGATTGATCCAGCTTCTCCGCCATATCGTAAAAAGCATTTATCACTTCCCGATATAAGCGATACCGTGCTTTAATTTTGCTTTTTTTATTATATACTTTTTTTCGATCCTTTTCGGTTAAAATAAAGTCATAGTTTCCTTGACCCATTCTTTCCAACCAAGTAACAAATAGTAACAACGGCTGGCCATATCGAAATGCGTGCCAGGCAGAAAACAAAATTCCAAGTATTAATATAACGAGACTTAAAATAAGTAATGTAATAATCACTTCTTTCATGATTGCCGGCTTTTTCATTAATTCCTTTTCGTTCAACCTATGTAAAACCCATGTTCGTTCTGATTCTGAGTCATAGTGTACAACAAAATTTGAATAGACACCGGGCATGAGACGACTTTCTGTTTTTTCAAGAGCTGCATATTGCTTCTCTCCTTGATCATCACCGATTGACTGGACGATACGGCCGTCCATATCAATAATATGCAAATAACCGCCGAGTGTTTGCAGCTTTTCTTCTACTTTACCTATTGATCCTTCAGGAACTAGACCAGATTCCCCATAGCTGGCAGCCATTGAGTTTAACTGATGAACTAAATCATTCTTATAGCCAATAATAAAAAGATATGGATCATCATAAGTTGTATCTAACTGGATATGTAAAAAAAAATCATGATACCGTTTCGTTTCTTCTATCTCAATTATTTCATTAATTTTATAGCTAGAAGGAATCTCAGGCGGAGTAGCAAAAGAGTAAATCGCTTTTCCTTTTTTATCAATAATTTGCAGCCACATTTCATTTTCTTTCAAATGCTTTTCCCATCTAGGAAAAACATATACAACACCATCTTGAATCGTTGTTTCACTACTGATTGCATCTAATACACCCGCAGGAAAATTTTTTTCTAAATCGTTATTTATGATAGAACTGATAATATAGATAATTAAAAAGAGAAACGCAAAAGCTACAAATAAAATAACAAAAATAAACTGAAGTGAGAAATGAAAAGCTATCCTTCTTTTTATAGATTTCATTTTCTATCTCTCCTTCACAAGTTTATATCCAAGCCCTCTTACCGTTAAGAGATAATAAGGATTACTTGGATTTGGCTCTATACGCTCCCGTATTCTCCTTATATGTACCATAACTGTATTATCGTCTACTAAGCTATCAAACCCCCATACTTGCTCGAATAATTGTGCTTTTGAAAACACTCTATTTGGATTTTTGCAAAAATGAAGGAGTAACAAAAACACTTGGGCTGGACATGGAACTACTTTCCCCTCGACGATTAACTCACCGGCTATTTCATCAACAATAAATCTGCCAAAATCATAACGCTTTTTAGTAGTTTCATTGTTTTGCGTTATTTGAGTTAAATTTCCTCTCCGTAGTCTTGCTTTTATTCTAGCTGCAATTTCAAGCGGATTAAAAGGTTTTGTAACGTAATCATCCGCACCGATTGCAAACCCTGTTAATATATCTAGATCAGATACTTTAGCTGTTAAAAATAAAATATGCGCATCACATATTTCCCTTATCTTTGGACAAATATCAAAACCACTTTGATCAGGAAGCATCACATCTAAAACGATAATATCCATATTTTTTTTAGTAACTAAATCAAGAGCATCCTGTGCAGTATGTGCCGTAAATATATTACGAAATCCCTCTTTTTTTAGGACTGTTTCATCATTTTTTTTACAATTGCTTTCTCATCGTCAACAAGTAAAATGTTTGCTTTATTCATATGAATCCACCCCTCGTTTATGCTAGCATATAAACCTTAACAATAGTTTAACAACCTTTCCTAAATTTATTAAATCGTAAGGGACAGTTTCGAACAATGTAATACTCCTTTCTTAAAATTTAATGAGACAACATTAAAGGTGGTTAAACAAAGTGAATACAAACAAACATAGGATAAACACAGTTGATGGGATACGCGGGTTAAGTCTATTTGGCATTTTAGTAGCGAATATGCTTATTTTTCAATTCTGAATTTATGGGAAAGAACATCTTCAACTATTTCAGTTGACAACGGCAGATTTAGTTGTAAATGATCTCATTAAAATATTAGTAGAAGGAAGCTTTGTACCTATTTTTGCGTTTCTCTTTGGCTATGGAATGATTAAAATGAAAGAAAGTTTAGAACGGAGAGAGCTGGGGGTGAAGAGACACCTCGTGCGAAGATTCTTTCTTCTACTTGGCTTAGGTTTGTTGCATGCAACTTTTTTATGGGAAGGCGATATTTTAACCCTTTATGGTTCAATCGGATTATTTCTTCTCCTATTTATAAATCGAAAAAAAAAGACAATTCTCGTATGGGGCATCACATTGTTTATACTATCTCCCTTATTATTACTTGATTTTAAAGAAATAGATAAAAAAAATAAAGTGAACGAAAATATCATCACTTATATAGAAAAATCGATCACCATATACAGCAGTGGTACATATAGCGAGATTTATGATGATCGAAATAATAGTGACCCGCTAGAAATAGATGAGCTGGAATATTTGCTCTTATTAATCTTAACTCCTTTTATTGGTGCACCACTCTTTTTAATCGGTATGTATGCTGCAAAAAATAAGTGGTTTCACCATCCTAAAAATGAACTGCCATTTTATCGAAAGATGATGTTGCTCCTCATCCCATCGGGAATCATTTTGAAAATGTTATAAGTTTTTTTTCCTGATAATCTATATACAAATATCACCCTTACGCTTGGCGCAAGCTTGTTAGCTCTTGGATATATTTTTGCATTTGCTTCCCTATATAGAGACACCAAAAATAGACGCTTTTTAAGTTGGTTCGAAAGTATAGGAAGGCTATCCTTGACAAATTATTTAATGCAAACAATCCTTTGTACAATGATATTTTACGGATACGGCTTTGGATTATTTGAAAAGTTGGGAGTGATAGCTGGATTCTTTTTAGCTATTTTTATTTTTGCTATCCAAGTGGCTGGAAGTACTTTATACTTAAAATATTTTCGAATGGGCCCTTTCGAGAAAATACTTCGTATGTGGACGTATTTATCATTAAAAGGTAAACCAAAAGTTAACAATATACAAGGTAAAGAAGCGGCGTAGGCGCAAAGTAATTGAGGCTGAATTTCATCAGCCTCAATTACTTTGACAAGCTTTTTCTAAATCATGTAATACATTAATCGCTTCTTCCCAAGAAAAAATTGAGGCTCCTGCTGCTAAAGGATGTCCTCCACCATGATACTTTTTAGCAACTTCGTTAATAATTGGACCTTTCGAACGAATTCTAACACGGATTTGATCCTCTTCTTCTATAAAAAATACCCATGCCTTGATTCCTTCTACATTACCAAGGGTACCTACTAATAGAGAAGCTTCAGATGGATTCACATCAAATTCACACAGTAATTGTTTTGTCATCATCATAGAAGCAACTCCGTTTGAATGAATAGAAAAATTTTGTAATACATATCCACTCAATTTGACAACGTTACGTTTTAATTCATACATTTGATCATACAATTGAGAGCGTGAAAAATGGTAATGGATTAATTCCCCGGCATATAGAAACGTTTTTTTCGTAGTACTAGGAAAAAGAAACCTGCCGGTATCACCAACAATTCCAGCATATAAAAGACGTGCACCTTCATCGGTTAATTTTAAACCTTTATTTTTCCCGTATAAATAAAATTCATAAATCATTTCACTTGTTGAACTTGCTTCAGTATCAACCCATATGATATCTCCATACGGATCATCATTTGGATGGTGGTCAATTTTAATTAACTTATCTCCTAATTTATAACGTTCATCACAAATTCGCGCCGTATTAGCTGTATCACAAACGATAACGAGCGAGTTTTTATATACTTCATCTGTAACTTTATCTAGACGACGTAAATAATGAAGTGATTCCTCTTCCTTACCAACAGCGAAAATTTGTTTTTCTGGAAAGGAAGCTTTTAAAATTTCCGCCAAGCCTCCTTGAGAGCCGTAAGCATCGGGATCAGGCCGAACATGGCGATGAATAATTATCGTATGGTATTGTTGAATTGTTGTTAAGATTTTTTCTATCATTGTTCTCTCTTTTTATTATACATACTTAATTATTATCATAATTTATTCAAAAAGAAAAAGAATTCGTAGTACTTTGTGGTAATGAAACTTAAAAATCGGTAAAATAAGAAAAGTAACACTAGCGTAAAAGTGAGTTAAAAATCGTCTTATTACAAATATTTGGGGGAATTGTATAATGTTTGTACTTGTTGTTTTAATCGGAATATCCCTTGCTCTTTACCTATTTTATAAAATGAGGTTTTTTAGAAGCAGACTTCCTGCTGAAAAAAAGTGGCTATCTTCTAAATCAGGCATGGCTCTTGGTTTTTTTATATTATTGTTTGGGATTAATCAACTGTTTTTATTTCAAACAGTTCTTACTTATATCGTCTCCGCTATATTTATTTTTCTTGGGGTTATTAATGTTTGGGCTGGATATAAAGCCTACAAGCACTACTTGCCATATGCAATTGAAGAAGCTGAAAAATTAGAAGAACAGTAAAAGTAAAAAAGGAACCGGTCGTTTACACCAGTTCCTCAGACACATCCGCATTTTTCATTATCAGCTTATGAACAAAAGGTTCTATTCTTCTTCCGCCACCGCCACGTGCTTCGCACTTCGGACTGAGGGGCGATTAAAGTCTTTAAGAAAGTCGCTTTAAATCAACTTTATCAACAAGCGTTGGAGCTAGACTAGTCCCAATTTGCCGTTTTCTGAAAAGAGAATGGCTTTTTTATTGCCTATCAATTAATTGGCACATCATCATCGCTTTACCGACTAGAACTCCTTCATTAAAAACCTCGACGTCAACCTTCCCAAATTTCCGTCCAACCTCTAATAGTTTAGGGTAAATTTCCAAAATACTATCAATTTGAACTGGTTTAATAAAATAAATTGTTATATTTTCAACAACTAAATCACCTTTTTTGTAACCTCTTAACATACGGTTTGCCGCTTCAGTAACGATCGTCGTTAAAACTCCATAAGAAATTGTTCCCAGATGGTTTGTCATTTGGGGTGTTACTTCGCAGCAAAAAACATCGTCTCCTTTTGTTTTTCCACGTGTTAGCACGAGCTGATTTGTAACAATATCATCAATCGTCTCGCCAACTTGTGGTTGACGCTGAATCATTTGTAATGCTTTTAGTACATCTTGCCGACTAATAATCCCTTGCAATCGATTATGATCATCAACAACCGGCAGCATTTCGATCCCTTCCCACACCATCATATGTGCTGAGGATGCGACACTCGTCTTTCCTCCAACTGTCATTGGTTGTTTTGTCATTAATTTCTCGATTGGGGTGTCCTTGTCATAGCCGACTATATCTTTTGATGTTACGACTCCTTGAACCTTCATGTTTTTATCAACGACAGGAAAACGACTGTGTATTGTTTCTTTATTACACTTATACCATTTGGAAGCGATGTCTTCTGTTTTTAAATAAACAGTTTGCTCTAAAGGTGTTAAAATATCTTCAACCAACACAATTTCTTTTTTAATTAATTGGTCATAAATAGCTCGATTAATCATAGTCGCTACCGTGAAGGTGTCGTAACTGCTTGATATGATCGGAAGCTGAAGTTCATCTGCCAGCTTTTTAACATGTTCCTCCGTATCGAAACCACCTGTAATTAACACCGCTGCTCCTGCATTTAATGCATACTCATGAGCTTTCGTTCGATTACCAACGATCAGTAAATTACCTGCACCAGTATAACGCATCATCGCATCAAGCTTCATTGCGCCGATTACAAATTTATTGAGCGTCTTATGAAGACCTGCTCGTCCCCCGAGAACCTGACCATCAACAATATTGACAACCTCTGCAAAAGTAAGTTTTTCTATGTTTTCCTTTTTTTTACGTTCGATTCTAATTGTTCCTACACGTTCTATCGTACTAACATATCCTTGATTTTCTGCATCTTTAATTGCTCTGTATGCTGTTCCTTCGCTTACATTCAGAGCCTTAGCAATTTGCCTAACTGAGATTTTTTCACCTACAGGGAGTTGGTCAATATATTGTATAATTTGTTCATGCTTTGTTGCCAACACTTTCACCCTTTATTAGTTATTTCCACTCGGTTACCTTATATTATAAGGTGAATAGTTGTATCAAGCAACGTACGATAAAAAAAGACTGTAAAAATGAAGGTTAATCATGTAAATAAATTTTTTTCTTTACATATTTTTCAGTTTTCACTCTTTTGTTCGGAACATTTGAAGTGCCAAATAAGATTCCAGTTAAATTACCTGCGATAACAAATAACGCAAAGGTAATCCAAGCAATCGCAAAGTACCCCCCTAAACCAGGTGAAAAAATCGAAATACGCGGTACTGCATAATAAATCATCAACGCCGCTAGCAAACAACATATAATATAACGACTTTTGATTGCATTCACCCCCATTTACATAACTTTTTTTATTATATGCTTTTCATAAAAAAAAAAGAAGCGCTCGTTTGAGCACTGCAGACTGTTAATAAACACTTTCATTCTTTTAGCTCATGAAATAATAAGTACTATTCCATAAGTGTTAGATCAAGTAAAGTGATCGTTGCTGTTTCACTCCTTATGCTCATTCGGAAAAACCATCCCATTCCACTACCACTCTAAATATTAACAACAGAACTATAGTAAGCGCCTGAAAAGAACGATGTATGGAAGTTATGTGGAAATTTTATTGATATTACCTGTATAAACAGTTAGTGATCCGAGAGTTTAGATAATGTTTATTGACGGGGATAAATTAGAAAGTAAAAAAAGGAATTGATTCAAATTGTGGAAACAACTAGCTTAAATAGCCACGACACACTTTATCTAGTAATCCACACACCCCTACACACAATACTGCTATAAACCGCCACCTGTAAAAATGTATTTAAGTGGCTGTATTTGTTAAGCTAAGGTCGGTTAATCTTTTCTGTTGATGTAGAAAAGACACCGAATGACTCAATACGATGACCAATTCATATTTTTTAGCATGAAATATAACAGTACAGGTAATAAAGCTAGTATAGTCAGTATAATTACTTTTATACCTTTGTAGTTTGTAAGTGAATGATTAAATAAATTAATTCCCATTAAAAGTAAAATTATGGGGATATAAAAACTATTCATACTAGCAGGAATAATAAACAAAATTATTCCAATAAAAGTTACATAGTGAATTATTTTTTTTTTCATCATCTTATTACACATCTTCCTAATTTATATTGATTTATAAACATTTTTCTAGTATTTGTATTTAAACCAAAACATCATTGCAACAAAGACAAAATCAAGCGAAATTGATCGCATGATGAGTTCTAATCATACTGATTCATCTCATTTGAATTTGAAGATGTCACATATACTTTATAATATTGAAGGTAGAAGGTGCTTTTCAGAAGCAAACAATAGATGATGAAATCAATCGAAACCAATTTTATCATAAAAAAGGATCAACTCTTTTTTAATGATGAATTAGTGAGTGATTAAAAATTAGAATCTATGAAAAGTATAATAGATGAAAATACAATTCAGAATGACTCTATAAAAACAGATAACTACTCCCAAATAATTTAAAATATTCCCTTTTTGATCATTTGATTATTATACAATTCCCGAATACTTTATAAAGGATCTTAAACACTTTAAGATCCTTTACATGATTTGCTAAAGAAAAGTTTAAAAAAGGGATTAGTATTTTCAACCAATCTTTAAATAGATGACTTCATTTATTGAATTTGTGCACAAGCTGAAACGCTCTATTGACCGCTATTCATTTATAAATTTATATAGTTACCTGGTTTAAGTATTTTACCAACACCGGCTTCGAGCATGCCAATAAATTTTTCTGGATCCTGCTTTATTTGCGGGAATGTGTTGTAATGAATAGGTACAACCATTTTTGCCTGCAGCCATTTTGCCGCAAGTGCTGCATCCTCAGGCCCCATTGTAAAATTATCACCAATCGGTAAAAATGCTAAATCAATTGGATGTCTCTCGCCGATCAGTTTCATATCAGAATACAACGCTGTATCGCCTGAATGATAAATTGTTTTTCCTTCTACTGTAAGCAAAACACCAGCTGGCATTCCTAAATAAATAATTTCTTTATGATCAGTCATTAAACCTGTTCCGTGAAAAGCTGGAGTTAATTTAACTTTCCCAAAATCAAATTCATATGCTCCGCCAATGTGCATGCCATGGGTTTTAACTCCTTGCCAACTTAAATATGTAGCTAATTCAAAATTAGCAATGACAAGCGATCCATTCTTTTTAGCCAACTCAACTGTATCTCCAACATGGTCGCCATGACCATGTGTTACTATAATCACATCTGGCTTAACATCATTTAATTTTAAATCAGTTAACTCATTTCCTGTAATGAACGGATCAAATATAATCGTTTTTCCATTTGTTTCAACTTTCACAACAGAATGACCGTGATATGATATTTTCAATTAAAACCTCTCCTTTCGTTTCATTAAGAGTGTTAGTAAATCTTCGACAAAACACTAAGAAAATCCTGCCTGACAACGCTTTAAAAGTTTACATTTCCTTATTTAATTGCTAATCTCATAGTATCATGCTTTAAAGGGGGTAAGTAGTTTGAAAAAAAGATTAACAACATTAACAGAATGGATGAAATCATATTCTATTGATGCAGCATTTATTACATCAACTGAAAATGTATTTTATTTAAGCGGCTTTTATAGCGATCCCCATGAACGACTATTAGGCTTAGCTGTTTTTCAAGAAAGTGAACCATTTTTAATATGTCCAGCAATGGAAAAGCATGATGCAAAAAACGCTGGATGGGATGATGAAATTATCGGATACAGTGATATTGACCAGCCTTGGGAACTTGTACATAAAGCAGTGACAAAACGTATAAAAAATGTTCGAAAAATAGCGATTGAAAAAGAACATATGAACGTAGAACGATTCGAACAAATGACAAATCGATTTGAAAGAGCAACTTTTTTATCTGTTGAGGAAAAAATGCGCAAACTTCGGCTTATTAAAGATGATCAAGAATTGCAAAAAATAACAGAAGCTTGTGAACTGGCTGATTTCGCAATTGAAACAGGTGTTAATGAAATTAAAGAGGGAAAAACTGAACTAGATGTATTAGCTGCTGTCGAATTTGCTTTAAAGCAAAAAGGTGTAAGCGAAATGTCTTTTTCCACGATGGTGTTAACAGGGGCTAATGCCGCTTCACCACATGGAGCGCCCGGTCTAACCAAAATTCAGAAAGGGGATTTTGTTTTATTTGACTTAGGTGTTATTGTTGATGGCTATTGCTCTGATATGACAAGAACAGTTGCATATTATGATATAAATGAAAAGCAACAGGAAATATATGAAACGGTATTAACAGCTCAAAAAGCAGCACTCAATAGATGCAAACCAGGAATTACTTGCGCTGAAGTCGATTTAACCGCTAGACGAATCATTGCTGAAGCAGGGTATGCCCGTTTTTTTCCACATAGACTCGGTCATGGACTTGGAATTAGTGTTCATGAATATCCTTCGTTAAATGAAACGAATCCATTGCCACTTGAAGAAGGAATGGTTTTTACAATTGAACCAGGAATTTATGTGCCAACTGTAGCTGGTGTTAGAATTGAAGATGATGTAGTCGTTACGAAGGATAGCTTTAAAGTTTTAACGAAATACCCAAAAGAATTGCAAATCATTAAGTAAAGTTTGCTAAAGCTAAGGCTTTGATGGACTTTTCATCCATTCAAAGCCTTTTACATTATGAAAGTTTTTCTAGCACTGTTTTAGCATCTGCATATTCAAAACGTAGTGCTTCAGCAACTGCTTTGAACGTAACAAATCCATCCAGTGTATTGATTCCTTTTAACAATGGTTCATTTTCAAGGCATGCCTGTTTGAATCCTTTATTCGCAATTTGTACAGCGTATGGGATCGTAACATTTGTTAAAGCAAGCGTCGATGTTCGCGGAACAGCGCCAGGCATGTTTGCAACTGCATAATGAACAACTCCATGCTTTTCATACGTTGGATTATCGTGTGTTGTAATCCGATCAGTTGTCTCAAAGATCCCACCTTGATCAATAGCAATATCGACAACTACTGAGCCAGGCTTCATTGACTTAATCATTTCTTCGGTCACTAATTTTGGCGCCTTAGCTCCAGGAATTAATACTGCTCCGATAACAAGATCAGATTCCTTTACAGCTTCTGCTATATTGTATGGGTTTGACATAAGTGTAGTTACATCAGAACCAAATATATCATCTAGCTGGCGAAGCCGTTCAGGATTTAAATCGATAATTGTCACTTTTGCTCCAAGACCAACTGCCATTTTAGCTGCATTCGTACCGGCCATTCCACCGCCAATAATTGTTACTTTACCTCTTTGAACACCAGGCACTCCCGCTAAAAGAATACCTTTACCGCCGTAAACTTTTTCTAAAAATTGTGCACCAACTTGAGCTGCCATTCTTCCGGCTACTTCACTCATAGGTGATAAAAGTGGAAGTGCTCGATTTGGTAGCTGAATAGTTTCATAGGCAATAGCAATAACTTTATTTTCGATAAGTGCTTTTGTTAATTCAGGTTCAGCGGCTAAATGTAAATATGTAAATAAAAGTAATCCTTCACGAAAATATTTATACTCACTTTGGAGGGGCTCTTTTACCTTCATGACCATATCCATTGACCATGCTTCTTCTGCAGTGTTTACAATCTTGCCGCCTGCATTAATATAATCGTCATCTGTAAAGCCAGACCCAGCTCCCGCCCCTGTTTCAATGAAAACTTCATGCCCAAAATGAACAAAGTTAACCACGCCAGCAGGTGTCATTGCAACACGGTTTTCATTGTTTTTTATTTCCTTTGGTATTCCGATACGCATTATCATCTACCTCCTGTTCTATCCTTCTATTTTAATATATCACCTTTAATATAAAAGTAGAATATTTTTTAAAAAATCAAATTTATTTTGAAGCAGAAAATATTTTCTTATCATAAGAGGATCTACAAAAAGAGGAAGAATAAAGAAGGGAGACATATATTAAATGCATAATCATTATTTCAAGCAAATTTCCTCAAGAAATCGAAAACACTTTTTTACCAGTTCCAGTCAGCGAACGAAGTACAAGCAACAAAATTTTAATTTTACAATCAGAGCTGTCTAAAAAAGACAGCCCTACTCTTTAGTATGTGAATCTTTTGTTAGTTCATCAATATCAAATTGAGCATCAGGCTGATTGACAACCCCGCTTGTATAAGAATTTTTGATTTGCTCACTAATTTCTTCTGCTCCTTCTTCATCATAATAAATGTTTTCTTTTATCTCTCGTTTTTTCATCTAAAGTTCGTCTCCTTTTTTATTTCATAAAGTTTTCACTTTATTGTTAGTTATTTTGTTACATATATACACTGTAAAATGAGGTATAATATAAAAAAGGAGGAGAGGTAAATGGGATTAACGTATCAACATATATTAGTAGCTGTGGACGGTTCAAAAGAGGCGGAATGGGCTTTAAAAAAAGGAATTGAAATTGCGAAACGAAATAACGCCAGCCTTGTTTTAACACATATTATTGACACTCGAACGTTCGCAACAGTTGAAGCCTATGACCGAACAATTGCAGAAAGAGCGGAACGCTTTGCAAATGAATTAATGGAAAATTATAAAAAACAAGTAATTGAATCTGGTATAAATGATGTTGAAATTGTGATTGACTACGGCTCTCCTAAAGTAAAAATCCCAAAAGGAATTGCCAAAAAACTTGAAGTTGACTTAATTATTTGTGGCGCAACAGGTTTAAATGCTGTCGAAAGGTTTTTAATTGGTAGTGTATCTGAGCACATTACCCGCTATGCACCTTGTGATGTTCTTGTAGTGCGTACGGAAAAAGACGTTTAAAATCGAGTAGGAGACTAATCTTTAATTGATTAGTCGACCTCTCACACCATCGTACGTACGGTTCCGTATACGGCGGTTCAACCTTTTAAGTATCGAAGCTCATAGAGTGTGGACAAATCTTTTAATCCCCATTTTCTGAGCTTTTCATTTGGTATGGCACGATGGATGATGTCATTAAGTGATACTCGCCAATATCCTTTACGGGTATTGGCTAATTTCATCGCATCCTCATGATTAATTCCATATTTACGAAGCATTTTGTACTTTGTACGTACTAACTTCCAACGTTTCCATATCAATTGTCTTAATCGATGATGTAACCACTGTTGAATATCTTTTATGAATGATTTCATATTTGAGATACCATAATAGTTAATCCATCCTGATGTCGTTTGATTTATTTTTTGTGATTATTTCGTGGAATGTTCCTGGTCGTTTTCGACTGGTTAGTTTCCTTAGCTTATCTTTAAATTTTCGTTTCGCCGACCTACTAGGTCGGCATTTCACTTTCCCATTAAATTTTGTATGTTAAATCCTAGGAAAGTGGCCGATGTCGCCCCACACACTTTTCTTTTCTTCTGGTTTATCGTGAGTCCTAAGTCCTTTTCAAGGAATTCGGTCATACTTTCCATGACTCTTTCGCCAGCACGTTTACTTTTAACGTAAATAACGAAATCATCTGCATATCTGATGAAACGATGTCCCCTTCTTTCCAATTCTCTATCTAACATATTTAGATAGACATTTACTAAGATGGGCGATAATGGTCCTCCCTGCGGAGCACCTTTCGTTGTTTCAATGTAGATATCCTTATCAAGTATGCCTGAACGTAAGAAACTCCAAATTAGTTTCAATACTATTTTATCTTTAATAAAATATTCAAGGTATGCCCTGATTCGTTGGTGGTGTATAGTATCAAAGTAACTTTTTAAATCACAATCAACGACAACTCTCTATCCTTCTCGATAATATTCTTTGGCTTTCTCTACCGCTTGGTGTGCGTTTCTTCCTTTACGGAACCCGAAGCTATGTTCCGAAAAGTGGGGGTCAATAATTGGTCAATTACTTGAAGTATTGCTTGTTGTACACTCTATCTAGAACGCTGGGAATTCCCAAGTATCTTTTTGAACCGTCGGCTTTTGGAATGGCTACCCTCTTTACTGGTTGAGGTCTGTATGTTCCATCTCTAAGCTTTCGTTTCAATTGGTCGTCATATTTAAGCATGTGACTTTCAAGTTCTTTGACAGTAATTCCATCGATTCCGGTACACCTTTGTTTGCATATACTTTCTTGTATGCAGTCCAAAGATTATTGTCAGAGGTTATTCTCTCAATTAAGTTGATACCATCTTGTTTCTTCATACCCATGCGACATCTCTACACTCTCCTATGTACCCTTCCGTTTCCAACGTATCTCTTCATAGGTAGTCATCTCTCTGGCAAATGCCATGATGATTTTCTGTGTTTAGGCGGGATGTCTGCATCTCCTTGTTCTTCAAGATTTAAGATTGCTCAGCCCTTCATTTCCTTAGAAACTACTATGGCGTCTGCTGACTCCTCACAATTCATTGGATTATCACTAATACCATTGTTAATTCAATAACCCTTGTGAGACCTCCCCAGGTAAGAGTTACAACCTTCCTCCCATGTAACCGCTGCATTTACTGTATGGAACTCGTGCAGTATCGGACTTTGTCATGTTTGGCAGACTCGTCCATTCCAAGTCAGCCTTCTATGCAGTTTCTGTTCGTCAGTTCAGGAGTTTGCTTCCAGCTTCCTTCAGATTCCATTTCACAATGGACACCCTTGCTTTCAGCTAACAGTTCCTACTGCCAAGCCCGTAGTGGACTTTCACCACCAAGTTATAACCCATGCTGGGCGCACCATAAATAAAATGAAAAGGGATAGTCCCTTCTCATTTGTTTATACTTTATTCATAATAGATCATCGAAGATTTGTAGCTTCCTCTTAATAAATAAAATCAACAACTATAAAAGCTTCTTTGCCTTTTCGATCGCAGCTAAAACTTGATCGAAACCAGTACCCCCTGCACTATTACGGCGTTTTACCGCTGTATAAGGATCTAAAGCTTCATAAATATCGTCTTCAAACAACGTTGAAGCTTCCCTTAATTCGTTTAGTGGTAAATCTGATAAATAACAGCCTTTATTAACACACTTTAATACAAGCTTTCCGACAATTTCATGTGCTTCTCTAAAAGGTAAGCCTTTTGCTGCTAAATAGTCAGCAAGCTCAGTTGCATTAGAAAAATCTTTCTTTACAGAAGATTCCATTATATTTTGATTCACCTTCATTGTTGCAATCATACCTGTAAAAATTTTTAAGGATCCTGTTACAGTTTTAACTGTGTCAAACATCCCTTCTTTATCTTCTTGCATATCTTTATTATAAGCAAGTGGCAATCCCTTTAAAACTGTTAGCAATCCAACCAAATTACCGTATACCCTTCCAGTTTTACCTCGAATTAACTCAGCCATATCAGGATTTTTCTTTTGTGGCATGATACTACTTCCAGTTGCAAAAGTATCATCTAACTCAACAAAATTAAATTCTTGGCTTGACCATAAAATGATTTCTTCACTGAAACGTGATAGATGCATCATTAAGATAGAGCTAGTTGATAAAAATTCAATAATAAAATCACGATCGCTTACTGCATCTAAACTGTTTTCATATATTCCTTCAAAGCCTAGAAGTTTCCCACTATATTCACGATCAATAGGAAACGTTGTTCCCGCTAAAGCACCTGCACCTAATGGAGAAATATTAATCCGTTTTAAACTTTCTTTATACCGCTCTTTATCTCTTTCAAGCATCCAAAAATAGGCCATTAAATGGTGTCCAAACGAAATTGGCTGAGCTCGCTGTAAATGAGTGTATCCCGGAAGAATTGTTTCTACATGTTTCTCAGCTTGCTCAATTAAAGCTGATTGCATTTCTGTAATGAATTGAATCATTTCATTTACATGCTTTCGAAGGTATAAGTGCATATCAGTCGCTACTTGGTCATTACGACTTCTTGCAGTATGCAGTTTTCCTCCGACATGACCGATCTCTTCTGTTAAAAAACTTTCTAAATTTAAATGGATATCTTCTAACTGTACTGAAAAAGATAGTTCATTTTTTTTGGCACGTTCTTTTAAACTGAGTAAGCCGTTTTTTATTGTATTTCCTTCTTCAGCTGTTATAATTCCGCATTTTGCAAGCATCGTTACATGTGCGATACTTCCTTCTAAATCTTCCATCACAAGTTCTTTATCAAAGGAAATCGATGCACCAAACTCATCTACCCATTGCTCAGCTGTTTTTGTAAAGCGGCCTCCCCAAAGCTTTTTCACTCTGTCACCTTCTTCTGATGAACAATACTTTGTACTTTCGTCGGTAAGCCCCACAACTTAATAAATCCGACTGCAGCGCTATGATCAAATTCGTCTTCAGAAGTGTATGTTGCAAGTTTTTCATCATATAAAGAATAAGGAGATTTTCGGCCTTCAACAATTGCATGACCTTTAAACAATTTCACGCGAACCGTACCCGTAACATATTTTTGAGTTTCTTTCAAAAAAGCTGTTAGGGCATCGTTAAGCGGTGAAAACCAAAGTCCCTCATAAATAAGTTCAGTTAATTTCTTCTCAATCACTGGTTTAAAGTGAGCGACTTCCTTCACAAGTGTTAAATCCTCTAATTCTTTATGAGCTGTCATTAATGTTAATGCTCCAGGACATTCATATACTTCACGTGATTTAATACCGACAAGACGATTTTCGACATGGTCAACTCGTCCTACCCCATGTTTACCTGCTATTTTGTTCAATTCTAATATCATCTCAGCTAAAGTATATTCTTCCCCGTTCAATGAAACAGGAGTACCCTGTTCAAATCCAATTTCAATTATTTCAGGCTCATTAGGTGTATTTTCTAAGCTAGCTGTTAATTCATAAGCTTCCTCTGGCGGAGCTGCCCACGGATCTTCTAAAATTCCACATTCATTGCTTCTTCCCCATAAGTTTTGATCGATTGAGAATGGACTATCGAGATTAATTGGAATTGGAATTCCTTTTTTTCTTGCATATTCAATCTCTTCTTCACGTGACCAACTCCATTCACGAACTGGGGCAACTACTTCTAAATTAGGGTTTAAAGCTTGAATAGCTACTTCAAAACGTACTTGGTCGTTTCCTTTACCAGTACAGCCATGTGCAACGGCAACTGCACCCTCTTTTTCAGCTACTTCAACTAGCTTTTTCGCAATTAACGGACGAGATAAAGCCGAAACTAATGGATATTTTCCTTCATATAAAGTATGCGCTTGTAATGCCATTAAAGCATAATCGTTAGCAAACTCTTCCTTTGCATCAATGACATATGACTTTACTGCTCCAACCTTCAATGCTTTATCTTTAATAAACTCCAGATTTTTTCCTTCTCCAACATCTAAACAACATGCAACAACAGAATATCCTTGTTCTTCAAGCCATTTTATTGCAACTGATGTATCTAAGCCTCCAGAATAGGCAAGCACTATTTTTTTGTCTGTCACGTTTGTTCCTCCTCTATGATTAATGAATAAAAATTCACAGTTGAAAATATTTATACAAGTTCTTTAAAATACTTTAACATTTTTTTTAAAATTAATCAATACTTATTCGCAATTATGAATAAAAATTTATGAGCCATTTTTTAAAAATGATTGGTAGGGAAAGACAGTCGTATTTTTGAATGAAATGAAAACAAGTCGAACAATTTATTATAATATAGTAGAATGGAGAAAAACTCGATCTTGGGGGATAAAAATGAAAGATTATTTTTCATATGATGAACGACTAGGAATCTCTATTCCTATACTTGAAAAAGAATGGGAGGAATATAGTAAAGAAACTCGCCAGCTCATTCTACTTTATTGGGAAAAAATCCGCGGAAAAATACCTGATCGAATTGCTATTTTAGAAAAATGGATAAACAGTAAGCAAGAGAAGTTAAATGATGAGAGCGACTTTGAACGCTGCTGTGAACTTAATCATGACATTGCCGAGCTTGCTTCTATTATTAATGACTTATGGATTTGGTACCGGATAAACCAAGATATTTCAAAAATACATCATTAAATGCTATTCCAAAATCTCTAACAATTAAAGCTGATTCTTCTTTTAGAAGAACAAGCTTTAATTGTTATAAATGAAGGAACAGAGCCACCGATATAAAACGTTAAACTTAGATGTAGAGCAACGCCTCGTAAAGTATTTCCTATTCATGCTCTTTTATATTTTTTACGATTATTCCTAAAACTTTTAACATATCATTTTCTGCCTTATTTTATGAGAAATCCATTTCCAGTTAATATCCCCATTAGAATAAACAGCGGGTAAAGATATTCCTTTTTTTATCGTCAATCATAAACCAATACTTATCTTCTAGCCATGTTTCATAATCCTCATTAATGTTTTTATTATGAATGAGCTTTCCATTCATCCACATATTTTCGACACTAATATTTTTTATTTCTCCTAAACATTCATTTAAAAAATAGAGCTTTATCATCCACACTCCATTAATAAAGCGACTCTTGCTTTTTACTTAGGCACTTTTCATACCCTTAAACACAGGTAGCTAAAAAAAAATGAAGCAAGCCCAATTAATGCGGGCTTGCATTTTTACAATTCTTTCAGTTATTATGCTAAGTATCACAAAATCTAGTTTTCCACAAATAAGAGTCTACAATCGTTCATTAGATAAATCTTTACGCAGTTCTCTTACGACATGACCTAATTCGGGTATAATGAGCTTGTTTACTGCGAGGCGAACAGCACCTGAAGATCCAGGCATTGAAAATACTGCTTTGTTTTTAATCACTCCAGCCACCGCTCTTGAGAGAATGGCTGCTGAGCCGATATCCTCTGTATAGCTTAACATACGAAAGAGTTCTCCAAAGCCGACTATTTCCTTTTCAAACAGCGGTTGAACTGTTTCTATTGTAACATCACGCTTAGCAATCCCAGTACCGCCATTTGTTAAAATCACATCGATTGTATCATGATGACAACCGTTTAACACAGCCGATTTAATAGCTGACTGTTCATCTTCAACGATCACATAATCAATCACTTTATGCCCTGCCTTTTGTAGCAATTCAATGATAAGCTGCCCGCTTTTGTCTGTTTCCTTTGTTCTCGTGTCACTTACTGTAATAATTTTACATCCGACTTGTTTTGGAGCTTTTTTTTTATGTTCATAAGTACTCACGATAAACCTCCATGTTTTTCTAACAAAAATCGGTATTGATAATATTTATGGGCAAATTCAGTAACATTCCTTGTTAATTGATAATTTGCACCTGCACCTACTGCCATACTAATGAAAGGAATTCCTTGAAAAAGCTTTTTTCTACATAAGACGATGACAATACATTTTAATAACTGCTTTAATGGCTGCTCAAGCCAAGGAACAGTCATGAACTCGTCGTCTCCATTATAAAAATAAAAATCATCAGCGTCTTCTAAATCTTTTTTTAATACTTGCCAGCCTTCCTTCTTTAACCTTGCAGGAAGAGTTGCTCCGTGGAATACTTTTAAAGAAGCCATCATTTCAAATGGAGTATTTACTTCATGTCCATAAGTCATACCAATTAGCTGGATCACACGTAAATTGATGATCGCCATTGCGGGAATATCTGCGCCTAGAAGAAGTGTACCTCCTGTCCCCGACACCCCTCCTTGAGCAAATGAATAGAAACGATGGCGTGTTATTTGCTGATTAGCAATATATTGTAATTGATCAATATTTAATTTTGTTAGCTCCTCAACTGTTTCTATATTTGAATTAAAAATTCTGCCTGCAGTTAATATTCTTTCTTTTGCATCTATTTGCAGCTGGGAGCCTTGAATCATTGAGTGCAGATGAAAAAGCCAATTGTCAAGTAATGAAAAAAATTGCTGCTGTATCTTTTCAGGCAACATTGAAAATGATTGCTCAAGCCATTTTTCAAATGTTCGTTCAAAATCATTCGAATCATATGAAAATAGCTGGTGCTCCCATTCTAATATTTCTTCCCACGTTTTTTTCTCCCGTACTGTCAACATTCAATAGTTCCTCCCCTAACGAAAGCTCCAGTTAATTTTAATGATTATTTCTTTTTTTCGATGACTACTTTAAAGTTTATTCGACACAAATAAAGGAAACCCTCTACATTTCAATAAAAACACTCTTGTTCATTATTTTTATTTTATTATATTTATAAAATTATTCAATTCATCTTATTAAAAAACGTTGATCTATCAAGCTTTTTCTTGATAGATCAACGCTGTATTTCCCTAATTAAAAACAAAGTCTTGCTACATCTCTCGCGATCATTACTTCCTCATTTGTGGGTATGACTAGTTTTTTCACAGGTGAATGGGGATAATTAATAAATGCTTCTTTTCCTTTTACTTTATTTAAAAGAGGGTCCCAATACACTCCCATAAATTCTAAACCTGTTAACACTTTTGCACGTACTATTTCACTATTCTCACCAATGCCGGCTGTAAATATAATTGCGTCACAACCACTCATCCGCGCCGCATAAGAACCGATATATTTATGTATTTTTTCAGCAAATACTGTAAGTGCCAACTTTGCTCGTTCGTTTCCTTCTAGTGCTTTTATTTTAATATCTCGTAAATCACTAGAAAACCCAGAAATAGCTAGTAATCCACTCTTTTTATTTAAAATTTCCAACACTTCTTCTGAATTTTTTCCTGTTTTTTTCATAATATAAGGGATTAATGCTGGATCAATATTTCCTGACCTAGTTCCCATCGTTACACCAGCTAAAGGAGTAAACCCCATTGAGGTATCTATTGATTTTCCCCCAGATACCGCAGCAATACTTACCCCGCTTCCTATATGGCAAGAAATAAGCCGAAGCTCCTCAATAGGCCGATCAAGCATTTCAGCTGCCCTATTTGTCACATATTTATGAGAGGTGCCATGAAAACCATATTTGCGAATACGGTATTTCTCGTAATATTCATATGGTAAGCTATATAAGTAAGAACTTGCTGGCATTGTTTGGTGAAAAGCTGTATCAAAGACAGCAACAGCAGGAACATCAGGCAGTGCGTGTTTAAATGCCTTGATTCCAATAACGTTAGCAGGGTTATGGAGTGGTGCTAATTCCGATAGTGCTTCAATTTCTAATAAAACCCGTTTATTAATTAAGACAGAATCATTAAATTTTTCTCCGCCATGAACAACGCGATGACCAATTCCATCAATTTCATTAAAGCTTTGAATGACTCCATGTGTTGTTAATTTTTTAAGTAAAATTGTTACCGCTGCTTCATGATTCGGTATATTTGTTACTTCTCTTATACTTTCATCGTTGATTATCATATTAAATATGGAGTCATCCATTCCTATTCTTTCAATTAACCCTTTTGAAAGAACTTGCTCACTAGGCATACTAAACAATTTGAATTTTAATGAAGAACTTCCTGCATTAATCGCGATCATTTTGGTCATGATTGAATCGACTCCTTTTTCTAATGCTGTCTTAATACAAAAAAAAATATTGCATACAGAATCAATTGCTACATTGCTTAAGTTTATCATAACGTACAATTCTATCTCACATGATTATTTTCATGACAATTCAAGCACCTATATCTATCTTTAAAAGTGTAGCTTTATTCGGGTATGCTTATACCTTTGCAGCATTTTTAATATGAACAAAAACTGCCGTATTGCTGCTATCTGCGATTAATCTTTTTACTTTGTTTTTGTTTTTTTTTTTTTTCTCGTTCGATATTAGCTTAAGACGGGTCAGCCCAATGGAATATATTAAAAAAGTCACTTTTTCCTTTCCTTAAAGGCTGTCAATGCAATCGTCCAAGTTATTTTTATATGCACGAAGCTTTCAGGTTAAATATCTGTTTTATAATCAAGAACAAACAGGTGTTTTTTCACCATGCACAAAACGCCCTGGCTCCGATCCAACCATAACCAGGACGATGCTATTAATCAGGTTTTCATTCAAATTAAAAACGATCTCTTTGAAAAGCCGATATCTCTATAGACATCGGCTTTTGTTCTTTTAGTTTACTTGCTTGTTTTCCTTGAACCAATTATTAATTTTATACAATATCGTTTCGATTGCTTTTGAATTGGAGAAGCTAGGTAGATCTACAAGAAGTACTTGCTTTGGAGGTATTATTCCCTCTTTATTTTTTTGTAAAATAAAAATACTTTTCCCTGCCTGTTCGTTCGTAAACATCGATAAAGGTAATTGCAATAAACCTTGAATTATCAAGTTGTTTTGAATAAATTGATGTAGCTTTGGAGCTTCAGATTTTTTAAACATATGATTAGGAATGATGAAAAATAAGTATCCTCCAGGTTTTACATAACGACAACTTTGTTCAATGAAAAGGTGGTGGGCAAAAGAATGGCCTTCATCTGCTTTTAATTTAAATTCACTAGCTCGAAGATCATTTGGATAATAACCGACTGGCAAATCGGAAACAACGACATCTACTGGATCAACAAATAACAGCTCAAGACTATCTTGGTTGAAAAGTTCAATTGAATGCTTTTGTAAATTTGCATTTACGTAAGCAAGCTTAATAAGTACGTCATCAATGTCGATTCCAATGGACTCAATTTCTTTATTAGTTTGTCCATTTAACACAGTTGTTAATAAATTTCCTGTCCCAATCGCGGGGTCAAGTAACCTATAACGCGGACAAGCGCCCATAAACTTACTAACTAAGTAGCTTACAAGCATTCCCACTCCATCAGGAGTCATTTGATGATTAGACTGAACTTGTTGTTTCATCCCTTTTAAGATAGCCAGCTGATATGCTTTACGAATTTCCTCGTTTGTCATAGAGTCTAAATTAATTTGCTCGTACTGCTTTTTTATTCTCTTTACCGTAATCTCACTTATCTCATCTTGAAGTACAGCTTTATGAAATAAGTTTTCACCCGTTTCGGCTATTGCTTCTAAATAAGAGCAAGAAAGCTCTTTTTCTAACATAAGTGCTGTTTGATCAAAAATCGAAAATAACTTCTCCGTAGGAGAAATAGACATTCTTCATTCCTCCAAAATTTGTAATATCCTCGGCAAATCCTAGTGTCAACATGAGAACATATCATGTTAACATTATGTTTACCGATCGTTCTTCTTTCACTTTATTGTAACAGGCACATAGTTCAATCACAAATTCTTTCATAAAAGAAAATAGGCTTTTGTTATTATAAGCTCATTCGTCTCGGACTGCAGCCTCATACAAATGGGCTTAAAAATAAAGAACAATCAGTTACTTGACGAAGTTAAAATCTATTATAAGGTAGCGGCTAATACGCAGCAGCTCATTAAAAAGCATCCCTTGAAAGTTATGATGAGCAAATATTAACTGAATAAGCCACCCCCCAGCAGGCAATCAATCGGAGCTGAATGAGTAACTGGTTTATGATTTATTTATTTCATAAATTCACATTTTTTACTTAATAATATGGGGAGAATTCAAATCTTTTAAAGGCTGAAGATGAGATCATCTTGAAATATAGTAGTTATAAAAACAAAACACTATACATATTGGAAAAGATATTAATAAATAAAGGAGTGATAAGGTATGCTTTTGTTTATTATTCTTTCTACGCTGCACTTATAGGTATAATCTATGGGAAAGCAAAAAAGCATAAAATTTTGATGATAGCTTCAGTAATTGTATTGATTATCATTGCTACTACAATGGTATATTTTTATTTCAATCCTTATTAAAGTTTAGGTTTGAAAACAAATATAATATTTTATTCAAAAGGCGAAACAGGAGTAAAGATACTCCTGCATTTTTACTGTGATTTTATTTATTATTTATAAACGTTTACTTTTTTAAATTTATATCATAGTTAAGTGTTACATCTGTTCACCAATCGTTCTTCTTTCACTTTATTTTAACAGGCACATAGTTAATCACAAATTCTATTATAAAAGAAAATAGGCTTTTGTTATTATAAGCTTATCGTATCGAACCGTCGTCTCATACGAATGCGAATGAGCAATAAAGAACAGTCCTGCATTACGTGAGGACTGTTCCTAAATTGTATATTATTTTGCAGCCTTTGCAGCTTCGATAGCCGCTTCATAGTTAGGATGGTTCGTTCCCTCACTTACATACTCAACGTAAGTGACTGTATCGTTTGAATCAACAACAAATACTGCTCTAGCTAATAGACGGAGTTCTTTCATATGTACACCGTATGCTTCGCCAAATGAAATCTCACGATGGTCAGAAAGTGTTTGGACATTTTCAATGCCATTAGCACCGCACCAACGCTTTTGAGCAAATGGAAGATCCACACTTATTGTTAGTACCTTTACATTTCCTAAGTTATTTACTTCCTCATTGAAACGGCGTGTTTGTGCATCACAAACCCCTGTATCTAGGGAAGGTACAACGCTTATTAAGCGAACTTGGCCTTTCGTATCGTCAAGAGTCACTACAGATAGATCATTTGCTAAGACTTTAAAATGAGGAGCTTTATCTCCCACTTTAATCTCGTTACCTAATAATGTTACTGGGTTATTTTTAAATGTTACAGATGCCATTATCTTTTTCCTCCTCTTAAACAACATGGGTACAGTGTAAATCATATCTTTTCAAGCAACTTTTTGCAATGTTTTATACTTTTCTTTTTCTAATATTAAAAAAGTTAACTTTCTAATTTGAATTGAAAGTTAACTGAAATGTAAACAACTTTAATATTTGAATCGAATTTCGATAGACTAGAAAACGCTTGTCAATCGAGGCGAATAGAACATATAGTTCATTAGCATTCAATGAAGGATAAACAACAATAAATGCTAGCGTTATCAACTGTCTGAACTGTTTATGCTTATTAAAACTCTAAATCTTTTTTAGGCCCATTATATGCCTGAGGATTGCTTTGATTGTTCATCGTATCATTTGATCCATTTTTCTTTGAAAACATTTGTTGAATTTTTTCAACTGCTGCAGGTGCAAGCTCTAATATTTTTTCATAAAGGTGAGTATTTTCATCAAGATGGAGCATTTTTACTCCTTGGGAATTAACAATGAGAAAAGCAATTGGAGTGATTGAAACACCACCACCACTTCCTCCGCCAAACGGAAGTTTCTTTTCTTGCGATTGTCCTTGATTTGTACTATCTAAACCAAACTCACTTCCACCTGCCGCAAACCCAAAGCCAACCTTCGAAACCGTTAAAATTACACTACCATCTGGGGTTTCCACAGGATCTCCAATAATTGTATTCACGTCAATCATTTCTTTTAAGTTTTCCATGGCTGTTGTCATTAAGCCTTGAATTGGATGATCGGACATTTAAAATCCTCCTCTTAGACAGTTTTTTCTTCACTATTATTCAAAGTAGACAGTGGCTTTGATTTAAAATGAGGCTTTCCGCCCTTCCAATATTTTAACAATTTGATCCCTGCTAATATAGCATACCCGATTCGAAAATGAATCATACACTTTACACTTGTTTGTGAAACTGCTTTTTGGAAATTAGGAGTAATCATAATGTATGGCTCTGTTATAACGTTTAGATATTTACTTATAATACATAATAAGCTTCCCTTTATAGCCCAAAATGCTCCTGTTATAATTCCTGTATAAGCTGCATCACCCACACCTACAACTGATTGCCATTCAAATTTTGTTACTTTAACCTTTATTAAAAATAGACGTATAATTCGATGCAATTTTACTACGTGATTTATAATTTCCCTTGTATCGTGAAGACTTGAAAGTAAGTCTTCAGCTGAGAATTGACTTACATTTTCATTTGTCAGTTTGTCTGTAGGTCCTTTTTTTGTTTTCTTTTTTGTCACTAACGTTGGGGAATTATCATCAATTTTAATTAACGGCGTATCAATACGATATTTTATTAACCCAAAAAAAGCTTTAAATTGTATAGTAAGCCGATCATTATCTTCGCTGTGCTTATAATCAAGGACAATATTAAGCCGTGTAAATATAATGACAATTACAATAAGAAATAAAAATATTAGAACAAGAAGGACCCACTTCAATTTGTTCACAACCTTTCAGGCTGTCATTATCGACAAATTTGCAAAAAAATAAACCTGTCAAAAGAGTTGACAGGTTTATTCCCTTTAATATCGTTTAACTTCGTTCTTGTATCACAGTAGTGTCACTAAATAAATCATGTAAACCTTGCTTCTTTGGTAAAAACCCAATAATGAGATAGCTAATTAATACAGTTTCGGAAATAAATCGGCCTACTAGCTCCCGAAACAAAATCGTTCCCCACGAAAGCTGATCCCCGTTAAGATTAATTACCTTCAAACCAAAAATTATTTTTCCTAACGTTTGTCCAAAGTATTTCGTCATTAAGACGAAATATAAATAAAAAACGATGGCAGTGGCTATTGTAAGCGGTGCAAATACCTTATTTTCTACTAAGGGGAGATCCAACATTCTAAATACCGGTTTAACAAGTATCCCATTAATACTTGAAATTACGATTAAATCCACTACATAAGCCCAAAAACGCATCCAAAACCCCGCATAATGAACAGTTTGCTTATTTTTTTGTAACATAGCGTTATTTTTTTCTACACTATCTTTATATGGTACCTCATCATCTAACAAATCCCATGATCCTGTATTTGTCATTGCTGCCTCTCCTCCTACTCAGTATATAAATACATTAGACGGGGAGAGTTAGGCTCAGATAGTGCATTAACAAAGTTGGTTAATTGAAGATCATTCCCCATCATTTTTTGTGCCCCTAAACTAAATAAAGAGCTGAAGCCGGCATATTCTGTAAAACGGACAACTTGTGCATTATTTAATTTATAATCTTTTTTCATTTGTTTTATAACATCTTGTAAATATCCAAAATCATCTATTAAGTTTAGTTCTTTCGCTTGAATTCCATCATAAACTCGACCGTCGGCAATTCTTCGTACTTCTTCCTCAGACATTCCTCGCCCTTCAGAGATAACCTTTACAAATCCTTCGTATGTATTATTTAACATCGAGTATAATATGTCTCTTTCCTCTTCTGTCATCTCTCTCGTTTGACTCATAATATCTTTATAAGGTCCGCTTTTAATCGTAACGTAATCTATTCCAATTTTATCTGCTAGTTCTTTGTAATTTACGTTTTGCATGATGACTCCAAGGGAACCGGTTAACGTATTTGGGGCAGCAAATATTTTCTCTGCTGGAGCAGCTATATAATATCCTCCGGAAGCTGCCATTGATCCCATCGATATATAGACAGGCTTTTTAGCTTCCTCCATAATTTCAACTATTTTATCATGAATTTCAGCACTTTCCACCACTCCGCCACCAGGAGTATTCACACGTAAAATAATCCCTTTAATGCTTGTGTCTTCTTTAGCATATTCAAGTTGGTCCATAAATAAACGATGGTTATATGTCTCAGACTGTAATAAAGTCGATGTATTTCCCGAATCTTGAATAATCCCATTAAGTTCAAGAACAGCAATTCTATTAAAACTATTCCCTTCTTCAACTACTTCTTCAACATATGGTTTTGCAGGGACTATGAATTCATCCATAAATGTTTGAAAGTTTCCCGATAAAATCGAGCTTGCAAAGCTTGTGAATACTGAAACAACAAATAATGCAGCTGCAATCCCTAATGCTGCCCACCTTTTTCCATTCATTATTTAATACGTCCTCCTTCTTATCAAAAAAAATTAAACGAGAATATTTGCAAAAATATTTTATAAATACCACTAATAAGAAAGTTGGCAGAAGTTAGAACAAAATGCAAACATCATTTACTAGTATAGGGGAAGACAGGACATTTTTACAAGTAAAAGTGTTACTTCAATTAGCTTAACTAATGAGTAAATGCTTTAAAGATTTGTATGAACTGTTCATTCATGTAAATCATCTAAAAAGCGACGTCCTAAATTACTTTTGGGCTCATTTACAAAGAACCCCAGTCTTACACGCCTTTCGGCTATGCTAAGGGAATGATATCGAGTAGGAGGGGGTGATTAGCCCCCGACCTCTCACACCACCGTACATACGGTTCCGTATACGGCGGTTCAATTTTATATTAAGTATGCACTTTGATGTAGTGTTGTTCACCGGAGATTAGACCAAATTTGGCTAATCTCTCATTGGTTATTGTCGTGGTGAGTATCCAAGAATAAGCTGTACGGGCAACACCCTTACTTGTGTGGCTATTTTTGTATGCACTGTATCTATCCATGCCTAGTTTAATCAGATTTCTCCTGCGATTCTTCGCAGTTTTCCATTTCTTCCAGATACACATTCGCAGTCTAAATCTTGTATGAGCATCTATTTTCCCAAGTGCTGTCTTCTTCATATAACCGACCCTAAAGTATTTGACCCATCCTCTTATTAATTGATTGATTCGTTCTACCTGATACTTCGTATCGACGCTCCAATTTTTCCTTGTTAATTGTTTAAGTTTGAATTTAAGACTTTCTAAGGATTTTTTTTGGTGTGGTCTCGCTTTGTATAAATCAGCTTGGTAATCTTTGAAGAATCCAAACCCTAAAAACTTCATATCGGGGTCATTCGGCTTCGTCACTTTTGATTTCTCCACATTAACGGTTAATCCTAGCTTCTCTTCAATGAATCTTGTCACAGACCTCATTACTCTTTTCGCCGACATCTCACTTCTGACCATGATAACACAGTCATCTGCGTATCTGACGAAACGCAACCCTCGATTTTCTAGCTCCCTATCCAGTTCATTAAGCATAATATTACTAAGTAACGGGGATAAGTTTCCACCTTGCGGAGTGCCGATTACTGTTTCTTGGTATTCCTCGTCTATTTGTACACCGCTTACCAAAGAACTTACGAATGAGTGAAATAACATCTCCATCATCTATCGTTCTTGATATGAGATTCATCAGCCTATCGTGATGTACGGTGTCAAAGAAACGTTCCAAGTCGATATCTACAATCCAGTCGTATCCATCATTCATAAACTCTAAGGCTTTCAAAATAGCCATCTCGGCATAGCGTCTTGGTCTGAAACCATAACTATATTCGCTGAATTGTTTATCGAACATCGGTGTGAGAACTTGGGCAATCGCCTGTTGAATAACCCTATCTAGGACAGTCGGAATTCCTAAAAGTCGTGTTCCGCCGTTTGGCTTTGGTATCTCGACCCTTAGTACTGGTTTTGGATGGTATTTTCTATTTCGGATTTGATGAATCATTTCATCCTTATTCATCGCCATATATCCAACCAACTCATCTACAGTCATGTCATCAACACCGGCTGAGCCTTTGTTTCTTTTAACCTGTTTGATTGCATGGTCAAGATTATCTTTGTCGAGTATCTTGTCAAGTAGTTTCCTCTCGTGCATGCTTGTTATTTCCTTTCTTTCTCGTAGGTTGGTATCCACTTTCTTGCGATTTGCCAGTGGTCTATTTCCTTCCCCAATTAAAGATTTCTATAACCATAAAATTGTTCAGCCCTTCGCTCTTTCTAGCTTTCGTTAGACGTCTTCACTACTACGGCCTCTGCTGACTTCTCACTATCCAGTCTTGTATCACTAAAAGATTTTGGGGCAGACGAGTGAGACCTCCCCAGTTAAGGTGCGAACTCTTTCCCTTCATCTATCTGCCATATATACACCGTATGATACAGTAGCTATGGGACTTCGACTTCTTTTGCAGTCTTATCCTCATACGTTGCCTCTTATATGATTTCTGTTCGTCAGACCGAAGGTTTGCCTCGAGCTTCCTTCAGATTCCACGTTACCGTGGACACCCTTGCTTTCAGCTATGTACTTACCGCTACAAGGTCGTACTCGGGACTTTCACCCGTTAGAGTTCGCCCATGCTGGGCGAACAAAAAAAGAACTGGCTTTTTAGCCAGTCCAGATCGTTGACAAACGCTCGCATTCTTATTGTCAGCTCATAAGAATGATATTCGCTTCCGCCTCGACGTTCAAGCATTTTCTAATCTCTTGGAAATCAAATCTTAACTTTAACCAGCTTTTCATTGGTCATTAACTAAAATGATGATTAAAAATACATTTTAAAAAATTAGCTTTTTTCAAAAGTCTCTAGCTCACGCTTTCGTAGCTCAACTCGGCGAATTTTACCTGACGTTGTTTTTGGAAGCTCTGTTAAATATTCAATTTGCCGAGGGTATTTATAAGGAGCTGTCAATTCTTTTACATGCTCTTGAAGTACCTCCGTTAAATTAGGTGTATCTCGTGTCACTCCATCACGTAAAACAACGAAAGCTTTTACTATATTGCCGCGAACCTCATCTGGACTAGCAACAACAGCACACTCTTTAACAAATGGATGTTTAACAAGTGCATCTTCTACTTCAAAGGGGCCAATGGTATAACCAGAACTAATAATAATATCGTCGCCGCGGCCTTCAAACCAGAAGTATCCTTCTTCATCCTTTTTGGCCATATCACCAGTTATATAATACTCTCCACGATACTGCATTGCTGTTCTCTCAGGATCTTTATAATAGTTTTTAAACAAAGCTGGTGTCTCACTATGAACTGCGATATCACCAACTTCTCCTACTGCACATGGATAACCATCTTCATCAATAATTTCTACTCGGTTACCAGGAGTTGGTTTTCCCATTGAACCCGGTTTCAATTTCATCTCTTTTGTGACACCAACGAGAAGCGTATTTTCTGTTTGTCCATAACCATCGCGGACAGTCACATTAAAATACTTTTTAAACGTATCTATTACATCTCTATTTAGAGGTTCTCCTGCAGAGACAGCACTGTGCAAATTTACCAGATTAAAATCATGAAGATTGTCGACCTTTGCCATTAAGCGATATTCAGTAGGCGTGCAACATAACACATTTACTTTATAGTCATCAAGAAACTGCAAATATTTTTTCGGTTCGAATTTCCCATTATATACAAATCCTGTTGCACCTGTACCTAATACAGATAAAAATGGACTCCAAATCCACTTTTGCCATCCAGGTCCTGCTGTAGCCCAAACAGTATCATTCTCTTGAATACAAAGCCAATTTTTTGCTGCCGTTTTTAAGTGTGCATATGCCCATCCATGTGAATGAACAACACCTTTAGGATTTCCAGTCGTCCCTGATGTATATGATAAAAAGGCCATGTCATCTCTTTTTGTCGCTGCTATCTCCATTTCATCAGAAGCTGTTTTCATTTCCTCATCAAGCTGAATCCATCCTTCAACTTGATCGCCTATTACAAATTTAGGCAATATTTCAGCCTCTTTAATACCAGAAAATTGATTAATATATGGAAAGTAACTTACGATTCCCTTCACATCACCATGATTAATACGGTATTGAATATCTTTCGTTCGCAGCATTTCAGAGCTAGGGATTACGACAAGCCCGGACTTTAGAGCAGCTAAATATACTTCATAAGCCTCTATTAAACGGGGAACAATGATTAATATAATATCCCCTTTTTGTAAACCTTTTTGCTTGAAAACGTTTCCAATTTTGTTTGCATTTTTAATTAAACTGCTATACGTAATTTCTTTTTTCTCTCCTGAGTCATTTGTCCATTTTATTGCAATTTTATTCGGATCTTCTGCAAATTTTTCTATTTCACTTACTAAATTATATTTTTCTGGAGCAATTAACATTTCCCTATTCATCATTTATCCCCCTTTTAGCATCTATATACAAAATAATTATACTAAATTATCATAACATTTTAAATTATTTTTATATAAATAATTTTAATAAAAAATATAATTTAAATGTTTTCCCTTTTTTAGATATAATATGAAGAGGATAATATTAGAAATGACTTTTAAAAATGGGGGATCTTTTTGGATACAAAGAAGAAAATGATCATCATTACATTCATTTCTGCTTTATTATTTTGTACCTTAATAGTTGTTACTTCCCTGTCACCATTATCACAATTTGGTCAAAAAGGCAAATCAATTTAACTCGCTTGGTATGTGGCTTTCAATAGGGATGATACTCACTTTTTACATTGTTCCATTATTTATGTACATCGCTGGCTTGAAATGGATGAAATACATTATGGCTATTTTTTGTGCTTTAGGAATCATTATTTTTATATCATTCATGTTTATTACTGTTTTTATAGGTACAGTAAAAAATCTAATCCCAATGCTAGTTACTGTACTCATAATCTGTTGTGTTGCAACGATTATGAATATAATTTGGTTTTTTATCATGTTTCGTTCAAAAGATCATCAATCATCTGTTCACACTAATTAAAGTGAATGATGTTTTGGACATTCAAAAAGGAGCAGGCAAAACAGCCTGCTCCTCGTAGCCATATTATATTTTTTTATTGAGAGAAACCACCTAATTGTTGTTCAGCCATTTGAACAAGGCGCTTAGTGATTTCACCACCTACTGAACCGTTTGCACGAGATGTAGTTTCTGCACCAAGTTGAACACCAAATTCTTGGGCAATTTCAGTTTTCATTTGATCAAGAGCTTGTTGTACTCCAGGTACTAATAATTGGTTAGAGTTATTGCTTCGTGGCATGTGACTTCACCTCCTTGTGAGTATAGAGTGTGTAGAATCACATGCCTTCATACAAAGCTTTCAATGGTAATTGTTCACATCATTACTAAAATAAATCATTCAGTGTTTCAGGTTTAAGTAAAATCGTTTCCGTATTTAAGACAGCACTTTGAATGAATGGGTCAAAATTAGTAAAGCTTTCAAAATGATTGGCTCTTTCTCGACGAGGATTTGTTTTAGGATTTGCTGGGACAAAAATAGTACAGCAATCTTCATAAGGACGAATTGAAATATCATGGGTATCTATTCGTTTTGAAATATCGATAATTTCTGTTTTATCCATCGCGATCAGAGGACGCAGTATAGGTGTATTTGTCACCTCATTAATTGTATACATACTTTCAAGTGTTTGACTTGCCACTTGTCCAAGACTCTCACCTGTAATAATTGCTAAAGCATTGTTTTTTTTACGAAGTTCATCAGTAATTCGCAGCATGATTCTTCTTGTTGTCGTCATCGTGTAGTTTTCAGGAATCTGTTTGCGAATGAGCTGTTGGATTTCGGTGAAAGGCACAACATGAAGTGTAATAGAACCGCTTACCTCTGCAAGTTTTTTTGTCAAATCAATCACTTTTTGCTTTGCCCGTTCACTTGTATAGGGAGGACTAAAAAAATGGACTGCTTCGATATCAAGTCCCCGCTTCATTGCTAAATAACCTGCAACAGGACTATCAATGCCTCCCGATAACATGAGCATTCCTTTTCCACTTGAACCAACTGGCAATCCTCCAGCACCTTCAATGTTTTCACAAGATAAATAAACAGCTTCTTTGCGCACTTCAATACGTAAGTTTATATCTGGCTGTTTAACATCTACTTTCAAATTAGGAATATTTTTTAGTAAAAAACCTCCGAAAATATTGTTTAATTCATCTGAATTATACGGAAAAGCTTTATCGGCACGTTTGGTCGTTATTTTGAATGTATTTCCTTCGCGATAAAGCCGTTTAACAAGTGCTAACGCTGTTTTTTTCATATTTTCAAGATTTTTTTCAACTTTTATCGCAGGACTAAACGTTTGAATTCCAAAAACGCCCTTTAATTTATTGACAACAGCTTCACCATTTTCATTATTTAAAAGTACATACATTCTTTCACGATTGGCTTCCACTTTAACAGTGGGAAAATCAGCTAATACATTCTTCACATTATGCCTTAATTGATTAATAAATTTTTGTCTATTTCTTTTTTTCAATGAAAGTTCTCCATAACGGATCAAAATACGATCATAGTTCATCTTAATTCATTACCTCTCCAAGTTGTTTTACCGTCTCTGTTATTCCCTTTATAACAGCTTTGGCTTCTTCGATTGTATTGTCATATGTTAAGCTTATTCGAATTGCACTTTCTGCAATATCTTGATTAACTCCCATTGCCAATAACGTATTACTTGCTGCCTTATTTTTTGAAGAACAAGCACTTGTTGTGGAAACATATATTTCTTTTTCCTCTAAAGCATGAAGAAACACTTCAGCTTTTATCCCGCGAACAGAAAAATTCAATATATGCGGTGCTGCCTGTTCTGATGGCGTATGGACAATAATCCTTTCAATTTTTTCAAGTTCTTTTTTTAATATATTCTTGATTGATGTTAATTTTTCTAATGTCGCTGCTTTTTTTTCAAAAGTGAGCCGCAATGCCTTAGCCATTGCGACAATTCCAGCAACGTTTTCTGTTCCGCTGCGAATTTTTAATTCTTGGCTGCCGCCTGAAAATAATGGTGAAATTTTGATTCCTTGTTTTATTAGTAATGCACCAGTTCCTTTTAAAGCATGGAACTTATGTCCTGAAATTGAGTAGAGATCAATATTGTCTTCATGCATATTAAGCGGAACCTTGCCAACTCCTTGAATATGATCAACATGAAATAATATTTTCGGATAGTCTCGTAATAATTGACCAATTTCTTGGATTGGCTGAATGGTTCCTATTTCATTATTAACATGAATAATTGTGACGAGTATCGTCTCATCACGGATTGCTTTTTTAACATCTATCGGAGAAATTCTTCCTGAAGTATCAACAGGCACATATGTAACTTGAAACCCGAATTGTTTTTTGAGCTGTTCAATGGCCTCTCGAGTTGAGGAATGCTCAACTGCTGTCGTCACAATATGTTTTCCCCTGCCTTTATACATAAGTGCTGTACCTTTTATCGCTAAGTTGTTACTTTCTGTTCCCCCTGATGTAAAAAAAACTTCATTTGCCCTTACATTTAAAAGCTTTGCAATTTGCGATCTTGCTTCGATTAAAAGGTTTTCCGCAGCTCCGCCAATTCGATGCAGAGATGACGGATTCCCGAAGTAATCATTTGATACTTTTACAAATGCGTCAATGACTTCCTTGTAAGGCTTTGTAGTTGCACTATTATCAAAATAAATCACTTTCATCACCCCTATCTTTTCAATTTAGTTTTTTATAGGATCAGTTTTAACTAGAAAAAACAGGCCAACATTAGCCTGTTTCTAGTCTTGTTCTTCAGACATGATGTTTTCAATTTTTTTCAAAGCGCCCGGCTCAACCTCTTCTACCGCTGTTGCAGCTTGCTCTAAAGCACTGCGATAATCAAAAAGACGAAAAGCTGTTTCAGCATGTTCCAATGCTTTTGCTACAGATGGGTACTGGCTTCTATACCTGTTCCCATATTGAATGACTCTCTCTGCCAGCATCACTTCGTCAAGCATTTCATCCGTTGAATTTGATAACTTTTCAACTGTCAACAAGGCGGCTTTTAAATTTTCTTGAACTGCGCTCATATTTAAAGGTTTTTCTTCAATTTTTTGAATAACAACTTGTATATTTTTCTTTGCTTCTTCCATTAAATATTGATAATCTTGCGGTAATCCAGGTAAATTACTTTTAGAAATCAGTCTCTTGAGCTCCTTAATTTGCTTAGATAATTCGCTCACTTTTTCTCGTGCTGAAATTTCATCTTTGCGGAGGGCTCGAAGTCTTTTTGCAAATTGTTTCTGCCCATTTCTAACAGAATCAAGCTTCTCTTTAATTTCTTTTAATTCTTTTGAAAGCTCAGTTTGGGCAGTTTCTTGTTGAGATATTTTTATTAAAAGCATCTCGAACCTTTTATACAATTGAATAAGTTGTTTTTCCGTTTGATCGAGCTGTGCCAGCTCCTTTTCACCTAAACGATAGCTTTGCTGAACAAGCTCAGTTTCTGCTTTTAATTTATTATATTCTTCATGAGCCGCTTCTAACACTAAGTCTGTCTCTTGTTTATTTTTTATAAGGTAATGCTTAGCAACAACTTCCTGTTCGAGCAGATAAAAAATTAATTCAATACTTTCTTTTAATTCTTCCACTTTTTTATTTACATTTTCAACATTTGTTTTTTCGATATAAATGAGACAATTGTTTAATTCACTTTTAAATAGTTCAAATTGTTTTTCTATCTCAAGATGATGGAGGGGATATCCTTGGCTTATCATTTCTTTATAGCCTTCTTTTAATTCTGCTAGTTGGGAAGGGATTGTTGTTTGACATTCTATAAGAACACCCGGAATAATTTCCATCTTCTCATTAATGCCTATTAAATCTTCTTCGATTTGATTTACAATTTCACGTGCCTTCAGATAATTTCCATTAGTCGTTTCTTCGTGGAATAATTGGAATTTTTTATTAGTTTCATCAACTTGAAGCTCTAATTGGACTGCCGCCTTTCCGAACGAATGACTATTGGCTAATAAAGACGTCTTTAACTCCCGAAATAAATCTTTTAACTCTTCAATTTCAATTCGATTATTTTCTTCGCTACTAACTAATTCTTTTAACTCTGTTAAGATAGAGGTCACCATCTCCTCTATTTTCGTTAATTGTTGTTCCATTTTCTCTTGAATAGCATTAGCTTTATTAAACTGAAACTTATTTATACATCCCTCAGCATCTGAAAATAACTGATCCACTTCAGGTAAATGAACAGTAACAATCTCATCCCATTCTTTACGCCAGCGCTCAAATAGTTGTTCTGTTTGGCCCATCATGTTAAGCTGTTTTACTTTTGACATTTCATCGAGTACAGGGCGATCCGTTATAGTAACTTTCCAAGTTTCAAGTCGTTCTATTTCTTTAGTATGCTTTTTTTTCGTTATATATCCTACTAAAAATAAGCTTAGCAAGAGTACGATAACACCAATTATGTAGTATAGCATGTTAAGCCCCCTGTTCATAGCCGAAGATTATATGTATTGCAATTTTAAAATATGACACTTTTTATTGCATTTTTATTTTAATGGGGCTATGTTAAACATTATTGTTGTTTTAGGCTTAATGTATGAGATCCTATCAGCTATGACTGGAGGATCCTTCTGGTAATATAAGCCGTTAAATCAACACAATTTTATAACATAACCATCTTAATAAATATTCATTTCAATGTTTTTATGATAACATGTAAACGACATTTTTTAACTATTAATTTGGTCTTTTTAAGTAATTTATCAACTGCCGTTTCGAACTGAACGAGAATGCGAGCGTTTGTCAGTTTGAATAAATACTATGATAAATGCCTTTACACATAATTGAACTATAGAAACTAGGAGAATTCAACTAATTCACCATTAAATTTAAGATACTTTCAAGGAGGTTCACAATAAAATGAAAAAAGATGGCCATATTCATTCTCGTTATTGCCCGCACGGCACAAATAATTCTTTTGAGGAATATATAGAAAAAGCGATATCTCTTGGGTTTCAAGAAATATCTTTTACCGAACATGCCCCCTTACCAAAAGGCTTTGAAGATTCTACTCCTACAAAAGACAGTGCGATGGAAATAGAATGTTTACCAAATTATTTTGCCGATATTAACAAAATAAAAAGAAAATACGAAAAATATATAAAAATTAACGCGGGGCTAGAAGTTGATTATATTGAAGGATTTGAGAAAGAAACGACGGATTTTCTTAATCAATTCAATTCTTTTATTGACGATGCAATTCTCTCTGTTCATTTCTTGAAAATCGGGGATGAGTATGATTGTGTTGATTATAGTCCAGATTTGTTTAAAACGATGACAAAAAAATACGGGTCTGTAGAAGCCGTGTATGAAAACTATTTTCGTACAGTTGCTCTATCTGTTCATTCTAATTTAGGCCACAATAAACCAAAGCGGATCGGTCATATAACATTAATCCACAAATTTCAACATCGATTTCCTGTTTCGAAAAATTTTAATCAAGAAATACGATCCATTTTATTAGCGAAAAAAAAACATCATTACGAGTTAGATTATAACGGGGCAGGAACAGCGAAACCTCTTTGCCGCGAACCTTATCCACCTGCAAAAATTGCAGAGGAAGCCTTTAAGCTCGGGATCCCCCTTATTTATGGATCTGATGCTCATCAAGTGAAAGAACTAGGCCAAGGAAGGGACAAAATGCATTTTTTTTAATTGCTTAAACAACCATATGAACATCTTTTTCACATAAAACTTGATCAATCCAGCTTTCAATTTCGAGATAATATTTCTCGGCAAAGTATTGTTCGTAAGGAAGCACGTGAAGTACTTCAGTCACGTAATATGTGTTTAAAAATGGCATCGTGAGAAGTCCTTTCAACTGCATAATGATATAATTAATAGAAATAGGTTTAAACTCTTTTTCGTTTATTCCCTTTTCTAAAACTTTTTTAAAATAGTAACGTTCTTTCATAAAGTATGTCGACATAATTTCTCGAATGACTTGTGAATCGATAGAGACTTCTCTTAATACGAAGCGTGTTAACTGAAGATGAGCCGTTTGAAAGTAGAGAATGTTTTTTGCCATCACTTATAAAACTTCACTTGCCTCCTTCTGACCTAGCAAAGAATATCCATTTTCAATCTCGGACAAATAATTTTCAAAAAAAGATGTTAAACAATATTCCAACAATCCGTGTTTGCTTTGAAAATAATACGAAATATTCGCTACATTCACATTCGCTTTCCCTGCGATATCTCTTACAGATGTACCGCTATACCCTTTCATATTAAAAAGGGAGACGGCTACGTCCACGATATGTTTTTTAGAGTTTTTCCGCATCTTCATCCTCACCTCTTTTAAAGCACTTACTGCTTTTATTAATAAATATTCTTTTATGAATGTACTATTTCCTGTAAAAACTTTCCGACAAAGTCACTCCTTAATCAGCTTCTTTTGATATAATAAAATTTATTTTTTAACAGAGCCCGTTGAAAAATATGATTTATAGTCGAATCTTCTTCACTTCAATTAGAGAAGATCAATACCTCTCCTCTAATTGAAGCCCCACGATTTAAATGTCACTTCTTTATTTGTTCTAGTGCCTGCGCTAAATCAGCTTGAATATCTTCCCACGCCTCTAGACCGACTGATAACCGTAACAGTCCGTCCAGAATCCCCATTTCTTCACGGGCATGTTTCGGAACAACTGCATGAGTCATTGTGGCAGGATGTTGAATTAACGTTTCTGCATCACCTAAACTAACTGCAATTTTAATTAACTTTAACTGATTCATGAACGCTTGCGCTGTTTCTTTCGTCCCTTTTAGTGTAAAGGATATTAACCCTCCTGGTTTTTTCATTTGACGTTTCATAATATCGTAATCATCGCTCTGTTCATCTCCAGGATAGTAAACACTTTCAACTTTAGGGTGACCAGCAAGAAATTTTGCTATTTTTTTCGCGTTGTCAGAATGACGATCCATCCTTATGGGCAAGGTTTTTAATCCCCTTAATAATAACCATGCGTCAAATGGAGAAATGACACCGCCAATATCTTTTTGCGTCGTCATGGAAACATGATCGATAAACTTTTTTTTACCTACAGCTATACCTGCAATTACATCACCGTGACCGCAAATGTATTTTGTTGCGCTATGAACGACAATATCACACCCTAACGAAAGAGGAGTTTGTAAGTATGGAGAACAAAATGTATTATCAACAACGACAGGAATTCCAGCTTCCTTTGCAACATTTGCTACCATCTGTAAATCAACAAGCTTCATCGTCGGATTAATCGGTGTTTCTACATAAATACAGACTGTTTCTGGACGAATTTTTTCCAGCAGCTGCTCTTTCGTTGCCATGGACGAAAGAGCATGGTCAATTTTATACTTATCTTTCATTAGCTGTAATAATCCAAATGTACAGCCGTACACTCCTTGTGAACAAAGGATATGATCGCCTGTTTTCGTAAGAGCTAAAAGTATAGCTGAAACAGCCCCCATTCCAGAACTGAACGCGAGCGCTGCTTCTCCATTTTCAAGTTTTGCCATACGTTCCTGCAATACATGAACAGTCGGATTTCCTAATCTAGTATAAATATATCCTTGCTCTTCGCCAGCAAATCGTTTTTCACCTATTTGCGCATCTTTAAAAGTAAAAGTAGAGGTCTGATAAAGTGGAGGTGTCAAGCTACCTTCATATTCACTTGATTCATATGCTGCATGTATAACCTCTGTTTCAAATTGAAAAGTTTTTCTTTCTCCCATGTTAAATCCTCCCCTTTGTAAACGCTTTCAAAAATGTTTATAAAAACTCTCTTATTATTTACAGCATATGACAATTTAGTCTTTTTGGGAAGTAAAATTTTTTATATTTATTATAAAGAAAACATCGTTATTGACTTAATACATGAATAATAATATAATGTTCTTTGTGTAAAATATTGCAGCCTATGTAAACACCTTTATGTTTTACATTTTGTTCCTCAATATCTCATATTTCATTTTAAAATAAGAGGTGTATCGTGTAACCCTTAGCTGCTAGGGCGAAGGTACATGAAAACAAAATGGACATATTTGTTGTTTTACAACTGTTTTTATTTTACCAAAATAAAAACAAGAAGGAGGAGTCATTTATGGCTCGTTATACTGGTCCAAGCTGGAAAATCTCTCGTCGCTTAGGGATTTCACTTACAGGTACAGGTAAAGAATTAGAAAAGCGACCTTACGCACCTGGACAACACGGTCCAAATCAAAGAAAAAAACTTTCTGAGTACGGATTACAATTACAAGAAAAACAAAAGCTTCGTCATATGTACGGAGTAAATGAACGCCAATTCCTCAATTTGTTTAATGCAGCTGGTAAAATGACTGGTGTACACGGTGAAAACTTTATGATTCTTTTAGAATCACGTTTAGACAACCTTGTATATCGTCTTGGTTTAGCTCGTACTCGCCGCCAAGCGAGACAACTTGTTAATCACGGTCATATTACTGTAAATGGAAAACGCGTTGATATTCCATCATACCGTGTAAAAGCAGGAGAAGTAATTGGAGTTCGTGAAAAATCTCGCAACTTAGACATCATTAAAGAAGCAATTGAAGTGAACAACTTTGTTCCTGATTTTCTTACATTTGACGCTGAAAAACTAGAAGGTACGTTCACTCGTTTACCTGAGCGTTCTGAGCTTCCAGCGGAAATTAATGAATCTCTAATTGTTGAGTTCTACTCACGCTAAATGACTTGTTTCCTTATTGTTAAACCCTTAGAAACAATACTGTTTCTAAGGGTTTTTCTCTTCATATCTATTTAGTAATAACCTAATTCAACCTTCTGAAGAATTTTGTATTTATCATATTTATTTTTTCATACTGAAATAAGCAGGGCTTACTTTTTTAAAATATAATATCCCATCGTATTGTTCAGCTGGTTTAAAAGAAATACGTAAATTCCCTCCTTCAAACGCCTTCCATTTAGTTTGTCCCCATTTTAGTCCACATTGGATAAAACAGTTTTGATGAGGTGTGTGATTTAGTAGCCATTCTAAATGTTTTTTACTAGCTTTTTTAATTGGATAATGATGTTCATCATCATCTATCATCTGGCCTTCTTTTGCATATAATCCCAAAACATAGCTAGTCTCTTTTATAAAGTGGGGGAGATTTTCAAAAGTTGATTTATATGAAGGAAAACAACTTGCGGAACCCTTTTTCATAATGTCTAAATTATTAGCCCAAATCATAAATTTCTCGTTAGGATAAACTTGAGATAAATATTTTAGGTTCTCAGCCTTTAATTCATCCCAATAGTTGAACAGCTTCAAAATACTTTTTTTAACCGCTCCTTTTACTAATTTTAACCTGTTTTTCACTGTCCGAATGGTGATTTTACGCAACGTCATAGTGGGAAAAGAGTTTTTTTCAAGCGCTTTAATGAATTCATTACCTATGCTCTCTATTTCTTCTACTTCTTTCCGTAGCCTTAGACGTTTCATCATACGAGTATCAAATATAATTTCATTTGCACGTTTTTCAAATTCCAAAAGTATTAGCTTTAAATTATCTGGCAACTGTGATCGTAAAAAGGAGGAAAGATGTCCATCTTCATTTTGATTAAGATCTATACCTGTTAATTGTAAAGGCTGTTGCTGCTTCGTTTCTTTAATATAATCAAATAATTCAAGGATATACTCATTACTCCTAATACGCCCGATTGATCCGAACATAAACTTCATTGAATCAAGATCTGTTGAAAGAAAGTCGCCGATAATACAATCACCGAAATCACCTTCAAAAGCAAGTACATTGAATCCTAATTGTTGATGAAGATATTTAATTAAGTTGACTTTAGCCACGTCGTACTCTTTAACGCAAGGATTACTTTCTCCAAGAAAGACAAACTTTTTTTTTTCTAAAATTGGTTTCAAAAAATGAAAATCGTCATAATAATCTTGATGACCGATGTTTATACTATCATTCTTAATTTCATTTATAAAAATATCCATTATTAACCCCTTCGTTGTATCCGTATTATCAAAACTTCTATCGTAAAAAATGAACAAACTCTTGATTTTACACAACTTGCACCCCTTAAATCTAAAATTTATTCATTAGTATGGAACATTACATCACGATGTAGTTTTCTTTAAAACGATATGATCTACTAATCACTTAAAAAAAATGAAGTATCCTAAAGGGTTCATTAAATTTTACATCTATTCCCTTTATACCCATAATCTTAAATATCATGCAGACTAATATTAACATTTATTTTCATTTTTTAAAATGATTTTCTAAGTTATTTTAATAGCTATTTTTTCAAATTTATCTCTTGCCAACTTTATGAACATGAACCGACCAATTCATCCAGCAGACCCAATATTGCTGAATATCCTATTAACGTATTTCTTTCAATTCTTTACTTATTTCAATTTTCAATTATAAAACTTGTACAATTATAAATTCTTTCACTCTAACATTTTTCCCCCCTCGATATCCTTTAGTATTTCGTATTATACAAAAACGGTAAAATCCTTTCCGGGCGTTCGTCAACGAAGGAGGCAGTAAATGAGCTCACTTTATAGCACAGATGAAAATAGGTTTGGCGATGGCGATCGTTAGTAGCTCTGTTGTCTTTGGAAAGTTAATTACATCAAGTTTCCCTGTTTTTTTAGCATCAGAACTGAGATTTATCATTTCAACAGTGATCTTTATTTTTCTATTATATTATAAAGAGAAGAGCTTCCCTTCGATTCAGCTAAAGTATATAATCGTTCTTTTTCTTCAAGCGTTGACAGATGTTTTTTTGTTTAATATTTTTATGCTTTATGGATTAAAGTACACGTCTGCAATTGAAGCAGGGATTATTACAAGTACTCTTCCTGCAGTCATAGGTGTGATCGCCTTTATCTTTTTAAAAGAAAAATTGACGATCCAAAAAGGATTCGGTATTACATTTGCTGTTTTAGGTGTTCTACTAATGAATCTTCTAAGTGAAAATGACATTAATGGCTCGGCTTCCTTTTTCGGGAATCTATTAGTCTTTGGAGCCGTTATTGGAGAAGCTTTATTTATCACTTTAGGGAAAACAGTTTCTAATAAATTATCGCCGTTAACCATTGCAACGATTATAAATTTATTTGGCTTAATACTATTTTTTCCTTTTTCTATTTATCAAGCTTTTCATTTTTATTTTTCTAGTGTTCGTATTTTAGACTGGGTGAATATTTTATATTTCGGAGTAGTTGTCACAGTAATAGCATTTATCCTTATCAAGGCTTAGCAAAAGTTTCTGCCGCCTCAGCAGGAGCACTGACAAGCGTATTGCCTTTAAGTTCAATTATTCTTTCCTTTTTTATTTTAAAGGAAGAGATTTTACTTTACCATATATTAGGTATATCACTCGTGATTGGCGCCATTTGCTTTATATCATTTGATACATCAGATAAAAAATCTACAGCCTCTACTTCTTAATAAAATTCCTGAAAAAAAGGAGAGCCATATTATTGCATTTAATATGTGCTCTCCTTTGTAACGATTAGTATTTAATTAAGTAATATTTCTTTTTACCACGGCGAATGATTGTAAACTGATCTTCAATTCGATCTTTTTCACTGAGAATATATTGTAAATCAGTGACACGATCTCCATTAATATATATTGCCCCGTTGGAAATATCTTCTCGTGCTTGTCGTTTAGACGGTGAAATTTTTGCTGCTACAAGTAAATCGATTAAGCCGATCTCTTCCTTAGTTCGATGCTCGTATGAAGGGACATCTTTAAAGCCTTGGACAATTTCTGCACCTGTTAGTTCTTTAATGTTACCACTAAATAATGCCTCAGTAATCTTCATAGCTTGCTTTAATGCTTCTTCTCCATGAACAAGCTTCGTTGGTTCTTCTCCTAGCGCTTTTTGGGCAGCTCGTTTTTCTGGGGCTTCTTTCGTTTCTTGTTCAAGCTGCTCAATCTCCTCTCTCGATAAAAACGTGAAATATTTTAAGTATTTAACAACATCACGATCATCTGTATTAATCCAAAATTGGTAAAACTCATATGGTGTCGTCTTTTCTGGATCTAACCATATAGCTCCGCCTTCTTTTTTGCCAAATTTTGTTCCATCAGCCTTAGTAACTAGCGGAATTGTTAGTCCGAAAGCTTTGGCATTTTCTTTTGACTTACGAATTAATTCAAGACCTGCTGTAATGTTCCCCCATTGATCGCTTCCTCCAATTTGGAGTCTCACATTCTTTTCTTCATATAACTTTAAAAAATCAATTGATTGTAAAATCACATAGCTAAATTCTGTAAATGAAATCCCGGATTCTATTCGAGATTGGACAGTTTCTTTTGCTAACATGTAATTCAAACCGAAGTTTTTCCCGATATCACGTAAAAAAGTAATTAGATCTAGTTTGCCGATCCAATCATAGTTGTTAACCAATTGTGCAGGATTTTCTTTTGCTTCGAAATTTAAGAAACGTGATAACTGACTTTTAATTTGATTACTCCAATTTGCAACAGTATCAGTGGAGTTTAATGTACGTTCAGCTTTTTTTCCGCTCGGATCGCCAATCATACCCGTTGCACCACCTACAAGAGCAATTGGATGATGTCCTGCAAGTTGAAAACGACGAAGCATTAAAATAGGTAATAAATGACCTATATGCAAACTATTAGCCGTCGGATCAAAGCCACAATATAAGTTGATTTTTTCATCTTCTAATAATTTATTAAGTCCTTCTTCATCTGTAATTTGATTAATTAAGCCTCTAAACTGCAAATCTTCTAATAAGTTCATCAGCCGCCACTCCTTTTTTATTTATTGTTGTTTTAAGCTCATCTGTGTGATGGATAGTCCCCCTTTTGCGAAAAAGATCGTAAAAGAGGATTGAACTATTAAATTGTGAACATAGCCAAAATAAAAATCCCTTCGAGAACTCTCGAAGGGACGATTAAATCGCGGTACCACCCAACTTGGGGACAAAGACCCCCACTCTAAAAAAATAACGGTTTTCCCGTTCATCGCTACTTAGTACATTTATAACAGTTCACAATGAAAGCTCAAGGAGGTAATTCGTCTTTCCGTATGTACTGGCTTTCACCACCCGCCAGCTCTCTATAACAGGGACAGAAGTACTACTAATTCCTATCAAAGCTATTTTTACAATTTTTAAGTTTAAAGCATTTTTATCATAAGAAAAATCTTTTGTCAAATAAAATAGAAAAATTAAGAAAAATATTTAACGGTGTCTTTTTCGGCACGCTGTTTATGCTATAATGTAATGTGATTTTAGGGGGAATGATGCTGCAATGAAAGATCTAAAAAAGAAATGGAAAGAAATGCAAAAGTCGTTAAAAGACTTTTTTACAAATAAAAATACTGTAAAAAGGGCAAGCATTACATATCAAGTTGCTTGGAACATATTTCTTCTTTTCGTAGTCATTTTTATACTTGGGGGCATATTTGCCGGCGGTGTTGGTGCGGGATATTTTGCCTCTCTCGTAAAAGATGAACCACTGCGCTCTTACGAAGACATGAAAAAGGCTAATATTAATTACGAGGAAACTTCTGAGCTATATTTTGCAAATGAAGTTTATTTAGGAAAGCTTAGAACAGATCTTGAACGTGAAGAAATAAGCCTTGATAAAGTTTCAAAACACTTAATTAATGCAGTAATCGCTACTGAGGATGCACATTTCTATGAACATAAAGGAATCGTTCCAAAAGCAATTTTGCGAGCAATTTATCAAGAAGTAACAAACGCTTCAGTTCAAACAGGCGGAAGTACATTAACACAACAATTAATAAAAAATCAAATTTTAACAAACGAAGTTTCCTTTGATCGAAAAGCGAAGGAAATATTATTAGCGTTACGCCTAGAAAGTTTTTTTAAAAAAGAGGAAATCCTTGAAGCATATTTAAATGTTTCACCATTTGGAAGAAATTCATCTGGAAGAAATATTGCTGGTATTCAAACCGCTGCCAAAGGTATTTTTGGTGTTAATGCTAGTGAGTTAACGATCCCTCAAGCTGCATTTATCGCGGGGCTTCCACAAAGTCCATCAGCATACACACCATTTTCACGTGATGGGAAAGTAAAGGAAGATCTTACACCCGGCTTAAAAAGAATGAAAACTGTTTTATCGAGAATGCATGAAAAAGGCTATATTAATGATAAAGAGTATGAAGAAGCTTTAAGCTATGATATTGTGAAAGACTTTATTCCTGCAAATGAAAATCCTCTTGAAAAATATCCGTTTTTAACTTTTGAAGTTGAAAAAAGAGCTGTCGAAATATTATCAAAAATTTTAGCAGAAAAAGACGGATATGAAGAAAGTGATTTAAAGAAAGATAGTAACTTAAATAAGGAATATTTAACACTTGCTGATCGAAATCTTCGTCAAAATGGTTACAAAATCTATACAACGATTGATAAAGATATTTATGATAAAATGCAAGCTGTTAAAGATCAATTTCCTTATTACGGAAATACAAAAAATGAAGTTGTGAAAGATAAAGATACTGGAGAAAAAATTACAATTCAAGAGCCTGTTGAACTCGGTGCTGTTTTAATTGAAAATAAAACAGGAAAGATTATTAGCTTTGTCGGCGGCAGAGATCATAAGAGAGAGCAAACGAATCATGCAACATATGCAAAACGATCAAACGGCTCAACGATGAAACCATTAGCTGTATATGCACCTGCGATGGAATTAGGGAAAATTTCACCAGGATCGGTTATTGCTGATATTGATATGAGTATCCCAACCAGTGGCGGGCAAACTTGGAGTCCAAAAAACTATGATGGGCGTTACCATGGACTAACTACTGCACGCGTTGCTTTAGCTAAATCTTATAACGTTCCTGCTGCAAAAGTATATTTAGATATACTTGATCAGCGACCAGTCCAATTTTTAGATAAAATGGGGTTTACATCTTTAGCTGATTTGGACTACCAAATCCCTGCTCTGTCACTAGGTGCTCTTACAAACGGAGTGACTGTAGAAGAAAACGTCAATGCATTCGCAACGTTTGGTAATAACGGACAGTTTATTGATGGATACATGATTGAAAAAATAGTGGACCACGACGGGAACACGATATACGAACATAAAGCTGAACCTGTCACTGTATTTAGTCCGCAAACTGCCTATTTGACGATCGATATGATGAGAGACGTTATTAGCCAAGGAACGGCAACAGCCCTTAACAAAAGACTGAAATTTAAAGCTGATTGGGCTGGAAAAACGGGAACAGCACAAGATTATCACGATGCCTGGTTTGTCGCCACTAATCCTAATGTTACATTTGGTGTTTGGATGGGTTACGATACACCTAAACCGTTGGAAAAATCTTATAAAGGAATTTCATACGGGGTAAGAAATATTTATTTATGGGCCGATTTAATGAATGCTGCTTATGAAGTTAATCCTAATCTCGTTGCACCAAAGGAACGTTTTCAAATGCCAGGTGGCATCGTTCGCCGCTCATATTGTCTAATATCAGGCCTACTTCCATCTGATGCATGTTCTAAAGTTGGGCTAGTACAAACAGATTTATTTAATGCCAAGTTTGTCCCAACGAAAGTAGATGATAGTCTAATAAGTGGCAAATATGTACAAATTGGTGATAAAAAATATTTAGCATTAAGTACAACACCTGATGAGTTTTCATTCCCAGGATTAATGCTTAACCCTGATTATATAGAAAAATTAGGCGGAAAAAATATTAAAGACTTACAGCAACTCATTCCAAATAATGAAAAATGGGCAAGTATTTTAGTACCTAGTGCGAAAATGACTGATAACGGCAAAGTTCCTAGTGCCCTTTCGATTAGTGTATCAGGATCGACAATTACATGGGGTCAACATCCGGAAAATGATATTATTGGCTATAGAGTTTACAAGCTTTCCGGAGGCAAAGGACAAAAGGTAGGAAGTATTCCAGCAGGTAAGGCATATTCATTTAATGCAGGAAATGGAGAATACTATGTATCTGCTGTAGATATCGCTGGAAAGGAATCACCTCGCTCAAATGTTGTTAAAATTGGTAATGTTAAGGAGCAGCCTGTTACTAAGAATCCGGATGATAAAAAAGGAAACGCAAAAAAACCAAAAGATGATCAAAATAATCCGGAACCAGAACCAAAACCTGAACCAACTCCTGAACCTGAACCAACTCCTGAACCTGAACCGAAACCTGAGCCAAAGCCTGAACCAACTCCTGAACCTGAACCGAAACCTGAGCCAAAGCCTGAACCAACTCCTGAACCGAAACCTGAACCTGAGCCGAAACCAGAAGACCCTGTACCACCGTCTCCGCCGCCTCAAGGTGAAGTTAACTGATTAAGTAAAGTAAACATATCAATATTTTAGAGGATTGAGGATTGAACTCTGGATTGTACAGGGTTCAATCCTTTTCTTTTGTTTCTTAATTAAAAAAACTGCACTAAGTTGTTCATTATACATAACAACTTAGTGCAGTTCATCTTGACAAATTTTTATATTAATCTTCCATTGTGGAAAGATCACCTGTTGGTAAATCAAGTTCCCATGCTTTTAAGACACGGCGCATAATTTTTCCACTTCTCGTTTTTGGAAGTTTATCGCGAAACTCAATTTCTCTAGGAGCTGCATGCGCTGCAAGTCCTTTTTTAACAAATTGACGAATATCTTCTTTTAACTCTTCTGTAGGTTCATAGCCATCTCTTAATGCCACAAAGGCTTTAATAATTTCACCGCGTACAGGATCAGGCTTTCCGATTACTCCAGCTTCAGCAATAGATGGATGTTCAACAAGCTTACTTTCTACTTCAAACGGACCAACCCGTTCTCCCGAAGTCATAATAACATCATCAACACGGCCTTGGAACCAAAAATACCCATCCTCATCCATATATGCTGAATCACCAGATAAATACCAGTTCCCAGGCATAAAGTAAGATTCATACTTTTCTTGGTTATTCCAAATTTTAATCATCATTGACGGCCAGCCTTTTTTAATAGCTAAGTTACCCATTCTATACGGAGGAAGCTCGTTCCCTTGATCATCAACAATAGCTGCCGTTATGCCTGGAATTGGCTTACCCATTGATCCAGGCTTAATATCCATACACGGAAAATTACTTATAATTTGTGCGCCTGTTTCTGTCATCCACCAATTATCATGAATTCTTAAATTAAACACTTTTAATCCCCATCTTACTACTTCAGGATTTAACGGCTCACCAACGCTTAAAATATGACGCAGACTGCTTAAATTATATTTTTTAACAATTTCATTTCCAGCTCCCATTAACATTCGAAAAGCTGTCGGTGCACTGTACCAAACTGTTACCATATACTCTTCGATCATTCTGTACCAGTTATCAGGATTAAAACGACCGCCAATAATGACATTAGATGTCCCTGTAAGCCAAGGGCCAAAGACGCCGTACGAAGTCCCAGTTACCCAGCCAGGATCGGCAGTACACCAATAAACATCTTCTTCTTTTAAATCAAGAACCCACTTTGCTGTTTGATAATGCTGTATCATTGCATTATGAACATGCAATACTCCTTTCGGCTTTCCAGTTGAGCCTGAAGTATAATGAAGAATGAGGCCGTCATTTCGATCAACCCATTCAATTTTAAGTTCTTTGCTCGCTTCCTCCATTCGCTTGTTAAAATCGATGTATTGATCTTTTTCCTCTATGTTATTACCAACTAAAAAAATATGCTTTAAATTTGGCAGATCAGCAATAGGTACACGACCTAGCAAATCAGGCGTTGTAATAAGTACTTTTGCTTCACTATCTTCTAAACGGTCGCGAACAGCTCCTTCCATAAAAGCTTCAAATAATGGACCAGCTATTGCTCCCAATTTAATAGTACCGAGTAAAGCAAAATAAAGCTCAGGCGTTCTTGGCATAAAAATAAAAACACGATCTCCTTTTTCTACATCTCCATAAGCTTTTAAAACATTAGCTGCTTTATTTGATAGTTCTTTCATTTCTTTAAAAGTATATTTTTCTTTTTCTAAACCGTCTTCATAATATAAAGCAACTTTATTTTTTCGAAAAGTCTCTACATGGCGATCAATCGCTTCATAGGCCATGTTAACACGTCCCGTTTCATGCCATGAAAAATTTTTTTCTCAGCATCACTCCAATTAAACATTTCATACATCTCTTCATAGTTCTCTAAATTATGATTCCCCTTTGTTGCTGATAACGCTTCCATCATTTTCATGAAACATATCCCCCTTAAAATAGCAATTTTTTTTTATATTATAATATAAAAATAGTTAATTCTCATTTTTTAAAATATAAAAAACTATTTCTATTATTGGGATTTCCATCATTTTTGCTCTGCTAGGCAATATTTTTTAGTCTTATTCGTTTGTATCTAGAAAGAATGCTTGCTTTCATCTCCGATTCATATCGTTTAAAAGGGAAATGAGCCGTTAACCCGATAAAGTTTATCAAATGCTTTAAATTAAAAAGAAAGATATTTTAATTAACGTGAATATTGTGTTGACTTGATGATATATAATTTATTATATTTTATGTATAATAGAAATAAATTATTAGAAATTTAAATTTCAAGGGGGTGTGTTAAATGGAACACAAAAAAACGTATAATGCGAAAGAATTAAAAACCCCTAAAGGGAGCCTTATAATCGAGGGACCTATTTCGCCAAAAAAGTTAGCTAGTTTCCAGTTCCATGAAGACTTAGTAGCTTTTCGTCCGCCTGAACAACAGCATAGAGCATTAATTGAAATTGCTGAACTTCCTGAAGGAAGGATTATTGTTGCTAGAAATAGAGATATAATCGTTGGATATGTTACTTTTTTATATCCCGATCCTCTTGAAAGATGGTCTGAAGGTAATATGGAAAATTTAATAGAATTAGGCGCAATTGAAGTAATTCCAGAATACCGAGGATGCTCAGTAGGTAAAAACCTCCTAATCGTCTCAATGATGGATGATGCAATGGAAGATTATATCATTATTACAACAGAATATTATTGGCATTGGGATTTGAAAGGGACTGGCTTAAACGTTTGGGAATATCGAAAAGTGATGGAGAAAATGATGAATGCAGGTGGTCTTGTTTGGTATGCAACTGATGATCCTGAAATTAGCTCCCATCCAGCAAATTGTTTAATGGTGAGGATTGGTGAAAGAGTTGATCTTGATTCTATCCAACGGTTTGATCAGCTTCGCTTTATGAACAGATTTATGTATTAGCAGTCTATTAGAGGATTTAAAGAAGGATGATTGTTTGTAAGCCCTTACATGACTAATAAACTTTTTCTAAGTCTAAAAACTATTTAAAGGAGGATTTCGATTGATTGTAGAAGAAATTATGAAAACAAATGTAGAAACACTTTTTCCTAGTAACACAATTGCTGACGCAATCAGATTAATGAACGAGAAAAAAATTCGCCATCTTCCAATCGTTAATTCAGAAAATCATGTATTGGGTATTGTTACCGATCGAGATATCCGTGACGCAAAACCATCTATCTTCCGTTATGAAGAACAAAAGGAAGATTTAAATAAACCGTTGGAAACTGTTATGAAAACAAACGTAATTATCGGTCATCCACTAGATTTTGTTGAGGAAGTTGCCGCTCTCTTTTATGAACATAACATCTCCTGTTTACCAATAGTGAAAGATCACGTGCTTGTAGGAATTATTACAGAAACTGATTTATTACATACGCTCATTCAATTAACTGGTGCACATCAGCCAGGCTCACAAATTGAAGTGAAGGTTCCTAATAAAACCGGAATGCTCTGTAACATAGCATCTGTCATGCGTAATCGAAAAGCAAATATCCAAAGTGTTCTTGTTTATCCAGACAAAAATGATGAGAACTTTAAAATTCTTGTCATTAGAGTGCAAACGATGAATCCCATTGGCTTAGTACAGGACTTGCAAAAGGCAGGCTTTCACGTACTATGGCCCAACATGCCGGGGATATCATCATGAATGGTGATTCAATATTTGTTTACTCAGATGCTTTGTTAACCTACAGATTTAATAACCATCATCCTTTTAATCAATATAGACTCAAGTTAACATTAGATTTATTAAGAAAAATAAATGCAATTAATGAACATCAAATAATTCCACCACGTTCAGCTACTGATGAAGAACTTTATCTTACTCATGATCCAAGCTATATAAATGCTGTAAAACTGGCTAGTCAAGGAAAGTTGACTGAAGATGAAGCCGAAAACTATGGACTTGGAACAGAAGATACACCTATCTTTTCAAATATGCACGAAGCAAGTTCTCTTCTCGTCGGAGGAACACTAACAGCTGTTGACTGCGTGATGACAGGTAAAGCAAAACACGCCCTCCATCTTGGTGGCGGACTGCATCATGGTTTTAGAGGCAAGGCTTCGGGATTTTGTATTTACAATGATAGTTCAGTTGCAATAAAATATTTGCAGAAAAAATATCATGTTCGTGTTCTATATGTTGATACAGACGCTCATCACGGAGATGGAGTTCAATGGGCATTTTATGATGATCCAAATGTTTGTACTTTTTCAATCCACGAGACCGGCCGTTATTTATTCCCAGGCACGGGGAATGTGAATGAACGGGGACAAGGAAATGGTTATGGGTATTCATTTAATATTCCAGTAGATGCTTTTACTGAAGATGAGTCTTGGCTTAATTGTTATAAAACTGCCTTAATCGAAGTAGCCGACTTTTTTAAACCAGATGTAATTTTAACACAAAACGGTACAGACTCACATTACTTCGATCCATTAACTCATTTATCAGCTACGATGAATATTTACCGCGAAATTCCTAAATTAGCTCATGAAATAGCACACAAATATTGTGACGGTAGATGGATTGCTGTAGGTGGTGGAGGATATGATATATGGCGCGTTGTTCCTCGTGCCTGGGCATTAATATGGCTTGAAATGACTGAAAACTCAAACTGCTACGGCCCTTTGCCAGAAAGCTGGTTAGAAACATGGCAAAAAGAGGCACCAGTAAGCTTACCGAAAGAATGGGATGATCCGATAGATTTATATCGACCAATTCCTCGAAGAGCGGAAATTACCGAAAAAAATGCTCGAACAGTTGAAAAAGCGCTTTCGTTAATCAGGAATGAAAAAAATTCAAGAAAGGAAGTATTCTAAAAGGAAAGCGCTTAAATAGTTTTAACTGTTGTTACATTGGCTATGATAGCTTGTAAAGAGGACCTAACTTTTCAAGCTGTAACATTCGACTAAAATCCTTTTATTTTTTTTTTAAAAAAAGAGTAAACCATGTATAAAATAAGGTTTTACTCTTTTTTACTCTTAACCCAATGTTGAACTTCTTTGTTCAATCCGATGCGGTAGAACGACTATATGATTCGTCACTGTTTCCTTATTCATATATTTCGTTAATAGTCGCATAGCAACAGCTCCAATATCATATAAAGGCTGAACAATTGTCGTTAATTGAGGACGTACCATTAACGATAATCGTGTATTATCCGAACTAATGATTTCAAAATCACGTGGGATTTCATAGCTTTTATCTTGAGCCCCGTGAACAACCCCTAAAGCCATTTCATCTGAACCAACAAAAATAGCAGTTGGTTTATTTTCTAATTCAATAAGCTTTTCAAATGATTCAATTCCAGAGTCATATGTATAATCCCCTTCTACGACTAACTCCTCGCGAAACTCAATTCCTGCATGGGATAAGGCACGTTTATATCCAGCTAATTTTTTGTTTTTATTAATCGGTTCATGTAAAGGACCAATTACAAAGGCAATATTTTTATGACCTTTTTCAATAAAAGTTTGGATTGAATCAAATGTAGCTTGCTCATAATCAATATTTACAGATGGTATTTTTCCAGATTCCTCTATTGATCCAGCGAGAACAATCGGAACAGGTGATTTTTCAAACTCTGCAACATGGTCTTCAGTAATATTATCTCCCATAAATACGAGCCCATCGACTTGCTTTCCTAGCATCGTATTAAACAGACGTAATTCTTTTTCCTTATTTTGATCTGAACTATTTATAATAATATTATATTTATACATTGTCGCAATATCTTCAATTCCCCTAGCAAGCTCCGCAAAAAATATACTTGAAATATCGGGAATGATCACTCCAACAGTTGTCGTTTTTTTACTTGCTAATCCGCGTGCAACAGCGTTCGGTCTGTAACCAAGCTTATTAATAACATCTAATACTTTCTTTCTTGTTGCTGGTTTTACATTTGGATTTCCATTAACGACACGAGAGACTGTTGCCATTGATACATTTGCTTCTCTCGCAACATCATAGATCGTTATATTCATTCGGATCTACTCCTTTATTTTTTTCTATTTTGCTTCAAGATAAGGATTACTAATCATATTTCAAAGTTTGTGATGTAATTAACTTGTATAATCATGTATTTAATCATATTATAGACGGAAAAAACCCGCAACGAAAAGCCCATTATTTTCACGAAAATTTAAAAAAAGTTTACATAATAAATAAAGTTCACTAATAGAATAACCTCCCTATTCGAAATTTAGTTTTTAAAGCTAGCAGATCCAATTTTCGCATAACAGAAAGGAACTGACAGTTAGTCAGTTCCAATTCATACAAACCTATTTTAAATATCCACTTTAAATATGAACAAAAGATGCAGATTTTAAATCGTTAATAAATTTATCGAATTGATTTAAATCCATTTGTTGTGCTGAATCAGATAGCGCAACAGCTGGATCTGGATGTACTTCCGCCATTACACCGTCAGCTCCAATAGCCAGGGCCGCTTTTGCCGCTGGAAGAAGCAAATCCCGTCGACCAGTTGAATGAGTGACATCAACTAATACAGGAAGATGAGTTTCTTGTTTTAAAATCGGTACAGCGGAAATATCTAATGTATTGCGGGTTGCCCGTTCATACGTACGAATACCTCGTTCACAAAGAATAATTTGTCCGTTTCCTTGTGACATAATATACTCAGCAGCATTAATAAATTCTTCAATCGTTGCCGCAAGTCCTCGTTTTAATAGTACTGGTTTATTAGTAGCGCCGGCAGCCTTTAATAGCTCAAAGTTTTGCATGTTGCGTGCACCAATTTGAATCACATCAATATAATTAAGTGCAGTTTCAATCTGATTAGGGCTGACAATTTCACTAATCACAGCCATATCGTATTCGTCTGCTACTCGTTTTAAAATTTTTAACCCTTCAACACCCAGTCCTTGAAAATCGTATGGAGACGTTCTAGGTTTATACGCTCCGCCACGTAAAAGTTGAAAGCCTTTATCCTTAACAGCTTTTGCAACTGTTGCAACTTGCTCATATGATTCTACTGCACATGGACCAAAAATAAAACTCGGATTACCATTACCAATTTTTTCACCTTTTAAATCAATAACGGTATCTTCTGGTTTTTTCTTGCGGGACACAAGTAATGCTTTGCGGTGATCATCCTTTTGTAGTTCTAATCCCGCCTTAAATATTTCTTTAAAAAAATATGTTCTATCGTTTGAATCTCAAAAATGGACCATCGTTATTCTCTTTAATATGGTCAAGCATTTTTCTTTCACGTACTGGATCATAACGATATAAACCTTCTTTGACTCTTCCAATTTCTTGAACAAGCTTTGCTCTTTCGTTAATAGCATGTAAAAGCTGAAGATTTAATTCATCTACTCGGTTTCGAAGTTGATCTAATTCATTTAAACTCAAAGTTCAACGCTTCCTTTCAAATTTAATATTTGGGGAAATATTTCTAATTGAACGTCTTATCTTTAATAAAGTCTGGAGATATGGTGATTTTTTATAATTGCATTCATTATAAAGCAAATGAGTTTACTTGTCACGCAAATTTCTTTATTAATTGAACGCTTTTATGTAATAAAGTATTTGGAACAACCAATTTAAAACCAATCTTCAATTTGGCTACAAATAATAAATATTTTTTATTACTACTGTCAATCTAAGAGCATCACTTCAAATATTGACTTTAAAAAAGTTTGTAGATAAATTTGAGGCGTTCACACTGAACGCCCTCAAATGATAAAAAATTGTTATTGATTTTTTTATTGCCTCCAACAAAGATTCAAACGTGATGTTCCAATGAGATTCATGCCAAACAACTTGATGATTTAAAAATATGATTGCTTGTGGAGATTCATGCTTAATATGAAAAGTTTCTGCAATATGATTTGATAATGGACGTGCTTCCTGAACAACTAAATAATATCCTGTTAAATTAGAATGTTCTTTAAAAAATTTTTCATACTCTTCAAAAGCTCCTTGACTAACCGGACAAGTATTGCTATGTTTTAACAAAATAACCCGTTCGTTTTGTTCTAGAACTTTTTCGAATTGAGTAACTGAATCTATTTTTTCCATTTTCTATCTCCTCCCACCATTTAATAAGCAGTGAAGCCAACAATATCACTTCACTGCTCGTAACTCAAACTTATGATACTTTAACAAAATATTGAGAGAATTTATAATACTTATAAATTCGCTTCAGTTTCTTCAAATGCCTTTTGTGTCTCTTTTAGTTTTGTTTTAATATCACTATCTGCTCCTGTTGCTTCATCAGTTGTTTCACTACTCTCAGACTTTTTAATGCTCTTTACTTTATTCAATAATTGAGACGATTGTTCCGAAACAGCCTTTGTTAATGTATTCGTTTTTTCTTTTGCTGCTGCAGCAAGATCGCTTCCTTTTGTTATAGCGGTATCTTTAAGGGTTTCTGTTTTCTCTTTTAATAAACTAGCTTGTTCATTTAAATCTTTACGGAGTTCTTTCCCTGATTTTGGTGCTAATAACAAAGCTGTAGCTGCCCCAACAACTGCTCCGACTATAGATCCGACTAAAAAGTCTTTCGCATTACTACGCTCCTCTTTTTCTTCTAATTGATTTCGCTCTTTTTTCGTCATACAAATCTCCTCCTAATAAGCTTTGCTCTTATGATTTTGCTTTTTCCCGTTTTCGTTTTAGCTCATAAATGTGGTCACGTTTAGATAATTCTTTTTCTTGCTTATTTTTCTTCCATTTGTTCCGAAGTTCAGCTAAAACAGTACCCCATTGCACCACTTGAGAAATTTTCTCTTTATTTTGCACCATCCCGTTAGAGATAGATTGAGAAACAGTAGAAAGTGATTGATTAAATTTTTGAACCGTATGTCCTACGTCCTTTACAGCGTAGACAACAGTATTTAAATCTTTAGACTTTTGTTGAATGTCTTCTGCAAGAGCATTCGTTTTATGTAAAAGCTCAGCAACCTCTCTCGTAACACCTTCCAGTTGTTTCTCCAAACCATCCAATGTCTTTGGAACACTATTCATTGTTAATTTTAGTGATTTTAATGCTGGAACTAAATAAATAACAAGTATAAAAAATGCAATTGCAATTAATGCAATACTCGCATATAAGATAATTTCCACTTATCATTCCCTCCCCCTCTATTTGATTGTACAGTAAATCACTTTCTATTAACAATTCATTTTATAAAATATTTTCAAAATAATATTTAAAATTTCCTGCTTTAGCGTTTTAAAGAAAATGAGGGAGGTATCAAAAAAAGAACACATTTTTAAACAATTGAAGGCGCTTTCTTTTGAGAGTTTATTCGCTTACGCAGTAATAATAATTGAAGAATCGATTCTAAAAAAGGATGAGGTAACACCACACCCAGCATCCTTTTCGATTTACTTTTAAATTTAACAGAATGATCATTTTCCTTGTAACAATTTTTCATAAGCTCCTTGGAACTTTTGAATATCACCAGCCCCCATAAAAATGATCACTGCGTTCTCATGTTCTTTTAATGGGGATGTATCCTCTTCAAGCAATATTTCCGAGCCTTCGATTTTATTTTGCAAATCTTCAATCGAGAGTTTTCCATGATTTTCACGAGCTGAGCCAAAAATTTCACATAAATATGTTTTGTCAGCCATATTCAAACTTTCTGCGAACTCATTTAAAAATGTTTGTGTTCTTGTAAACGTATGTGGTTGAAACACAGTAATAACTTCACGATCACTATATTTTTGTCTTGCAGAATCGATAGTTGCTTTAATTTCTGTCGGATGATGCGCATAATCATCAATAATAATTTGTGAGCCAATTTTTTTCTCACTGAATCTGCGCTTTACACCTCGAAACGATTCTAATTGTTTACGCACAACATTTACATCAATTTCTTCATAATGACATAGCGCTATCACACCTAATGCATTTAGGATATTATGACTGCCAAAAGTCGGGATCAAAAACGTACCATAAAATGTATTTCGTACAAATACATCAAATACTGTACCCTTTTCTGATTTTTCAATATTTCTAGCTTGAAAGTCATTATCTTCATTAAAGCCGTAAAAGATAACTGGTACTTTAGCTTGGATTTTCTGGAGCTGCTCATCATCACCACAAGCAATAATACCCTTCTTCACTTGCCAAGCCATTTCTTGGAAGGCAGAAAAAACATCATCGATATTAGCAAAATAATCAGGATGATCGAAATCTATGTTCGTCATAATGACATAGTCAGGAAAGTATGATAAGAAATGACGTCGATATTCACATGCTTCAAAAGCAAAATATTTAGCGTCTCTTTCTCCTCTCCCAGTTCCATCTCCAATTAAAAAGGAGGTTGGTTTTGCTCCCTTCATCACATGGGCTAATAAACCGGTAGTTGATGTTTTACCATGCGAACCAGTAACTGCAATACTTGTAAAATTTTGCATAAAGTCACCTAAAAAACGATGATATCGAACGATAGGCAAACCAAGTTTCATCGCTTCTTCAATTTCTTCATGTGTATCTGGAAATGCATTTCCGGCAATAATTGTCATGCCAGGTTCTATATTTTCTTTTTGAAAAGGAAGGATCTTTATTCCTGATTGTTCAAGTGCTTGCTGTGTGAAAAAACGCTTCTCCACATCTGACCCTTGAACATGATAATTCATATCATGAAGAATATGTGCTAATGCACTCATTCCAGATCCTTTGATTCCCACAAAATGGTAAATAGTCATATAAAGAACCTCCAACGATCTATCTGTAAACAGTATATGACATTCATCTAAAAACGCTTGTAAGGATGCACATATTTCCCCCATTAGATGAACATTATGTATTTGATCTTTACACAATTTAATATTATATCACTTTTCATCCTTAAAAACTATTTTACTGAATTTTCTAAACAGAAAAATAACTTTTCTTTGTACATAAAACATGATAAATAAACCATAAAACCATTAGTATCATTTCAATTTATTACACTTTTTTTAATTAAAAAAATGAGTAAAAGTTAAACGGTGATGAAAAAACCCCACTTTCTAGTGGGGAGAGATAGACAAAAATGTCAACAATCTAATAACTTCTCTTAAGAAAAGTTATTCTACCTTTTCTAAACGCGGATTTGGACGATACCTGCGTCCAGCCTTAGCCTGATGTTTCCCATTTAACATCACATTGTCACCAGTAAATCCAATATTTATCTTTAATAAGCTGCTCCCTATTCCATACATATCTACAGGAACATTCTGTTCTTCAAACTCCTGAATGCGCTCTTCATTAAAACCCCCGCTGACTACAATTTTCACATGATGAAACCCTTCATCATCTAACGCTTTTCGTAATGCAAAAATTAACTCTATATTTACACCGCGTGGATCAAACGTGCCAAGTAAATGTTGATTTCTTAAAAAATATTGATCAATTAACGTTCTAGAAGTATCAATTCTTACTCCTTTAAGCTTGTCCCCAAATACACGTGCAACCTTTAAAGAATCCGTAATGACATCATTATTATAATCAACAAGAGAAATTAATTCATCTTCTGGAAATGTATTTGCATATGCTTTTGTAGCTTCTACAACATCACCGTTAAACAGTTGAATTAACGCATGAGGCATCGTTCCCATCCCTTGTTTGCCCCACCACTCATTCATTGCATGAGTTGCTTGAGCTGTTGATCCTCCAATATATGCAGAGTAGCCATCCCCCGCTTGTTGAGTATAATGATCGTCACGATCACCCATAAAAATAATCGGCTTTTGCTTTCCAGAGATCCCAGCAGCTCTTGCAACATTATATACATTCGTTGCCACAGAAGTGCGTCTTGATAAAATACCGTCGATAATTCCTTCTAAATAACCAAAGTTTTGATATGGACCTGTAATCGTTAATACTGTTTCAAAAGGTTTTATTTTGTCTCCATCTTTTAAAGAGTAAATTTCAAGTTCCTCAGGGTTGTGAGCAAACGTTTTTACCAGTGCAATTACTTCATCTGTTCCACACAAAACCGCATGTTCTTTTTGAAAAAATTGCATTGTGACAATATTGTCTTTATGGTACTTACGAATAATATCACTGGTCTTAAAAAAATATACAGAAGAAAACCAACCATCTCTAATTCTTTCGTCAAATTTAAATGTTTTATTCGTTAATCGTTTGATTTTTCCTTGTAGCTTAAGTTCGATTTCCTTCATCATCCTAATGACCCCTCGTATCAATTATTCCCTATATCTTTTTATGTGGTTATCGTATTTTAATTATGCATGTAAAGAATACCATGGATTTAAATATTGTACTAGACATTATATTGATTCTAAATCTGATTCTGATATTAACACATCTCGTGGCTTGCTTCCTTTTGCTTCGGAAATAATCCCTTGTTGTTCCATTAGATCAATTAAGCGGGCGGCTCGATTATACCCAATTCGAAAGCGGCGTTGTAAACTTGATGCGGAAGCACCGCCTTGGTTTACGATAAATTCACATGCTTCAAAAAATAATTCATCTTCTTCATCCGCTATCTGAGATTTTTTTAATAATTCTTCTTGTTCAAACAAATAGTTTGGCTTCTGTTGATTTCTAACGTGGGCAACAACTTGATCAATTTCTTCGTCAGAAACGAATGTACCTTGTAGACGAACTGGTTTTCCTAATCCGTTCCCCATATAAAGCATATCGCCACGTCCTAATAATCTTTCTGCGCCGCTCATATCAATAATCGTTCGAGAATCAACTTGAGATGAAACAGAAAAGGCTATTCTTGTTGGAATATTTGCTTTAATTAAACCTGTAATAACATCGACTGATGGACGCTGTGTTGCAATCATTAAATGTATTCCGGCTGCTCTTGCTTTTTGAGCAATTCGACAAATAGCTTCTTCAACATCTGCTGGCGACATCATCATTAAATCGGCTAATTCGTCAATAACAATGACAATATAAGGTAATTTATTTTCAGCCTCAGCATTAAAACGTGAAATATCCCTCACACCTTCATGTGCACACAGTTTATAACGCCGCTCCATCTCCTCAACAGCCCATTTTAATGCCGCTGTAGCAGCCTTTACATTCGTAATAACAGGACTTATAAGATGAGGAATACGATTATATGGAGCTAATTCGACCATTTTTGGATCGATTAACAATAATTTCAACTCATTTGGATCAGCTTTATATAAAAGACTAATAAGCATTGTATTGATACAAACACTTTTTCCTGAACCTGTTGCTCCAGCAATTAATCCGTGAGGCATTTTGATTAAATCTGCAACAACTGGTTTACCGGAAATATCCAACCCTAATACAACAGCAAGAGGAGATGAGAAATTTCTAAACTCGGAACTATTGATTACTTCACTTATAAGTACTGGGCGGCTATTTTTATTTGGAACTTCAATACCTACTGTATGTTTCCCTGGTATTGGTGCCTCAATCCTTATATCGCGTGCCGCCAAACTTAGTTTAATATCATCGGCCAAATTTGTGATTTTATTTACTTTTACACCGATATCTGGTTGAACTTCAAATTGAGTCACTGAAGGTCCTTGTGTGACATTCACTACTTTAGCGCTTACATTAAAGTTCTTTAATGTTTCATTTAAAAGCTCCCCCTGCTCATTAAGCCAGTTTGCGTCAGGTTTATTTAAAATAGGTGGATGAAGAAAATGAACATAGGGGAATTCGTATCCTTCTGACACTTCATGATGTACAAAATGATTTGCTGAGTTCTGTTTCCTTTCACTTATGTTATTATTTATCCTTTGCTCTTCACTTCTTCTTTTTTTCCGTTCTTCAAGCCTACGTTTGTCTTGCTTTAACATTATTACATTAAAAGGCAAATGAGACCTTCCTTTAATAGTCTCTTGATTACGGGTTACTGACTTTTCCTGTTTTTTCTCCAATTTGATCTGACTTTGAGACAGCTTTAAATTCTCCTTACTCTGCTCATCTTCTATTGGTAAAGTCTGTTCAATAAAATCACTTTGCTTGATATCACTATCATGTTTTTTATTAACATTTTGTTGCTGACTTATTGAAGCTGTTTGATCTTTCTGTACTTCTTCCCTGCTTTTCATATTAGTTTGCTCTTCGAAAGACTGAAAACTTGTTAATTCGTATTCAATCTTCTTTTTTTCTTTCGGTCGTTCAAAACCATGAATAGGAGAAGGAATTTCAGTTGGCCGAAATGGGCTGCGAATCTTTTTACTAATGATTTTCTGATCTGGCTCATTTCTTTTTATACTTATCGTCTCTTCATTATTTTCCTCTTTAAGTATAGAGGCAGATTGGATACGACGTTCACTTCCCTGTGCTTCGTCAAGTTTAATTGGGAAGCGGAAATTCCCTTTTGGGTATTGATACATGATCCGAGCATCGATCTCTTTACTTTTATAATGAGATTGTTTATATGTATCGCTTTCTCCATTATGGTTATTCATATTATTAGCCTCATGATCACCGTCATCCATAAATCTTTGAAAAAGCTTTTTAAACCAACTCAAATTTATCACTCTTTCTGCTAAGCTTCTAGAGATTGTTGAAATGAATAAGATCTCCTTTTTATTTTAACAGTTCATTATTATAATTCGAGAAAAAATAATTGAAATAACTATGTTTAAACTGTCAACCTTTTTAAAAAAGGAATTGGTTAAATAAACCAATTCCAAGATTATAGATAAAATCAACAATTTTAAATTTATTTTTACAAATTAAAAATGCTTATCTTAAAAGGTGAAAGTCTCTCCAATTTCATCATCACCTTCAAGAACAAGAATGCCTTTTTCTTGCGGTGCGTTTGGAAGCTCAAGTTCTCTGGCGGAACAAATCATTCCACTTGATGGTACACCGCGAAGTTCTGCATCTTTAATAACCATTCCACTCGGCATAACAGCACCCACTTTAGCCACAACAACTTTTTGGCCAGCCTCAACGTTAGGAGCACCGCAAACAATTTGTAATTGTTCCTCCCCGACATTCACTTTACAAATACTTAGCTTATCAGCATTTGGATGTTTTTCTTTTTCTGTAATAAAGCCAACAACAAATTTCGGAGAGAGATCAGCTTCTAACTTAGTTGTAAATCCATTTTTCTCAAGTGAATCATTTATGTTTTGCAAAAGCTCTTCATTTAACTCAATATTGCCATTTCCCTCTACTTTAAAATAAGAGCTTACATTAAATAAATTAAAGCCGGCTGTTTCGTTTGTATTTGTATCAAAAATACGAACAGCATCCCCTTTTTTTTCATATGTTAACACACTTTTTTCAATATCCTTCATAAAAATAATTAACGTATCACCAATTCCATGAAAATTATAAAACACATTCATTCTTGTTTCTCCTCTCACCTTTTACGATTTTTTCCTAAAATAAAGATAGGTTCTAATTCATCATCTTCGTACAAAAATGATAAAGCTGTAATTGGAACACGGCCATTAGCAAAAAAACTCATTGCCATTTGGGCCAGTACATCATAGCCGATATCATTACGAATGTCAGCAATAATGAAAACATCCTGATGCGGAACAGCAATCGCCATTGTCCCTTTGACCTTTTCTTTCATCTTTTTCAAAAATGACTCATTTAAGATTCTACTGGCATCATATCCATCATTTGTATTAAAAAAATAAAATATATTATTAGCAACGTGATCTTCCTTTAATTCCGTTGGTAGGGAGCGTACGTTAAACAATGCGGTTTCCCTAATTCTCTCAACATCCCAATTCTCTTGTTTTACCATCTCCATATCAATTAACCGATATGTATTCCCTAAGTCAAGGGCATAATAAATCCTTGTTTCAGCAGTATGATCATCAAATAAAAACGAGACATCATCACGAGCTTCCTTTGGGAATGAAGTAGAACGAATGACAGGAAAAATACTCCTTTCCTTTCCAGCAAAATGAAGAGGCTCTTTCATTGCTTCTAAACCTTGTTCGACATAATAAATAACTTCTTCGATTGCCTTTTCATTGAGTTCGTGCCATTTAGCTGTAATATTAGGGATTGAGATTGTAACCCCTTTTCCTGTTTCTTTACTTTCAATTCGTAATTCATCTTGCTCTCGATCATATGAGATCACCCTATTTGGATGGGCAAGCCGTTTCTCTAATTGTCTTCTCATTTTGTTATTATCCTTTTTTAAATACTCCCTTCCTTTTAAGGGCATGTTCCGTTATTCATTTTACAATAAAGTAAAACTTCTTTCACCTATTTATCTTCATCATGATGAGCAAACGAATAAAAAAACCCTCCATCTAATAAATTGACGGAGGGGACATAGAACAAACGAACAAAATTGAAGAAATGTGACGATGAGTTTATCTTATGCTCTCAATAAATTGTTCAATTTCATCTCTCGTTTTACGATTTTTACTAACAAAACGGCCTAACTCTTTGCCATTTTCAAACGCAAGAAAACTCGGGATTCCAAAAATATCAAACTGAGAACATAAATCGATAAATTTATCACGATCAACATACACAAACGTAAATTCACTATATTTTGCTTCAATTTCTGGTAAAAACGGCTCTATTACGCGACAATCTGGACACCAATCTGTGGAAAATAAAAACATAATTTTACCATTATTTTGTAATTTTTCAAATTCTTCTACAGAGCTTAATTGTTTCATTTCCTCTCTCCTCCTATTTGCAGCATCATATCTCCATATTTAATCCAGCCTTTGTTTCTCATATACTCAGATAATAACAGGCTTATAGCTGCTGGTGCAACAATATGAAACACAATAACTTGGACAAGGACTGTCAGATTAAACCCCATCGTAGTAAAAGTCATAATTTGTCCAACAAAACCACTCGTTCCCATCCCAGCACCAGCTGCATTATTTTCCATTAACCAAATTGTTGTGCCAAATGGAGCAACGACAGCGGCAGCCACTGTCGGAGGAACAAGAATAAGTGGATTTTTAATAATATTAGGAACTTGAAGCATTGATGTACCGATACCTTGTGCAAATAAACCACCTAATTTATTTTCCCGATAACTGCTAATTGCAAAGCCAATCATTTGAGCACTACAACCAATTGTTGCTGCTCCTGCCGCCAAGCCATGTAAATCAAGCATAAATGCGATCGCTGCACTAGAAATCGGAGCCGTTAACGCAAGCCCCATTAAAACGGCAACAACAATGCCCATAATAATTGGCCGTTGTTCTGTTCCCCACATAATCATGCTCCCAAATCCTTTAATAAAATAATCTATTGAAGGACCGATAAATGCTGCTACTGTAAAACCGAAAAATATTGTCACAAAAGGAGTAACGATAATATCGATTTTTGTTTCTTTACTAACTAGTTTACCTGCCTCAGTTGAAATGAGCGCAGCTATATAACTGCCGGCAGGTCCCCCTAATTCAGCACCAGCTGCACCACTCACAAGTGCTGCAAAAATAACTAAAGGCGGAGCGTTCAACCCGTAAGCAACAGCTGCACCAATCGCAGGCCCCATTAACCCCATTGCTTGTTCTCCCATTTCCACCAAATAACTTATCTTAGCTTGTTCGCCAATTGTTTTTATAATAAGTCCAATAATTAATGATGAAAATAAACCTAAAGCCATACTGCTCAATGCATCAATAAAATAAACTTTTGCTGAAAGACGTACTCCTTTTCTTTCAAAAAAAGCTTTCATTCTGTTACCCCCTACTCTTTTTAAATTTTTCTTAACAATTGTCAAGACACATGATAATAGTTATATTGTAATCTTCATTTGAATAGAAGGGAATATAATTTTCCAATAATAATTTTTAAACTATATTCCGTACCGAAAAAACAAAATGGTTACTAGAGATTGAAAGTCATTCTAATGAAAAGTGCAAGCAAAACACTTTAGTTAAAGCAACTTCCCCCTTTTATTTTGCCACTCTTATCTAAATTCATTAAAATTACTTTTATGTAAATAAAAAAGCAAGCTCGATTAAGAACTTGCAAGACAAAGTCAATATTTGAATTCATTTCTTTAGACTGTTTGAATGGTCAACCGAGGCGAAAAGCGAATAGCCAACAATCTGGAAATCAAATGAAATTTCTATTGTTTTAGTTTTACAGAGGAAGCCATTTCAACCATCATTTTAGCATCTTCGACTAAATCTCCAGCCTTTGTTTCCGTCGTTACTTTTACTCCGCCAATTCCTACTGTAAGTTCGTATTTATTATGTTCTGTCTCATTTATTAATAAGAAACCAAATTTCCCATTTGCTTTAAATGTTTCATTCACTAAATACTTCATGTTAGGGGAAACAGACGATTGATAAACAACTTCACTCTCAGATCCTTCGTTCGGATTATAAAAAAGTATAAACGTTTGTAATCCCTTTTCAAAAACAATATTATTTTTTGTCATCTCTTTTTTTATCGTAACACCGTCAGGCATGTAAAATTCAATCTCATCATTTTTTTTATTTGCTGCTTTTATATCCCCTTTAAAAACTTCAGTTACAGCTTCCTTAGTAATTTCTTTCTGTTCTTCAACCGATACTGAACAAGCAGATAGAACTAGAATTGTAATCATAAAAATAGTTGACCTGAACATAGGTCCCATATTCTCTTCCTCCTTACTAGGAATTAATAACTACTTTTTAATCATACCGTTCTTGTTAATTCATAACAACCCTTCCCCTTACTATTTTAAAGCTTTTTACAGGTTACTTTTTACCTGAAATGGTAAAATGGATGAAGAATCAATGTAAGGAGTGGAAAAAATGAAGTTAACCATTTATTTAGCAGGAGAGATTCATACAAACTGGAGAAATGAGTTAAAGGAGAAAGCGAAATCATTAAATCTTCCCGTTACATTTGTAGGGCCAATGGAAAATCATGATCGTTCTGATTCAATTGGGGAAGAAATCCTTGGTGAACAGCCAAATATTATTTACAAAGATGAAGCTGCTTCAAGTATAAATAACTTGCGCACACAAATTTTAATGAGTAAATCTGATCTTGTCATTGCCTTGTTTGGTGAAAAATATAAACAATGGAATACTGCAATGGACGCTAGTGCAGCGATTAGTTTAGGGAAACCGCTTATTTTAATCAGACCGAAAGAGTTTCATCACCCTTTAAAAGAACTGTCACGAAAAGCGAATGTCACAGTTGAAACTGTTAATCAAGCATTAAAGGCGTTATCTTATATTTTCGAAGAAGCATAAATCAATTAAATTCTCACAATCTATTCTTCGATATTTGAGCAATCACATAATGGGGCAGTTCTCAAAAGTCTTTGAAAAATGACTTTTGGAACCGCCCCTTTTTAATTAGCTATTTTGATGAATGGATTTAACAGTAGCTTTATCACATGTTTTCACTAATTTAACAAGTAACTCTTTCGCTGCTGCGTAATCATCAATATGAATAATTGATGCATGCGTATGAATATATCGTGAACAAATACCGATGACAGCACTTGGAACGCCACCATTAGATAAATGAACTCTACCCGCATCTGTTCCGCCTTGGGATACAAAGTATTGGTAAGGAATATGATGCTCTTCAGCTGTATCGAGAACAAACTCTCTCATTCCACGATGAGTAACCATTGATCGATCATAAATTCTTAATAACGCCCCTTTACCGAGCTGACCAAACTCGTTTTTTGCACCTGACATATCATTTGCTGGACTTGCATCAAGAGCAAAAAAAATATCGGGCTTAATCATATTTGCAGCTGTCTGTGCGCCCCTTAAACCGACCTCTTCTTGGACAGTTGCACCAGAATATAATACGTTTGGAACTGTTTCATGTTGCAATTCTTTTAATAGCTCAATTGCTAAACCACAGCCATAACGATTATCCCAAGCCTTTGCAAGAATTTTCTTTTCGTTTGCCATCGGCGTGAATGGACAAATAGGGACAATTTGCTGTCCTGGTTTAATGCCAATTTTTTCAGCATCTTCACGATTATCTGCACCAATGTCAATAAGCATATTTTTGATCTCCATCGGTTTATTTCGCTTTGCCTCATTCAATAGGTGGGGAGGAATTGAGCCAATAACTCCAATAACTGAACCTTGATCAGTTATGATCTGAACACGTTGAGCAAGCAATACTTGATTCCACCAGCCTCCTAAAGTTTGAAAACGAATCATTCCATTTTCAGTAATAGAAGTGACCATAAATCCCACTTCATCCATATGACCCGCAACCATCACAACAGGTCCATCATTATTCCCCCTCTTTACTCCAAAAATACTGCCTAATCGATCTTGTACAAGTTCATCTGTATATTTGGAAAGCTCTTTTTTCATAAAATGGCGCACTTTATGCTCATTACCTGAAGCTCCAGGCAACTCTGTTAATGTTTTGAAAAGTTGTAAAGTTTCTTCGTGCATTTTTACTCCCCCTTAATAACAAGCAGATTTATATGTATCATTTGTATTTTACAGAACTTTGAAATGCCTTTCCACTATTACCGCCTTGTTTGTAAAAAACATACTTATAAAAGCTAGTAAACACTGAAATCATGATTATATTTTGTTAAAATTAAACATGGAGGTGCCATGAAATGAATTGGAAAACGCTGCTTGCCGGATTAGGAATTGGATTTATTGGCGGTTATTTAACGAAAGGGCTAATTGATGAAAAATCAACTATTTCACCTGAAAAAGTATTAGACAACGTTAAAGCCGCTTTTAAAAAAGAAGGGCCGATCACTGGATCATGGATTCAAATACAATCCGAGCCTTATGTATCGAAACAGCTTCAGTATGAAGTTTTTAAAGGTGGAATTTCTCGAAATCACAATGGAGAAAAAGAACAGTTTGAATTTATAGCTGATGCTTCAACAGGAACTGTTATCGATCTTTATCCGATACAAATAGAAAAATCCCTTTCAAACTAATTGTTAAAAGAAGCTACTCCTTAAAAGAAGGTCGGGACAAAACCATTTTAATCAAAGATAAATCCGAACAATGAGATAGTTAGTGCTTATATCCCGCTCCGGAAATATACTTCGCTTTCCGCAGGCAACGCCTCAAACTCGGAAGCAAAAACCGCTTCCTGCGGGATTTTCAGCTGTTGCTTTTCCCGCAGGAGTCTACGTATATTTTCTCCGCTGAATGAGCATATCGTTCGTTTTTAGAGTTGATTGTTTTTAGTTATGTCCCAACCTCTTTTAACTAGAGTTGAAATAGCAAGCGCTTTCAATGAACTATTCACCTTGTCCAAAACTAATCTTATATAGTTAACGTCTCTTAAGCTAGTACTGTGCTTTTTAACTAGCAGAGCAGTTTTTCCACTTAATTACGGACGTACTCTTTTAATATGATCTTCTATGATTTTTCCATCATGATCCCACTTAATGGCACGATAATATGCATCATGATAAAATGTAAACCAAGCACTTTGTTTTAAACCATATTCCATCCACTTTTTTTTCCCTTTAATTGAATCCATTGGATAGTCATCGTATGCCATGACCCAGAGAACATTGTTATGGGCATGAGTAGGCATTAAATCAGCCATGTGAACAGCAGTTTCATCCTCATCTTGTATGATAACAACTGAATGGCCATCACTATGCCCCCCTGTATGAATCATCTTAATTTTATCTTTGAATGACCATTCTCGTTCAAATGATTCAACCTGTCCTTCAACAGCCTCCCAATTTTCTCTCCAGTATGTATTTTGTGAGCGAATATTCGGATGACGCATTTCATTCCACTCTACAACTGAAGTAATAATTTTAGCGTTTGGAAAAACTGATACATATTCGCCATTATGTAACTTTGTTAAACCGCAAGCATGATCAAAATGCATATGAGTCATAATGACATAATCAATGTCAGAAGGAGATAATCCAAGCTTTATTAATGATGTTTCTACACTAGATTCCTCTGTTACACAAAAATTACGCTTTTGCTTATCATTCATTTTCCCTTTCCCAATTCCTGTCTCCATTAAAAAATTGATTCCCTCATACTGGATTAAAATTGGATCTGTTCGCAATTCAATTTGATTATTTTCATTGTGAGGGTATTTTTTCGTCCAAAGCGGTTTCGGAACTACTCCAAACATCGCTCCCCCATCTAAATGAGTAACTCCTCCATTAAGCCATGTTAGCTTTATTTTCCCTATTGTAAGCTTCTCCATAACTACCTCCAAAAAATGATCTTTTTTCACTATATTTTATCACTTTTCAAACTCTTTTGAAAATAATTAATCTTAAACTGTTCTAATCTTTATAAAGACAGTTAAATCTCACTCCATTTTTAATGTGAAATCTTAACTGCCCTTTATTTAAAAAATGGTCGTCTTTTTTGGTTTTCATTTTTGGGACAAATTGCTTCCAGTGCAAGAACAATATTTTACTTCACAACGATATATTCGATTACCTAATGAAGAGAACTTTTCTTCATATTCAGTCATAATATTTTTTTCAAAATGACTAGAATGTAAATCCAAACTGATAAATTTTAATAACAAACCATACTCTGAGAAACTTAATAAAGAGTACTCAAATAAACCTTGATTATCTGTTTTAAAATGAATTTCTCCCTCGTCTACAAGAATATTTTCATATATTCGAAGAAAATTATTATGCGTTAATCGGCGCTTTTCATGACGGTTTTTTGGCCAAGGATCAGAAAAATTTAAATAAATAAGCTGAACTTCCCCTTTAGAAAAAACGTCCGTTAATTCAGCTGCATTAATATTTAATAATTTAATATTTGGCAAATCAAGTTCAATTAACCGATCTAATGCCGAAACAATGACACTTTTTTGAAGCTCAATCCCTATATAATTAATGTGTGGATTCGTCTTTGCCATTTCAGAAATGAATCGGCCTTTTCCCGTACCAATTTCGATGTGTAAAGGCTGATCTTTACTGAACACTTTCGTCCATGAACCTTTATATCTTTCCGGGCAAGAAATATAATATTCAGGATATTGCTCTAGCTTTTCCTTTGCCCATGGTTTATTTCGCAAACGCATGTTGCCACCCCTAAAATTTAATCAATACAAACAATATCATGCACAATTTAAGCATGCAAGTAAAATAATAAAAACACGTATAAACAAAAAAGGAATCCATAACCTATGAATGAATTCCTCTTTCGTTCTTAGTTTTATGTATGAAAGGATTTGATCGCTCTGCCATTAAATTACGAAGATCAAATAAACTTATTAACATATATATTAAAAAATCATCAAGCCGATTGTTGTGGATCACCGTCAGAGTATGAACAGTTGGGTCGTTTAGTCAAATCGTTAACACTAAACTGCAATATTGATCAATCTGTTAAGTCAGTCTTAAAAGAAATAGAGGAATATAGTCAAAACGGGCTGAACTCAACAAATATCAATCAACATATTGAGAATTACCAAATGACATTATCTCAATGGGTTTCAAGCTTTAAAAATTTCTCTTAAAGTTTACGGTAACACAACGTCTAAATACTCAATCCAGTAATTCATTTCTTGAAATCGATTTTTATCTTTATGCCATTGAATTGAATAAAGTGTTTGTGAAATCACATACCACTTCATTCGAAGCTTTAAATGGTCAGATAACTTTATCCCATATTTTTCAAGCCATGTTTCCCAATTACTTTGATCAATGTACCAATAAAGTAATAAACCTAAATCAATTGCGGGATCGGCAATCATTGCTCCGTCCCAATCAATTATATATAATTTATTTGTTTTTGATAAAAGCCAATTATTATGATTTACATCACAGTGGCAAACAACTTTATCATTTGATTGAATATTTGATACTTCCTCTTCTAAAAAATGAAGAGATTTCTTTATTGCTTCAAGCTCGATTAATTCTTGTTCCATTTCAAGTTGAATTTTCAACAACAGCTTTTCGGGCTGAAGAGGTGTTTTTCCCAAACGTTTTAACATAGAAAGTAACGGTTTTGAACAATGAATTTTCCTTAACAACTTTGCCACACGTATGTCATTCATTTCTTCATGTTTTAGCTCTCGACCGTTTAACCATTGTTGGGCAGTAATGACATCGCCATTTTCTAATCTTTTTGTCCATACAAGCTTTGGGACAATTCCTTCTGCCGAGAGTACTGCTAAAAACGGAGAAGAATTACGTTTTAAAAATAATTTTTGTTCTTTATGTTGAGCAAAAAAAGCTTCTCCTGTCGCTCCTCCAGCAGGGAAAATATCCCAATCTTGACCTAATAAATGTTCCAAAATTGTTCACCTTCAATTATTTGCGATTTCCTAACAGCCCCGAATTTAAGATATGTATTATAATTTAATAATGATGACAATGGCAATTTTTCACGATCGATAGCAGTTAGAATAAAAAAGACAGCCATCGTAATAATCAATGTTACAACAGCTATCTTATAAATTTTATCTCCAATAGGCTTTTTTCGTCAAGTGTATACGAGAAACTCATATTATATATAATGAAATTAAACAGTGTCAATCATTTTGTGAACTGCTCGCCACTTCTCTCTCTTACGAGTTGATTGAAGTGGGAACTTCTCGACTTAATTTCCCCACTACTATGCGTTACTTATTCTTCCAATGTGCAGAACCTTTCTTACGTTTAGACGGAATACGTTGTGCTTTTTCTGAATTTATACGATAGCAACGACGATCATTGGCTTTTTCATTCTTACTACTCACATCTCAGCAAAATATAACCCAACAACATGTTCTATCGCTTTAGGCTGAATGTCTTTTTCATATTCTGCTCGTACAGACACATAATATGTTCCTGTCTTTGTTTTGGAAATCGTACATACATAATTTTAACTTGAAATTTTCATGGATTTCATTATGTTGTTTGAGTTTTACTCATTTCAGTTTTGGTAATTGATATGACCGTCTTGCAATTTGTTTTGCTTAGTCATATCTATTCACCTCACTTTTGAGCTTGATTTTCGATATATTTCTTAATGGTATCGCTTGGTGCACTGCCTGTTGTTAGAAGGCAGAAACTTCTTGACCAGAACATCTCTTTCCAAAGTTTTTTTCTAATGTACGGAAAGTCTCTTTTTATCAATCGAGAACTAGCACTCTTATAAGCATTAATGAACTTTGATAGTTCGGAGTTAGGATGTGCATTGAACAGGATATGGACATGATCTTTATCGTGATGCCATTCCACTAAAGTGATATTGTATTTACTTCCAATCTCAACAAACTTCCTTTTTGCAAAATCAGATATTTCAGTGTCAAAGACTTTTCTGCGATACTTTACAACCAACACAAGATGATAACACATCGAGAACACCGAATGATTATTACTATCTAATTTCATTGATATATCAGTCCTTTATTCTATCTAATACTGATTATATCATTGGCTTTGGCTAAAGCCAATCGAATGCCCTTCACATTCCTTGAGGATGGGAGATTTCTTTCGGAAATCCGTTAAATGCCGTGATAACTTTCGATCATCAGTTTTAACTTTGTAATCGAAAAACTTTTAACGGTTCATATTTCGGTACCTTTTCAATATTTGTTTTATATAGAACAACATGTTCAACAAAAAATTCTAATCGCTTTTTATTAATTAAAGTGGAATTGATCATTTCTAGATCAAAATGTTCTATCCCTCTCCATTTACGTGCCAACGTTATGTGTGGACAAAATGGCCTCGTTTCTAATTGACATCCAGCATTTATACATGCGTTATATACTTTTTTCTGTAATGAAAAATAAATCTTTTTTTTTCCTTTTCAACGTCTGCCCAAAATACACGAGGAGCTTGAACGTTTCCGAAAATCCCCATTTTATTAACCGCCAACGTAAAACTTTCTTCAGCTTTCGTTGCAGCTTCTACATACTCGCATGTCAATGTAAGCTGATCATTCGATAATGCACCCAGAAACGCCAATGTTAAGTGATAATCCTCCATATGAACCCATTTAGAAAATGAAAATTGTTTTTTTAGCTTTTCACAGCAGTTATAAAGCTTGTATTTCACTTCTTTAGGTAGCTTTAGTGCGATAAAATAATGTGGATGCTTCATTTTCAGCTCCTTTCTAATCGTTATTTTATCAATAGTGATCTAATGAGCCATCATCTAATTTTTGAATCATATAAGGTCTTATTCTAAGCCCCCGCATTGGTTAATAATTTCTTGTTTAAACAATTGTTGGAGTCGTTTTGTTGTAGATCCAGGTTTTCCAGCCCCAACTGCCTTTCCATCAACTTCAACAATTGGCATTACCTCAACTGTTGTCCCTGTTAAAAATATTTCATCTGCCTGAAATAGATCGTGTAAAGTAAATGTTTTTTCTTCAAATGGAATCCCGTTATTATGACAAAGCTGTAGAACTTGTTGTCTCGTAATTCCATTTAAAATGAAATGATTTGCTGGATGGGTTATGACTTTTCCATTTTTAACAATGGATATATTAGATAAACTTCCTTCTGTTACAATATCGTCGCGATACCCTATTGCCTCAAAACATCCTGCTTCTTTTGCTTTTTGTTTAGCGAGCAAGTTGCCAAGTAAATTTAAGCTTTTAATATCACAACGAAGCCAGCGAATATCTTCATTTGTAATCGTTTTTACACCTGTTTCCATATCCGAAGCAGGGCGGGGAACAGTTCTTGTATAGGCTACATATGTAAGCGGTACATTCGAACTAGGAAAAGCATGACCGCGTGGGGAAACTCCTCTTGTAAACTGTAAGTAAACAGTTCCGAGGCGAAGCTTATTTTGCTCTACCAACTCTTCAAGCTGCTGTCCCATTTCTTCAAGTGTATATGGCAGTTTCATTCCGATTTTTTCAGCACTTTCAATTAGACGATGTAAATGCTCATTTCTAGTAAACATTGTCCCGTTATAAACTCGAATTACTTCATATACACCATCACCAAATTGATATCCTCGATCCTCAATATCAATTTTTGCCTCTTTACGGTTCAATATTTCACCATCTAATATGACGTATTCCATTCTGTACAACTCCTTATGTAGTTTAAATACTTTAAGTTAGCGAGCCAGTTCGTAAATGGCTTGAGCATAAATGGCTGTTGCTTTCAATAAATCATCAATCATTATATATTCATTTTTTTGATGAGCAATATCAAGTCGCCCTGGGAATAGCGGTCCAAAAGCAACTCCAGATTTTAATGAACGAGCATAAGTTCCCCCGCCAATTGAAAGAAGTTCTGCTTTTTCTCCAGTTTGTTCTTCATATACTTTTTTCAAAGTTTGAATGAGAACATTCTCTTCATCAACATAATGAGGCTGCAAATCGGAAAAATGTGTTATTTTAAAATGAGACTTTTCTACTATTTCAGCCAAAATAGTAAACATTTTTTCAGCATCATTTGTCACAGGATAGCGGATACTTAAACCGAGCATACCACCAGCTTTATCCTTATATGACAGTACTCCTGCATTAATCGTAAGCTCGCCAGTAATATGATCGGAAAAAGCGACTCCTAGTTTCCTTCCTCTTGAATCATTCATAAAATATTGAGTAACAAATTGAAAATATTGTGCTGCTTGAGCTTCTAAATCCAACTTAGAGAGGAAAAGACTTAAATATAGCCCTGCATTTTTTCCGTTTTCTGGCTCCATCCCATGAGCAGATACTCCTTCAACTTCTAGAATAAGATCGCCTTTATCAACATAATATTTGCTTTTTAAGGAATGTTCTTTTACAAACTGATCAAATTGTTGAATAATTTCAATCTGATTTCCATCAATATTTAATGAACATGTTGCAAAATCAGGTACCATATTTTTTCTTCTTCCTGCTGAGAAAGAAACGACTTCTATTTCATTCTCTTTCTTTTCGACTTGTACAGGCAGCTGGGCTAACTCAATATCTGCAACTCCCTTTTCGGCATAAATAATAGGAAAATCAGCATCGGGGGCAAAACCCATTGTAGGCATTTCTTCATGTTGGAAATAATGCTCTACACACCGCCATTTACTTTCTTCATCAGTACCAATAATCATTCGAACTCTTTTACTAATAGGTAAACCTAGCTCTTTCACAATTTTCATCCCATAGTAAGCAGCCAATGTAGGTCCTTTATCATCAATCGCACCGCGAGCAAATATTTTTCCATCCCTAATTTCTGCCCCATATGGATCACTTGACCAACCGTCACCTTCTGGAACAACGTCAACATGACATAAAATTCCGATTAATTCTTCCCCTTCGCCAAATTCTAAGTGACCTGCTAAATGGTCTACATTTTTAGCTTTAAATCCGTCTTTTTCACCGAGATTCAGCATAAATTGTAAAGCTTCTTTCACTCCTTCGCCAAGAGGTGCGTCTGGAGTAGCATTCTCTTCATCTAATACACTTTTAATTTTAAGCAGCTGCTGTGTGTCTTCAAGCAAGCTTGTCTTACTTTTTTCTACTTCTTTCATCCAATTGATTTCTTTCACAAATAAATCCCCCTCTAAAAGTGAGTTTGATATCCGTTGACAAACACCCACCTATATTCTATTATTCATTACACTTAGTTGTTAGTCTATGAACTGCTTTCTATTCGTTATCAAGTCTTTACTCAGCGTTTTTCGATTAAAACTATACGTTGAAATGAGATATCCTTATCTTTATCATATAATGAATTTTAATTTATTTACACCTTTCAATTAATGCGGAAGAAAATTTCTGAACATCATTGCTAATATAAAAACAACGAGTAAAATAAATATACCGACTAATAATAATATGATAGTCACCTTCTTTTTAGCAACAAAATAAGCATTTAACTGGCCATACTTTTTTGTTATTGGATGATCTAATAAAATTTTTTCCCAAGCTAGTGAAATCCAAAACAGTAATGCAACAATCCCAAACCCAAATATTAAAATCTTAATCCAAACTGGGGGAATTAATGTGATAGCAGTTGAAGAAACTGCGATAATTTTAAAATAACTGAACAAATATAGTGGGTTGCGGATAAATACTTTTATAAATAGCTCTATTAATCCACTTTCAGGTGTCCTTTTTTTAAAAATTCGCTGTGACCGTCTAAAAAGTAACGGTTTTGTTCTTGTCATCACCTTTGTTTTTTCAACACCATAAGAAAACTGTAAAATAAAACCAATATATTTTATCCTTTCTAACTTTTCAACCATTAAATCTAGATTAAATTCTGAGAGCTTTGCTAAAGTTGGGATGTAAATAAATCCACTAGTCACGATAAAAGTAGTAGCAGCTAAGAAACAAACGAGTACATCTTCGTTCACCCACGCTACATATAAACCTGCTAGAACAAAAGCAAATATAATAAATAGTAATGTATTTATTACTTGTTTTAAAAATCGTCTTTCTATTCTTATTAGTAAACGCTTTAACGTCATCAATAACCATTTTAATGATGTGAATAAAAGGAAATATAGAAAAATTTGAACATTAGACAACTGAAAATGACGGATAAAAAAAGGCAAAAAAATAACTGTAAGCACGCCGATTCCAAGTGCATGAAAGATAAGGGAGTAAACAAATGCAATTTTTTTCACTCCGATAAAAAGCTGCTGATGTTTTATTAAAAATACGATATCAGCATCTAGAATATACGTGCGAAAATGACCAACCCACACTATGAGATAGCCAACTAAAAACAGAGCACTTAATTGAGTATATGTGAGCCATTCTGGTGTTTCAAACCACCAAGAACGATAGATAAATGTGAAGATAACAATGGCCGGAATCACTAAATAAACAATAACTGTCCAATCAAGAACAGTACGAAAGACCCCATATTGAAACTTCCACTCAGCAAATAATCGTTTTAAAAATAATTGCTTGCTAGACATGATGATCCCCTTCAGAAAAAGCATGATAACATTCGTATAGGGAGCCATTTTGTAAACCGCACTGTGTTCTTACTTCATTTAAAGTTCCTTTTGCCGTTAGTTTACCGTTCGTAATAAGCAAAAAGCGATCACATACCTTTTCCGCAGTATCTAACACATGGGTTGACATTAAAATTCCTGCACCTCGTTTGCGCTCTTCTTCTATTACATTCAAAAAGATTTTCATCGCATTTGGATCAAGCCCAATAAAAGGCTCATCAATAATATAGACATCTGGTTTTATTAATAATGATAAAATGAGCATCGCTTTTTGCTGCATACCCTTCGAAAACGTAGTCGGTAATTTATGGGCATGCTGGTCAAGTTTGAACGTTTTTAACAATTCATTCGCACGCTCTTGAAACGCTTGCTCACCAAGTTCTTCAATTGTTGAAATCATATCAAGATGTTCCCAAAGGGTAAGTTCATCATAAAAAATCGGTCTTTCAGGAATATATGAATATTTCACATTTTGTTTAAAGGTAATTCTACCTTCAAGATGACTCATTAAACCAATAATAGATTTTATCGTTGTACTTTTCCCAGCACCGTTCGGTCCAATTAATCCGATCAGCTCTCCAGACTTCACTTCAAACTGTATATTAGAAATAACCATTTTATTTATTTCGTATCCGGCTTGTTTAATATCAACGGTTAATAATACCACCTTTTCCCCTCCTTCAATAAAGTTAAATTATCTCTTGAATACTTACTCATTCTCAAATTTTCATAGAGACTTTATTTACACCTAATTGCTATTGCACCTTAAAGTGGATATAGACAGAATTTTCTTGCATGGTATGGTCCATCCTAACGACCAAACTGGATAAGTTTGGTAAACAAAAGGTATAACCCGCGCGTAAGGTCTCCACACGACTCACGGTCGCTCACCCTCCTATGTCTCTCCGGATCGGGTCCATACATTCCTTCGTCCTGCGTATCCATGAGGTGGAGGCCGGATATGCTCCTCTGCTGGGTCTTATGCCCGAATGGTGTAAATAAACTCCGGCTCTGCGCTATTGGTGTTTGTTTTGAGAATGAAGCAGGTAGTTAAGGAGTTACTTTACTTGTTTCATGCTGCCTGTAACGTTTCTATTTGGGGCAGACCTTGCAATAGTTTGGAACCAAAAATTCACACTGTCTGTTACCGATGACAAACAAGACACGCAACAACTTGCAACACAGGGCAATCAGAGACTGCTGTTTCTTTAAAGGGCGGTCAGGGCGTTTGGTATAGAAATGATGCAGGGCTTTAAAGGTTGGGTTGTGTGCAACCAATGGACGAATCGCCACATACAAGGCCCTTCGAAGCCTGCTTCGGCCTCGCTTGGTGATCCTTGTTTGCCCCTTGAATTTTTCCTGAACTATGTTCACGCAATGACAGCCCTGCCAGGTTTACGAGCTGCTGGGGATGGCTGTACTTCGTGATATCACCCACCTCAGCGAAAAATAAAGCGACTGTGGGTGGGCCCAGGCCTTTGATGACCATCATTTCCTTGGCTCCTGGCATGGTTTCCACCAGGCCTTCCAGTTCTTGATCCAACTGTTCCAATTGTTCATTGTAAAGTTCATACTGCTCAAGCAGACAATCCATTTCACGCCTGGCAAACTGGATGCCATTTTGAACGCCGATGCTCTTCTTTGCTGTCTCCACCAGCTTCGTTGCCTTCTTGATGCCTACGCCCCTTTGGACAAACGGCTTCCATGCCGCAAGCACTTCCTCAGATGTCTTTTCATTGATCTGCAAAGGGAACGGAAACAGCTTTAATGTACAAAGGGCTGCTTTTCCTTTCCAGTCCTTGAAGACATCGAAGAACTCCGGAAAGTAACGTTGGATGACGTTTTGGATACGGCCTTCTGTGATCATAAGCTGTTCGACGAGCTGATCTCTTATTTTGACGCCTTCCCTCAGCTCGGCATAAATACCATCCAAGAGATTGGGTACGGAGTATCGCCCGTCTTTAATCAGCTGTGCAATCACTTTGGCATCTTTCGTATCGTTTTTGGTTGGAGAGTTGTCATCCAGTTCTTTGCTTTTCTTGACATGCATGGGATTGACCAAAACAAAGTCATACCCCTTGGCAGTAAGAAAATAAGCCAGATTCAGCCAGTAATGCCCTGTCGGCTCAACGCCGAAGATCACACGGTCTTTCTCATTCTGTTTCTGGTGGCGTTCCACCCATTGCAGAAGGTTTTGGAAACCGTGGATTCTATTCTCAAAGATTAGGCGCTTGCCAAACTCAATGCCTCTGTCATCCTGAGCGCGTGCGACATGCTTGTCTTTGGCAATATCAATGCCAATAATCAGAGTTGATGGTGTGATTTGCGAGATCTTTTGATTTTGCGTATAATTCATTTTGAGTCCTCCTTGGGTATCAATTAAGGGTCCCTTTTGCTGATCAGCTTGGGACACCTCGTATCATACCAAGGGGGCTCTTTTTTGTGCAATCCTCAAATTTCCTTAATTACAGGAATGCTCCTCTACTTATCTTATACGAAGAAATAGATCAAAAAGGTTCACTCTTCAAAAAAGAATATTTTTATTTTCTTATCCTACATATATTCCACCTTTTATCCATATGATAGATTAACAAAAAAGGTAGCTAAAAACACCTTCATGACCCTTTCATACAAAATAAGGGTTACAAAACGACTAGCTTTTTTTCGTAAATTAGTTTATAATTGTGGCAATTTAATTCAATTAAGTGTAAAATGTACTAGAGGTATGACATCCTGGAGCCATTCTGCAAGGAACAATCTATAAAGGAGTTGTCTGCGGAAAAGAAAACTGACATGTTGTTGAAGATCGATTTTTTAAAGGTCTGTTGTAGGATTATGCCAATGGTTTGAAAAAAGGATAGGGAGTGGTTTTTTGAAACCTTCAACTAACCGGATGTTAAACCGTATCAAATCCGTCTACATGTTTATTCAAAAAAATGGAACCGTGACGACGCAGGAGCTTGTAGAGGAATTTGGTATCACTCCTCGTACGATACAAAGGGATCTAAACGTCTTGGCTTATAATGATTTAGTTCAAAGCCCCAGCCGAGGCAAATGGACAACAACAAAAAGAAAAGTTAAGATGTCATCTTAAAATCACTAAAACAAACAGACATATAAAAAACGGGTGTGGAATCTAAACACCCGTTTTTCTATACTTGTTGGTTTAACATTTTAACTTCTTGATCTGTTAATTCTCGATATTCCCCGAGAAGAAGTGTATCATCAAGCTTTAACGAACACATAGATAATCGTTTTAAATAAATTACACGTTTTCCGACGGCTTGAAACATTCTTTTTACTTGATGAAACTTTCCTTCTGTTATCGTTAATTCTATTTCCGAGCGAACTCCTGACTTTATAATCGTTAACTTCCCAGGCTTTGTCTTATAACCATCATCAAGAACTACTCCTTTATTAAATGCATTTACATCCGTTGAATTTACTTCACCATCAATAATTGCATAATATGTTTTCGGAACATTTTTTTTTGGTGCTAAAAGTTTATGAGCAAGTTGGCCATCGTTTGTTAAAAGCAGTAAACCTTCCGTGTCCTTATCGAGCCGGCCTACTGGGAATGGCTGAAACACTAATTCCTCTGGCTGCAATAAATCGATCACTGTATCTTCAACAGCATCTTCTGTTGCTGAAATAAAACCTGGCGGCTTATTCATCATTAAATAAATAAACTCTTTATACTCAATTACATCACCAAGTAGCGTCACGACATCTTTATTAGGGTCTACATGCTGTTTCCCGTCTTTAACAATAGAATCATTAACCTTCACTATACCTTCTTTCAGCAGCTTCTTTACTTCTTTTCGACTGCCATAACCTAAATTAGCAAGCATTTTATCTATTCGCATTATTTGTTCCTCCGAAAATAACTAGTCCGATGGGCGGATGCCCGTTACCTAGATCGTTATTTTACATAGACTATTATCATTACACATTACTTATATACAGGAGCTGATCAACATGAATTACCGGCAGCAACAAGGACAATTTTACCCTCCCCCTGGATTTCCACCACCAGGCTACCCAGGAGGCGGGACAGAACAGCGCTTAGAACGGCTTGAGCGGCAAGTAAATCGATTTAATCGCCAGTTAGATCGGTTAGACCGCCGTGTTCAACGCCTTGAACGTCGCTTTGGAATGACCGATTATTATTCTGATATGAGTTATTGACTATACAATCTTTCACCTTAAATATTGACTTTATCTGCAAACTGAAACGGTCTTTACAAAGACCGTTTCAGACTGTTGACAAACGCTCGCATTCTATGTTATTTGCACTTCGTCGAAGCTCATGAACGATATGTTCTTTCGCTTCTGCTTCGACTGACAAGTGTTTTCAACCAGTCTGAGAATTTCTTTTGACTACAATCTCAGTCATTTTTTAGGGCGTCCATTTTAAAAAGGCAAACGTAATTTCTTTCGTAAACGATCTGCTCTTTCTCCAAATAAAACATTCATAAGCTGCGTTCGAAAACTTAAATAAAAGTAAATTCCAGCCCCGACAACTGCGCAAATGATGATAATAATAAGCGACTCCATTCTAGTATCTGGTGTCAATACGAATCCAAGCAATTTATAAACGATTGCTGCTCCTATAAACATCAAAAATGTAAAAAAACTAATTAGCAAGCTACGATGAATAACCAGCCGGAATGAATAACGGGCAAACAGTTTAATGACAATAATATTAATGATTACTGCAGCTAAATACCCTAATGCAGTTGCATACACTGCCCCTTTTGTTTCAAATATTTTAATAAGCGGTATATTTAAACTTAGCTTAATTAAAAGGCCAACTAATAAACTTAAAATTGTAAAGCGTTGCTCATTAATTCCTTGTAAAATGGCTGCAGTGACCGAAAAGAATGCAAATAAGATGGCAACCGGAGCATAAACTTGCAACACATCTGCCCCTAATTGATTATGACCATAAAACACTGTATAGGTCGGTTCTGCCAATAGTGAAATTCCTACAACAGCAGGGAGCGTTAAAAATAATACAACTTGAAATGTTTGGTTAAGCTGACTCGTCATGCTTTGCCGGTCTCTTTCTGTAAACGCTTTTGTTACACTTGGAATGAGCGTTAACGAAAATGCAGTTGCCAATGAAACAGGGATGATCACAAGCTTATGTGTGTCAAAATTAATAATCCCTAAACTCGTATCCGATTGTGCCGCTAATCCAATGGCTGACATTGCACGGTTAAAGGTAAATTGATCAATCAATTGAAAGAGCGGATTAGCTATTCCAACAATGACAAATGGAATAGAATACTGGATGATTTCCCAATAAATATCTTTTAAAGAAATGTCCATTGTCCCTTTATCTTTTTTTAACAGTTGATCAAAATAAGGCTTTCGCTTAAGCCAGTACCAGATAAGCACAATAAGGCCGCCAGCAGCTCCAATAAATGCTGCAAACGTTGCGACACTAATCGCTGATACGATATCTCCGTCCATGATCTTTAAAACAACAAACGCACCAATGAGGACGAATCCAATTCGAATAATTTGCTCAACAACTTGCGAAACAGCCGAAGGACCCATCGATTCATGCCCTTGAAAAAAGCCGCGAATTAAACTCATAACTGGAACAAGTATTAACGCAAAACTAACCGATCGAATGACCGTTACTACATCTTCAACTTTTGTCGTTTGATCTGTATCAACTATTATTTCCGGTGCTACAATAGGTGCGAGCATGTATAAAACGAGAAATGAAACTACCCCGGTAATAGTCATTATGAGCAATCCAGATTTAAACAACTTTCTGCCAACTGCATATTCGCCTAGTGTATTATATTTTGAAATATACTTCGAGACAGCTAAAGGAACACCCGCGGTTGCGATGCTAATAAAAATCGTATATGGAACATAAGCATATGTATATAACACAGCATCTCCGACAAGCGCTTTAAACGGTATAACATAAAAGAGTCCTAGTATTTTTGAAATAATCGTGGCTAACGTTAATATAAACGTTCCTCTTAACAACTTTGAAGACATCTAGATCCCATCCTAAACAAAATTCCCCAACTTTTTTATTTTACTATTTGTAGTTTACCGCTAAATAACGTATTGTGCCACCTTCTTTATTCTTATAAAAACACTTATTTTCTTTTGTAATGAAAGAAAGATGGTCTATAATCAAATTAGTTTCCAAAGAAAAGCGTTCAGAACAATAAAAACAAAGGAATAAATAATAAATTTGGTGAAAAGCTTTCAGCTTACTAATCGACAACTATTTTCTATAATAAAAAAATTAAAGTTGGTGGTTTTATGATATATGATGTAATCGTTGTTGGCGGGGGGCCTTCAGGCTTAATGGCAGCAATCGGGGCAGCAGAAAAAGGAGCAAAAGTCTTACTCGTCGATAAAGGGGATAAGCTTGGCCGTAAACTTGCAATTTCAGGCGGTGGTCGCTGTAATGTGACGAACCGATTGCCTGTTGATGAGATCATTAAACACATTCCAGGAAACGGTCGATTTTTATACAGCGCTTTTTCAATCTTTAATAACGAAGATATTATTTACTTTTTTGAAAAAATTGGCATCAAATTAAAAGAAGAAGACCACGGGAGAATGTTCCCTGCTACAGACAAGGCTCAGTCGGTCGTAGATGCTTTATTAAACCAATTAAATGATTTAAGCGTAACGATTTGGACAAACAGCCCTGTCAAAACAATCGACTTTGCTAGTAAACAAATAAAGTCGGTCATACTTAAAGACAAACAAATAGTGAACACATCAGCACTCGTTATTGCCGTCGGTGGTAAATCTGTTCCGCATAGCGGATCAACAGGCGACGGCTATGCATGGGCAAAAAAAGCTGGCCATACGATTACCGATTTATTTCCGACAGAAGTCCCGCTTACTTCAGCAGAAACATTTATTCAAGATAGAAGGTTACAAGGCTTGTCATTAAGAAATATCGCTTTATCTGTTCTTAACCAAAAAGGAAAAATACTTGTTACTCACAAAATGGATATGATTTTCACTCATTTTGGTATCAGTGGCCCCGCCGTTCTTCGTTGTAGCCAATTTGTCGTGAAAGAAATGAAAAAACGAAAGCTTTCAGAAGTTGTAATGAGCCTTGATTCCTTGCCTAACATGAATGAAGAACAACTGTTTAAAAAAATGATTCTACTGATGAAAGCAGAGCCAAAAAAAGGAATGAAAAATTTATTAAAAGGACTTCTTCCAGAACGTTATTTATTATTTTTACTAGAAGAAAATCAAATCGATCCTTTAATGAAAGGAAGCGCGATTTCTCACGATAAACTCCGAAAATTTGCACAAAGCTGTAAACAATTTAAGTTTAAAGTGAATGGAACGTTACCAATAGAAAAGGCATTTGTCACTGGTGGCGGTGTATCAATAAAAGAAATTCAACCACAAACAATGGAATCAAAATTAGTAGCAGGACTGTATTTTTGTGGTGAAATATTAGATATTCATGGTTATACAGGCGGCTTCAATATTACATCTGCCCTTGTCACTGGCCATCTTGCTGGGGTGAATGCTGCACATTATGCATTAACTAGCTGCTAATGGTATTCACGTGTTGTTTGTTTCATATCGGAGCTTTTAATCTTTATTTTTAGCTTATTCGTTCTCGCAATATGAAACGAAAAAGAAAGTCCGCTTTCTCCTTCGTTCCGATATCGTCTTTATGAACAAATATTATCGTGAAGTTTCTATCGGAACGAGCTCTGTTTCATATTGATATTCTTGGTTCACTGTATCTTGAAGCTGTTGTTGAAAATAACGAATTAACTGTGACATTTTCGCTTCATTCGAACTATGCAACGAGAGCATCATTTCTTTTTCGTCGTAAAGACGAGCGGTAAATTCCTGACGAAACTTGCCTTTGAACCCAGATGACTTTGTCGTGTATCCTTTATTAAAAAAATGATCATTTTGATTTTCGATTGCTGACAAATAATTTTTTAATGCTTTTTCAGCATCCATGACAGACTCTTCAACAAAGTGATGTAATTGTAACTGGACAAAACCTCGATTCACCATGACTGTCTTCTTTCTAAATGGGTATCAAATAATAGGGCAATACGCTCATCTGTTTCCGCCAACTTTTTTTAATTCCGTCTTTATATTTTTCTAAAAACTCTTTTTGGCGATTCGTTTCTAACCGAATCCCTGCAATCACTTCATCAAAAAGCATCGTAATATTTGGTGCAAGCTGTGGTCTTGGACGATCTAAAAAGCGAAAATTCGAATATTTTACATGATATTGCACATCGACCGTATAGCGGTCAGATGATGATAAAAATGCTTCTGGATTCTCTTCAATTTCAGCCACTGCTGTGTTGTATATGTCACATGTCTTTGATAACTTTCGACAATATACGTTTGAAAGACACGTTCCATTGCTGGAATTGTTTCCTCTTTTCCAAACAAAAGCGAATAACCTTCGCTATAAAAGCGATAGGCAGCATCAAGGTTAATCTCAATTTCTCCGCCATCAATATCCGCCACTTTTATCATTAGCTCGTTGTTCACAATTTTTTGCTGCGATTGTTTCGCGATTTGTGCAATCACGACATCCATTGCATGACCTGTCAAATCGATTCCTTCAAAGTCATCAATTAAATGACCAATCCTTCGCTCAAAATCATTATGGAATAATGATGGAAGAGCTGCCGCAACGAAGCCTGATTTTGCGAAGAATGCTATTTCAGGATAAGATAAACCTTTCACTTGATTCGCCCGATCTAGTATAGACACAATCATTCCCGTTAAATCCGGATACTTGGCGGCTAAGTCTACTGGTCTGCCTACTTTCGAATCAGAATCAAATGTAACGACATTCATCTTATTCGTTAACCGATAAGCATAAGGAAGCGTTAAATTCGTTAACAAATCTTCCTCATTTCGATAGTAAGTGATTTTACTAGCATAGCTGCCTAGCTCTTTGTCGAGAATTGAATATAATTCAGATGGTTTAATTTTGTAAATATCGTGTTCGTCGGCTAAAATACCATATTTATCCTCTATAATTTTTCTTATTTTATCATGCATTCTAACGATAGTGTAAATATTCATTGGGGCATCGTTATACACATTTACATCTGTAAACAAATCCCCGCTCGTCACCATTAATGTTTGCCCTTGATTTCCGCCTAACGAATGAGCATCTAAAAAGAAAACTGGTTTAGTTAGTAAATTTTTTTCATTTACTTTTTGAATCACTTTGTCTTTAAAATCTTGATTATCCTCAATTTGCGATTGATCGTCACCTAACAGCACTTCATAAGCGTCTGTATATATATCTTCATTTCCGCTAAAAACTATTTCTTTTAAATTTTCAGGATTTTGTTTATAATTCTTTAACGTTTTAAACCATTTTTCGCCTAATTCCGCAAATTTACTTAAGTCCCCTTCTGTACCGCGGTTTATAACATAAACTTCATTAATCGCTTGCTTGTCATCAAAAAAGTGGATTGCCGTCCCGTTAAAGCCAGACTCTTCGCCAATTTGCAATTTATCTGAATGAATAATCTCAAATGGCGGCGGCAATTGTCCGTACTCTTCAATATAAAACTTTTCCACTGTTTCTTTCGTTAAACCATCATATTCCGCACTCGTTAATCTCGCCCGAACGAGTTCACCTAATACGCCTTCCTGCTTCATTTATTCCACCTCGCCAACTTACTTAAATTGAATACTTTCAAGCATTTTTAATGCCATTGCTTTTTCTTTATCAAAGTCAATTTCACATTTTTCACTGCTATCAAAACATTTTTGTCTTAAATTGAAATAGAGCGATTGTTTTGAATGATTATCTGTAATAAATCCATATAAGAAAAAATTTGTATTTATATTGCCACCCTCAGCTTCATAATTATCAATATTTTCCGCATAGTAAACTGTTTTGTTGTCATCTTTTATCTTTTCAATTTTCGTATCACTTGGAGCATTTATTTTTTTTAACATATTCCTTAATCTACTATCAACAATTACATTTCCATCTGGTTTTAAAAAAAGTTTAATTCCTTTAAGGAATTTATCTTTTTTCAAATGAGTATCACCTAAGCGAAGATATATATTTTCTGTATTTATATCCCCTGATCCTCTCCCTTTTTTACGATAATATGATTCTTTTTCAATCACATAATTTGATGGAAATATCATCGTATATTTTCCCGTTCCTGATTCAAATAAGTGAAAGCCTTCTGGTGCTTCGCCGTCTTTTAATAAAAACTCACGCGTAAATTGATCTTGAAACGCGGGTGTATCTGGTGTTGTCCATTTGTTCACAGCAAAAATCACTCCTATCATAATGAAGCTAACAATGATTAATGAGAGGATTATTTTTCGTGTTGTCCACGTAAATGCCATCGTGCCACTCCTTGCTTGAAAAAAGTTGATTGATAAACAATATCAAAATAATAATCTTACATAATAGTTTTAATATAACAAATGGATTAATATGTTACAAGATGGTTTATGTATCATTTAATGTCAGATCATCTCATTATTTTACTTAAATTGAATACTTTCAAGCATTTTTAATGCCATCGCTTTTTCTTTATCAAAGTCAATTTCACATTTTTTCTCGTTACTGTAGAAACATTTATGTCTTAAATCAAAATAAAGTGCTTGTTTTGAACGGTTATCTGTAATAAACCCATACAAGTAAAAAGATGTATCTGTACTGCCATCTTCGAATGTATAATCATCAATATTTTCCGCATAATATACCGTTTTGTTGTCATCCTTTATCGTTTCAATTTTCGTATCACTTGGAGCATTTATTTGTTCTAACAGGATTTTCAAATCGGCGTCTATTAATACATTTCCATCTGGTTTTAAAAAGAGATTAATTCCTTTAATTTTTGTTGATTTTTTTTTCGGGTGAATACCGTCCTGATGAAGATACACATTCTCTGTATTGATAACCCCTGAACTTCGGCCTTTTTTACGATAATAAGATGATTCTTCAACGACATAATTAGTTGGAAATATCATCGTATATTTTCCCGTTCCTGATTCAAATAAGTGAAAGCCTTCTGGTGCTTCGCCGTCTTTTAATAAAAAAACTCACGCGTAAATTGATCTTGAAACGCGGGTGTATCTGGTGTTGTCCATTTGTTCACAGCAAAAATCACTCCTATCATAATGAAGCTAACAATGATTAATGAGAGGATTATTTTTCGTGTTGTCCACGTAAATGCCATCGTGCCACTCCTTGCTTGAAAAAAGTTGATTGATAAACAATATCAAAATAATAATCTTACATAATAGGTTTAATATAACAAATGGATTAATATGTTACAAGATGGTTTATGTATCATTTTAATGTCAGATCATCTCATTATTTTACTTAAATTGAACACTTTCAAGCATTTTTAATGCCATCGCTTTTTCTTTATCAAAGTCAATTTCACATTTTTCATTGCTATCAAAACATTTTTGTCTTAAATTAAAATAAAGTGCTTGTTTTGAACGGTTATCTGTAATAAGCCCGTATAAGAAAAAGGTTGTATTGATACTGCCATCTTCAGCTTCATAGTCACTAATATTTTCCGCATAATATACCGTTTTGTTGTCATCCTTTATCGTTTCAATTTTCGTATCACTTGGAGCATTTATTTTTTTTAACATCACTCTTAAAGCTGCATCGACTAATACATTTCCATCTGGTTTTAAAAACAGATTAATTCCTTTAATTTGTTGATTTTTTTTCGGATGAACACCGTCCTGATGAAGATATACATTCTCTGTATTGATAACCCCTGAACCCCGGCCTTTTTTACGATAATAAGATGATTCTTCAACGACATAGTTAGCTGGAAATATCATCGTATATTTTCCCGTTCCTGATTCAAATAAATGAAAGCCTTCTGGTGCTTCGCCGTCTTTTAAAAAAAACTCACGCGTAAATTCATCTTGATACGCGGGTGTATCTGGTGTTGTCCATTTGTTCACAGCAAAAATCACTCCTATTATAATGAAGCTAATGGAAGAGCTATTACAAATCCAAAGAGAACTACAATCTACGTTTTTATAGCATTAGCGATTACCACTTATTACTTGGAGTTTTCTATTGGAACGAGCTTGTTTCACGCTTAGTTAGATGTAAAAATGGGGAAAAAAACAAAAATAAAAGTGCTGCAATTAATTGCACCTCTCATCGTACCTTTTTTATCTATTGACGTTACCCCCAATGATTAAATTGCTTTTTCCGTCTTTACCTAACCTTTTTCTCCGATTTTTTACTATTTTGACTTATGCAAAATATCGATCCACCATCATGCTGCTCCTTGTTTAAAAATCATCTTTTTTTGACCCCATATATTCCTTTTCATTCATATTCATCAAACTACCTTTTGCGTATTCTTTTTATTTCGACCCTCTAAGGAACGTTCATTTTCAAAAAAAATGGTCCATTCGCAATCAAAAAAGTTCGCAATTCGCTTTGCTACTGGAACTGTCGGCGTTTTTGTTCCATTTTCTATATGTGTGTAGTAGCTTCTTGAAATTTTACATTGTTCTGCAATATCTTCTTGGGTTAATGACTTGTTTATTCGAATTTTTTTCATCCAAGCTCTCAAGATGCCCACCTCCGGTTTGTTCTCTAAAGTAACGTAATCTACTTTTATTATAAGTTCCCTATAGGGACTCGTCAATATCAAACGATGCTTTATGGAGCTTTTTTTGAAAGTTTCTCTCAGTAACATTACAATATGTATAAGCGAAATCTTAATGCAGGAGTTCGCTAACTGTTGGTTAGTGTAAAGCCTCTTGCGTATAGAATGGTGTGATAACATGGATATATTAGCGAAACGTTTAAAAGCACTTCGAGCGGAAGCAAAGGCAAAAGATAAACGATTCACACAAGAATATGTTGGCAAATTAATTGGTGTGTTGCACGTACAACATATACCGCCTATGAAAACGGCACAAAAGAACCATCGCTTGAAACAGTGAATAAACTCGCTGATATTTTTAACGTAACAACTGATTATTTACAAGGGCGAACTGATATAAGAAACTTTCAACAAATAAACGAAGAAAAAGCAAAGTTTATTATAAACGACCCAGAATTAAAACGCTGGTACAATGAACTTCCCGAAATCGGTGAAGAAGAATTGAAAAAGCTGCATAAGGTTTGGAAAATTTTAAAAAACGAAGAATAAGTTGCGTTCATAAAAAGGACATGATCCTGTGGCGATCATGTCCTTTTATTTTCTAATTAAACTTTTTCTTCGTTCTTAAACATATTTAGAAATAAAAATCGATACGTAATAAAAGTAAACAGTATAACAAAGCCAAAAATAGATTATATTTTTAATAAATATTACTTCTCTTCTAGGAAAAATGATGTATTTTTTATCCAAAGGGAGATTTGATTCTTTAGATTATACCTTCTGTTTTAACCCCTGATCTATTAACAAATTTGTGTGTTGATCATAAAGCTGTCTAGCAAACTGTTGAATCGTTTTATAGTCTAGACCTTTCCATTTTTTAATATCCATTTCTAGTTTTTCACAACGGAAAAATCTAAATGAAAACGCCTCAATTATTTTAAAAGCTGAATAACTGTGAGGACTTTCCTCATTTTTATTCGCAGTAGTGAGAAATTTCTCAAAAATAGTAAAGTCAGGATAGTAAATTAACTCTACTAACTTTGCACGATATTCAAGATCGTTTTGGAGTAAATTTGGAAATAATTTATAATCGTTAAAGTGTTGAGCCTCATGCTTTAAATAGGAGTTTAGGAAACTATCTGAATCAGTTTTGTATCCACTTGCAACACAATAAAGTCCATTTTCCTTTGCCCAGCCACCTGCATAGAGATTACCAAAGGTAGCAAAATGAAGCCAACTTAACATAATAAAATCATCCATAAAGTATACGTCCACCGTTTCAATCCCATTCGGTAATTCAACATCATAAGTTTTCTTCTCCATTACTCTCCATATATATGGACCATAATGAGGGCTTGTTCTTCCACCAAGGAAATACCAACCTTTCTCATAAAAAATTTCCTTTAGCCCTTCCTCTATCACTTCCATCTTTAACTTTACTTTATTAGGAAGAAGTGTATGTAAAGCATTTATTAATTGCTGTTCGGCTGACTGTTGTGCTAACTTATTCGTTAAGACAACAATAAAATAGTGATAATAGGCTGTTATCACTTTTTTTATCCATTGATCTTCTACCTCGACAGCTATGTTTGGTGGGTCAGTAAAAAAACGTTTCTCGTATTTTTGCAACAATTGTTGCTGTTCAATTGTTTTTTCAGTTAAATGATTTAAATAATGATATATATCTGTTATCTGTTAAACGTTCCCTGCAACACACTTATGATAAATTTTTTTCATATAAGCGCCCTCCTACAAATATTCACGTATAACCCCAATTATATGTGATTATTCTTGATAAACAATGACAAAAATAAGAGTTTCGACAATGTATCCTATGTAAAACCTTCTTTATCTTTTACTGCGAAAAACAATGTTTGTTACCACGCTTTTCAGCTATGCTGATCCGCTTTATCAGAGAGGGGAAAATGAACAAATAGATCATAAACTTCATTAATATCATAATAACCGAATAATAAAAAAGTAATTGTCTTGTTGGAAAAAATGTTTATAATAGTAAGGAAGCCAAAAAACAAAGGTTCAATCCTTATTTGCTAGTTTTAAAGTTAAGTGTTTTAGTAACATGAAATCCAATTGTTTAATTTGAATATTATCGTAAGAAAAGGAGTTGATAAGAATGTCAAGTACTGATCCATTAGAAGCAACTTTTGGATTGTTTTTTGGTCTTTTCGGTTTTATATATATTATTGCGTTGGTCTTTATCGTTGTGCTTACAATTGTATTTATGTTTAAAGGGATGAGTTATATGAAAAAGAAAACTCAAAATGACGAACGCCTTATTCTAGCAATACAGCAATTAGAGCTTAATCAAAACTTACAGCAAAGTCAGGAAAAAGAACCAAAACCTAATGATTTATTTTAAGATTAAAAACTCGGCATAGCCGAGTTTTTAAATAGAATTCTCCAAATGTTTAAGTTCCTTTTCTGATCCAGCCACTACAACAGCTGCAGATGCATCCCCTACGACATTTACTGTTGTCCGGAACATATCAAGAATTCGATCTATACCTGCAATAAGAGCAATCCCTTCAAGCGGCAGATGTACAGAGCTTAGCACCATTGTAAGCATAATGAGACCCGCCCCTGGTATACCAGCTGTACCAATAGAAGCTAATACCGTTGCAAAAATGACAGTCAAAATCTGAACAAATGATAAATCAAGCCCATAAAACTGAACAATAAATAAAATAGCAACTCCTTGATATATCGCAGTTCCATCCATATTAATAGTTGCTCCAAGTGGAAGAATAAAGCTACTTACTCGATTTGATACACCTAGGTTTTCCCTCGTATTCTTTAATGTAACTGGGAGTGTTCCAGCACTGCTTGCAGTACTAAAAGCAACTAATGCTGCTGGTCCAATTCCTTTAAAAAAAGTATACGGATTCATCTTTGCAAAGCTTTTTACAGCAAATGAATAAATAACTAAAGCATGAACTGTACAAGCAATCGCTGTTGCCGCAACAACCTTTATTAATGGCATCAAAACTGAAAGTCCATATTCACCAACTATCGGTGCGACTAAGCCAATAATACCTAACGGCGCTATCCGCATGACAATCCCCGTGATTTTAAACATAATCTCCGCAAAGCCATCAAAAAAAGTATAGACAAGCTTTGCTTTTTCTCCTACTAATGTGATCGCTAAACCGATAAAAATAGCGAAAAAAATAATTTGTAGCACATTTCCTTCTGTTAGTGCAGAAAATGGATTAGTTGGAATAATATTTAAAATAGTTTGAACAACGCCAGCTGTTTCCTGTGCCTCTAAAGTTGTCTCAGTAACAGTTAACTCTACTCCTGAACCAGGAGAAATAATGAAAGCAAAGCTTAATCCGATCATAACTGCTATAGCAGTTGTTACTAAATAATACGCCATTGTCTTTATACCCATTCTTCCAAGCTGTTTCGGATCACCTGTACTGGCTATCCCTACAACTAAAGAAGATAATATTAATGGAGCGATGATAAATTTAATTAATCGTAAAAATAAATCACCAAATGGTTGCAATACACTAATAGATGCCCCAAAAATAACTCCTAAAATAATTGCGATAACAAAAGCAATAAAAATTTGTGTTAATAAATTTATTTTAACCAACGTTTCCACTCCCCCATTATGCAAGTCGTCAATAAAAAATATTCATTTTACTGAAAATTATGAAAATTTTTTAACGACTTTAGAAAGTTAGGGACATGCATATTAATTAGAGCGATATATAACCATTGCAGAAAAACAATAAATTTGTTCGTCTTCATCCTCTTGTATAATTGCGATATTGTATTTAATATCCACTATTTTCTCCTCATCCAGACGTTTTAAAAATTGATTCATTTCTATTTCTAAATCTTGTTCATGCTCATAGTCAAACAATTTGACCTGAATCAAGCGTTTCTCTCCCTTTCTTTTTTTCTATTATTATATTAAAACAAGCAGTCAATTATTCATATAACAATCGTTAGATTAGCAAGATTTCATTCATCATGATCTTTCAGTGCTTTAAATAAGGTGGGGCTTTTTCCACTTTAAAGAAGCAGAATGGAGGAGATTAGAAGGATGTTTAGCATTTCGATCGTAAAAAATAAAAAGCGCCTATACTTAGCTAGACGCTCTCGATCTACTAGATCGTTTTCCCTGTCCATTCAAGCATTCCGCCAATCATATTCCATACATTAAATCCTTGTTCTTGCAAGTAATAACAAACGTGTCCACTTCGATTTCCAGAACGGCAAATAAAAATATACTCTTTATTTTTATCAAAAGAAGCTAAAGAAAAAGGAATTTCTCCCATTGGGATATGAATAGCTCCCGGAATTGTACCTAACGCAACTTCCTCCTCTTCTCGTACATCAATGATATTTAACTTTTCACCAGCTTCAACCTTTGCTTTTACTTGTTCAGGAGTAATAATCTGAATTTCTTCCATTTTTTCAAAATCCCCCTTCGGCGAAATAGCTACTTTAATAGTTTCGTTTTAATGAAATAAAATACACTACAAACTGAATGAACGGCAACAACAAAATCACTATAATTGGATAATAAGGAATCATTTCATTTACAAATGGATAAAAAAGCATTAACCCTGTTACAATCGGATAAAGGTAACCCATAGAAATATAAGAGGCACGACAAGCTTTTGCTGTAATTTGTTTTTCCCGTTCATCCATCTCTTCTAATTCTGGGGGTAACAAAAATGCTTGTTTTAATGAGCTTCGCTTCTTTCTATTACTAACAAACATAATCGCAGATAGAGCCCCGCCAATTAATAGAGCTGCTAATAAAGGTGTTAAATGTAATTCGATTTCCCACTTAGACGGTTGATTTTTAATGACTTCCGCAAACTGAATTTGCGCATCATAAAATGCCACCATCGCCCAACCGAACAAGACTAATACAGTAACTGTTATGAAGCCGTTACGCCGTATATTCATTCTTCTCCCTCCATGAAAAAAATTTCTTCAATTTGTAAGTTAAACACATGAGCAATTTTCATCGCTAATAATAATGACGGTATGTAGCTCCCTTTTTCTAAAGCAACAATCGTCTGCCTAGTAACAGCAACAGATTTAGCAAGGTCAGATTGTGTCAACCCATATTTGGCTCGTAATTCTCTTACTCGATTTGATAATGTCATTCATAACCTCACCTCTTTAATTCGTTATTATTGTAAAGTTCAATTTACATTTTGTCAAGTATACTTTACATTCAGGGATTTTTTCAGTCCATCATCTTTAAGCTCTAAAAAAAATAAACTGGTAATAATACACCAGTTTATTTTTAAGTTAGTTAATGCCGACATCACCAATTGTTTTTTAGTGAACTAATTAATTTGCTACAATGTTAACAAGCTTACCAGGAATAGCAATAACTTTTCGAACCGTTTTTCCGCTAATTTGCTCTTTTATTTTTTCGTCTTCCATCGCAAGCTGTTCTAATACTTCCTTTGAAGCATCTTTTGGAACCATTACTTTTGCCTTTATTTTACCATTAATTTGGATAACAACTTCCACTTCATCATCAATTAGTTTCCCTTCGTCATAAGCAGGCCAAGCTTCATACGTAATCGTTTCTTTATGGCCAAGCTTTTCCCAAAGTTCCTCAGAAATATGTGGGCAAATCGGTGAAAGAAGCTTTACAAACCCTTCCATGTAACTTTTTGATAAAACGGGCGCTTTGTAAGATTCATTTATGAATACCATCAACTGAGATATTGCCGTATTAAAGTGTAAAATTTCGTAATCCTCTGTTACCTTCTTAACTGTTTGGTGATATACCTTTTCTAACGATTTACATTCTTCAACGTCTTGAATCTTTGAATTTAAAGAACCATCTTCATTTACAAATAAACGCCATATTCGATCTAGGAAGCGACGTGAACCATCAAGTCCATTAGTTGACCAAGCAATTGAGGCATCAAGCGGCCCCATAAACATCTCGTACAATCGAAGTGTATCTGCTCCATGACTTTCAATCACTTCATCAGGGTTCACAACGTTGCCTTTTGATTTACTCATTTTTTCATTATTTGCTCCAAGTATCATCCCTTGGTTAAAGAGCTTTTGGAATGGCTCCTTTGTATGAACAACACCGATATCATAAAGAAACTTATGCCAAAAACGTGCGTAAAGCAAATGAAGAACCGCGTGTTCTGCGCCACCAATATAAATATCGACTGGAAGCCATTTTTTTAGCCGTTCTGGATCAGCAAGCGCTTGATCGTTCGCAGGATCGGTATAGCGTAAATAATACCAGCAGCTTCCTGCCCATTGAGGCATCGTATTTGTTTCTCGGCGGCCTCTCTTACCTGTTTTTTCATCAACTACTTCTACCCAGTCCTTTATGTTTGCAAGAGGTGATTCGCCTGTTCCTGAAGGTTTGATTTCCGTTGTTTTTGGCAGTTTAAGCGGAAGTTCTTCTTCAGATACGGTTGTCATTGTCCCATCTTCCCAGTGAATAACAGGGATCGGTTCACCCCAGTAACGTTGACGGCTAAATAACCAGTCGCGAAGACGATAGGTGACTTTTTTTGTTCCGAGCTTGTTTTCTTCAAGCCATTCAATCATTTTTGTTATTGCGGCGTCTTTAGTTAAACCATCTAAAAACTCCGAGTTCATATGTTTTCCGTCTCCTGTATACGCCTCTTTTTCGATATTGCCGCCTGCAACGACTTCCTTTATTGGTAATTTAAACTTTTTAGCGAATTCATAGTCACGCTCATCATGAGCCGGAACCGCCATAATTGCTCCTGTTCCATAGCTCATTAATACATAATCCGCAATCCAAATTGGCATTTTTTCTCCATTTACTGGATTAATAGCATATGCTCCAGTAAAAACACCTGTTTTTTCTTTTGCCAAATCCGTTCGTTCAAGATCACTTTTGCGTTTATTTTTTTCCAAATAAGCAGTTACAGCTTCACGCTGACTATCAGTTGTTATTTTTTCGACATAAGGATGTTCTGGTGCAAGTACAGCATATGTTGATCCAAAAAGAGTATCTGGACGAGTTGTAAAAACAGTAAACGTTTCAGTAAATCCGTCAATACTAAATGTGATTTCTGCTCCTTCTGAGCGGCCAATCCAATTACGTTGCATTTCTTTAATGCTCTCTGGCCAATCCAATTCTTCTAGATCATCGAGGAGACGATCGGCATATTCAGTAATTTTTAACATCCACTGCTTCATCGGACGGCGTTCAACTGGATGGTCACCGCGTTCACTTTTACCATCAATGACTTCCTCATTTGCTAACACCGTACCTAAAGCTGGGCACCAATTAACAGGAACCTCATCAATGTAAGCTAACCCCTTTTCAAACATCTTTTTAAAAATCCATTGTGTCCACTTGTAGTATTGCGGATCAGTTGTATTAATTTCTCGATCCCAGTCATAGGAAAAGCCTAAAGATTTAATTTGACGACGGAATGTTTGAATATTTTTTTCAGTAAATTGTGCTGGATCGTTACCAGTATCTAACGCATATTGCTCAGCGGGAAGACCAAACGCATCCCACCCCATTGGGTGGAGGACGTTAAATCCTTGCATACGTTTCATTCTTGATATTATATCTGTTGCAGTATATCCTTCTGGGTGTCCGACGTGAAGACCTACTCCTGAAGGATATGGGAACATATCAAGTGCGTAGAACTTTCGCTTTCCTTCTTCTTCAATCGTTTTAAATGTTTTATTTTTCTCCCAATATTTTTGCCATTTTTCCTCAATTTCTTTATGATTAAAACTCATTTAAAAAATCCTCCTTCACCTTGTTAATCCAGTCAAATTACCATTTTACGATATGCAACTTAACGCTTTTACACTTTATATAGATGAAAAAAAAAAAATCCCCTTCATCCCAAATTTGGGACGAGAGGATTTTACTTTTACTCCCGCGGTACCACCCACATTAGTGTATAAGACACTCACTTCATTCATCCTTAACGCGGAAAACGGCAGCTTTACTTGTAATTTTCGTTCAAGCATGCAACTCAAAGGCGAGTTCATGGTTTACTCGGTTGACTTACACCAGCCGCCAACTCTCTAATACGAGTAATTGTCCACTACTATTCCTTATCTTCGTAATCAGTTATATAACTACAAAAAATTGTAAATTCCTATTTATTGGAGTATTGAAGCATATCGTGTCAGAATCACGATTCCCAACTAACCTTTATTGATAATGATTATACTAAAACTAAAAATAAATAGCAAAGCCTTTTTGAACTAGTCTTCATTTAACTATTTTTTTTTATAAAAATCATTCGTATTTTTTTAACCTCCTCGATATGAAAATCTCCTTCAATTAATTGACCATTGTTCAATTTAAATCATCACACCTTTTTCCCTCGTTAGTTCAATGATTGTTTAAAGAGCCTTATCATATATTTTCTATTTTAATGATTGATTAAAGGGGAATGAATGGTTATTCATTGACTTTTATGTTAAAATTAATATACTGAATATTACGAAAATTATGTGTTTTTATAATAAAAATTGGTGACGTTTATACTTGGGAAAGAACTTTTACTAAAGAAGATGTTTTGTATTTTGGACGTCTTTCAGACGACCAAGGAAGACATCATATTGAGCATGATGAAAAAGGTCGTTTAATGGTTCAAGGGTTATTAACTGCTAGTGTAGGAACGAAAATTGGCGGGCGTTTAAATTACACCGCAAGAGAGATGGTCAGTGAATTTATTCGACCGGTTTTACTGGGGATACTGTAACATGCGAAATAACCATTACAAATGTTGTACAAATGGAAGGCTTCAAAAAAGTAGAAATGAAGTCAGTATATCGTAATCAAAATGGGAAAGAAGTTATAGTAGGATCAAGTTATGGAATCATTCGAGATTAACTAAAATTCCATCGTTTATCAGCTCTTAAATGAAGAGGGAAACTTTAATAATGAGTAGTTTCCCTATATTTTATTCAATATTAATATCTTATTCGTATCGATAGCATCGCTACTGTGCTGTATATCCTCCATCGATGACAACTGCCTGACCTGTCATTCCCCTTGCAGACTCACCTGCTAAAAAAATCGCTACATCAGCAATTTCATCAACAGAAAGCAATCGTTTTTGAGGTACAAATGGAAAAATAACTTCTTCAAGTACTTTTTCAATTGGAAGATTTCTCGTTTTAGCTAGATCGGCCAGTTGATTTTTCACAAGTGGCGTATCTACATAACCAGGGCAAATAGCATTCACAGTAATTCCATAAGAAGCGGTTTCTAATGCGGCTACTTTAGTTAATCCGATTACTCCGTGCTTCGCACTATTGTACGCAGCTTTTCCTGCAAAACCAATTAATCCATTAATTGATGCCATATTTATGATTCTGCCAAACCGTTTTTTTTTCATAATTGGCACCACATTCTTTATAAACATAAAAGGAGCAGTTAACATTATTTTAATTAAAAGCTCAAATTTTTCAGTAGGAAACTGTTCAATCATTGAAACATGCTGTACCCCTGCATTATTTATTAATATGTCCAAACTGCCATAATGGGCGATACTTTTTTTGATTGCTTGCTGAATATCTGCTTCAGATGTTACGTCACACTTTATTCCAGCCGCTTCAAAACCGTCTTGACGAAGCCTTTCTGCACATTTTTTTACAGCGTCCTCTTGGATATCTGTTAAGACAACTTTTGCTCCATTTTCAGCAAATTTTTTGCTAAGTTTATAACCGATCCCTGAAGCAGCTCCTGTAATAAAAACAACTTTATTTTGAATCATCCGTAAGCTCCTTTCAATTAGTACTGTTAAATTCCTAGTCCAAATGAAAATAATAAAATTGCTAATGCTACACCGATTAGTGGCACAATTACTGATACCGCAGCCATAGGATTGTAAGCAGCTTGATGACTCTCACCACAAATGGCTCTAATAGTTGTTACAACATATCCGTTATGCGGCAATGAATCAAGTGCACCTGACGAAATCGCTGCAACCCGATGAAGTGCTTCTGGATTTACACCCATATCAAGATAATGAGGAGCAAGAACCGGTAAGGCGATCACCTGTCCGCCTGATGCCGAACCAGTCATACCAGCAATTACACTAACTGCTAGCGCTCCGCCAATGAGCGGACTTCCAGGTATACTTGTCATGTAATGAACAGCAGCTTCAAAAGCTGGCGCTGCTTTTGCAACCCCTCCAAATCCTACAACTGCCGCAGTATTACCAATAGCAATTAAAGCACCAAGTGTCCCCTCAGAAACAGCATTCCAAAAATGTCTAAAGTAACGTCTATTTAATAAATACGTTGCCACTACTCCGCATAAAAGAGCGATAATAAGAGCAGATTGTTTTAAAGAATTATGGAAAATAAAGGAAATGATGAGTACAACAATTAAAGGGATCATCCCCATAAAAGGATTTGGAAGTGGTTGATTCCCTACCACTGGATCTGATTCTTGTCTGATAAAAGTCTCACCGTTTGATACCGCTTTCATAATCATTCGTTTGAGCCACCAGTAACCGAAAATGGCCATGAATATTGCAACAATTAAACTTACTTCCCACCCGGCGTAAGGTGTAGTATCCAAATATTCGATTGGAATCCAATTTTGAATTTCAGGTGAACCTGCCGAAGTCATCGTAAAAGTGACTGAACCGAATGCAAGTGCTGCAGGAATAAAGCGTCGAGGTAAGTTGGCCTCTTTGAACAAACTGATTGCCATCGGATAAACAGAAAAAGCAACAACGAACAAGCTTACACCGCCGTATGTTAAAACAGCACAAGCAGCTACAATAGCAAGAACAGCGTATTTCATCCCTAGCTTCTCGACAACAAATTTTGAAACACTATCCGCAGCTCCGCTATCCTCCATTACCTTTCCAAAAATCGCTCCAAGTAAAAACATTAAGTACCAGGACGTTACAAAGCCCGAAAAACCAGACATATAATTTCCAACAAAGTTTGCTTCTCCTTCAGAAACGAGTTGCGGGAACAATGGCATTCCACTCAATAATGCAACAAATAGTGCTGAAATGGGACCTACAATTAATAAGTTCATTCCCCTCATTGTCAATATAATGAGTAACGCTAGTCCCCCAATTAAACCGATCATGCTGAGCATTTTTTCTCCCCCCTTAAAAATTTCAACCTTTGTTCGCGGTTCTAAAATAATACAGACTCCTTTCGTTTTTAGTGCACCTTTAAATAAAGCAACTTTCATGCCAAATTGATATCGCTTATAAACGTACGAATTTCAAGAATATTTCATAATTTCATTCCGAACTTCCGGAATAATTATTTATTTTTATTTACTAATGAAAGAGCTTTTCTAAGTAGACTGCTTTATTCCCGCCTAAAAGTGTCAAGCATTTTACGAGAATGAAAAGTGTCCGGAAATTCGGAATTCATTCCGGATTTTCGGACACTTCTTTAACTTAGCTCATATTTTTTCAATTTTTCGTACATGGTTGATTTACTAATCCCAAGTGCCTTTGCAGCCTCTCGCTTGTCATTTTGATATTTTTTTAAACTTTGCATAAGCAAGCTTTTTTCCGTTTCCTCCAAAATTTCTTTCAGTTTTTTTTCACCTAACGGAAATTGAGATGGTTCTCTCATATGTTCGGGTAAAGAGTCCATCGTAATCATATCACCGTTTGATAAATGGATAGATGCACCGATCACGTTTTCTAATTCTCTTACATTTCCAGGCCATTGATAACGACTAAATAAATTCATCACTTCTTTAGCAATTCCGCTTATTCGCTTCCCTGCCTTTTTACATATTTTTTTAATAAAATAATCACAAAGGACCGACAAATCCTCCATTCTGTCTCTTAGAGGGGGAATATTAAATGGGACAACACTAATTCGATAATATAGATCTTCTCGAAATCGTTTTTCTTTCATCATTTTTTCTAACGGTCTATTTGTAGCGGCTATGATCCGAACATCTACTGAAATTGGTTTTGTTGAGCCGATTGGTTCAACTTCCTTTTCCTGTAATGCACGTAAAAGCTTCATTTGCATATTTAGAGGCATGTCACCAATTTCATCTAAAAATAACGTCCCCCCATCAGCCAATTGGAATTTCCCTTTTTTTCCGCCCCTTTTTGCTCCAGTAAAGGCTCCCTCTTCATAACCAAATAACTCCGATTCAAGAAGATGTTCTGGAATTGCGGCACAATTAACCTTTACAAACGGTTGATGACTGCGCCCGCTCAGTTGATGAATGCTATGGGCAAATAATTCTTTGCCTGTACCGCTTTCTCCACAAATTAAAATAGATATATCACTAGGTGCAATCATTTTTACTTTTTCTTTTAAATCATTCATCGATTTTGACACGGCTAATATGTCAGATAATCCATATTTTACTCCACTATCAATATCTTGAATGTAGCTTTGCATTTTTAAAAATAAACTTCTAACATGGCTATTCATTTTCATCCATTCTTGTGCATCTCTAAAAAAAACAGTCCCAAATGCACCGATTACTTCTCCGTTAGAACGAATTGGAATGCGATTTGCAATCATATAATTTCCTTTTATATATTGAAGATCAGCAATCTCTTCTTTTCCTGATTTTACAACAATATGCATACGTGAATTTTCAATCACATTCGATACATGTTTCCCAATGACTTCTTCTCTATTAACACCGAGAAAATGACAATAGTTCCGATTTATATAAATGATATTACCGGCCTTATCTACAACTACAAGCCATTCAATAGCTTCTTCTAGAATTGTTTCTAACATTGCAATTGGGATATCCTTCAATGTATTCATATCCTCACCCTCGTTCAACATTCATTTTCTATGCTATATTCTACCATTCGATTTAAACAGTTTGTCAATCATGAAAAATAGTCATTAAAAAATCCGTATCACCTTTAAAGTAATACGGATTTTTAATCAATGTGACCTATTTTTCTTTACTGATCCCGCAAAAAGTTCAACTAAACTAATAGTGAACCAAAATCATATTCGTTTGCATTTGCTGAATTTGGAGTCTCATCCGATGCAGTTGTTCTCTTTGCTGTGCATTCGCACTATGATAGAGCTTTAATAAGTCATTATAAGTTTCTTCAAGATTTTGCATCGCATTTGTAAATTCTTCGTCATGATAAAACTCTTGTTTGCTGCCCTCGTTCATTTGCTCTTGAGCAGATCGAAGTGAATCTTCGCATTGTTGAATAAATTGTTCTATCGATTGACGAGTAGCCATTTTTTACCCCCCTCGTATATACAAAAAATGAAGCATATCGCTTCATTTTTTATTGTATTCATCTCTTGACATTCTACACCTTTATTTAGAACAGATTTTTTTCTAATTAAGGGAAAAACAATACAATTGGATTAGCTGTTATCTTCATGTTAAAATTCAAATGGGACAGAATGATGATACAGACAGAGGGATATGAAACGAAATTGTACACCCCTGTAAAAGGAGATATGTTAAGTGACTCAAAATCCTTTCCCTTATGCAAGTGATAATAAACGTTACTATACTTGGAATTATCATTTACGAAAAGTATTTGGTCATAAAGTTTTTAAAATCGCTTTGGATGCAGGTTTTGACTGCCCAAATCGTGATGGTACTGTCGCTTTTGGAGGCTGTACTTTTTGCAGTGCAGCAGGATCTGGAGATTTTGCAGGTAACCGTGCTGACAGCCTAGAAACACAATTTAAAGAGATTAAAGAAAAAATGCACCGAAAGTGGAAAGACGGAAAATATATGGCCTATTTCCAAGCATTTACGAATACTCATGCACCTCTTGATGTTTTGCGTGAAAGCTACGAAACGGTGTTGAAGCAAGAAGGTGTTGTTGGACTCTCGATTGCAACGAGACCAGACTGCTTACCTGATGATGTAGTAGAATATTTAGCAGAGCTTAATAAACGCACATATTTGTGGGTCGAGCTGGGTTTACAAACCGTACACGAAAGAACAGCCCAACTTATTAATCGAGCACATGATTATGAATGCTACCTTGAGGGTGTAAATAAACTCCGTAAACACGGAATTCGTATTTGTGCCCATATTATTAACGGGCTTCCTCTTGAAACAAAAGATATGATGATGGAAACAGCAAGAGAAGTTGCAAATCTCGACGTACAAGGAATCAAAATTCATTTATTACACCTTTTAAAAGGAACTCCAATGGAAAAACAATACGAAAAAGGAATGCTTACATTTTTAACATTTGAAGAATATATTCATTTAGTATGCAATCAACTTGAAATTTTACCACCTGATATGGTTATTCACCGAATTACTGGCGATGGACCAATCGATTTAATGATTGGACCGATGTGGAGTGTTAATAAGTGGGAAGTGTTAAATGCAATAGATGCAGAATTAAAACGCCGAAATAGTTGGCAAGGAAAATTCTTTGAACATGGTTGTCGAGAGGAAACAATATGAAATTAGAAAAAATTTTACAATTCGCTCGATCATTAATGGAAAAAGCAGTGCAAAAAGGTGATGTCGTTGTAGATGGAACATTAGGAAATGGACACGATACGTTATTTTTAGCAAATCTTGTTGGCTCGAACGGAAAAGTATTTGGCTTTGATATTCAAGAAAAAGCAGTCAAAATAACGGAAAAGAGATTAGCAGAAAACGGTGTATTAAGAAGGGCTTCATTACACCATATAGGTCATGAACATATAAGCGAAGTCATTTCACCTGATTATACAGGAAAAATTTCTGGAGCGATGTTTAATTTAGGGTATTTACCTGGAGGTAACAAGGAGATTGTTACAAAACCGAAAACAACTATTAAAGCAATAGAGCAATTATTACAACTAATGGCATCTGAAGGAGTGATCGTGTTAGTTATTTACCATGGACACGAAGAAGGTGCGCTAGAACGAGAAGCCGTTCTTCAATATGTAAAAAATCTTGATCAGTCAATTGCTCACGTACTGCAATATCAATTTATTAACCAAGTGAACAACCCTCCGTTTATTATTGCGATTGAAAAAAAATAAACAAAAACTAACAATCAGTGGAAAAATCACTGATTGTTAGTTTTAAATACAATACATACAAACGCTCGCATACTTTCCATTTTAATTTTTTTCACTTCGTACTACGGTACATTCAATCTTTCATAAATGGGCTCAAAGCTGAAATTCATTAGCGATTAATTCAAAAGATTTTAATTTATCATGGAAATCATACATAATTGAGACAATGATTACTTCATCCGTTTCATATGCTTCACTTAAAGCTACTATTTGTTCTTTTACCATTTTAGGATCCCCAACGATCATTCTTTTACGATTTTCCTTCACCCTTGCAAGTTCAAACGGGCTATAAGAATAAGCTGCTGCTTTTTCTGGACTAGGAGTTCCCAATGATTTCATTCCTTGTTCAATCATAAGTAATGATAAGTCTAAGCTTGATGCTATCCGCTCAGCATCTTCTTTCGTTTCCCCACAAATGACAAAAATTGCGACAATATTTTTTGGTTCAGTTAAATAAGGTGATGGTTGGAAATATTTACGATATTTTTTTGTATATTCAACTCCCCCTTCACCATTAATAAACTGTGCAAATGTATAAGGTAACCCTTTTTCAGCAGCAAGTAATGCACTTGAAGGACTTGAACCAAGCATCCAAACTTGTGGAACACTTCTTTTATGATGGTGTTGTTGCTTTTAATCCCGGAAAAGGATGATTTTCTCGTTCTATATGATGTAGATAATCTAACAAATCATCAACTTGTTGCGGATACCGATTCACATCTCGCGGTCTTCCGTCATGAAGAGCCATAGTCGCTCTCGGCATTCCGCCTGGGGCGCGGCCAATTCCTAAATCAATTCTGTTTGGATTAAGTGCTGCGAGCACTTTAAAATTTTCTGCAACTTTATACGAACTGTAATGAGGAAGCATAACTCCACCAGAACCAACACGAATTTTAGTTGTTTTTGCAGCTAAATGAGCAACTAATACTTCTGGAGAAGATCCTGCTAAACTCATCGTGTCATGGTGTTCAGAAACCCAAAATCTTCGATATCCTAGCTTTTCAACATGCTGAGCCAGTTTTACAGTATTTTTTAATCCTTCCTCTTGAGTCATCCCTTCTGAAACTGGTGATTGATCTAATACACTTAGTGCTAATTTCATTTTTTATACACCTCTTGTTAGGAAAAAAACAACTATTTTTATTCTGCTCTTTTCACTAAAGTTCTTTTCTGAAACTTCCGATATACCCTTCCATTTAAATAAAAAAAGTAGCTAATAAACCCGCCGAATTTCATCATTTCCTTTGCTACTTTTTGCACATGCTTCTGCTTTTTTACCTTATCATCTGAAAAATAAATACCCAGTAATCCTCTATTAATCAGCTGGTGAAAACGCTTATGCGGGAGACCGTTCGTATGTTTATCTGCCTCTCTTATAAAGTGTTTTAATCTCTTAAACAAATGAGTCTCATCTTCATAATAAAAACAAAAATTTAAATCGCCGCCAGCTAAATCTTCTTCTTGATCAATAAAATAATCAAGTAAAATGTGCAATCCTTGTATATATGGAAAATAACCGTTTCGAATTCTTAGCGCTTGTTCACTTCGGAAGTCGCTTTGCATCGCATATGAAACTAAACAATAAATGCCTAATGTTGAGCCTGAACAAGCAGAAAATTCATACCATTCCATATCAGGAATAGATTTTTGATGATCGGCAAACCAGTTTTTCAAGCGTGGAACCCTTTCTTCTTCAATTACATGTTTATGAATTTGCAAGCTGCAATAATAACTGCAAAGCTCCTCTAAATATTCTTTTATTTTATCATAATGAACAATATTTTTTAAAACATCCCGGCATGTGGCCGAAAGCTCAGCTAAATAACCGCCATCATCTTGATCTTGTCTATAGCGATAGTAGTTTTTATTTAATTCTCTCTCTAATGAGATTGCATCCTCCATTGATTCATGAAGGGCAGTAAAATCTTTGGCATCTTGTGAAGTACTGCGATCACATAAGTTGTCCAAATAATCACTAATCGTTTGATAAGCAACAATAAATCGAATTGCCTCTTTATTTCGTCCTTTAGCCATTAATGCCAAAATAGAACCGCCCTCACAATGAAATGTTTTGTGTTTTATACTCGCAAGTGCTTGATTGCGAAGTTCGGTATTTGGAATTTCCCTTAGCTCGTTTTTTTCCAATAATTTAATTCACGATGTACAGTCGGAAGAATATCCTTATAAACCTTTACCATAAGCGAAAAAGGGTCTGAAGGAATCGACATCATAACACCACCATTTATAATATATTTAATCGAAATTAAATCTAATTTGAAGTTTTGTTTTACCTTCTGTAACCGAGCAAATACTCCTTGTTTAGGAAAATAACGTATGATAACATGAAAGCTGGATCATTTTCGCAAAAAAGTTTTCTTCCTTTTTAAGGTGAGGATTAATGTAATATAGCTTTCTGTATACTAACATCTACATATTAATGATAGCATTCCTTGAGGTTAAATGATAAGCAATACAATTTTATTTCGTTTTTTGACAAAAATGATTGAATTTTCGTTACAATTTAAATAGTAAATTTTTCAACAAAAAGGAGAGTTACGATGATTTATCCGTATAAAGACAAAAGTCCGAAAATATCTGAAACAGCATTTATAGCAGACTATGTAACAATTACAGGTGATGTTGAAATTGGTGCTCATTCAAGTGTTTGGTTTAATACCGTTATCCGTGGTGACGTTGCCCCAACATATATTGGGGAAAAAGTTAACATTCAAGATCATTCAATATTGCACCAAAGTCCAAATAATCCACTTATTATTGAAGATGAGGTAACAATTGGCCATCAAGTTATTTTACATAGTTGTAAAATCCGCAAGAAAGCTTTAATCGGAATGGGATCAATTATTCTTGATAATGCCGAAATTGGTGAAGGTGCATTTATCGGTGCTGGCAGTCTCGTTCCTCAAGGAAAAGTGATCCCTCCTAATACTTTAGCTTTTGGCCGACCTGCAAAAGTTATTCGTGAGTTAACAGAAGAAGATATTCAAGATATGAAGCGTATTTCAAGAGAGTATGTAGAAAAAGGCTTGTATTATAAATCATTACAAACAAAATAAATTACTTTATTTTCCATAAAATGTGAGGGATGTTTCTTATCCCCCACAATCTCTTGAAAGTTACTAGACAAGCTAGTCAGAATCAACATATAAAAGCAGGTGGAAAAAAACACTGTTTTGTTTTTCTCCACCTGCTTTATTTTAGGGGTATTGGAGTACCCCAATTAAAGAATTCGGGATTAATTCATTGGTTGAACTGACTTTTCCTTGCTAGAGACTTCAGCAAAATTGTATTTCTCCTCAATATAGATACTATGCCAAATCATGAACATAAGAACAGTCCAAATTTTTCGACTGTAATCCCCTTTTCCACGACAATGGTCATCTAATAGTTGCAATAAATAGGATTTATTAATCAAATGATCTGTTTTGCTTTCGTAAATTAACGTTTTCGCCCATTCGTTCATTTCCTCTTTTAACCAGTGACGAATTGGAACTGGAAAACCGAGTTTTTTACGATTTAAAACATGATCTGGTACAATTCCTTCCGCTGCTTTTCGCAAAATATATTTTGTTGTTCCTTTTGCAATTTTTAAGTTAGTCGGTAGTTTAGATGCGATTTCAAAAACATTTTTATCTAAAAATGGAACTCTTAATTCGAGAGAATGTGCCATCGTCGTTTTATCTGCCTTCAGCAAAATGTCACCGCGCATCCACGTATGAATATCTATATATTGCATCTTTTCCACAGGAGCATAGTTTTGACATTCTTCGTAAAATGGCTTTGTAATTGAGTGGTATTGAATAGCTTCTTTATGTACAAGAAGAAGCTCGCGCTTTTCATCCTCTGTAAACATTTTTGCATTCCCTATATAACGCTCCTCAAGAGGAGTGCATCCGCGCTCAATAAAGCTTTTCCCCTTCATTCCTTCAGGCATCATTCGTGCTATTTTTCTTAACAGCGCTTTAAATATATTTGGAATTTTATCGAACATGGCTAGCGAGCGTGGTTCACGATAAATATTATACCCGCCAAACAACTCATCAGCACCTTCTCCTGATAAAACAACCGAAACATGCTTTCTCGCTTCACGAGCAACAAAATAAAGCGGCACACAAGCAGGATCAGCTAAAGGATCGTCCATATGCCACATAATTTTCGGCAGTTCATTCATATACTCTTCAGGAGTAATAACATAATTAATATTTTCCACACCGATTTTTTCAGCTGTTTCCTTTGCTACATCAATTTCACTAAATCCATTTCGTTCAAAACCGACAGAAAATGTTTTAATTTTCGGGTTGAATTTACTGGCAATTGAAGCAATGATTGAGGAATCGATCCCACCTGATAAAAACGATCCTAAAGGAACATCACTACGCATATGTTTCTCAACAGAATCAAATAAAATATCACGAATTTCCTTAACATAATTTTCTTCTGATTTTACGACAGGATTAAATGTTGCTTTCCAGTACTGTTTGATTTCCATTTTTGAACCTATCTTTTTTGTAAAGTAATGACCTGGTTCCAGCTTACAAATTCCTTCTGACATCGTATTTGGCTCTGGAACAAACTGAAACGTTAAATAATGCTGAAGTGATTCATAAATTATAACATCATTTTCTAACGCGTGTAAAATACTTTTCTTTTCTGAGGCAAAAAAAGTTCGCTTTTCATCTTCCATGTAGAAAAACGGTTTTATTCCAAAATGATCACGTGCTCCAAATAATGTCTGCTCTTTCTTATCCCAAATAACAAAGGCAAACATCCCTCGAAGCTTCTCAACCACTTTTTCTTTTAGTTTACTATATAAAGCAACGATCACTTCTGTATCAGAGTTTGTTGTAAATGTAACTTTGTTGTTTTTTAATAGTTCTTCACGTAATTCTACATAATTGTAAATTTCACCATTAAAAATAATCCAATATCGTTCGTTTTCATACGATAATGGTTGGTGGCCGCTCTTAATATCGATAATACTTAAACGACGAAATCCAAATTGAACATAGTCGTCAAAGTAATATCCTGCGTCATCGGGACCGCGATGAGTGATCAAGTCGTTCATTATTTTAAACTGTTTTTCATTTTCTTCTAAAACTTTTTGTGCTTTATCATGCACACAACCAATAAAACCACACATTCGTCCGCACCTTCTCCATATTTAACATTCACGTTATTATTTTATAAAAATTATCCGTCAATTACAACGGTGAAAAGTCATAATAATACCATTATACTGAGAATGACCAATCAAAAAAAGAAAAGAATGATGAATTTTATGTAACGAAGATTATAAAGTGAAAAAAGCATATTAGTTCTTAAATAAAAGAAAACATCACATATCGTTAATAATATCATAAAGATGTACTCATATCATAGAAAAACCATTATAAGATTATAGCTTAACGGTTACATAATTATTGCTGATAAAATCGAAAAGAGCTAAATCTAGCAATATAAAAGGAAAAAATGGAGTTACATGTTAGATGTAACCCCATTCAGATTGTTGACAAACGCTCGCATTCGACATTGTTTCACTCCGTTATAAGCCCTTCGTGAACAACGGATCTATTCGCTTATTGTTCCCGCTTCTTGATCGACACGCTCCGAGTTTTTCTCGAAAAAATGGATTAATATTTAACGATTTAAAGCTTGATTACGTAAATCATCCGCTTTATCCGTAAGTTCCCATGGAAGTTCAATATCTGTCCGTCCAAAATGTCCAAATGCAGCTGTTTGTTTATATATCGGACGACGTAAACGAAGCATTTTAATAATTCCAGCAGGACGCAAATCAAAGTTTTGCCGAACAACTTCTACAAGGATATCTTCAGAAACTTTACCAGTACCAAATGTATCAATAGAAATGGAAACAGGCTGTGCAACTCCGATTGCATAGGCGAGCTGTACCTCTACTTTGTCCGCTAAGCCAGATGCGACAATATTTTTCGCCACGTAACGAGCCGCGTATGCTGCTGAACGATCAACCTTTGTAGGATCCTTACCTGAGAATGCACCGCCTCCATGACGTGCGTACCCTCCGTACGTATCGACGATAATCTTTCTTCCTGTTAGACCAGCATCACCTTGTGGTCCACCGATAACAAATCGACCTGTTGGATTAATAAAATATTTCGTATTTTCGTCAATTAATTCTTTAGAAACTACAGGTTCAATTACATATTTCTTCAAATCTTGCTTGATTTTTTCTAAACTAACACCTGGATGGTGTTGGGTCGAAATAACAATGGTATCAACACGAACCGGATGATCATTTTCATCATACTCAATCGTCACTTGTGTCTTTCCATCAGGACGAAGGTAGGGAATGATTTGTTTTTTCCGTGCTTCTGATAAACGGCGAGAAAGCTTATGGGCTAATGAAATTGGAAGAGGCATAAGCTCCTCCGTCTCATTACAAGCAAATCCAAACATTAAACCTTGGTCACCAGCACCAATTGCTTCAATTTCTTCGTCAGTCATTTTACCTTCACGCGCTTCAATTGCTTGATCGACACCTATTGCAATGTCTGCAGATTGTTCATCAATAGAAGTTAAAACAGCACACGTTTCAGCATCAAAGCCATATTTCGCTCGCGTATATCCAATATTAGCCAATGTTTCCCGTACAATTTTTGGAATATCTACATAAGTAGACGTTGTTATTTCACCAGTAACAAGAACTAATCCAGTTGTAACCGATGTTTCAGCAGCAACGCGTGCATTTGGATCTTTGTCTAATATCGCATCTAAAATTGCATCTGAAATTTGATCACAAATTTTGTCTGGATGACCATCCGTTACTGATTCGGATGTAAACAAACGACGTTTAGTTGACATCTAAATTTTCCTCCTTATTTCATTAAATTTAGAGAAAGATATTGAAGAAGCAATTTTCATACGTTACCGCATCTTCTTTTATTACTTTTTAGACGGAACTCATTTCCCTAAGTAGTATGAAATAAACATTACCTTTTAGAATGAAAAATTAGCTTCTAAATACAAAAAACCTTTCCACATTGAGGAAAGGTAATCATTTACTCATTCGCCTTTCACTCTTATCGTTCAAGGATATGTCCTTGCAACAGATTAGCACCTTTGCTTAAAAAAGATTGATTAACCATTTTCTTTTTAAAAGCAGGTTGCTGGGTTTCATAGGGTCTGTCCCTCCACCATCTCGGGATAAGAGAGTATCCGTTCAACTCATAATAGCTCATGTTATTACCATACGTCAATTAATTTATCCTTAAAACGGCATTTCAATCATTGGGCAGTTCACTAATGATTAGTTTATCTATTGAACAAACAACTGTTACAACTATCCTTTTAAAGGTTTTTACATCAAAATAATCCTTCTCTTTACTTTTTCACTTTTCTATTTATAATGTTTGGATATACTAACTTTACAGTCTTAATTACAAATGAAATCAAAGCCTTATACTACAGTTATGAATAATGCAAATGTTACAATTTTAAAACAACGAAGTGAAATTTTTTATTTAGTATAGATTATTAACTTAAATGTGTTATACTAATTTCGAGTAAAATAAATCGGAAAAAAAGGAAGGTTATCATCAGATGAGTTCTGTAAGTATTTCCAACGAATTAAATGAATTGTTAATGGGAAAAAACGTGCACATTCAATTGTCTGTTCCACAACTAGTTGAAAAAGTGTTAAACCGTAATGAAGGTTTGTTAACTTCCACTGGTGCAGTCCGAGCCACAACTGGAAAGTATACAGGACGCTCCCCTAAAGATAAATATATCGTAGAGGAAGCATCTACAAAAGATAAAATTGATTGGGGTTCCGTCAATCAGCCTATTTCGGAAGAGGTTTTCACAAACCTTTATCATAAAGTGATTCATTATTTAAAAGAAAAAGATGAGGTTTTCGTATTTAAAGGCTTTGCTGGCGCTGATAAAAAACATCAATTGCCAATTCAAGTGATCAATGAATATGCTTGGAACAATTTATTCGCCCATCAATTATTCATCCGTCCAAATGAAGATGAATTAAAAGATCATAAAGCAGAATTTACTGTCATTTCAGCTCCAAATTTCAAAGCTGATCCTTCAGTAGATGGTACAAAATCAGAAACATTCATTATTATTTCATTTGAACGTCGTACTGTTTTAATCGGGGGAACTGAATACGCCGGAGAAATTAAAAAATCTATTTTCTCAATTATGAATTATTTATTGCCTGAGAATAACATTTTACCAATGCACTGTTCTGCAAATGTTGGCCGCGAAGGTGATGTTTCCTTATTTTTCGGACTTTCTGGTACTGGTAAAACAACATTATCCGCAGATCCAAATCGCCGCTTAATCGGTGATGATGAGCACGGCTGGTCTTCTAACGGAGTATTTAATATTGAAGGCGGCTGTTATGCAAAATGTATTAATTTATCCCGTGAAAAAGAACCGCAAATATTTGATGCAATCCGATTCGGCTCTGTTTTAGAAAATGTTGTTGTTGATGAAGATACACGTGTTGCTGATTATGACGACAGCACATTAACGGAAAATACTCGTGCAGCTTATCCGATTGAAGCAATTGATAATATTGTTGTTCCTAGTATTGCTGGACATCCAAATACAATTATTTTTCTAACTGCTGATGCCTTTGGAGTTTTACCTCCAATTGCAAAATTAACAAAAGAACAGGCTATGTATCATTTCCTAAGCGGATATACAAGTAAGTTAGCTGGTACAGAACGTGGAATTACTTCTCCTCAAGCAACGTTTTCAACTTGTTTCGGTTCACCGTTCCTACCGCTACCTGCAACTCGTTATGCGGAAATGCTTGGTGAGAAAATTGATGAACACAATGCAAAAGTTTATTTAGTAAATACAGGCTGGACAGGAGGAGAATATGGCGTTGGAAACCGAATGAAGCTTGCTTATACAAGAGCAATGGTTCAATCTGCTTTAGAAGGCGAATTAACCAACGTTGAAACCGTTAAAGATGAAATTTTCGGTTTAGAAATTCCGTTGCATGTTCCAGGTGTTCCTGATGAAGTTCTTCAACCAAATAAAACGTGGGCAGACCAAGATGCTTACGAAAAGAAAGCGAAAGAACTCGCTGCTAAATTCCGTGAGAACTTAAAAAAATTCACAAATGTTTCAAATGACATTGAGCAAAAAGGCGGACCTATTGCTTAATCATTATTTTTAAAAAAACGGCACAGTTTAAGTGCCGTTTTTTTCGTCCAAAAGTTGACTTTCCTATTAGAATGTCCCTGTTTATAACCAATAATGCTGATTTATCAACATTATTACTTTTCAATTTTTATTGTCTTTGCTTGCATTAGTACAATCGATATTAGAATCAATTTCCGCGAGTTTGAAAACAGTTCTAAAACCAAGGCCAATTGCACGAGGCGAAAGCGAATAGATCTAAGCAAGCAACAAATGAATCAGAGCGTTTCTCGACAGTCTAAAAACGGAGAATAATAAAAGCTAAATTATCGAGCTATATATTTCAGAAAGAATAATAAATGATGAAAGTTCACCCATTTTTAAATTTGACCGTTTATGTAAATGTTCAAGCTTTTATTCTCCTGCTTTGCTCAAAATTAATAATCAATTTGTAGACTTTAATGAAATGAGTTGATAAGTTAACATAGTTTGATTATTTTCCCATTGCACTTTCGTAATAACTGCACTGCCACTTGAATCGCTTTCTAGAGTTTTTTTTACTTCTATGGGAATGTTGATGATTGGATATAGTCTATATCCGTTTTTTACAAGGGTAAATATATTCTCCTCTTCCCGTTTTTCTCTTCCTTTAGTCACTATTAATGTGTTTAACTCGATTGGCATCCCCATCATTTTCTCTCCTTTATGATTATGATTTGCTTAATGATATTTTATCATCTTTTCACTTGCTTTTTCATCCATGACGTTAAGTCTTTGACAACGATGCGATTCACCACAGGAGGAAAATAATGATTAAATTGTGGAAAATACCATGATTGGACATCTTTATTTAAAATATGTAATTGTTGCTCCAAAAGATAAGCATGCTTTATAGAGACATTCAAATCCTTTTCTCCATGAATAATTAAAACAGGAGCAGTTATTTTTTCCAGAAAAAATAACGGAGTGCGATATTTGTATCGTTCTGGATATTTTTTAGGGGTTCCTCCAATTACTCTTTTCATCATCTTACGTAAATCAGCTCGTTCATAGTACGTTAAAAACATATCGCTTACACCCCCCCACGTTACAACTGAAGCTGTCTCAGGGAAATGAATAGCTGTTAATAACGCCATCACTCCACCACGGGAAAAACCAAAGACATGTACTTTATTCACTCGTTGATAATTACTCAGAAAAGAAAATGCAGAAAATGCATCATAGCGATCTTCACCAGCAAAATCCTCATTTCCTTCCCCGCCTTGATTTCCCCGATAAAATGGAGCAAATACAATAAAACCTTCTGATGCAAACTGGATGATTCGTCCAGGGCGTACTTTACCAACATTTTTAATACCGCCTCGTAAATATAAAAAGCCGTCATACTTTCCTTCTTCTTTTGGTTCAGCAAGAAGCCCCTTTACCTTTAGTCCATTTGAATAATATGTAATGATTGATAATAAAATATTCGGATGTGGTGAAGGAAACCTCTGATTTGAAATCACCTCTCCATTAAATCTCATTCATAACACTCCCTTTAATTATAAAAAATGAGCAATAGGCATTCACACATTTTTATTCATATCATACGATAACGTAGATTTATCTTGAGTCATTGAAGCGTAAAAGCTACAGTAGGAATCGGCCTTATTAACGCTATGTTAAACAAGTTGTTTTATGATCATCCGTTCGTTCTGACGATATGCTCTCCTTTTTGTTTCATCTTTATCAAAAGGGAAACGAGCTAATCAATCAACGAGTTATCCAACATAGCGATTACTTAAAAAAGGAGGTTAAAATGTGAAGCAACTGGTAAAAATTAACTTTACCTTAATAGCTTTAACCATTCTTATTATACCGTTGTCCTCCTGTAATACGAAAACGATGCCAAAACTTCGAATTGCGGAAGTGACCCGCTCTATTTTCTACGCTCCGCAATATGTTGCAATTGAAAAAGTTTTTTTTAAAGATGAAGGGTTGGAGGTTGAATTAACGACAACATGGGGCGGAGATAAAACAATGACAGCTTTGCTCTCAGATGGAACCGATATCGCGTTAGTAGGTTCTGAAACATCTATATATGTATATGCACAAGGAGCAAATGATCCTGTTATTAATTTTGCAAGCTTAGCTCAAACAGACGGGACATTTCTCGTTTCACGGGAAAAAAACGATAACTTTTCATGGGAGCAATTAAAAGGAAAAACATTTCTCGGACAACGTAAAGGGGGAATGCCCCAAATGGTTGGAGAATTCGTTTTAAAGAAAAACGGCATAAATCCTCAATCTGATTTAAAGTTAATTCAAAATGTTGATTTCGCTAATATTTCTAGTGCTTTTGCTTCCGGTACTGGTGATTTTGTTCAACTATTTGAACCAACTGCAAGCCTTTTTGAACAAGAAGGGGTTGGTTATATTGTTGCTTCTTTCGGTAATGAATCCGGGCAGCTTCCCTATACAACTTTTATGGCGAAAGAAAGCTATATTAACGAAAATGAGGAAATAATCGAGAAATTCACTAGAGCGATATATAATGCTCAAAAATGGGTTGCATCAAGCAGCACGAAAGAGAGTAGTAAAGCCATTCATTCTTATTTTGAAGATACTGAGCTAGAAGTTATTGAAATAGTTGTTGATCGTTAAAAAAATCAAGGCTCTTTCGCCTCTAATCCATTAATAAGCGAAGAGAATTGGAATCATCTTCAACATATAATGGCCGAGTCTGGAGAACTTCCAAAAAAAATTCATTATAAAACACTAGTCGACAATAAGTTTGCCAAAAAAGTGATGAACGAATAATTAGCATTTAAGTTTAGTAGTCATGAGGAGGCAGCTACATGAGTTTTTTAATTTTACGAGACATTCATCATACGTATTTTACTAAAGCAACAGCCACAACCGCCCTTTATGATGTCTCCCTTCATGTAGAGGAAGGAGAGTTTGTTTCCTTTCTCGGCCCTAGTGGTTGTGGAAAAACGACTTTATTATCAATAATTGCGGGACTTATCTCGCCAACTGAAGGCACAGTTATGCTTGAAGGAAAATCGATAAAAGAAGCCACAAATACTATTGGATATATGCTTCAGCAAGATTACTTATTTCCCTGGAAAACAATTGAGGAAAATATTTTGCTAGGTTTAAAGCTAACAAATCAACTGAATGATTCGAAAAAAAACTATGCTTACTCTTTATAAAAAAAAATGAATTTACAAGATGTCGAATCACAGTTTCCAAACCAATTGTCAGGTGGAATGAGACAACGTGTTGCCCTAGTGCGAACATTAGCTAATAATCCTAAATTGTTAATGCTTGACGAACCATTTTCCGCTTTAGACTATCAAACGAAGCTTAAACTTGAAGATTTAGTTTTTACAACACTAAAATCTTTCGGAAAAACGGCCCTTCTTGTCACTCATGATATTGGGGAAGCAATTGCAATGAGTGATCGAATTTTTCTTCTTTCGCCAAAGCCTGGCACAGTGCATAAAATATTTACAATTCCTAATCATTTGAAAAGCTTATCACCTTTTACAGTACGAAATGAAGAAGCATACGCTCATCTATTTCAAATCATTTGGAAGGAGTTGGAGATTCTTGAGCAACAAAACGAATGTAGAACTCCTTCATCAACAATATAAACGATCATTAATTCGAGAGAAACGTTGGATTAAATTTTATCAACTGATCATCTTCTTATTCTTTTTTATCGGCTGGGAACTTGCAAGTCAAAAACATTGGATTGATCCTCTTATTTTTAGCTCTCCTTCAAAAGTATGGGCATTGTTTATCGAAAAAATAAGTGATGGTTCATTAATTGCCCATTTGAGTGTTACATTATTTGAAACAGTATTAGGATTTATACTTGGTACATTACTTGGTACAATTTTAGCAGCCGCCCTATGGTGGTCGCCAATGCTGTCAAAAATAATTGATCCTTATTTAGTCGTCTTAAATGCAATGCCGAAAGTCGCACTAGGTCCCATATTAATAGTTGCAATCGGACCTGGCTTAACATCCATTATTGCAATGGGAGCAATTATTTCAGTTATCATTACAACAATTGTCGTCTACACTTCATTTAGTGAAGTAGATCCGAATTATTTAAAAGTTTTACAAACATTTAATGCTTCTCGCACACAAAGCTTTAAAGAAGCTATACTTCCTGCTTCTTTTCCAACAATCATTTCTACTTTAAAAGTAAATGTAGGTTTATCATGGGTTGGTGTTATTGTTGGTGAATTTCTCGTCTCTGCAAAAGGGCTAGGCTATATGATTATATACGGCTTTCAAGTATTTAACTTCACACTTGTTCTGTTATCATTACTTGTTATTGCTGTCTTTGCTACAATTATGTACCAGCTTGTTGAAGTACTTGAAAAAAAATTAATTAAAAATAAACTGTAAGAGGCTGGGGCTTACTTCAGGCTGTTGACAAACAGACTCATGAACACTTGTTCTATTTGCTTTCGCCTCATGCTATGTGCTTCAACTGACAAGCGCTTTCAAATCTCGCGGAAATCGATTCTACATCTTGACTTTGTCCTCAATCTCTGAGGGTTTACAAAAAGTAAACCCTCAGTTTGTTGAAAAACAGTCATTGTTGCAACTTATGAACGACTGTTCTTTTCGCTTCAATGCCTCGGCTGACAAGGGCTTTCAATTATTCAAAATAAAAAAGGCTTCAAGTATTAACTAGCCCCTTAGATGTGGACTCTTCGCTTGCGCTTCATGATTGATCCTCTTATGAACTATCCTCATGAATGTTTTACTAGTTACACGTCCAATTTTTTTATATACTCAATGCTTTTTGAAATAACATCATCTTTCATATTAAAACTAAAACGCTCATCAAATCGAATCGTTAATAGTTCATCCTTACGTATGAAAACAGGTCCGTTTGTTTCAAAATAGTGAGTTTGTCGGTTTAAATCTTCAATTACTGCATAATATATTGCCTTTACAAAAGAGGTTTCTCCATTATCCACTTTATACTCACCTAAAAAAACGAGATTTTTTATATTTGCTCCTGTTTCTTCTTTCACTTCTCTTCTTGCTGCCCCCTCCAGAGTCTCTCCCTTCTCTTTCTTTCCACCAGGAAACTCTAATCCTCTTTTTTTATGATCAGTTAGCAGCCAATATTCTTGATATGCAATAATAATAAACACATGCTCAGCTTGTTTAGCAAAGGAATCTTTTTCAAAAGCTAACTGTACGGTTGCACCATTAGCATCAACAAAACTTTCCATCAAAAAAACCTCCTTATTGTTAAGTATCATTATATAATGGATTAAAAAATATAATAAAATTTGTTATTTTTTTAATCATCTTTTCAATTATATTTTTGAAATATAAGTATTTAGTATATGAAAAAATACAATAAAACTAGGTCTTTTATATCAAAATTTGTTTTTTTGAAACATCTTTGTCATAAAAGACGTAAAATGATATTGAAATACAGCAAAGGTTATTAATCTAGCACTTACATATTTTTAATCTAGTTAGTTACCTTAGCTAATTTAAAAAAGGAGTGTATACAAATTGCGCAAAACATTATCGCTTATTGCAACATTTATGTTCGTTCTTTTCCTAGCAGCATGTAATCAAACAGCTGAACCTGTTGATAAGCAAGGAAAAGAAGGGGATAAAAAGGAGGAAACTAAAGAGTTAACGCTTGAAGAAGTAATGGAAAAATCAATCGAAGCTTCAGAAAGCTTAAAAAGCTTTGCAGTCCAAATGGATATGGATTCAAATATGAAAGTAGCAGATGAATCGATGAGCTTTAAATCTAATATTGATATGGACTATATCGTAGAGCCACTCGCTGTACATCAAAATATGAAACTGACTTCTATTGAAGAAGAAGGCGAACTAGAAATGGAAATTTATTTTACAAAAGACGGTGTTTTTGTTCATGATCCAGTAGAACAACAATGGTCTAAATTTCCAAATGAAATGTTTGATCAAATCTCTCAATTAACTGATCAACAAACAAACCCAGCAGAAGAAATTACAAATCTTAAAGAGTTTGCTGATGATCTAGAGTTTAAACAAGATGACAAAAACTATATTATACTCTTAGATGCTTCTGGAGATAAATTTACTGAATTCTTACAAGAAGTACTTAAAGAAACAATGCCGAAAGACGTTCCTCTAGATGAACAACTTCTTAAGGATATGAAAATTAATAAACTTAACTATGAAATTTTTGTTGATAAAAAGACATTTTATCCATCTGCTTTAAACGTTGACATGGAAATGGAAATGGCTGTAGAAGGTCAAACTTTAGTGATCGAACAAAAGTTAGAAGGTAATTACTCTAAGTTTAATGAAATAAAAGAAATTAAAGTTCCTCAAGAAGTTCTTGATAACGCTGTAGAAGCTGAAATGTAAGCTGCTTATGAAAGGCCGCATTTAAACGCGGCCTCTTCATTTCTAAAATTCCCCTCATACTGCTTAAAAACGCTTGTCAGTCGAAGTCGAAGCGAATAAACCGATCGTTTAATCGTTTCTCAAAGTTTGAAGCTGCATATGGTTCCTACTGTTGTTCATCATCCGAAAGAATTCCTAAACTTTCAATGTATTGCCTTGCTTCTTCATCACCAAGTTCATAAATGATTCCATACACTTTTTTTAACGTCTTATCATATGCATCATTTTCTCGATCATAATGGTATTGAATATATGGAACGTGTGCTCGAAAAAAGTTTTGTATTTCAGTTGAATAATTTTGATCAAATAGCTCTCTTAAGAGGGTAATTTCATCGTCTGTTGCTTCTATTCTGAAATTCCACGGGGATGAAGTAGCACTACGAGAAATTTCCCCATTCGCCAATCCAATATAATATGTTTTCTTTTCTTCGTTAATTTTACTCAGCTCCTTTTTCTAACATTAAACGAATAGAACAGCTTTTTTTATTTATCGTTTCCTTTCTACTAAAAAATATAGATGTTCGTTTTTATTTTATGCAATTATTTACACCGAACAGGAATATAATTCATAATAAAGGGTATTGAATAAATATAATATAAAATAAAATTCCCTTATCGTATGAAGAACATTCTTTTAAGGATTTAATTTAAAGCTCAGGAAAAGACACAATCGTTAACTTTTATAAATACAATGGATAAAACGGAGGTGAAAAAAATGAAACTGATCGATGAACTGTATGAGCTATACCGCAACAAACTGACAGGAGATGATGAAGATATTGACATACTTGCATTTGCTGTTCTTGAGGAATTAGATAGAGATGACGTATTGCATTTAATTAATGAAATGGATGATCAAGAACTATTTGATTTGATGGGACTTTATTTAATCGAAAGTTTAAAGGGAAAGTTTGCAAAGGAAGGAATCGGCCGAAACAGAATATCCCCTTTTCAACATCGTAATTTACATTAAAATACATATTTAAAAGCAGTTATGTTTCAAAAATAAGCTAATCAAAGTAATAACGCTAAATGATTTTTTCAGTTAGCCTATACTGTTGATAAACGTTCGCATTCTTCCTTGCTTGCACTTCGTAGTAGGCTCATGAACAATTGTTCTACTCGCTTCCGCCTGATGCGACGCGCCTCGACTGTCAAGCATTTTCAATCAGTCTGGGGACATTTCTTTTTTAACAGAAAATGAATGATTACGAAACAGAACGCTTTTTTAAAGTATCCAAAGATATGGCAGACGGTTTGAACGTTTTCAGGAGCAATCACGGCTTGCTAATAAACGGCTGTTTTCCTACGGTTGTCTCCTGAAAGAGATTCCTATGAACTGCAACCGGGAGATACCGAGCACGGCGATCTGATTCATATTGACGAGGATTCGGACGAAGTGGCAAATGTGGGGCTGTTGAGGTCGCATATTGGCATGTCCGCTTGACGAATGATGTATTTAGAATAGGGGAGTGTTCAACAAACGGGCTAATGAACCGAATAAGAAGTGCGCCTGTTTGCATACAAGGCCAGATTGCGAAGTATCTCTCATTAAGTCATTCATATCGCCATATCATATTTGTGTAATGCATTTACACTAACAGGCGGTATAGAGGAAAAATGACAAATTGGTTATTGCTAATCCATACTTTTGTTTAAATGTTGAGAAAGCAGAACAGTTTTGAATAAAAATAAAAATCTTAAAGCTGAAAATGACTATTGTTGTCATGGGCGAAAATTTACCTTACAACTAAGGGCTAAACGCTAATCCTGGGCTCTCGAATGAAATAAATTTTATCTCTACACACAAGCCGGGTTTAAAAACACTCTTTTTTATTTTCTGCAGCCAAAAGTGAAACTTGCTAAGGAAACAACTGCTCTCCCCTTTTTAATGACATATGATTTCACCTTATTATCTATATTTTTTTAGATTTTTCCCCTTCCCATATATGTTAAAATAGGTGACAAAGGGGGAGAAAAAAATGAAAATCATCTTGATACTTTCAATTTTAATTGTTGCCGTCGTGTTAATTTTAACTTTATTCGCAACGTCTAAAGCTTATTCATATAAACATACAGTTGACCCGATAAAAGAAGACGATCCGCAAACCAATTATTACAGTGATAAAGAAAAAGTAAATTAAAAGAGTGAGGCTGGGACATAACTAAAACAATCAACTCTAAAAACGAACGATATGCTCATTCAGCGGAGAAAATATACGTAGACTCCTGCGGGAAAAGCAACAGCTGAAAATCCCGCAGGAAGCGGTTTTTGCTTCCGAGGAAGTTGAGGCGTTGTCCGCGGAAAGCGAAGTATATTTCCGGAGCGGGATATAAGCACTAACTATCTCATTGTTCGGATTTATCTTTGATTAAAATGGTTTTATCCCGACCTCAAGTCGTTAATATTTAATTAAATACTTCTTTTAAGTTTTCTTTATCTTGTTCAAACCAAAAACGCATTAAACGCTTGGCACCTTCTAAATCATGAAGCTTTGCTTGCCCGCATTGTGTTTCATTTGCAGCAGGAATTTCATTAATATCAACAGCTTCTTCCATTGTATCGTGTAATAAATCTATAATTTCCTCAACTGTCGGTTCTCCACTTACAACTAAATAAAAACCCGTTTGACAACCCATTGGCGAAATATCAATAATATCAAAATGATCATATTTCTCAGAATGCTTTCGAATATTAAATGCTAATAAATGCTCTAAAGTATGAATAGCATCAGGCTTCATCGCCTGCTTATTAGGCTGGCAAAAACGAATATCAAATTTGTTAACAACACCATCACTACCAACTTTATGAACGCCACAATGTCTCACATATGGGGCTTTAACTGCACAATGATCTAATTCAAAACTTTCTACAGATGGCATAGTATGATTCACTCCTTTTTTTATCCTTTACTTATCATAACTCGAAATTAACTTTTTTTCATCTTATCGTTAGTTTAGACGAATCATAAATAATATGTTATTGTTTATCTTGAAAAACTTATTTATTTCACAGAAAAGAAAAGAGAGATGTATGATGGAAAAAAAATTCATGATCGGCCTTATACGCTTCTATCAAACTGCTATATCACCGTTAAAACCGCCAACATGTCGATTTTACCCTACGTGTTCCCACTATGGTCTTGAAGCAATTAAAAGATTTGGACCGATAAAAGGAGGATGGCTCACAATAAAAAGAATTTTGAAATGTCACCCTTTTCATCCAGGCGGTATCGACCCCGTTCCAGAAAAAGAACAAAAGAAAAAATCTTATAATTGTTCATAACCATTCATAACAAGATCAAGCTTCCCTGTTGTCGGATCAATAACTAAACCATGGACAGGAATATCTTGCGGAAGCAGCGGATGATTTTTTATTACGTCTACACTGTGAGCCACACTCTCATTTACATTTTCAAATCCTTTTAACCATTCTTTAAATTCTATTCCTGAGTAAGCTAATGTTTCCAGGATTTCTTCTTTCACTCCTCTTTGTTTCATTTTCTCAATCATACTGTCGGCTTTTAAACCACTCATTCCACAGTCGTGGTGCCCGATAACAAAAATCTCATCTGCTTGCAGCTCATATACACCTACAAG